>NZ_JALKBF010000001.1:1263750-1895625 GCF_023016085.1 Aliiroseovarius sp. F47248L | reverse complement strand
CGGTGGTCGAACTGCCTGGGCCGACCCCACGCAGGTTTCTATGTCAGGCGATCTGTCTTCCGCGCGAAGCGTTGCGGTTTGACCTGCCTCCGGTTCTTGAAGCCTTTATGATGATTGAACCTCTTGAAGACACGCGGTTTAGTGACCTTGACGGCCCAGTCTTGCCAGTTGGCTCTTCGTGCCGCGTCTGTCCGCGAAGTGGCTGTGCGGCCCGTCGCGAAGCGTCACTTTTGTCCGCAGACTCCGAGTGAAACCACTTTAATCCGCGACTTGTGAGCCGGTTGAGAAGACATTCTCGCCCCCATCCGGTTTGGTTTATTTTGACATGGCTCTGTGCATTGTCGATATTCATCCGCAAGGGTGCGGCGATAGCCTGCCCGAGCGGAGGGATAAATGGCAAAGCAGGTGCTCGTTATTGAGGACGAACCAAATATCGTCGCGGCAATCAGTTTCATCCTCAGCCGGGATGGCTGGACTGTCGGCACACATGCCAATGGCGAAACTGCGGTGCAGGCGGTTTTGGACGCAAGGCCAGACGCGTTGATCCTTGACGTTATGCTGCCGGGTCGGTCAGGCTATGACATTTTGCAAGACTTGCGGGCCCACGACGTGACGCGCAGACTGCCAGTTCTGATGCTGACTGCACGCGGTCAACGCACTGATCGCGAACAGGCCGAACGGCTTGGGGTAAACCGTTTCATGACCAAGCCTTTCTCGAACGCCGAAGTTGTTGAAACCCTGAACGAGCTTGTGCCGGGGTAACAACGCGATGCCGTGCCGCAGGATCTTCACGATGGCCAAACGGGCTGACTTTGCATGAGATTTCGGCGCGAACCCCTGTTTTTGGCACGCCAAAGCTATCGGCGGCGACGGCTGGAAGATGCCGCGCGGCTTTTGCCGATCTTGGGCGTATTTCTGTTTCTTCTGCCGCTGTTGGTCACCAGCGTTGGCACTGCTGAGGTGGGGATGTATCTGTTTATCGCATGGTTTGGCCTGATCGTTGCAACCGCGGTTATCGCGCGCGGGCTGTCTCGTTGGCCCGACGTCTCGTACGACCCGGACGGCGAGTTGTCTTCGACCCAGCTTGAAGATCTGTCTGTCCCCAAAGGCCGACACGAGGGACGCGACTGATGCTCAGTTTCAATACGCTGGTCGCGGTCTGCCTGCTGTATGTAATGGGTTTGTTCCTTGTGGCGTTTGCTGCTGATCGCAGTGCCGCACGAGACAAGAACCGGCTTCTAAACTCTTCGCTGATCTATACCCTGTCGCTGTCTGTGTATTGCACGGCGTGGACCTTTTATGGTGCGGTCGGCTATGCGGCGCGGTCCGGGCTTGAGTTTGTCACCATCTACCTTGGACCGACACTTGTGATGATCGGTTGGTGGTGGTTCTTGCGCAAGCTGGTGCGGGTTGGTCGCGCGCAACGGGTAACGTCGATCGCTGATTTGTTGTCGTCTCGTTATGGCAAGTCGAACCTACTTGGGGTAATCGTAACCTTGATCGCGGTCATCGGGACGACGCCATATATCGCCCTGCAATTGCAGTCAGTTACATTGGCCTTCTCGGTCTTTGCGCGGGATCGTTCGGTGGGCTGGAACGTCCCCGATCTGGATGCTACGGCACTTTGGGTGGCTGGTGGTCTGGCACTGTTTACCATCCTATTCGGCACTCGAAACCTTGATGTCAATGAGCGCCACCACGGCGTCGTTACCGCCATCGCAGTCGAAGCAGTGGTCAAGCTTGTCGCCTTGCTCGCCGTTGGGGTATTCGTCGTTTGGGGTGTCGGTGGAGGTCCTGCAAATATCGCCGTCGCGGTGGGCGAGGCTATGCGGTCCACACCCGGTGATGCATGGACCATAACGGGTGGGCGTTGGGTCGGGCTAACTTTCCTGTCCGCCGCCGCATTTCTGACCCTGCCGCGCATGTTCCATGTGTTGGTGGTGGAAAATCCGGGCGAGCGCCAGCTTGCCATCGCCTCTTGGGCGTTTCCGGCTTATCTGTTTCTGATGAGCCTGTTTGTCCTGCCCATCGCCGTGGTCGGCCTTGGCACCTTGCCAGCAGGCGAAAACCCGGACCTGTTCGTTCTAACCATCCCGTTGCATTTTGATCAGGACGGATTGGCAATGCTGTCGTTTCTTGGGGGGTTCAGTTCCGCGACGTCGATGGTGATCGTAGCGTCGATTGCTTTGGCAACGATGGTGTCAAACCACATAATCATGCCGCTTTGGTTGTCCATAAGACCCGAAGAAGCCACCGTATCAGGCGATGTGCGGCAGGTGCTTCTGGTCGCACGCCGCTTTTCGATCATTGGCGTTTTGGTGCTGGGTTATCTGTATTTTCGAATGTCGGGCGGAGGCACTGCGCTGGCCGCAATCGGGATGATCTCGTTTACGGGCGTTGCACAGGTTTTACCCGCCATGGCCGGCGGTTTGCTCTGGCGAGGGGCCTCGCGGAACGGCGCGGCGGCAGGGCTTGTCACTGGTTTTGTCGTTTGGGCCTACACTCTGTTTTTACCCAGCTTTGGGGATGCGGGTCTGATGAGCGCGACCTTGCTAACCGACGGGCCATTCGGGATCGCCTGGCTGAAACCGCAAGCGTTGTTTGGCGTCACCGGGTTGGATCCGGTTGTCCACGCAGTGTTCTGGTCGCTGATCCTGAACAGTATTGCCTTTGTCGGCGTGTCCCTGATCTCGTTTCCCGGCCCGTTAGAGAGGCTGCAAGGGGCGCAATTTGTTAACGTTCTGGACCATACTCACCAAACGCAGGGAGGTGTTTATCCAGCGGCTGCGGCCGAAGATCTACTGGTAATGGCTCAACGCACGATGGGGGCGGATGCGGCTCAAAACTTGTTTCAAGCACAAGCCAGTGCGCAGGGAAAAGATGGGTACTTGCCCGACACCACCCCTGATTTCATTGCCCGGTTGGAGCGCGCACTTTCCGGTTCGGTCGGCGCGGCAACCGCTCATGCAATGATTGCGCAAATCATGGGAGGGGCCACGGTGTCGGTCGATGACTTGATGGCGGTCGCCGACGAAACCCAGCAAATGCTGGTTTATTCGTCGCAGTTGGAGGAGAAGCAGAAAGAGCTGACCACCACCGCGCGGCAACTTTCGGCGGCCAATGAAAAATTGACTCAATTGTCGATCCAAAAAGATGCGTTCCTGAGCCAGATTAGCCACGAATTGCGAACCCCGATGACCTCGATCCGCGCGTTCTCGGAGATTTTGCGCGATGGCGGTGTGTCGGACGCGCAGGCCACCCAGCAACATGCTTCGATCATCCATGACGAGGCGCTCCGGCTGACCCGGCTGCTGGATGACCTGCTTGATCTCAGTGTGCTTGAACACGGACAGGTGCAACTGAATCCGCAGCGCGAGGTGTTGTCGAAAGTTCTGGATCGCGCCGTTGCGGCAACCCAGTCACTGATCGTTGCCGAAGATCTACGTATCCACCGCGACCTTGCGCGCGAACAGATCATCATCGCCACAGATACGGACCGGCTGGCGCAGGTCTTTATCAATCTGATCGCCAATGCAGCCAAATACGGAGACGCCAAGTTCAAACGCCTGACCATTCGTGTCGGCGTGCGAGACGGGGTTTTGCGGCTTGATTTCGTGGACAACGGTTCGGGCATTCCGACCGAAAGCCAGGTGATGATCTTCGAGAAGTTCGCACGATTGACGGACAATGCCGCAGCTGGCGGGGCTGGGCTGGGTTTGGCCATCTGCCGCGAGATCATGGACAGGCTGGGTGGGGCGATCACTTATCTTCCAGGCCAGCGGGGGGCGGCATTCCGGGTCACGCTGCCACTTGATAAAATACCGCATCGCGGGCTGAATTAAACCTATTATCAACTTTGTTTTGGCAGGACTGTTGCGATGCGACAAGAACGGACCAGACATGGCTGACCCCGATCAGATCAGCGCGATCCGCCAAAAGGCTGGTGCGCGCCGTCCACCGCCCGAGATCCCACCGGCCACCGCCGCCGGAGCTTTGGGAAAGGCGTTGGCGCGTGCAGGGGTTGCAACGGCCGGACTTGCGATCAACGCAACTAACGTCACAGAAGACCGCGTTGTTCTGTCAGCGCTGGACGGAACCACCGCCGATCATGATCTACTTGCCATTGCCGAAGGGGCAGCCAGCCAGTTTGGCTTGTTGATCGCGGATCCTGATCTCGTTGCAGCCGTGATCGAAATGCAAACTGTAGGGCGTGTGCTACCAGCTCCAGCGCACCCGCGCACTGCCACCCGCACAGATGCAGCGATGTGCGCGGACTTCTTCGATCATGTGCTGGAAGGGTGGGAACGTGCGCTGACAGCGGCGCAGCTGCCGGTGGCTAACCTTTGCAAGGGGTTTCGTTTCGCGGTCCAGATGGTCGACAGTCGTGCCGTTAAGATGGCATTGCCCGACATTGCGTATCGGCGTTTTCAGGCAGCGCTTGATCTGGGGGACTGCGGCAAGCAAGGTAAGCTGACACTTTTGCTGCCGTATGATGTGGTCAAATCGTCCGACGGGACTGATACTGCCTCGGGGTACGAAGAAAGGAGAGAGGCACCACCCATTGTGTTGGGTGCCCATGTTGAGCTGCACGCCGTCCTGCATCGCACGCGCATGTCGTTGGACGACGTAGCCGGATTGACCCCAGGCACGACCGTTATGTTGACCCGTGATGTTCTGGGTACTGTTGAACTGGAAGATTTGACCGGACAGGTGCGCGCCACCTGTCGGTTGGGGCAGGCAGGCGGCCAACGTGCCCTTAGGATCGGGTTGGATCCGTCAAGTCAGCCGGATGACCTGCTTGCATCTCCGATATCGTCCCAACCCGTGCAGGATGATGTTTTACAGGCATCTGCAGCAGGGGACGACATCATAACCGACGCGGCTGCGACTGCCACCGAAAGTTCTGTCTGACAACCGCGAGTGGTTGGCTTGACCTGCATCAAAGCAACCTGCTTTGCTTGGTTCCAATATCAAGTCGAGAAGGAGAAACGCCATGGTTGATGTGAACAAGTATCAAAGCCTGTTGTTGGCCCGCCAGAAAGAGCTGGACGCACGACTTCACGAGATCGAAGAAGAGTTAGAAAGCCATAGTTCAAAAGACTGGGAAGAACTGGCTGTTGAGCGCGAAGAGGACGAAGTACTTGAAGGTTTGGGGACTTCCGGGCAGGATGAACTTGTAAAGATTAAAGCGGCGCTCGCACGCATTGACGAGGGCGAGTTTGGCTTCTGTATGACATGCGGCACCGAGATTTCACCGGAACGCCTTGATGTTGTGCCGCACACTCCATTCTGCCGCGATTGTGCCGCGAAACATGCCTGACGCACTCTGTAGTGCAGGCAGTGCGTGAAGGTCCAGACACATCAACACGAAACTTGGAGGAGAAAATGGCATTTGAAGAGCTGAAAGCCTCGATCAGTATGATCCTGGATGAAATTGCCAAGCGTCCCGAAGACCGTCATGTGTTGCAAGAGCAGCTGCGCGAGAAGATTTCGGAGTTGGAAAAAACCGGCCAGCCGGTGCCTGAGGATTTCCGGAAGTTTGAAGCCGACCTTGAGGATGATGACGCCGACGACCTGTTTGACAACATGCCGGTTTGACCGGAACGTGCACACAACCGGCGAAGCATGCGTGTGCCACCAATGTGTTGTTCTTTGCACAGCATTACCGACCAATCGGTCGGAAATAGACAGTTTTCGTTCCCAGACCATTGACAAAAGGCGCTATTATCTGGCGACTGAAACCAGGCAGGGACGGAGGCGCAGATGACTGCACAGGTTCAATATGACGTCGTGGACGGCGTCGCTCTCATCAAGATTTCAAATCCTCCGGTCAATGCGCTTAGTCAGGTGATCCGGCAAGGCTTGATGGACGCGTTTGACCGCGCCGATGCAGACGACCGCGTCGGGGCCATCGTCCTGTCTGCTGAGGGGAAAACCTTCCCGGCGGGCGCCGATGTGCGTGAGTTCGGGCGCCCCCGAGCAGCCCCCATCCTGTCGGAAGTATGCGCCAGGATCGAAGCCTGCAACAAACCAGTGCTGGCGGCCATACATGGACATGCGCTGGGTGGTGGGTTTGAACTGGCTTTGGCCTGCCACTATCGGATCGCACTTGAAGGTGCGACCATGGGGTTGCCCGAGGTCAATCTGGGCGTGCTTCCCGGTGGTGGTGGGACACAGCGTGTGCCGCGCATCGTGGGTGCCAACGGGGCACTTGACCTGATGATCACCGGCAAACCGATCACCGCCGAACGTGCTGCCCAGATGGGTTTGATTGAGAAGGTGATTCACAAGAACCTTGATCGGGCAGCGCTGACATCGGCCAAAAACATGATCGCGCAGAAGACACCCACGCGCCCCACGCGCGAGCGAGCCGAAGGCTTCGCTGCTCCGGTCCAATTTACCGAAGCGATCAAATCTTGGCGTAGTCGTGTCGCCGGAAATTATGTTCCGTCGGTCCGTTGCATCGTCGATTGTGTTGAAGCCGCCCTTTTGTTGCCCTTCGAGGCCGGCATCGCATTGGAACGGAAATGTTTCGATGATTGCGAAACGGGGGCTGAAGCAACAGCATTGCGACACGCGTTCTTTGCCGAGCGACGGGCGGCGAAAGTGCCAGAACTGGACGGGGCGAAGCTGCGTGACGTGTCGACCATTGGCGTTGTCGGTGCGGGCACGATGGGTGTGGGTATTGCGATCTCATGCCTGGATGCGGGCTTCCCTGTCACCTTGGTTGAACGGAATGATGACGGGCTGGCGCGCGGTGCGAATAAGATCCAGGACAACTATGAAAAGTCCGTGGGAAAAGGACGCATTGATCAGGCCACGGCAAATGAACGTATGGCGCGCCTGAACGGCACCACTGATATGGATGACCTGTCCCCGGTCGATCTTGTGATTGAGGCGGTGTTTGAAGATGAAACCGTTAAGCGTGAGGTGTTTCAGCAACTCGACAAGGTCATGCGCCCCGGTGCGATATTGGCAACCAATACGTCCTACTTGGACATCGATTCATTAGCCGCGACGATCTCGCGCCCTCAGGATGTGGTTGGGTATCACTTTTTTTCACCCGCTCATATTATGAAGCTGCTTGAAGTTGTCGTGGGTGAAAAAACGCACCGCGATGTGGTCGCCACCGGATTTGCTTTGGCAAAGAAGCTCAGAAAAGTGCCGGTGCGGGCTGGTGTCGCAGATGGGTTTATAGGAAATCGAGTTCTGGCGGCCTATCGGTTGGCGGCAGATTTCATGCTGGAAGACGGGGCAAGTCCCGCGCAGATCGACGCAGCTATGCGGGCCTATGGTTTTCCGGTCGGGCCGTATCAGGTGCTGGATATGGCGGGGCTTGATATATCGTGGGCGCGCCGCAAACGATTGGCCGCGAAGCGCGATCCCGAAGACCGCTATGTGTCGGTCGGTGACCGCATGTGCGAAGAAGGGTGGTTTGGTCAGAAGTCGGGCCGGGGTTATTATGTGCATGGACACGGGCTTGGGCCGGTGGAAAACCATGATGCACTGGCAATCATTGACGATGAGCGGCGCAAGAAGGGCATCACCCCGCGCGTCTTTTCGAAGGATGAGATTCAGCAGCGCTGCCTGAACGCCATGGTGAACGAAGGCGCGCGGCTGTTGGACGAAGGCGTCGCTCTAAGACCGTCGGATATTGATGTGGTCTTGCTCTATGGCTATGGGTTCCCGCGTTTTCGCGGTGGCCCAATGATGGCGGCAGACACTCGTGGGCTATTGTCCGTGAGAAATGCGTTGAAATCCTATCAACCGGAAGAGCCGAAATTCTGGGCTCCGTCACCCCTGTTCGACGAGTTGATCAAGAACGGGCGTCATTTCAGTGACCTGAACGGCGATTGATGCCGGTTGTCGTGGCAACGGACTGCTTCAGGACAGTGAAACACCCAGGATCACGCACATCAACCCGATCACAGACAAAGCCAGCCCACCCATGTTCAGGGTCATCGCCTTTTGAACCCGTGCGCGCAGGGCTGCGTCGTCCAGATTTTCTCGCTTGGCCTTCATGACCTTGAACGCACTGGCCAGCAACCCGGCCAGTCCGACCAGAGACATGATTGCACCGATAATGATAAGCCAATCCATGGCGTCCTCCGACTTGATGAGGATCGCCTAGCGCGCTGCGGGGATCGGCGCAACCCCGGCGGTGGCTTGCCGTTCTACATTTTTGCGGCGCCTGACGCTCTTGAAGCGGGCTTGGCGACGGGCTAGTCAGGAGCAACCCGAAGAAGAGGATCACATGGACGACAATCAGGCCGATAACAGCTATCGCGTAACCGCCAACGAGCTACGCCAATTCGTAGAGCGGATTGAGCGGCTGGATATGGAAAAGAAAGACCTTGCCGATCAGCAAAAAGAAGTGATGGCTGAAGCCAAGGCGCGTGGGTATGACACCAAAGTTATGCGTAAGGTTATCGCTCTGCGCAAACGCGACAAGGACGACATTGCCGAAGAAGAAGCGGTGCTGGAGATGTATAAAGAAGCCCTGGGAATGTAAGCCCGACCTTGGACGACGATGAAAACCCGCCCCTTTTGGCGGGTTTTTATTAAGTCAGCAAAAGGGTAACGCCCTCGATCCGTTCGATCTGGTCAAGATCTCGATCATAGGCATCGCTCAGGTCGTCAATCATCGCCTCTGTCCAGCCCGGAAGGTCGATCTCTTCCTCGACCGCATCGGGAATGGCGTATTTTTCAAGAAATGTGACGATCACGCGCTGGCGCTGTTGTGGGCTGGGGATCTCGGTCTTGCCCAGATAGTCCACCATTCGGTCGAAGCCGTCATGCGTCATAATCGGCCTGAGAATGTCCAGACCTCCTTCCAGAGGTATGTTGTCACTGACGCCGGCGATTACCTGCATGATCTCGTGCCACAGAAGGGGGGTGTCTTCGTTACACCAGACAGTAATCGGTGTGTCAGGATTGGCTTCACGGATCGTTAGCAGCATATCCGACCATCGCAAACCACGCGGATCAAGTTGGGACAGAAGAGACGTGCGGTCGTGTGTGGGCACCGTGTTCAGAATAGCAGGCACAAAGGTGGCGGGATTGCGCAGACCGATGAAAAAGCTGACCTCGTGATTGGCAAACAGATTGCGGATCCAAACTGTGTTGCGTTTTGCGAGATGATAAAGCTGGTTATTCTCAATCGACCGGTGGGGGGCACCCATGAAGTTCTTGTGCCCCAGAATCAACCGTTTGGCATCGGTGCGGTCAACAAATGTGTCCAGCAGCATGTCTTGTGTGTCATCATCAGCGCGCGCGCCTTGCAGTTTGACCAACGCGTCAGCAAGCAACCCGCGATACCGACCAGGACCGGGAACCGCAACCCCCAGCTTCGCCAACCTACCGCTGTTTTTCAGCAGTGATTTCGTCAGATGATCATCGTCCGTGCAGTGGGCACCAAGGTGGAAACAGATTTGCATTCAGAGCTGGCCTTTTTTGCAGTCGACCCCACGAAACATATGGTGGATTTCTGGACAGTTAAACCTGTTTCAGGCTAAACGGATAATTGATGACTGACCAAAAGACTCAGATTGAGGCCCCAAGCCTTGCAAAGCGCTTGCCAGACCTTTGGTCCGTCGGAGCAATTGCAATTGCACTTCTCGTTTTATTGCCCATCCTGTCGATCATTTGGATGGCGATGACCCCGGCCGAGAACGCGTGGCCGCATCTATTGAACACGACGCTGCCCCGATATGTTTCGAACACGCTGCTGCTGTGTCTTTCCGTTGGATTTTTGTCGGCGGCCGTCGGCACCGGGTCCGCGTGGCTGATCACCATGTACCGGTTTCCCGGTGCACGCTGGCTTGAATGGCTGTTACTCACGCCACTGGCAATTCCTGCTTATGTCGGCGCCTATGCGCTTGTTGATTTTCTGGAATATGCCGGTCCTGTGCAAACGGGGCTGCGCGCCCTGTTCGGATGGGAAAGTGCAGCGGATTACTGGTTTCCGCAGATACGGTCGCGCGGCTCAGCCGTTCTGGTTCTGGCTGCTGCCCTGAACCCCTATGTATTCCTGCTTGCGCGTGCGGCATTTCGCGAGCAATCCGGCGACGCGTACGAGGTCGCGCGCGCTTTGGGCGCAGGGCCGTTTGCGCGGTTTTGGCGGGTGGGGATGCCCTTGGCACGCCCGGCCATTGCTGCAGGGGTTGCCATCGTAATGATGGAAACCGTGTCAGATTTCGGCGTCGTTGATTACTTTGCTGTGCAGACCCTGACCACAGGCATCTTCACGGTTTGGTTGGAAAGCCACAACGCCGGAGGGGCGGCACAGATCGCAATGGTGATCCTTGTGTTCGTTTTCCTTCTGGCGGCACTTGAGAAAATCAGCCGGTCCCGAAGCCGCTTTTATCGGATGTCCCGTCAAAGCCGCCCGGTCGAGGCGCGCTCGCTGGGACTTGTGCCCGGCATTCTGGCGTTGATCGCCTGCGCCATCCCCTTTGTCATCGGGTTTGTTTTACCGGTTGGCGTGTTGCTGGTGCACGCGATTTCAAAACCAGAATACTGGCTGTCAAACGGGTTGTTATCAGCATTGTGGCATACTTTAACGGTGGGAAGCATCGCAGCGGTTGTGACTGTCACAACAGCGCTGTTTCTGGTCTATGGCGTGCGGATGTCAGGACATTCGTTACCACGCAAGCTGATGCCGCTGACGACAATAGGCTACGCTGCCCCTGGTGCGGTGCTGGGCATCGGCATTCTGATCCCGATGGCGGCCACAGACAATTTTCTTGCTGATGGAGTGCTGGCGGTGACTGGGTGGGATCCTGGCCTGATGATGACCGGAACTGCCTTCGCTGTGGTATATGCCTATTGCGTGCGTTTCTTTGCCATCGCGCAGGGGGCGGCAGACGCGGCAATCGGACGGGTTTCACCCAACTTGCCTATGGCTGCACGATCACTGGGTCGTTCAGCACGTGGCGCGTTGTCCGAGGTCTATGTCCCTCTGATCAAAAGTTCGGTTGGCACTGCCTTGCTGTTGGTTTTTGTCGACAGCGTTAAAGAGCTGCCAGCAACCTTGCTTTTGCGCCCCTTCAACTATGGTACTCTTGCCACGCGGGTCTACGAACAGGCATCGCTTGAACAACTCGGTCAAGCTGCGCCCCCAGCCCTGATGGTCATAACCGTAGGCCTGGGCGCTGTCGCCCTGATGGCGCGTGCAAGCCGCTCCTGAACCTTTTACTTGAACCCTGCTGCAGAACCCCTTAAATGCGCAGCAGTGCCCCTATAGCTCAGCTGGTAGAGCAACTGATTTGTAATCAGTAGGTCCGCGGTTCGAGTCCGTGTGGGGGCACCATCTTTTCAATGACTTACGTGAACATTGGTGCTTGCAATCGATTGCTAGGGCGCAAATAGGACGTGCCGCAACTTGAATTGCACAAATTATAGTGGAAAATCGAAAAGCAACTAACTATCAAAGTGTTATACACCTTTGAATTGAAGAATCGCGCTATTGTTGCATTCAGGTTTTTTGTAAGAGGCATTATTGAAAAACATTACAGCAGCGGATCTGGTTCGGCTCTTTTCGACTCAGAGTGTTAAGAAGAATGCCTCAGGCGAAATTGCCGATCGGGCCAGCTTAAAAAAGAAAAGGCAACGTCTTGAAAAGGACTGGAATGTTGACGGGCTGACTGGGCGCGAAAAGCAAGCAGTAAAGAGGGCTGTAAGTAATGTCCTTAGAAAAGGCAAAACCTACAACCCAGAGAAATCAAAGGTTACCGATACGGACCGATTGCTCCTAACACGTGAAATGCGTCCTTCCGTTGTTTTGGACGGATTGTTTCCTGAGCGACTGAGTAAGGGCTATTGGCAGAAGCTGCCTGACCGCAACGAAAGCACAGAAGATGTGCAAATTGACTTTGAAGGATTCAGCTTTATTGAAAATCCGCAGGAGACACTAGATGGCCTCCGAAGGATTGCTGCGGCGGAGGCTCGTTGTTTGGGGGTGCGTCTGAACTTCAAAGATGAATACTGCCTCGATGTCGTCCCATTCATGATCCTCGTTGAATGCTGGAAGGAAATGGTTCCCATCTTTGTAGGTGGTGAGATGGACCTTCCTATGCAAAAAGTACTAGCTGCAATTGGAGTTGAGTATGCTCTGAATGTCAGGTTTGGTGGTGTATCTGACTTCGAAGACGTGTGGGCTTTTCCGCTTTCGCGGCGACGTAAGGCTGGCAGCACTATGTCGAAAACTCCTTATGTTGATGTTCCGACGCGTGACATTGCGACTAGTAGGTTTTGTGAGGCAATGGATGAATGGCTCGGGCGGCCAGAAATTGGTTTGGAGCTTTCTGAAAGTGGTCGAGAGAAACTCATGAACCTACTAGGGGAAGTTCTGGAGAACGCCGAAAGGCACTCTGATGGAATTAGGCGAGACGGCTCATGGTCCGTATCCGGGTTTCTTGCGCGGAGGAAACGCGCCGACGGAAAAGGGTGGTCCTATCGCGCTAGCATCGGAATTGTTTCAGTTGGAGACTCATTCTCAGAGAGCCTGCAAAGAGCATTGAAAGATCAGCAAGACGATATTGAAAACTATATTCGGAATGTCAGGGGCGCTGGTGCCAAGCAATCAGATGAAACTCTGCGAACGCTTGCCGCAATTCAAGACGGTGTAACATGTGTACGAGAAGCTGACAGAGACAATCGCGGCGGATTCGGACTTATGGATATTTTGGATTTCGCTTCTACGCTTGGGTACACAGGGGATGGATCGGATAAACCTGAGGTAACCATCATTTCCGGTAGTTCTTGTATTCAACTCAAAGAAAACTATAATAGAGGCGTTGCGCGGGAAGGTGAGTATGGAGCGCGCGTGCAATGGTTTAATAACGAGAATTCGGCAAAGTTGCCCCCTGATCCAAATTATGTATTTGATTTGGGTGTCAAACTGCCGGGTACTGCAATCAGCATCGGCTTCTCACTGGACCCTACTTACCTAAGTAAGATTTTTGACAATGACGGATGAAATGGAAATCAACTTCGAAGAACTATCGAATGACCGTGTTCGGAATATTTCCGGACATGAGCGCGGTGTCGAGGCTCGTAAGAAGTTCAAATTGGACGAATTTGATGCACTGGAAGACAGTGTTGAAGTTGTCGTACCCAACACTATTGAAGCTATAGCAACATCCTTCTTTCAAGGCATGTTTTCGAAAAGTGTGCAGCAGTTTAAATCGAAGGATGCATTTTTGGAGCACTATAAATTTAGAGCTAGCCCTTCGGTTATGGAGCAAATTCTGCGTGGTATTGATAGAAGCTTAGCCGCTAGAGGCGGAGCCGCATTTAAATATTGAAGAACCTTTATGACTGATGCCAATCAAGCCGTAAGCGTGATAGAGGCGGCAAAACCAGCGCTTCCAAATGATATGCGACTTTGGGGCGTATTGGGAGTCTCCGTTCTTGGCCTGCTATTCAACTACCTAAATTATCGACATACGAACGCTCAGACGAAGAAAGTACGCGCGCTGGGTATTCGCCTCGACGAATTTCGTAGTGAAGTTAAAGATCCCGTATACCATGCACTCGAAGTTTGTACGGACCTCGGGAGAACATCTGAAGCGATTTCAGTGAGCGGTACCAATCTTGCAGAGGTAAAGGAAGAGCTAGAGGAATTGAATAAGGCTTGGATTGAGGCTCTAGATGTTCTTGAAGCTAAGCTAGATGACGCAAACAGAAGCCAATTTGCTAGTGGTGCAAATTGGCAAGATGGGTTCACAAGCAGCCAAGATAAGATTTATGGCAAAATGGATTGCGCGAACAATGTTGTTCAAAGTGATGCCAATCGTCGCAAGGCTTTGATTGAAGCGAAAGCAGAGTTTGAGATTCTCCGAAAAAAGGTAAGGGCTAGTGTTGAAGCCGAAATATCGAGGCTTGCCGAGGCGTAATCTCGGCCTATTGGGATTTGTTGCCCAGTCCTCTTAGAGAAGTTAATGCTTCTTCATATCTTGGCGTCACGACATAGTTTCTGCTTCTGGGTATAACGGTTTGAAGAACACCCAAATCGCGCAGTTTGTGAACCGGCTCCTTGAGATGAGAGCCATTGTACAATGCAATCCGTCCCATACACACTAATGAACTGATGATTGTTTGGGCTGTATGTGTAGCATTACACGCACTACAAATCTCAGTTACCAATGAAATTGCTGTATGATGTGAGTTAGGTGCGAGCGATGGCAAGATGGTGGGAAGGATAGTATTCAGCTTGTCTGTAGCATATTCGATTAACGGGGAAACCTTGGAGCAAAACAAGGGACGTGATGAAGCAGTTTGACCGCCGCAAATTTTCCCAATGATGTTAGACTCCAGCAGTATTTCAAATCGAACACGCCGATTGGTTTTTGCGTAGACACGTAGCCAAACTCCTTTTGCTATACGGGCCTTAATGGAGGGACTTTGGTGCTCAATGACAGATGAGACCTCACGAGCATAGCTAGTATCCACGCTCCCTTCATAGAACACACTCCCGATGCTTCTTATTTTGGGCAGCAAAGCAGTTACAAATTGAATTGGATCATCGCAATCGTACTCCCAATACACCTCGATTTCTTGAAGTGAGTAGTATGCGGCTCGACGAGGCGCTGGGCTGCCATCGGATGTGGCCATGGTGAATGATCGTTGAAGGACTCCATCCACCAGCCGAAGATAGCGAGAAAGATGCTTCTGAGCACTTCGACTTTGTGCGTATGCGTATTTGGGCCAAGGTCCGACGATCAAATTGCTTGCCGCAGTCAACGGGGTTTCATTTGCATGCCAAGTAGGATCAGGGTCGATTGCCAATACCATGTCTGTAAGCAAACGTGGGCGGCGGTCAATTCGGGTTCTTAGCCTGAATTTCTGCGCTTGGATGAAGCGCGTTAGATTTAGTGTAGTATTGAATTGGAAACTGGATGTGGCGTCTCTCAGCTCTTCTGGGCGGCGATAGCGAGCAGAATACCTGAGGTTGCCAGAAATCAATGGCGAGAGACCCGTGTTTTTTGTGTCGGCTGCTGCCGATGCAAAGCTGATATTCAGGCGTTGGCGGTGGGATAAAAACGGATCACCTTTGAATAGTGGGATGCACTCTCCCTCTGACGTTTCGATTTCAATGTTTCGGAGATTGGTTACGGTTTCACAAACTTGGTCAGGTGATCCAAATAACCCCCAGTCACCTATCGAAAGCTGCAGTCTGTCGATTAAGGCTCTTTCGGGAGTTACTTGCTTATCAATTGTGAAGTTATGTAAGAAATCTTTTCTATGTGACATTTATTGACGTGGGGGGGTGTTAGTATACCCGCTGGTAAGAGAAATGTATTTTGTCCAAACTCTCTGGACAGTTGTACTGTGCCATTGCCCTCCGCGATAAGAAAGAAGTTTGTCGGTATTGAACATTGACGCGATTTCTCGGACTGAGAGCCCTTGTGACTTGAGCGTTCCAATGCTGGGTCCAACTTCGCGGGCAAACCGCGCGGCTCTGGTGCCATTCTTGTCTGGGAGAGCTTTTGCATTTTCCCCGAGTGGGATCCCACGTAGTTTTGCGGACTTTAGCGCGGCTTTAGTTCTCTCGCTTATTCTGCGCCCTTCTTCTTCGGCCATCGCAGCATATACGTGAAGCATGAAACGGTCTGCGCTGGGCATGTCTACAGCTATGAATTTCACATTGCTTTCTAGTAATCCCGAGATGAAATGGACATTGCGAGCGAGCCTGTCCAGTTTGGCAATCAGCAATGTCGACCCGCTGTTACGACATTCCTCGATTGCGGCATGTAATTGTGGGCGGTCCCGCCGCTTACCGCTTTCAACTTCGATGAACTCCTGACTAATGTGGCTTTCGGATTGTTGCGCGAACAGTTCTGCTGCTCTGCGCTGGGCGTCTAAACCGAGGCCTGAAGTGCCCTGACGATTGGTTGAAACGCGATAGTAGGAAATAAACGCCATTTGGACCTCTGCACATGTAACGTCGGTTTTATGTGTACAGATCTGGTCACCATTTCTGGCTGTGTTTAGGTTTTTGGAGGCGATTTAGATATTTTGGGGTTCCACCGTGTCTTCGCGACAAGGTTTTACCGAAAAGTGCTCCAGTTTTACGGAGTTTTGCCGATGGTATCCATGCAATCGATTGCAAGAAATCTGTTTCTCTCTGTTGATGTGGGTGGTTTTCGAAAATTATGAAAACTTTTCAGCTATTTATGTCGAAATGTGTGAGGTTTCGTTATGTCTCCAATGCTAAGGCGTGTTGTGATCGTGACGCAAATTGTCGGAAAACAGAGCTGTAAATGTGTGATGTCCGTTTGGATGATAACTTAGAAAATTTCGGACTTGATAAATGGAGGGGGCTACTCGGATTGGCGAAGTGAAAAAATGGGTCCGTTGTTTTCTTCTTTGACCAAATACTGTCCTTAGTTTTAACAGCGAGTGTCAATGTGCTTAGTTTGATATGTAGTCCAGTAAGAAAAAATCAGTACCTATTTTGGCATTTCCAGATTTCCTCCCATCTTCACCCAGATGGGAATAGTGTCGCGGATCTGATCTAGTACGTAGTTATTCATGTTCTTCGGGTTCCAAGTTGCCCAAGTAAACACTTCGCCAATAGGGTTGAGGACGAGTGTTTCTGGGCGAACTCTTAGTGTCACACCACCAGCGAAGTAGGTTTTGATGTATCCAACACACAACCCATCTTTCCAACGATCAGCTTTAACTTGGATACGGAACACCAGCTTGTTTGTTGTTAGTGTGGGGTGGGCGTTGTTTTTGTTCCAATCAGGGTTGATCGGCCCCACCTCAGTGGTCCAGTTTGAATGTTAGTGCATTATTGGCCTGGGTTCCATCGGGACGATGGTTTCCGGGGCCGGTGGGCGGTAGCCCAAGGCACTGTGTGGTCGTTTCGTGTTGTAGTGTTTCCTCCATTTTTCGATCAGGATTTGTGCCTCCCTTAAGCTGTAGAAGACTTCGCCATTTAACAGTTCATCGCGGAACCGGGCATTGAAGCTTTCACAATATCCATTCTCCCAAGGAGATCCCGGCTCGATGTAAGCGGTCTTGGCGCCAACAGCTGCGATCCAGTCCCGAACGGCCTGAGCAATGAACTCCGGCCCATTGTCTGAACGGATGTATGCCGGGACGCCACGCAGGATGAACAGGTCCGTCAGTGCGTCTATAACTTCGGTCGAGTTCAGCTTTCGCTTCACTCGGATCGCTAGGCATTCTCGGCTGTGCTCATCCAGGATGTTCAGAGTCCGGAATGCCTTCCCGTCATCAGTTCGGTGATGCACGAAGTCGTATGACCAAACGTGATCGCGATACTCCGGTCGCAAACGAACGCAGGAGCCATCGTTGAGCCAGAGCCTCCCTTTCTTCGGCTGTTTCATTGGCACTTTGAGCCCTTCACGCCGCCACAGACGTTCGACACGCTTGTCGTTCACAAGCCATCCGGCGTCTCTGAGCAAAGCTGCGATCCGGCGGTAGCCATACCGACCATACTGGCGGGTCAGTTCGATCATATCAGCCACTAGACGCTCCTCGTCAGCACGGCCAACCGGCAAACGACGTTGTGTGGACCGGTGCTGTCCCAGGACACTACAGGCTCGCCGCTCCGATACCTTGAACTGGCTGCGAACATGATCGATACAGGCACGACGACGCGAAGGGCTCAGTAGTTTCCCCGGGCAGCTTCCGAAAGGATGAGCTTGTCCAGCGTCAGGTCCGACACGGCTCGACGCAGCCGGTCATTCTCCTTCTGAAGTCGCTTCAACTCTTTAAGTTGGTCGGTTCCCATGCCGCAATATTGCTTGCGCCAGCGATAGAATGTCTGCTCGGTTATCTGCACCTGTCGGATGGCATCGACGCGCGGCATTCCCTGCCCACACAGCACCTCAACCTGCCGTAACTTCGTGACAATCTCTTCTGGTTTGTGTCGCTTGATTCCCATGTTCGATCCTCCGTTTCCTAACTATAGGGCCGGACCACTTCAGTGGGGGAGGATCACCTTATTGATGACCGCTATTGATTGGAAGGGCACTACTCCAGCAAGAAGCGATCAAGTGCAATAAATCGTGAAAATCGCTGAATGGGATGTTATGTGAACCGCCTTCCGGTTGAGCAGCTGCACCCGACTGCCCACACCGCTAAGTCAGATATCTCCCCACATTTCATCCAGATATATTTTCATGTCAAAGTCGGGGTCCCGCTCACCTAATAGCTATCTTAACAGGTTACTTTGGTGATTGGATTGTTAAGCAAATAAATGCCACTGCGTGACTGACCAGGCGAAACGTAGAAACGCTCAATCGACCCATCTATTCTCCATGCAACGACTCTTAGTTGAAAGAAGTTTCCCATATGGGAAACGGTGAAACGAAATTGCGAATTGTTTATGACTTCAATTACAAATTCAATCGGTTGGTTTTCATTGCTGGGTTCGGCACATCGAGTACGGTGGATGCCCGCCAACGCCTCTTCGCTGAAAGCGATCAACCAAATTGAAATCATGACAAGAAATCTCATTCTAAGACCTCCACTGTGCACATTTTGGAACAAAAATTCCCCAAGATCGATGCCAAGCAGTTTTTGGTTTGAGCGGGCTGATTAGATACAAGCTCTCAACTATGCTATTATAACTGAGCTTTAGTACGACGAGTCAAATGTCATGACTTTCGTCGTTCTGCCGAACTCAGTTCTTGTAGCAGTGGAGGAGGCGATGAAAATACGCCCTTATGTTTCTTTAGTGCTAGGAATCTGTCTGCTTATGACATCATCTCCAGCGAGCGCCTGTGTTTCCTTCTCTGATAGAAACGGTGACGGCATACTGGACTCGCTGAAGAATGACTGCTCTAGCAGTACCTATGTTGTGGTTGTTTGGTACGATGACGGTGGTGGCCAGTGCTCACCTAAACTTATGCAATACCCGTGTGGGCAATACATGTCTCGCTTAGGATACTTTTCGATCGGCAATATCTCAGGGACTGCTAGGGCAAAAATTTGCAAAGACTCCTTCGCAATGAGGCAAGGCTCTAAAATTATCTGTCGGCATCCTGCTGAAGGTGAGTGGGCGATTGTACTGAATGAGTTTCGCCAGACACACACGCTGTCTCAAGAGATTACCGATTATGCTACGAATACGATACGACGGACGGGTGTGGCTTCAATTGGCGCACTAGGTAGTGCAACAAGTGAGGGCGGCAGCGAAGTGGGTACCGTGTTTGAGGGGATGGATACGCGATGCCTTGGTGGCGGCTGCTCCTCTGATTATGATGAGACAACTGTACCTGAATAGCTTTCAGGTGTTGGATTAGCCTCTCTTCCTCATATTAGACGCCAACGTTCACCTGCCGACCTGTCAAGCTTTTGCGCGAATAGCCGGAAAGGTGCTCTGTATTTCCGCACCAGGCAGTTCAGACTAGTCTTAGTCAAATCCATGCCTGCTCTACTTTCACGTATCATCGACCTTTTTCGCCTCGGTATCACCCGCAGGAGCAGCTGGATCAATCGTGGCCTTCTTGCGCGTTCTCTTAACGCTCTTAGGCTTTGAGCCTTCCAAAGCATCTACATCCGCAATCCGCATTTTGTCATTGTACCGAATGTCCAGATCACGCTCTCCCCCTGCTTCCATACTGGCAGCCCCAACAACGCTTGCGGATGGCAGCCCTCCATTGCGATCTGGGTGTCTTAAAGACTGCATTTGTAGATGTTGCGTCGTCGATTATTCGATTGGTACTCATCGGGAAGTTCTCTGAAATCTTTCTTCAACTGGTATTTCAATTCTAGTGGGTGGTTTGAAATTTGGTTGCTCAGTTATCGTTTGCGAACTTTTCCAAGTCTTCAAGCCGATAAAATACTCGCCTTCCTCGTTTTATGTATGCGGGTTGTTCTCCCAATGAGCGCCGGTTCTGGAGGGTGCTGACGGCGAGGCCCAAATAATCCGCAGCGGCCACTTCGTTGTAAAGGTTGCCGGAAGTAATGATTGATGGCCGCTTTGCTGGAGCAGAACTAGTTGTTTTGTTCTCATCTTCACGAGACGTATCATGCCCCCCGATCCATTTCCCCGCGACTTTTATGCGGCGAGGTGGGCGTTTGGTTCTTCGAATTGGCTTCATTCACTTTCGCCCTCAGTTTTGTTGTTGCTGAGTAGCAAAGCGCCTTTGGCGCTCGCTGCTTGCCTCATAACTTCTCGTGTTACTTCGGATCTTCCATGAATATAGCGCATTGTAGAACGTATGCTCTTATGTCCACCTACCATTGCTGCGGTTTGAATGTCGCTGATGGCTGCTACGTCAGTGAGCACCGTGTGCCGAATGTCATGCAGGCGGACACCTGAAAGACCAGCATGTTCTTTGATTGCCGCCCATGGTTTCTTTAGATCTACGCGGTGAGTGGTATTGTTCCGCCCCGGAAAAACCCATTCTGAACGGTTGAAGCTTGGTAAGCCGCTTAGAAAGCCCTTGAGTTCTGGATTGATGTAGTGGGTTCGGGTTCCACTCTTTGCGTTTCTGAAGGTGAGAACATCACGCGCAAAGTCGACATCTTCCCACTTTAGTCTTAAAGCTTCGCTTGTTCGACATCCTGTTAGAAACAGGAAGATGATCGCGTCGTATGCCGAGCCTGAAGTGGGGTTTTGCTTCCTAAGTACGTCAATCGAATGACCGATCTGTTCCATCTCATCTTCTGAAAGCAGGGTTTCTCGCCTGTGTTCCTTGTAAGCACGCACATGTTTCGTTGGATTACTATCTGCAGCTAGGTCCCCTTGAGCTTCTGCGTAGTGGTAAAGTCGCCGCAGGAAGCCGATCACCCGATTGGCTTGGTAGGGGGTGTTCTGGAGCGATTTTTGCAGGTTTAGCACATCCGGTTTTGTGAGGGCTGAGAGCTTCTTTGCTCCAAATATCGGCGTGATCGTATTTCGCAAAATTAGCTGGTAGTTGTAGATCGTACTTGGCCGCAGATGCAGTTCCGCAAATTCTGTCAAGAAACGCTCACCGTATTGGGCAATCGTTTCTCCTTGCCTTAGCGCAGAACGCGACTCAGCGGGGTCGTCACCTAAGGTTGCCGCTAGAAGCACTTCCGAGGCCTGTTTCCGCGCTTTTGCGACGTTTAGGGTAGGGTAGCCGCCCAGCTTGTATTTGCGTTCTTGTCCGGCCTCATTGCGGTACCTTACGAGGAACGACTTGTTGCCAGCCGGAGTGACTTTAAGATGGAGTTGAGTGATTTCACTATCTTTGACGAAATAGTCTTTGCTGCCAGGGGCCATCCGATCAATGAGAGCCTTTGACAGACGTAACCTTTCATTGCGTGGGCGATAGGCCTTTCTTTTCTTTATTGGCATGGCAAACTCTAGGACGCAAATAGGACGCAGAAAATTGGGAAATGGCGGTAAATACCATAGATCCGTTCGGTAAGTACAGATAGAAAACGGTAAATAACTCAATTGTTTGATGGTATATCGGTAAATGTCGGGAAGGTGATTGACAATAATTTGTAATCAGTAGGTCCGCGGTTCGAGTCCGTGTGGGGGCACCATTTATCCTTATAGATACCTTTGTTTTCATGTTGTTAGTGGAAAGTCTGTAGCGCAAACGCGACACATTGCGTGGTGGCAATCATGAGGGTTCCTTGGATTTCTCCCTCCCGGGGCTGGCGATTCTCGTTTCAAATGCGAAGCGACAGTGGTGGGTTGGTTTGATCTTCGAGTAGGATTGCCAACTTGTACCGCGAGTTCGGAACCGCGAGGTCGATTTTCTCTTTTGAAGGAAGTCGGAACTGTGTCGCCATGTAATTTCCCTGAAGTGATCTTTCTGCAGGTTTGAAACAAACGATACAGTCGCCTAATCTTGCTTCATGGCCGGTTTGTCTTTTCCTCCCCTTCGCTCTGCGCGTGTCCATGAGGCATGTGGCCCCGCTGCGACAAGTTTTGCGGCTGCCATGGGAGCGAAAGCTCAGGGTTATGTCTTCTGGGTGTTCGAGGCGCGGCGGGCGGAGGCGCTTGTTCCGCAGTGCCTGAACAGCTTCTTTGATGTTGCGAACCTCGTTTTGGCGCAGGCGCCGAATCAGAAAGAGGCGTTGCCACTGGCCGAAGAAGCCCTGCGCGACGGTGCATGTCCGTTGGTGGTGATAGAACTTTCCGCATCGCTTTCCCTGACCGAAGGACGGCGGCTTCAGCTTGCGGCAAAGGCTGGCGGATCCACCGGTCTTTGTCTTATTCCGGGTAATATGCCCAACAATACTGCCGAAACGCGTTGGGATTGCAGCGCTCTTCCTGACCCCGATCGCGGACCCGAAGACTCGACACTTCAACGGTGGGCGCTTACAAAGAACAAATCAGGAACATTGGGTGTCTGGAATGTTCGATGGGATCAATCGGCGCGTCGTCTCATTGTGGTTTCCGCGTCTCGCGAGTGACCGGGTTTTGCGCGCGCGGCCTGTCGACGGCCCGTTTGCGCTGACGCTTAAGGAAAACAACGCCAATCGGATTTATTGTTTGAACGAGACCGCCGAACGGGGTGGGTTGCACCGCGGCATGTCCTTTTCCGACGCGCGGGCCTTTTGTCCGGAACTGATAAGCCGTCAAGCTGATCCAGTCGCTGATGGGCGGTTTCTTAGTATCCTTCGCCGTTGGGCGCTGCGCTATTGTCCTTGGGTGGGGTTCGAGGGGCGGGACGGGCTGGTGCTTGACATCACCGGATCGGCGCATCTTTTCGGTGGAGAGGCCGCCATGCTGTGTGATTTGCGCGGACGGCTGACACAGGCTGGCCTTTTGGCGCGGGTCGGGTTGGGCGACACGCGCGGCGCAGCTTGGGCGCTTGCGCATTTCGGGGAAGGCGTGGCCCAGCCGGGTGAGGTGCTAGAGGCGCTGGCGCCACTTTCGGTCGCCGCGCTTAGGCTAGAGTCGGATATGGTCGTTGCCCTGCAACGGCTTGGCCTTCAAAACATTGGGCAACTGACCGAGGCGGCGCGTGCCCCGCTGGCGCGACGTTTCGGGCCGGATCTTCTGATGCGTCTTGATCAGGCGCTTGGCACGCAACCCGAAGAGATTTCTCCGCAAAAAGAACCGCCCCATTACGGCGTGCGCATCAGCCTGCCCGAACCCACAGGGCTGGAGGCGGATGTGTTGGCCGGAACCGAGCGATTGTTGATCCAGCTCTGCGAGAAACTCAAGCAGCAAGAGGCTGGCGCGCGCGTGCTTTGCCTGACCCTGCGTCGGGTCGACAAAAATGCTCAGCATGTGGAGTTGCGTTTGGCGCGGCCCTTGCGCGACCCAGCCCGTATCCTGCCACTTTTCCAACGCGGAGTGAGCGAGGTTGATGCGGGTTACGGGATCGACCAGCTTCGGATGGAGGCAACGCAGGTTGAGCCGCTTCCGACCGAGCAAGTCAGCCATGTTGTTTCGGATAAAGCGGACCAGCTTGATGATTTGATCACCCGTATCGGCACGCGGGTTGGTCTTGAAAATGTCCAGCGGTTCTTACCCGCAGACAGCCATATTCCCGAACGCAGTTTCATCATCGCGTCCGCCGCCTATTCCAAACCCGCAAGCGGTTGGAGCAGTCCACGCCCGCGGCCGCTTCTTATGTTTCCACCCGAGTCGATCACCGCCATTGGTGCGCGCCCGCCGCAATCTTTCCGTTGGCGGCGTATGTCTTTCACCACCATGCGTGTCACCGGCCCAGAGCGGATTATGCCCGAATGGTGGCTGGAAGATGAAATCTGGCGTCACGCCATGCGCGATTACTGGCGGGTAGAGACCCATCAGGGGCGGCGGCTTTGGCTTTTCTATACACCGCAAAACCCCGGTTGGTTTGTGCAGGGGGAATTCCCATGAGCAAAACCAGCCATGAGCGTCGACCGGTTGAGCCACCACGCCGCGAAAACCAGCGTGCGCAGGCGGGTGGCTATGCCGAACTTTGTGTGACCACAAATTTCACCTTCCTGACCGGCGCGTCGCATCCCGAAGAACTCGTGACCCGTGCAGCAGAGCTTGGCCTTTCGGCCATCGCCATCACTGATCGCAATTCGCTGGCGGGCGTTGTGCGGGCTTATTCCGCGCTCAAAGAGCTTAGGCGCGAGGTTGATGAGGCAGTGCGCATCCGCTCGCAGCACAGGGTGGACAATTGCTCGCGGCAGGAAGTCGGCACGCCGGAAGATATCGCCCGGCCCGACACGCCGCATATCCCCAAACTGATCACCGGTTGTCGTTTGGTGCTGAGGGACAGCAAGGTAGAATGGATTGCGCTGCCCACCGATATGGCCGCCTATCAACACCTTACGCGGCTGCTCACCTTGGGCAAAAGGCGCGCAGAGAAGGCGGAATGTCATCTCGATCTCAAGGATATGCTGGACCATTGCACCGGCATGATCCTGATTGCCCTGCCGCAGGCGGATTTGCGCAGGTCCGCCCCTGATATCCAACCTGTCCAGCGTCGTTTCCCCGGTTATGTTTTTCTTGGGGCCGCGCCGCGGTATGACGGATCGGATCAGGGGTATCTGGACGCCTGTGCCTGGCTTGCGCAGCGCTGTTCAACCCCGATGGTGGCCGTTGGCGATGTGCTTATGCATCGGGCGTCGCGTCGTCCGCTCGCTGATGTGCTGACCTGTATGCGGGAAGGCTGTACCATCGACAATATCGGCACCCGCGCGCTGCTGAATGCCGAGCGGCGACTTAAGGGGCGCGCTGATATGGAGCGGGTGTTTCATCGCCACCCTGCGGCGCTGCGCCGAAGCCTTGAGATCGCCGGGCGTTGCTCTTTTTGCCTCAGTGAACTGAGCTATCAATATCCAGATGAAATCGCTGAGGGCGGTGAAACCCCGATGGCGCGCCTTAAGCGATTGGCCGAGGAGGGACTGAGCCGACGCTACCCGAACGGTGCGCCAAAGCGGCCACGAGAGCTTATGGCCAAGGAACTTGCCGTGGTCGATGAGTTAAAGTTCTCAGCCTATTTTCTGACCGTTTACGACATCGTGCAATATGCCCGTTCCCAAGGCATCCTCTGCCAAGGGCGCGGTTCGGCGGCCAATTCGGTCCTTTGTTACCTGCTCGGTATTACGGATGTTGCCCCCGAACAGATCGGCATGGTTTTTGAACGCTTTGTCTCGCGGCACCGGGGTGAGCCGCCTGATATCGACGTCGATTTCGAACATGAGCGGCGCGAAGAGGTTATCCAGTGGATTTACCACAAGTATGGCCGCCACCGGGCGGGGTTGTGCGCCACAGTGATCCATTTCCGATCCCGCGCCGCGATCCGCGAGGTTGGCAAGGTGATGGGACTAAGCCAAGACGTGACGGCGGGGCTTTCGGGATCAATCTGGGGGTATTCAAATGGTGGCCCCAACATGGACCGTGTCCGCGAGCTTGGCCTGAACCCCGATGATCGCCGTCTTGCCCAAACCTTGCACCTCATCGGTGAACTGATCGGTTTCCCCCGCCACCTCTCGCAGCATGTGGGCGGCTTTGTCATCACCAAAGGCCGACTGGACGAGCTTTGCCCCATCGAAAATGCCGCGATGGAGGATCGCACCGTCATCGAATGGGACAAGGACGATATCGACGCACTTGGCATCCTGAAGGTTGATGTGCTCGGCCTGGGAATGCTGACTTGTATTCGCAAGGCGTTTTCGTTGCTGAAGATGCATGAGGACCAGCATCTGACCCTTGCCTCTGTGCCGCCCGAAGACCCCGCCACCTATGATATGCTCTGCGTCGCCGATGCGGTCGGGGTCTTCCAAGTGGAAAGCCGGGCGCAAATGAATTTCTTGCCGCGCATGAAGCCGCGCGAGTTTTATGACCTCGTGATCGAGGTCGCCATCGTTCGTCCCGGTCCGATCCAAGGGGGGATGGTTCAGCCCTATATCCGGCGGCGGCAAGGTTTGGAGGAACCCGAACCTTTCGGCCCGGAACTCGAAGCTGTCACCCGCCGCACCCTTGGTGTGCCGCTTTTTCAGGAACAAGCTCTGCAAATTGCCATGGTCGGGGCGGGTTTCACCGCCGAGGAAGCCGACCAGCTCCGCCGGTCGCTCGCCTCTTTTCGCCGTATGGGCACGATCGGCGAGCACCGCGATAAGTTCGTAAACGGTATGCTGGCGCGCGGTTACTCGCAGGAAATAGCCACGCGTTGCTTTTCCCAAATCGAGGGTTTTGCCGATTACGGTTTTCCAGAGAGTCATTCAGCCGCCTTTGCGCTTCTCGTTTATGTTTCTGCCTGGCTCAAATGCCATCACCCGGCCGTCTTTGCTTGTGCGCTTCTCAACTCTCAACCGATGGGGTTTTATGCCCCTGCCCAGATTGTTCGCGATGTTCGCGAACATCACGTCGAGGTTCGCCCAATCTGCGTGAACCACAGCGCGTGGGACAATATGTTGGAACGTCGTGCTGATGGTGCGCTCGCCCTGCGACTTGGCTTCCGGCAGATCAAGGGCCTTAAGGAAGAGGATGCGGGCTGGATCGTAGCCGCACGAGGCAATGGCTATCCTGATCCCGAAAGCATCTGGCAGCGCGCCGGGGTTCGACCGGGGGTGCTTGAGCGTCTCGCCGAGGCTGATGCGTTCTCCTGCATGGGTCTTACGCGGCGTGATGCGCTTTGGCAGGTCCGTGCCATTCGGGGCCGCGAACCGCTGCCACTTTTCAATGATATGATCGACGGCGAGGTCATCCGCGAACCGAAGATCACACTTCCCGCCATGCATCTTGGCGAGGAAGTGGTCGAGGATTATGTTGCCATGCGCCTGACGCTTCGTGCCCATCCGATGGAATTGCTACGCCCCTCCATGCCTGACCTGACCCGCCATGACGCGTTAAAAGACGTGCCGCTTCGCCGCACCACGGTTTGCGGTCTTGTCATCACCCGTCAGCGTCCCGGCACGGCGTCGGGCGTGGTTTTCCTGACGTTGGAGGATGAAACGGGCGTTTCCAATATCGTGGTCTGGAAAAAGACCTTCGAACGCTTCCGCCGGGCGGTCATGAGTGGACGTCTGTTGCGCGTCACAGGCAAACTTCAACGCGAGGGCATCGTCGTTCACTTGATTGCCCAGAAAATCGAGGATGTCTCGCACCTACTAGGTGAACTTGGTCATCCGATGGGGGATGTCGTGGGGCAAACGACACCGCAAGCGGACAACGCGCCGAAATCTCTGCCTGCACCGCGTGCCATGCACCCGCGCGATCAGGCCAAACGGCTCTTTCCCAGTCGGGATTTCCATTAGGGAAGGCGGTCATCGCCTACATTTCGTCCCAACGTGTAACGCCGATCAATTACCGCTAAATCGTGCCCGGCTGGGACGGTGGTTTCAGAAACCCAACCGCGATGGCGGATATCGAAATCATCACGGTTGCGGTGCCCAGCATCAGGGCAAGTCCACCAATCTGATAGGTCAGACCGGACAAAACGGTTCCCAGCAGGCGGCCAGCGGCATTGGCCATGTAATAGAATCCGACATCCATCGTAACCCGTTCGGAGCGGGTGAACGTCAGGATCAGATAGGAATGGAGCGATGAATTGACTGCAAAGATGGCACCGAACAGGAGCAGTCCTGCAATCAACATCGCAGTCAGCCATGCTTGAGGTTGCGGGAAGGTAAAGGCGGCCAAGGTTAGGATGGCAGGAACACCTGAAAGCCCCCAAGCCCAGTGCCGTGCGCTGGTGATCAGGTCTGCCTCTACGCGTATCGTGGCCAGCAGCAGTCGGGGTGCAGTGGCTTGCACTATACCGTAGAGGATGGTCCACAACGCCATGAAAGAGCCAATCAGGAAAAACGCCGCACGGTTGCTTTGTTCACTGCCATCCGACAGCACCGCGTAGAAGTAAATGGGGATCCCGACCACGAACCAGACATCGCGTGCGCCAAACAAGAAAACGCGCGCCAAGGACAGCCAGTTCACGTTCGATGATTTCGAGAAGACTTCGGAAAGCTTCGCGCCTTTTCGCCCTTTTGGCAGGCCGGGTGGCATGGCGATCAACACGGCGATAAGGATAGCAGCCAGAATGGCGGCCATACCCAGCACCGCTGGCACGAATCCAATGGTGGCAAGCAGGCAGGCACCAAGCAAAAAGCCGATCCCCTTCACCGTGTTTTTCGAACCGGTCAGCAGCGCGACCCAGCGGAACAAACCGCCTTCCGTAGTCGGCGCCAGCAGTTTGACAGCCGACTTTGACGACATCTTGGCAAGGTCTTTGGCGACTCCGCTCGCGCCCTGAACCGCCATGACATAGGCGACAGAGAGACCGATGGCCCAAGTTGGATCAAGTTGCGCCAGCGCGAAAAGGGCAAGCACTTGCAGACCAAGCCCAGCATAGAGGGTCGAGGTCAGCCCAAACCGCGCAGCAATCCATCCGGCACTCAGATTTGTCACCATGCCCGCGATTTCGTAGAGCACGAACAGATAGGCCAATTGTACGGGTGAAAACCCCAGCCCATGAAAATGCAAAAGCACCAGCATTCGAAGCGCACCGTCGGTGAGCATAAAGGCCCAATAGGCTGCCGTAACTGCAACATACGCCGAAAACCCTTCCGGGCGGGCAGGGGCGCTGGTCACATCGAAGCCCCAACCATCAGAGCCACATCAACTAAGCGGTGGGCATACCCCATTTCGTTGTCATACCAGACATAGACCTTAACTTGCGTGCCATTCACCACCATGGTTGATAGCGCGTCGACAATTCCAGACCTTTCATCATTGGTGTAGTCGGTCGACACAAGAGGGCGCTCTTCATAACCTAAAATACCTTTAAGCGGACCTTCCGCAGCGGCTTTGAACAGTGCGTTGACCTCTTCTGCGGTGGTGGTGCGGTCAACTTCGAACACGCAATCGGTCAGTGACGCGTTCAGAAGGGGTACCCGCACAGCATGGCCGTTCAGACGTCCTTTGAGCTCTGGATAGATCAGTGTGATTGCCGTGGCACTGCCGGTGGTGGTCGGGATCAGCGAGTTCAGGGCTGACCGCGCCCGACGCAGATCTTTCGCGGGGCGATCCACGATGGTTTGCGTGTTGGTCACATTATGGATCGTGGTAATTGACCCATGTTTGATACCCAGACTTTCATGAATGACCTTGACGACCGGCGCCAGACAATTGGTGGTGCAACTCGCTGCTGTCACAATGTTGTGGCGGTCGGGTTCGTAGGTGCCGTCGTTTACGCCATAGACGATGTTTGCTACATCGCCGTTTTTAACCGGCGCTGACACCACCACCTTCTTTACGCCCGCGTTGAAGAACGGCGCGAGTTTGGCTTCGGATTTGAACGCGCCGGTGCAGTCGATCACGACATCAACACCCTCAAGGGGAAGGTCGGCAATATCGCGCGTCCCGATGAAGGGAAGCCGTAAGTCGTCGATTGTGACGCTGTCTGCATCATAGTCAAACTTAGCATCCCAGCGGCCATGTACCGTATCGAATTCCAGCAAGTGCGCGTGCATCTTGGGATCACCAACCGCATCGTTTATCCATGCGATTTTCGCCCCACGCTCAAGCAGCGGCCTTAAGGCAAGATTGCCGATCCGGCCAAGTCCATTTAGTGCGTAAACGGTCAATTCACGGCTCCTTTGTCGATTTGTCCAAGGTTGTCGACGGCCTTCTGTAACGAGATTTGGTCCAATGACGCCATCGGCAGTGCAACCAAGGCCGAGATCCGGTTGTGAAGCGCGCCATAGGCTTGATGGAAGGCCAGGTGTTTTTCAGCGTCAGTTCCGTCCACTTTCACGGGGTCTGGCATACCCCAATGGCCGCTAACCGGCTGATTTCTCCAGGTTGGGCACTCTTCGTTTGCGGCCTGATCGCAAACCGTGAACACAAAATCGAATGTCGGTGCGTATCGGGTCTGAAACTCTGCGACATTCTTCGATCTGAGACCGGATACATCGTGCCCTTTCTGCATCAAGACTTCGATGGCAATCGGGTTCAGTTCAGAACGCGGAGCAATGCCCGCAGAATAGGCAACAAAGCGATCGCCCGCCAACGTCATCAGAATGGTTTCTGCAAAGATCGAACGGGCGGAATTGCCAGTGCAGATGAACAATACGTTGAATTTTCGATCCGCCGCCGGACGTTCCAAGGGGGCGGCGATATAATGGCGCGGTAGGCAGATATCCGGGCGACCACGGCAGCAATCCTTCATCAGAAAATCGAACGTCTCGCGCATTGTTTCTGTATCGACTGCGTAACGCAGCGACGTGCCAACGCGTTCTTGCGTTACCAGACCGACCTGCATAAGCGCGTTTACATAGGCGGACAGGGTGTTCGGCTTCAGATCAAGCGCACGCGCGATTTCGGTCGCTGGAACCCGATCCGGGTAGCGGCGCATCAGCAACCTGAACACGGCCAACCGCTGAGGGTGTCCTAGGGTGGACAAGCGATGTGGGTATATTAATTCCATAATTCTGGAAATACTGTATAAAGAAAAAAAGAACAATCCCAAAATGAGCTAATGACAACACTGGTGTCCTTACATGGATAGGTCGTTTGCGCGGATAGTGCCGAGCTTTGCCAACTGCGACTGCACCTCGGCGCGTAAATGTGCGTCCGGCCAAAGCGGTTCCAATGGAAGGGGGGGCAGGCGCAAGACGATGCGACGCCAGCGATGAAGGATCAGAAGGCGGATCGCAGCACGGGACAGTGCTGCCAGACTGGCAGGATCCATATCCCGTGTGACCTTGAGAGCTTTTGCAAAGCAATGCGCTTCTGTCCGGATGGCATCAGGGAGCAACAGGTGCTGAATGTTGTCAGGCAGCGTGGGAGTGTTGTCCGAGAAAAGGACCAATCCTTTAGTGCTTTTCGGATGGGCAGGGCCAAGAAAGACACCTGGGGCGAGTTCCGTGAACCTTTGCGCCGTCAGCCCATGTTCGCATTTCGTCCGATCGGGTGACAGAAGGGTCACGGCCAGATACCACTGGTTCGGGCTGGGCATGCTGGGGCCATAGATGCGGTCGGCGACCGAATTGGTCTGCGCGCGTCCGTGATCGGTGAGCGAATAGAACGACCCGCGACCCGCACGCTGACTGGTGATCCAGCCATCTTTTCGCAACCGATGCAAGGCGACACGTGTCGCCTCGGGCCTGATGCCAAATGCCCCCATTAACGCGCCCAACGTGGTGCCGGAAACGGTTTCGCCCGGCCCACGCGCCATATCTCCCATGATGGTCACAATGACCGACCACACCCGCAAATCCCCATCGCCCCGGATTTGGGACAGGACACCTTGCACGTCGTCAGGGATCGTGGACACGTCCATGTGTTGTCAGTAGGCGTTCATGGTCAAAAGCTCGTACTCAGCCACCAGATCACTGTCCTGATTTGTCAGCGTGACGTGCCAACGCACTTCGCCGTAATCATCAGTGCGGCGGGTCTTGGCTTTGACGGTCAGGCGCACTGCGATGCTGTCACCGGCTTCGACCGGCTTCATGAAACGCAGATTGTCCAATCCGGTATTTGCCAGTACCGGGCCTTCATCAGGCGACACAAACAATCCTGCCGCAAAACTGATCAGCAGATAACCATGCGCCACGCGTCCCGGAAAGAAAGGGTTTCGTTTGGCGGCGGCGTCGTCCATATGGGCATAGAAAGTGTCGCCGGTGAAATGGGCAAACTTCTCGATATCGTCCAAACTGATCTCGCGCGATGCGGTGTTCAGTGTTTCGCCAATCGACAGCTCGCCATACTTACGCGTGAACGGGTGGGTGGGGCCTTGCACTTCGGTTGCGCCCGGTACCCATCTCCCACCAACAGAGGTCAGAATGTCCGGGCTACCTTGAATGGCGGTACGCTGCATATAGTGAAGAACACCACGCACGCCGCCCATTTCCTCGCCACCACCCGCGCGGCCGGGACCGCCGTGTACCATATGGGGCAGGGGCGATCCGTGGCCGGTGCTTTCCTTCATCGACGTGGCGTTGTTGAAATACAGCCGCCCATGGAAGGCACCAGCGCCCATCGCGACATCACGCGCGACGTCGCCCGATCCGGTGATCACTGACGCAACCAACGACCCTTCACCTTTGTTCGCAAGCTCGATCGCGTGCGCAATGTCACGGTATCCCATGATGGTCGAGACCGGTCCGAAAGCCTCGGTCTCGTGCACGATTGTGGCGCTATCGGGGGTCTCGCAATGAAACAGCATCGGCTTCACGAAAGCGCCTGCATCCACGTCACCAGTGAAATCGTTGTCGTCGGGGTTGCCGTAGACCAGCTTGCTTTCCGACCCGATGGCCGCAGCTTTTTCAAGAACGTCGGCTTTCTGCCCGGCAGACACAAGCGCACCCATGCGCACGCCTTCGGCACGCGGGTCACCGATGACGGTTTTGTCCAGACGGGCCGACAGCGCCTTGATCACATTGGCCACCTGTGCCTCTGGTGCGATGATGCGGCGGATCGCGGTGCATTTCTGCCCCGCTTTGGTGGTCATCTCGCGGTGTACCTCTCTGATAAAGAGGTCAAATTCCGGAGCATCTGGGGTGACGTCCGGCCCAAGGATTGACGCGTTCAGGCTGTCTTGTTCGGCCACAAACCGAACCGAGTTTTTCAGGATGTTCGGGTTGGATCGCAGCATGGATGCTGTCTGTGCAGACCCCGTAAAGCTGACGATATCCTGTGGGCCAAGCCGGTCCAATAGGTCGCCCGTACCGCCTGAAATCAGCTGCAGAGCACCGTCGGGCAGGATACCGCTGTCGAGCATGATGCGCACAGCGGCCTCGGTTACATAGCTCGTTGCCGTTGCAGGTTTCACAATGGCAGGGACGCCGGCTAGAAGGGTCGGGGCGAGCTTTTCCAGCATCCCCCAAACCGGGAAGTTGAACGCGTTGATATGCACGGCCACGCCTTGCAGCGGGGTCGCAATGTGCATGCCAAGGAAGGTGCCATTGCGGCTAAGCTGTTCTATCTCGCCGTCAATATAGACCTGCCCATCAGGCATCTCACGTCGGCCCTTGGAGGCAAAGACGAACACGGTACCCACACCGCCATCAATGTCGATCATGTGATCGGATTGCGTGGCGCCGGTGTCGAAGCTTAGGTCATAGAGTGCCTGTTTGTGCTGACCCAGATGCACGGCCAGAGCCTTCAGCATCTTGGCGCGGTCGTGGAAGCCCATGGCGCGCAGAGCAGGGCCACCCACATTGCGCCCGTAGTCAATCATCGCTTGCATGTCGATATCGGCGCCACCAGCTTCAGCCAGAGGCAATCCTGTGATGGCCGACGCGATGGGGCGGGCGTTCGCACCCGGTGCAATCCATTGACCAGCCGCGAAGCTGGAGACTTTCATCAGGGTCATGCTCTGTCCTTAATTCGCAATTTCAGATAGGCGGCGCTTAGGGTGCGCTTAGGCCCAGTTTTTTCAATGCGTTTGCCGCGGCGGCTTCCCATTCTTCACGCAGTTCGGCGTTGGTCGAGTGCCGCAACCCAAACGCTTGCAATTGGCTGGCACGGGTCGAAACATCTTTGCCGAAGCTTGCGGCGACCCGCGGCCACCAGTAATCGACGCTAGACTGAAGCGCCGCCCTGTCAGTTCCGGTTTCCTGAAGCCTCGAAATGCCCTCGGCTGCGAGTTCAGAATGGCGCGCCTCAACAGGTGCAATCGCGCGAAACGCGTCTGCCAGTGGAGCATAGGACACACGGGTAAACTCGCCCATCTGGACACCGACCGCCAGACCCATCAGCAAGTTCATCACAACTGCATCCATCCAGCCTTCCAGCGGGTAGTTAAACACGGCCAAACGCATATCCGTATCCGTTCGCGAAGTTCCGATATCGGCATCACGGGCAAGCCGGTCAGTCCACGGGTGGTGGTTGGCATAGCGTTCAGTGTTCGCACCAAACTCGCCCATGATCGACAGGACCTTGTCAGCGTTGTCTGTCTTTTCCAGCACGATCTTGGATGCCGCGATGCGTTCTTTTATGCCGGGTCCTTGGTTGACGATATCGGCAAAGCCCGCGGCTCCGGCCAGCGCGCTGTCCACGAAGGTCGCCATAAGACGCATAAGCTCGGCCCGATAGCGTGCTGGCACGTTGCCCGGCGAGGTCAGAACGCCCCCTTGGGCCAGATAGTCGGTGATGCTCATCTCAGACATTGCTGTCTCCGTTCCATTTGGGTTTACTGGTCGTAATCGACAACAACTTTTGCTGACTTGGCATAGGATTGGCAGGACAGGACGTAGCCCTTCTCGACTTCGTAATCCTCAAGTGCGTGGTTGGTTAGCATTTCAACATCGCCCTCAATCACCTTACAGCGACAGGTCGAACAGACCCCCGCTTTACAGGCGTAAGGCGCGTCGATGTCGTTGGCCAAAGCTGCGTCCAGAATCGACGTTTCGGCGTCCATTGTGAAGGACCGACTGGCACCGTCCAATGCGACCACCGCTTCAATCCCTTCGCCTTTGGCAGCGGCCTTGCTGGCGGCTTTCTTGGCTGCACGGCCCGGTTGGCTTGAGGCAAACAATTCAAACTTGATCTGCGCGTCGTCCAGCCCGTGTTCACGCAGCGCTTTTGCGATGCCCAGCATCATCGGCTCGGGTCCGCAGATGAATGCGGTATCGACGGATTTGATGTCGATCCAGTGTTTGAACAGTTGGGCGCACTTCGCCTCATCCACCAGACCGGTGAACAAATCAATGTCCTGCGCGTCGCTTTCCAGAATATGGATCACGTTGAATCGACCCATATAGCGGTTCTTCAGGTCTTCAAGCTCCTCGCGGAACATGATCGTGGTGATGGCCTTGTTGGCATAGACCAGCGTAAACTGAGCATTTGGTTCGCGCGACAGCATTGTCTTTATGATCGACAGAACTGGCGTGATCCCAGATCCGCCCGCAAAGCCCAAATAGTGGCGGTCCATATCCGGGGCGATCGGTACGAAGAAGTTGCCCATCGGGGACATGGCTTCGATCGTGTCGCCCTGTTTCAGGTCCTCGTTGGCCCAAGTCGAAAAGGCACCGCCATCAACGCGCTTGATGCCAACCTGCAATTTGCCGTCATCCAGCCCCGAACAAATCGAGTAAGAGCGGCGAAGCTCCTGCCCGTCGAAATCTTTGCGGAAGGTCAGATATTGGCCTTGGGTATAGTTGAAGGCCTCAGGATCGTCCGGAGTCAGCGTCACCACCACCGCGTCGCGGATGGTTTTCTGGATGTCGGTCACGGTAAGGCTGTGGAAGCGCGCCATGTTGGGTCTCCTCAATGCAGTCAGATGCACTTGAAATAGTCGAAAGGTTCAAGGCAGTCGCGGCATCGCCACAGTGCCTTGCAGGGGGTCGAGCCGAACTGGCTGGTGTGTTCCAGATCGTGACCACCACAATTGGGGCAGCGTTCCGGTTCGCCCTTGGCCGACGGTGGGGCGATGCCGAATTTCTCAAGCGCCGCCTTGCCCTTGTCGGTCAGCCAGTCGGTGGTCCAGGCCGGGGAAAGCTGTCGGTGTAGTGTCAGCTTTTCGATCCCGTGGTTCTTCAACGCGGTTTGGATATCAAGGTTGATGATCGTAGTGGCCGGGCAGCCCGAATAGGTGGGTGTGACGGTGACATTCAACATGTCACCTTCCCACTGCACGTCCCGGATGATGCCAAGATCGACCAGCGAGATCACTGGGATCTCGGGGTCGGGCACCTGGTCGAGCCAGTCCCAGATCGTATCAACCGAGGGCTGGCCCATTACCAGGTCGCACCGGGATAAGCGCGTTGCAGCCACTGCATGCTGGTCAGAAGGTGGCCCAGATGTTCGGTGTGCATATAGCCCGTGCGCCCGCCTTTGTGGTAGAACACGTCTGTCGGCACTTTCAGGGTGGCCTCGGACAGCACCTTGTTCACCAGCGCGTCGTATTCTTCGCGCAAGGACGCGGGATCGGGGGCAATGCCGGCGGCGACCATGGCCGCATCAACCTCGTCGCCGTCAAACATCTCGCCCACATAAGGCCAGAGGTAGTCGAGCGCGGCTTGCATCCTTGCGTGGCTTTCCTCGGACCCGTCACCAAGACCAACCACGGTGTCAGCCGACCGCTCGACGTGATAGGCAATTTCCTTCGAGGCCTTCTCGGCGATATCAGCGATGCGTTTATCACTGCTTTTGATCAGGCGACCGACCATGATCGACGACCATGCGTCGTAAAGAAACTGGCGCATCATGGTCTGGCCGAAATCGCCGTTGGGCAGTTCGACCATAAGCACATTGCGGAAATCCCATGCGTCGCGCAGGAAGGCCAGATCATCAGCCGTGCGGCCTTTGTCTTCAACCTCGCCCGCCAGACCCAGCCAGAATTGCGTCTGACCGATCAGGTCCAGCGCGGTGTTGGCCAGTGCGATGTCTTCTTCCAACACAGGCGACAAGCCACACCATTCGCTGACCCGGTGGCCAAGGATCAGACTGTTGTCGCCCATCCGAAGCAGGAATTGAAACAGAGCTTGCTGATCATTCATCACATATGCCCCACGTCTTCAGGAATGTCGAAGAAGGTCGGGTGGCGGTAAACTTTCGAGTTCGACGGCTCGTAAAGCGGCCCTTTTTCTTCGGGGCTTGAGGCCGCGATGTGGCGCGCTTCGACCACCCAGATCGACACGCCTTCGTTGCGGCGTGTATAGACGTCGCGAGCGTTCTTGATCGCCATTTCTTCATCAGGGGCGTGCAGGCTGCCCACGTGACGGTGGCTCAGGCCATGCTGGCCGCGGATGAAAACTTCCCAGAGGGGCCATTCTTTGGACATCTGATATCTCCTTATTCAGCAGCGTGCTTGCGCGCGGCTTTTTTCTGGGCATGGGCCAGAAGGCCATCACGCACCCATGCACCGTCTTCCCAAGCGGACACGCGAGCCTCCATCCGATCGACGTTGCAGGGGCCTTTGCCTTTGATGACGTTGAAAAACTCGGTCCAGTCGGGTTCCGAGAAATCGTGCGCGCCGCGGTCTTCGTTCCATTTAAGGTTTTCGTCCGGAATGGTCAGACCGAGGTATTTCGCCTGTGGCACGGTCTGGTCGACAAAGCGCTGGCGTAATTCGTCATTGGTGTCGATCTTGATCTTCCACGCCAGCGATTGGGCCGAATGCACACTGTCCTTGTCGGACGGGCCGAACATCATCAGCGACGGATACCAGAACCGGTTCAGAGCATCCTGCGCCATGCGGCGCTGGGCGTCGTTGCCTGCGGCCATCTTCATCATGATGTCGTAGCCTTGGCGCTGGTGGAAGCTTTCTTCCTTGCAAATTCGGATCATCGCGCGGGAATAGGGGCCATAGGATGTCCGCTGCAGCGGAACCTGGTTCATGATCGCTGCGCCATCCACCAGCCAGCCAACCGCGCCAATATCGGCCCAATTGAGGGTGGGATAATTGAAGATCGACGAATATTTCATGCGGCCTGACAGAAGCTCTTCCGTCAGCTCATCCCGCGTAACGCCGAGCGTTTCAGCCGCGCAGTAAAGATAGAGCCCGTGACCAGCCTCGTCCTGAACCTTCGCAAGCAGGATCGCCTTGCGCTCCAACGTGGGTGCGCGGGTGATCCAGTTGCCTTCGGGAAGTTGGCCGACAATCTCGGAGTGGGCGTGTTGACCAATTTGGCGGATCAGCGTGGCGCGGTAATCATCCGGCATCCAATCCTTGGGCTCAATCTTTTCATCGCGATCAACACGATCTTGAAAATTTCGTTCCTCGTCAGACATTTCTTCGCGGGTCTTCACACCGGCGCCTGCGGTTTTCACCAACTGTGCATACATCGTCAGATCCTTTCCAGAATGAGGGCCACACCTTGGCCCACGCCCACGCACATGGTGCACAGCGCATAGCGCCCGCCCGTGCGTTTGAGTTGATATGCGGCGGTCAAAACAAGGCGCGCACCCGACATGCCCAGCGGGTGACCAAGCGCGATTGCGCCGCCATTTGGGTTTACGCGGGGGTCATCATCCGCGACGCCAAGTTCGCGCAGCGTGGCAAGGCTTTGCGCGGCGAAAGCTTCGTTCAATTCGATCACGTCGATCTGGTCGATTTTCAGCCCGGCTTTTTCCAGCACTTTGCGGCTGGCCGGGACGGGTCCAATCCCCATCACACTTGGGGCGACACCAGCAGCTTGCATGGACACCACGCGGGCCATTGGGGTCAGGTTGTTCTTGGCGGCTGCGGCTTCCGATGCGATCAGCATTGCCGCCGCACCGTCATTGACGCCAGACGCGTTGCCCGCCGTGACGGTCAGGTCGGGGCCATTCACACCGCGCAAACCACCCAGCTTTTCAGCTGAGGTGCCGGGGCGTGGGTGTTCGTCTGTATCGACGATGATTGGATCGCCTTTGTGTTGCGGAATGGTGACCGGAATAACTTCGTCGGCGAAGACGCCCGCTTCGTGTGCTGCAGCCCATCGGGCTTGGCTGCGCGCGGCAAAAATGTCCTGATCTTCGCGGCTTACAGCGTAATCTTCAGCTACATTGTCAGCCGTTTGCGGCATCGAATGCGTGCCGTGTAGCTTGTCCATTTTTGGGTTTATAAAGCGCCAGCCGATTGTGGTGTCATAGACTGCATTGGCGCGGGTGAAGGCGGAGGTCGCTTTGGGCATCACGAAGGGCGCGCGGCTCATGCTTTCCACGCCACCAGCGATGCACAGGTCATAGTCTCCCGACTTGACCCCACGGGCGGCCATTCCGACAGCATCCATGCCAGAGGCACACAACCGGTTGATGGTCGTGCCGGGAACGTCAACCGGAAGGCCTGCCAAAAGGGCGGCCATGCGGGCCACGTTGCGGTTGTCTTCGCCAGCTTGGTTGGCCGAGCCATACAGCACGTCGTCAACTGATGCCCAGTCCACATCTGGATTTCGTTCCATCAACGCAGCAATGGGAAGGGCGGCCAAATCATCGGCCCGCACTTGCGACAAGGCACCTCCGTAACGTCCGATTGGGGTGCGAATTGCGTCGCAGATCAATGCGTCCATGTGGTCCTCCCAAACCCAAAAGCGCGCTCAACTAAAGCTGACCGTTTGGTCGATAATACGTCTGGCAATGATTCGAAGCAAGTGGATATGTTACAGGCATCGTTAGTTCTCAGCTGAATCTGTAACGTGCGACCGGGGTTGGTAGCACAATAACTTAGAAGCCAGAGGCTGCCAGCAATGTCAGCCATGCCCACACCGTCAGCACGGACAGTCCGGTCGCCACTAGTACCGTGGTTGCGGCAACGCGCTTGCCCACACCGTAAAGATTGGCAAAAATGTAGGCATTGATGCCCGGTGCAGAAGCCGCCGTAACAATGGCAGAGCGGAACTGGTCCACGTTCAGACCAAACACAAGACCCAGTCCCCATGTAATCGACGGATGCACGAAAAGCGAGATCAGGCACAGATAGCTGACGATCCGCATATCCCCTTCGGGGCGATAGCGGTACAGAACGCCACCAAGAGCAAATAGGGCGGTGGGAAGTGCCGCGCGACCCAGAAGGTTCAGCGCCTCGACCAACACGCCCGGCATGGGAAGATGAAGAAGGTTCACCACGAACCCAGCGGCAATCGCCAGCACAAGCATGTTGCGCGTCATTGCGCGGGTGATCTGACGCACGGTATCCCACGCGCTTGCACCATGAGCGCGAGCGATTTCCATCGCAGTGATGCCAATCGCATAGCAAATCGGCGCATGGATCGAGATAATGGCATAGTTTCCGGCCAGTGCATCCGGCCCAAACGCGCGCTCGGTGATGGGCAACCCCAACAGAAGCGAGTTGGAAAACAGCGTCACAAAGCCAAACGCCACAGCGTCTGGCCACGGACGCCCAAACAGCAGCCGTGCGCCCAAAAGACCAGCAAAAAATCCGGATATCGCACCGGTGTAAAAGCTGCCCAGAAGCGCCAGATCAAACTCGGCACTCAGGTCCAGACGGGCGATGGCCAGAAACAACAGACAAGGAATGGCAACCGATTGTGCAAAGCGCATCAATCCGTCAATCGCCCCATCGTCCAGCATTTGCCGCCAGCGCACCAGATAGCCAAACCCGATCACCAGAAAGACCGGCAGGACGATGTTGACCAGCGTGCTCATTTCAGCGGGACGCTGATCGTCATTCCGTCGTAGGCTGGGGTGATGTGCGGGGGTGTTTCGGCGTCGACCGTGGCATGGTCCAAGTCGATATGCATGTTGGTCAGCACACCTTGCCTAGCACTGACCCGGTCGATCCATTCCAGCGCCTCGTCCAGGTGGAAATGCGTGGGGTGCGGAGATCGACGCAGCGCATCCAGTACGAACACGTCCAAATCCTGAAGCAGCGGAAGTGCGTCGTCCGGGATCTCGTTCACGTCGGGTAGATACACCAACCCTCCAATGCGGAATCCCAGTGAGTCCATCATTCCATGGCGCACTTCGAACGCGGTCATATGGATATCTCCCCCCGCGCCGCCAACAACAACATCGCCCTTGCCAACACTGATCGAATGCAGATCAAGGATGGGCGGATAGTTCGATCCTTCGGGCTGCACAAATGCATAGCTGAACCGGGCCAAAAGGGCCTCTTGTGTCGGACCATCTGCCCAGACAGGCAGGCGCCTTTTCATATTGAAAACCACCATGCGCAGGTCGTCGATGCCATGGGTATGGTCCGCATGGCTGTGGGTGAACACGACCCCGTCCAGCGTGCCAACACCTGCTGCCAAAAGTTGGTGGCGCATGTCGGGGGATGTGTCGATCAGGACGCGTGTGACGCCGCCATCGTCGCTGGTGCGGGTGACAAGTGCCGAACAGCGGGTGCGGGTGTTCTTGGGGTCGTCAGGATCGCAATCGCCCCAGTGACCGCCCAGTCGGGGCACACCGCCGGACGATCCGCATCCCAATATGGTGAAGTCGATCTTTGCCATCACGCCCCCGCCGCATAGGCCGCTGCTTTTACAAACAACCGGTCGAAATTGGCTTGCGTTTGTTCTGCAAAGTCTTCGTAGGGCAGGCCAAACACCTCGGCCCCGACCTTGGCAGTATGGGCTGTGTAGGCCGGTTCATTGCGTCGGCCACGATGGGGCGGCGGCGCAAGATAGGGCGCATCGGTTTCGACCAGAATGCGATCAACCGGGGCGGTTGCGAAAATGTCGCGTAGCTCTTGACTGCGCGGGAAGGCCGCGATGCCGGACATGGACAAATAGAAGCCAAGGTCCAGCGCTGCCTTTGCAAGCTCCGCCCCCGAACTGAAACAATGCATGACGCAAGTATAAGCGCCGATCTTGTGTTCTTCGGTCAGGATGCGCGCCATGTCTTCGTCCGCGTCTCGCGAATGGATGATCAGCGGAAGACCCGTCTGACGCGCCGCTTCGATATGAACGCGCAAGCTTTCAATCTGCGCCTCACGGCTGTCTGCTGTATAGTGATAGTCCAAACCACTTTCGCCGATGCCGACAAATTTCGGGTGCTCGGCCAGCGCGACCAACTTATCGACCGTTACCATGGGTTCGGATGCCACGCTCATCGGATGAGTGGCCGCGGCGAAGAACACCGGCTCATACGCTTCGGCGATATTTCGGACCTGATCAAGGTTCGACATCTTGGTGCAGATCGTCACCATGCGTGTGACGCCAGCTTCGGCAGCCCGGGCAATCACCTGGTCCAATTCGCCTTCGAAATCCGGGAAATTCAGATGGCAATGGCTGTCGGTAATCTGGGGCGTGCTCATAAGGGCGTCCTTGCCTCAGGCGGCTTGACGCGCCGCCGTATCGTTGATCCTGAAAACCATATCAAGGATGAGCGCGGCAGGGTCAAGGTTCACCGCCCGACCATGGTTGGCGCGCGCGGATAGTTCTTGCTGCAGACTGGCCCAGGCGCGGGCGGCATCCGGGCCGGGCGAAAGGCGGGCAAGGCACGCGGCCTCGCCCGGTGCGGCCTCGGCGGAGGGAGAGAAACCGGCCCCGTGGCGCGCCAGGCGGGCCAAAAAGAACTCAAACAAGCGCAGGATCAGTTTGAATTTGTCGGCATTGGCTTTGCCCACCGCGCTGTTTGCCAACTTTAGGGCGCGCGGGCGGTCGAACTCGTGCCTCGTCGAAAAAATATCGATGAGCGAGGCATAGATCGCCAGACCGTCAAGATGTTGAAGTCGAAGCGCATCCCCCGCCGATCCTACTGCCAGTTCTCCCAACCGCAACGTGTCCTCGGCTGATGGGGTTTCATCTAGCCCAGCCATGATCTGCGCCAGATCTTCCGGGGCCAAAGGGGCAAGCCGCAACTCGCGACAGCGCGAGCGGATCGTCGGCAACAGGCGCGAGGGTTGATGACTGATCAAAAGCAGCACAGCGCCTTTTGGCGGCTCTTCCAAAAGCTTCAAAAGTGCGTTAGCCGCGGATGTGTTCATTTCGTCTGCCACATCGACGATCACGACACGACGTCCGCCGCCGGCAGAAGACATCGCGAAGAAGTGCTTCAGTTTGCGCACCTCATCCACGGTGATATCGCCTTTTAGGCGCTTGTTCTTCTCGTCCCATGGACGGCGCAACAGAAACAGGCCGGGTTCTGACAGAACACGCACCCGACGGGCCACGGGGTGGTCGTCGGGCACATCAAGGCTTGTGGGTGTGGGGGCCGCAAACATGCCGCCATCATCCGGTGGGGTGGCCAGCAGGAACCTGGCGATACGCCAGGCCAGCGTTGCCTTGCCCACACCACGCGGCCCGGTGATCAGCCACCCGTGGTGCAAACGGTCCGAGGTATAAGCTCTCAAGAATGCCGCCTCGGCCGCATCCTGCCCGATCAGTCGGGACGCCTCACGCGGATGCGGTGCGCCATCGATCCGATCGGATTCAGGAATATCTTCGAGATCTGTGCTCATGCGTTCGACTTGCGGTTTTTCACGGCTTCGTAGGCGATGCGCAGGACTTCCGCAGCGACGGTGTCGATGTCGCGAGTTCCGTCGATGACGCGGAAGCGGTCAGGATATTGTTGAGCGAGGTTCAGAAAACCTGCGCGCATCTTGTGCTGCAAATCGGCGCCGAAATCCTCAAACCTTTCCTCAGTGCCGCCGCGCCCTTTGGCGCGCGACAATCCGATGTCGGGATCCATGTCGATCAGAAAGGTAAGGTCTGGTTCGTGCCCGATGACAAGATCATGCAATTGATCCACCATCTGTCGCAGATCGCCAGACCGGGTGCCTTGATAGATGCGAGTACTGTCGGCAAAACGGTCGGTGATCACGATCTTGCCTTCTGCCAGTGCTGGCATGATCAACCGTTCCAGATGGTCGCGACGGGCGGCGGTAAACAACAGAAGCTCGGTTTCGGCCGACCAGCGATCCGGGTCACCTTCCAGAACCAGCGACCGGATTTCTTCGGCCCCCGCACTGCCGCCGGGTTCACGGGTCAGGACAACATCATGACCCGCCCGTTCCATCGCATTGGCCAACAGTTTGGCCTGGGTCGATTTCCCCGAGCCATCAATGCCTTCGAAACTGATAAAAAGTCCGGCCATTCCTGCGTCAGTTGCTTGTGGTCGGCGCTTCGGGTTGGATCGCGGCAGGCGGTGCGTCATTGCCCATAAGTAACGCCAGAACGCGTTCGGCGGCCACGGTCAGGCGCTTTCCAAACCCGGCATTCCCAACGCCTTCCTCGGCAAACAGCGGCACTACGGTATCGCTGAGACCGTCACGGCTGATCACCATTTCCGCCAGTTCCTGGCCCTGCGCAATCGGGGCGGCAATAGGACCATTCCAGTTGATCGTGGCCGAGATACCTTCGCGTTGCCCGGCAGGGATCAGAAGATCAACGTCTTGCGTAGGGACAAGGCCGACTGTATCGGCAGCCCCCAACCAGACATCCGCTTCGGCCACGCGCTCTCCGGCCTTCACCGTGGTTTTCATTGTGAACTGACGAAACGCCCAGTTGACGATGGCTTCAGCCTCTTCCGCGCGTTCCTTTTCCGAGTTCATACCAGACACGACAAAGACGATGCGTCGATCGCCCTGACGGGCCGAGCCAACCAGTCCGTACCCGGCTTCCTGCGTGTGACCGGTTTTCAAACCATCTGCACCGATGCCAAGGTCCAGAAGCGGGTTTCGGTTGAAACGGTTGTCAGGCGCGCGGCCCTTGTAGTGGTATTCGGACTGGCCGAAATAATGATACAGGTCCGGAAACTCGACGATGATGTGGCGTGCCAGAATGGCAAGGTCTTTCATCGACATGCGCTGCATCGGATGCGGCCAGCCTGACGAATTTCCGAAGCTGGAATTTTCCATACCCAGATCGCGTGCCCGTTCAGTCATCATGCGTGCAAAGGCATCTTCCGTTCCGGCCAGACCCTCGGCGACCGCAACGCAGGCGTCATTGCCTGACTGGACGATGATGCCTTGGATCAGATCCTCGACCGTCGGACGGTCAGTTTGTTCCAGAAACATGGTCGATCCGCCTATGGCAGCAGCACGTTCCGACACACCAAACGGGGTGCTCATCGTGACGCGTCCGTCCGCAAGCGCTTCGAACAGCAGGTTCACAGTCATAAGCTTCGACATCGACGCAGGTGGCAGGGGTACTTCGGCACTCTTTTCCATCAAAACCGTGCCAGTGTTGATGTCCAGCACATAGGCCGAACTTGCACGGGTCTCAAAAGCGCGAGCGGGCAGCGTAGCAGCCGCCAGCAAGGAAAACAAAGCAGTGAGGAACACGGTCAGACGGAATAGCATCGCAGGTCAGTGGCCTTTGTTGATTTTTCTGTTTTACCCAATTGGGCGTTAATTTGATACAGGATAAGCATCGGTGAAGCCCATCGCATTGGACTTCTTCAACGCCGCGGCGCGTTCCGCTTCAGTGCCTGCCGGGCCGACCAGCACGCGCCAGAACGACTTGCCACCGGTCGATCCCGGTTTGATGGTCGCGGTCAAGCCAGCCTTTTGCAGCTCTGCCGCGGATTGTTTTGCGTTGGCTTCAAACGAAAAAATTCCAACCTGGATATACGGTTTAGACAAGGCACTGGCAGCGGCGGCCTTCGGAGCGGTTGGTTTGGGCGGAGGGGCAGATTTCGCGGAAGCTGCTTCGGTTTTAGCAAGCGCGGCAGAAGCCGCTGCAATCGGATCGTCCAGTGACGATTGCTCTATCTTCTCGGGTGCATCCAGCTCTTCATCTGGCGCTGCAGGTGCTTCCTTGATGATTTCTTTGCGCAGGGCGGTCACGCTCAGTTCGGCTGGAGCGCCCGCCAGCATGCCAAGCGCTTCTGCGGCATCTGACGATACCTGAAAACGTGGGCCCGGAACTTCGCGTTCGCGCCGGAACAAGGCGCCGACGACTGATTTCCCGTTGGCCTGGTTGCGGATGATCACGCGTTCTGGGTCTTTGGCATCCGGATGGGCCACCCAGACACCGCCAAGGCTGGGACGACCGTCCCACAATCCTTTTTCCGCCAGCTGAAAGATCTCTGGCGCTTCAACATCCTGCTCTCCACTTTTGGTGCGCCCGCTTTTGCCAGCGGTGGCAGATGCCGAACCCTTGTCATTCTTTTTCAGAAATTCAGGAAGCTTTGCATCGTCGCAACCAGAAAGAAACAGTGCGCTGCCCAATACAATGGCCACTTTCAGAGTGGTCTTGCTTGCCATGTCTCGCCCCTAATTGTCATGCGGGCGTATCGCCCGGAACTGCTCTGCTGTCGGGTATAGGTCCCGATTATGCGGTAGTCTAACGATACATCGCGCGCGTGGAAAGGCTCTCGCGTAACGCAATCTTTGCGTGGGCAAAAACCAGCCCGCGAAAACCTGCTTTCAGAATCGCAAAACCGCCGCTATCCCTTCACCTCGTCGGAGGAGTGGCAGAGTGGTTGAATGCACCGGTCTTGAAAACCGACGTAGGTGAAAGTCTACCGTGGGTTCGAATCCCACCTCCTCCGCCATCCCCACGCTTTTCTGGATTGGCCTAGATGCTCTGAAGTAGCTCAAATGCCTTGATATTAAGGTTTTAGCCCTGTTATTCAATTTCATTGGGCTTCACCCGATTACCTTGCTATACTTTCGTTGCGTGGTATAGAATGTGGTATTTTGGAATGGCGGCGCTGGGCGGCAAACTCACAAAGAAGCTGGTTGAGAACCTTGGGGCAGGGCGTCATGGCGATGGCGCGGGGCTTTATCTGGTGGTCGATCCATCAGGCGCGCGGCGCTGGATTGTGCGTGTCACGGTCAAAGGCCAGAAGAATAGCAAGGGCGCACCGCTTCGCACTGACTTCGGACTTGGTGGCGCAGATGTCGTCACCTTGAACCAAGCGCGTGAGCGTGCGTTGGAATATCGCCGGATGGCAAAGCAGGGATTGAACCCGCGCTACAACGCAAAACGCGAGGTTCCGACATTCCAAGAACTAAGCCAGCAAGTTCACATTGAACGCCTACCCACTTGGAAGAACGCCAAGCATGGGCAGCAATGGCTGAACACCTTGCGCGATTATGCTTTTCCCAAGATAGGTCGGATGCCAGTGGATAGCATTGGTCAACCCGAGGTGCTGATGTGCCTTTCCCCTATCTGGACCGACAAACACGAAACTGCCAAACGGCTGGCCCAGCGCATGAAGGTTGTTCTTGATGTCGCAAAGGCCAAAGGGTTCCGATCTGGTGAGAACCCCGTGACAGGCGTGAAAGAAGCTGGCGTGCTTCCCAAGGTCAAAGCCAAGCCGCAACACCATGACGCGATGCCGTGGCGCGATGTGCCAGCGTTCTATGCCGAACTCGCAGGGCGGTCTGCGATGGCCGCAAAGGCGCTGCAATTCACCATCCTGACAGCCGCGCGCACGACTGAGGTGCTGGAAATGACGTGGCCCGAGGTGGATTTGGACGCGCGCCTTTGGACGGTGCCAGCTGAGCGCATGAAGGGCGGCAAGGAACACCGTGTTCCCCTGACTGATGAAATGCTGGCAATCCTTGAGCCGCTTAAGGCGATGGCGTCCACCTATGTCTTTGAGGGGCAAAAACGGCACAAGCCGCTTTCCAATATGTCGATGCTGATGCTGTTGCGCCGTATGGGGCGCGAGGGCTTCACGGTGCATGGCTTCCGTAGCTCGTTCAGGGATTGGGCGTCCGAGGCCGCAAACGCGCCGCGTGAGCTGGCAGAGGCCGCGTTGGCACATCAGGTCGGAAATGATGTTGAGCGCGCTTATGCGCGGTCGGATTTGTTGGAGAGGCGGCGCGAACTGTCAGGATATTGGTCAAAGTTTTGTGCGAGTAAGGCGATTGAAAATGATTAAGGAAAACAAATGGAGCCGCGCAAATCGTAATGAAAAAGTACTGAATGTGACAGTTGTGGAACTACCTGTTGGTGACCTTATGCGCCCTAAACTAGAGTCTCTTAGTGAGGGTGACGCTGAGGATGTCAAAGTTGCAGTCAGACAAGGGCTTCCGCTGTGGAGCCTCCACGTTGTTTCGCAAGAGGGCTTTAATGCTGCGCGATCCACATTCTATATTTTTGCATCACTTGAACAGGCAAAAGAAAAGTCTGCGAGTTTTCCGGTCGGCACATACATTGACAACTTTGGCTTTCCTTCGAATGAGGGCCGAGCTTTTGAGCTAGGAAAGCTGAGCGTGGAGACAAGGTTGTCGTCTTGGGGGCGTGGCGAGGGTGCCTATGGATTGGCCTATGAGGCCCTTCATGGTGCCGGTGTGTACGAGAACTACAAGCTAAGCAAAGAAGTTCTGGAGTGGCTTGGAAGTGAGGGCGAGGATTGGCTGCGCTCGGACTTTGGAGAGAATTGGGAGGCGGTGGCCGCTATGGAATACTGCGTTCGTAACTTTCATTCGACGTCCATGGCGTGCATCGCCGCAAGAATTTTTATGTCCGAATTTGTTGCAGAAAGTGATTTCGATGCTGGATATGCTTCACGAGAACTAGAGGTCCTAGCGGGTGGAGTGGAAGGTGTCGCAAGCAAAGCACTTGCTGCTCAAGCGCGCCGAACTAAGGGATCTGGATTGAAATCTCAGCGACAGAAACAGGAACGACTAGAAGTGTTTATGCAAGCGATAGAGGCATTAAAGGACATCGTAGGAAGCATTACAGAGGAGCGCGTGTTGGCGCAGGCGTGGGAGAACGTAATCGCAACACATGAATCAATGCCCAAAACGAAAAAAACACGCTTTGAGTACGAAGTAATCCTCCGAAGCGAGGAGCCTTTCAAAACAAGATACTACGCTATTTTCGGATAACGCTTGAGCGGTTTCCTTAAAACGGAAAACCCTTAAGCTAGTGAACAACACTAGTGACCCTGTAATTAATCTGAATATTGTTCAGAGCCATCGCAACCAACCCAACAAAGGGATTTCACGATGGCTAAAATCTATGACGACGACCGTATCTACTTTCCCGAAGACCCAGAGCTGCGCGTGTTAGGCGACCGCGAAAAGCTCGCACAATGGCGGCACCGCATGACTGGACCTGCCTTTATCCGTATCGGACGCCGCATCGGCTATCATGGCGCGGACCTTAACGCCTATCTCAAAGCCCAGCGCGTCGATCCAAATGGCGAGGCCGCATAATGAAAAACCCCAACTCCGCACGCGGGGCTGAGGCTTTTCGAGTGACATCAACTGCCACCGTAGCAAGTTCAGTTGATGCCACACGATGCCTGTGCCCGACAAGGGGAAACCGCCAGAGGTTTTTTCTTTCACGCCTGACAAACTCGGTCGAGCGACTGGAAATTCAGAAGGGACGCATCATCCATGACTGAACATTGGCATAGCAACCGCACACAAGTTTACTGGACCTGCAAAGCTCTGACAGAGGGCCGGACCATCAACCATATGGACGAAATAGGCGAGGTGAAAGGGTGGCGACTAGGCGCGATTGTTCACACGCTTCGCCATCAATACCAATGGCCCATAGAAACCGACTACCGAGGGCCAGAACGCATTGCGTACTATTTCCTGAAGCCAGGATACGATTGGCAGGCTTTTAGCTTCCCGCCATCGGCAATCGGTGTACGCGACGATCTGAAAGCCGCACAGGAAGCCAAGGAAGGGCGCACCGATGAGTAGCGCCAAGAAAGGGAAGGAGGGGCAGTATGTGCCCCTCCCATACGCCCAGCTCAAAAGCGAGGCTTGGCGTAGCTTGTCCGGTGCTGCGGTGCGCGTGTGGCTGGAGCTGCACACGCGATACAACGGCGGCAATAACGGCAAGCTGATATTGTCGTTTGCTGAGGCAGGCGAGGCGCTGGGCATGGGTAAAGCGACTGTGAAGCGTGCTTATGCCGAATTGGTCGAAAAGGGGTTTCTTGCGCTGGAGCGTGAAGGCAACTGGTATCACAGGCGCGCGCATGAATGGCGATTGACCACAAAGCCGATGCAGAGGGCGAAGGGCAAAGAGCCACCGACGCTTGATTGGCGATCTTACAGGGAAAAAACAAATCGCGGTTCTGGTTCCGAACCGTCACAAGGCGCGGTGGTTCGGTTTGAAAACCCTAGCGGGGTTTCCGGTTCCAAACGAGAACCCGTCAGAGCCATTCACGGCATGGCGCACGGTTCTAAATCGGAACACTAATAGTAACCACTCACAGGGAAGGGCAGCACATGGGGCAGGTCGATAAGAAACAAGGTCAAGGCGAGGTGCGAAAGCACCCGAAAATACGAAAGACTGGAGACAACAGCTTTACGGCTGACGTGTCATCGGACATGCGCATGGAAGATCTGATGGGTATGAAAACGACCGACGGGGCCAATGGGGTTTATTCGACCGCCATCGGCGCGCTGGGTGGTTCTGCGGAGCGCCTTGGCTCACTCGCATCTGCGATGTTTGCAGAGCTTGAACCGAGCGACGCGGTCGAGGCAATGCTGATTGCGCAAATGACCGCAACCCATGTAGCGATGACGTCTTTGAGTGAACGAGTTTTCTCGCAATCGTCTTACAAAGTCCGCGAAAGTTATGAGCGTTCTGTGACGCGCCTAAGCCGGACCTATCTGGCCCAGATGGACGCGCTTAAGAAATACCGGGCGAAGGCGCAACAGACCGTCAGAGTCGAGCGTGTGTCAGTCCATGAAGGAGGGCAGGCTATTGTGGGCGATGTAAGCCACGCAGGGGGGCGGTCAGAGTGAAAAGCGACGATAACCCCATAGACCCCGCCGAGAGGCTCAGAAACGCGCCACGTTGCACTGCGAAGGCGAAAAGCACAGGTAAGCGGTGCCGATGTCCTTCTAAGCATGGGTGGACGGTGTGCCGCTTGCACGGCGCGGGTGGAGGTGCGCCTAGGGGGCAGGCGCATCCCAACTATCAGCATGGGTTGCGGACGCTAGAGATCAAGGACGTCAAGAAGCTGGTCGCGTCGCTTTGCAGCAGAGCCTGATGTGGTTTCAGTCTGGACGCTCAGTAACGTCATCCAGACCGTTGTAAGGTGTTATCTGAAAGCTAGTGGATTGCCACCTAGATCACGCAGGCGAATGGCCGTCCTTGCGCTTTTTACGTCCGAACCTAATCCCAACTCCGGCAAGGGCAGACAGGTAAAGAAGCGCGCTTGCGGGCATTGGGACAGGTGCGACTAGGTCGGTTTGCAGAACAAGATTGTCCGCTTTGAACCCGGCACACCATAGATCGCACCATGCGGTGTTCGGAGGCACGTCAGACCCAAGAGCAAGCCAATAGCGGTCAACGCTGGGATAGATTACAGTGAACTTGAGTGCGTCAATCCCAAAGAACTGGTCATCAAAAGAATGCGTAGTCCAGTCTTGAGGCCCGACCGTCTTTGTCGCAATCACTTCTCCGTAACGCATTCCCTCAATCGTCAACTTGGGAATTGGAGCCGTTCCACCTTTGGCCCATTCCCAGTATCCTGGTTGGCCCAACAGCGGGGCTGGGTCAGAAGCAGTTCTGTAAGCACGTGAGTAGCCATAGAGATCAATACTTGTAGGTGTGAAGTATTGATAGCTAGTTGGGCTAACTGTTGAAGTCGAAATGCCACCATCATGATGCAAGTAAAAACCGGAAGCATAGGCAACGCTTGTCTGGTAATTGAAGCCTTTCTCCGTCACGTTAAACGCCTTAGAGCCCCCCTGATATTCCTCCCACTTCTGGAGTATCGTAACGGTTGACGAAAACGCCATCTGTGTTGTGCAAATCAGCGCAAAAAACACCCTCAAAAGCATGGTATTACTCCTCAAAAAATTCCAGAATCTCTAGTCAATAAATCTAGTCAATTAAACTCTAAATAAATTGTATAAACTGAATGCAATCAAGGCAAGTTTGACGTCGCACTCAATCCTGCATCCAAATCATCGGCATGGATTGCAATGTGCCTTCCTTGTTGAAACCAAAAGGCTGAATTGTTGGTGATTGTAAGAAGTAACCGCTCTTATCGTGCAAATCATTTGACAGCTTAAAGTTGAACAGCTTGAATGCCGCCGTATCGAATTGAACAAGTAAAGGCTTGGGTTATCCGTTTGAAAAATTATGTAATTCTAGCGCTTGCTTGCGCGCTGGCTCTATCCCTGTCTGGCTTCAAGCCAATTCTACAAGCGTATAACAGCAGTGTCAGACATGGCACCCTTTCTGGGGTGGTCAAGTGTGTAGAGTTGAGCTCAAGTGACTTGATATCCAGTGAAGCTACAAAGAAAGTTTGCGCCAGCAAGCATGAAGTGGACATTCGACCCGTCGATCTAAATGGTCGTGGCGGACCTCGGAAAGATAAGTTGGACGTTACGATGGTGGCTTCACTCCAAAACAAGCACCAAGATACGATTTTCACGTGGGTTGAACTAAAACTCGGTGTCAAAGACGAAATCGGAACTGAGAGCTTTTACTCGGCACAGAGCAGAATTTGGGTGGAACCTGATACTACCTATGAGTTTAAGGCTATCTTAGAGGGTTTAAAACCTGAAGACTTTGGCGAGATGCCGCATTGTAACGATGCCAGCGAACAAAACAGTTGTTGGTCTTGGGGTGTCGCATTAGCTCGCGGCGTCATAGTAAAATGACAAGGTGACTTTCGCCAATTGCAACTAATGTGATGGGGGCGGGGCAAAACATGGTGCAGGCCAATTGAAAGCCGCTCTGGTTTACTACTTTTCTGCACTGCCAGTATGAAAGGGAAAAGGCGTTCAACAATCAGTGGATTCTCAGAGCGCATCTGCTACGTTGCTCAAAATAGCCCATCTAAAATGATTGGTCAGTTAGTTCCTAAAATCGGCAATCTCTGAGCCTTGCGTGGTATTTATTGTGGTATTCTATCGGGCGCCATTGGTTTTAATGATTTAAAAACAATTAATTATGTAAATTGTTTTAAAGACACCTCCTCCGCCATCATTAAAAACGACCTGATGGTATGATAGCGCCCGTCCGAAGGGCGCAGTTACTTAGCGCTGCGTTTTATCATATCGGCGGCCTTTTCGGCGATCATAACGACGGGTGAGGCGGTGTTGCCGGAAACGATCCTTGGCATGATTGACGCGTCAACCACCCGAAGTCCCTGCAATCCGTGAACACGCAAATCGGATCCCACAACAGCGGTGGGATCATCGCCCATTTTGCAGGTCCCGACGGGATGAAAGATGGTTGTGGCAATGTTGCCAGCTTGTCTCAGCAAGTCCGCTTCGGCTTGATGGGAAGGGCCTGGCAGGATTTCTTCGGGGTGATAACGCTTCAACACAGACGCAGACATAATTTGGCGCGTCTGCCGGATCGAAGTTACCGCTACCCGTTTGTCGTTTTCAGTTGAAAGATAGTTCAGGCGGATATCCGGTTGGACTGTGTGGTCTGACGATTGCGCATGGCAACTGCCGATACTCTCGGGCCGTAGGTTGCAGACCGACACTGTGATTGCAGGAAATGGATGTAGCGGGTCACCCAATCGATCGGTCGACAAAGGCTGAACATGGTACTCTAAGTCGGGCGTTTCCAGTGACGGATCGGATTTGGTGAACATGCCGAATTGACTGGGCGCCATGGATAAAGGGCCGCTTTGGGTCAGCACATATTGCAGCCCCATGCGCGCTTTCCCCAAAAGCGAGTTGGCCATCGTGTTCAGGGTTTTTGCATTCTGCACCTTGAACACTGTTCGGATCTGAAGGTGATCCTGAAGGTTCTCGCCGACACCCAGGCTTTCATGGACGGGTGTGACGCCTAGATCAGACAGTCTTTCCGCCTGGCCAATGCCAGACAGTTCCAAGAGTTTGGGAGAATTGATTGCACCCGCCGCCAACACCACTTCGGAGGTGCAAAGTGCTTTGTAAGATTTGTCTTTCCAGCGAAAGCGGACCCCATTCGCGGTTTTTCCGTCCAGGATCACTTGTTCGGTGTGCGCCTGCGTCAGAACTCGAAGATTGGGGCGTTTCATGGCTGGACGTAGAAAGCCGGTGGCAGTGCTCCACCTGATGCCATTGTTCTGGTTCACCTCGAAAAAGCCTGAGCCTTCGTTATTGCCGTCGTTGAAATCGTCACGTGGCTGAATACCGAACTCTTTGGCAGCCTCTTGGATCGCTGCAAGAATGTCCCATCGCAGACGTTGCTTCGCAACCTTCCATTCGCCGCCCTTGCGGTGCATGTCGGTGTCGCCGCCGTGGTGATCTTCGGACTTCAGGAAGTAGGGTAAAACATCGTCCCACCCCCATCCGACATTTCCCAATTGCCGCCAATTGTCATAGTCTGACGACTGCCCGCGCATATAGATCATGCCGTTCACCGAAGTGCAGCCACCAAGCACTTTACCGCGCGGATAAACCAATTCGCGACCGTTCAGGCCCGGTTCTGCTGCAGTTTTCATCATCCAATCGGTGCGCGGGTTGCCGATGCAATACAGATATCCAACCGGAATTTTAACCCAATGATAGTTATCTTTGCCGCCAGCCTCCAACAGCAGAACGCGTGTGTTTGGGTCTTCGGTGAGGCGATTGGCCAGAACACAGCCTGCTGTTCCTGCGCCGATGATGACGTAGTCGTAACTGCCATCCAGTGTTTCAACCTGCGTCATTCAGACCGCTCCCCTGGGCAGATAGACCTGTTTCCAAAACGCGCCATGAACGCCCACTTTTCTGCCTGATCTTTCGTAGGCCACCCTCTCTGATGGTTGTATTAAACGCAATGCTATCCTGTCGTGCGCGGTGAACTCCGCCGCCTTTACCCGATCAGATAGCGATAAACTGTGCCCACGATCGCCACGATGGCTACTCCCACTGCAATGTGACGCGAAGTCATGACACGCCGCTTCGGGGTGCCGCGTTTAAATCTCGGGTCCAAAAGGCGAGTATCGGCAAGAACTGCCCCAACACCGGTATCCGTGTTTAGGTCAAGGGGTTGCAATCTGCGTCCCTCTGATGCGTTCAGTTCGTGGATCGCCGCAAGAATGCTACCTGTCTTGGCAATTCTGTCTGCCAAAGTCTTCTGACTGCATCCAAGATGTTCTGCCAACAGGCGATTGCGCAGGTCGGCAATGATCTGACTGACGTCATCATCCCGCGCTTCGATGCTCAGATCGCATTCAGTGTCGAACCCCATAGACCTTCGGTCGATGTTGCTGGATCCAACGCGCAAAACCCGGTCATCGATCACGCAAACTTTGGCATGGACATAGATTGACTGGGACGCTGCATTGACCGGAGTGAGAATGCAAAACCGGTTGTCATGGTCAACTCTCTGAAGCGCTTTTACCATGCGCGTTCTGGTGACGTTCATGGCGCTATCCTCGATGATGTTTTCGGCATTAACCGGATTGATCACGACAATGTCAGGGCCGGTTGGCTCGCGCAGGCGTCGGGACAGTGCTTCTGTGACGGCGTCCGACGCAAAATATTGACTTTCAATGTAAATCGACGACTTCGCTGATGCTATTTCAACCAAAATCATCTCCTCAATCTCGTTGACTAGGGGATGATCTTCGTCGGGCGGCACGGTGCGAGAGATCGCCACAGGTATATTACGGCAACTGATATCTAGTGATGCTGGCCAGATGTCATGATCTGGAAGGTCTGGTGCATTTAGAGCTTCTCCGGTTGCCCGCTTCCACCGCATCCGGGCCAAATCTGCCAAGTCGCGGGCGACCGGGCCAGTCACTGCTGTGGTTGCATCATGCCAGGGGTCGGCAGGGGATCCATCGCGCAGCACGCGTCGCGGATCCTCGGGGGTGTGATCGGGTGTGTCCCATCGGGCGTCAGTGACGTCAATACCACCACAAAAAGCCAGCCGATCATCCACAATGACAATCTTCTGATGATGACAAGCACCGACCGGATGCCGCCCGTCCAATGCCAGTTTGATCCGGTCCGGTCCTGACATGCTCAGACGCACTGCAGGCACAAGTCGACCCGGCGCGATGACGGCCGACCCACTCCAACGCAGAATATAGATGTTCAGTTCTGGGGAACGATTGACCAGGAGCTTGATGAAATCTGCGACCTTGTTGGGGAGTCCATCTGGTGCGTCGCCGTCTGCATCGCTTTCACCCGGAAGCATCTCGATCTCCAGATCGAAATCCCAACCGATCAATAGCACTTGCCATTCAGCAGCTATCAACGCTTCGCGCAATGCACGGAAATAGGCGGCGCCATCGACCACAAGTTCGAACTTTTTGGCAGTATTGACCCTCCAGCAATTTCTTCCCGGCTCGAACAGGCTGCAGCTTTCGGGGGCGGGCTGATGATCTGACATAGCTTTCCGGTATCCTTGCACTGGCGTGAATTCGTATCTTCACGCACTTAACGTTACTGGCCCGACAAACGTTCCCTCGTGACGAGCGTAGTACCACTTTCGTTCGAGCTTCCAACGCCTACGCCTTTCAACATCGATTTCAAAAACATTGGAACCAATGAGGGCACGACTGCGTTTCTTACCCAAGCGCAAGTGGCGCATCGTTGTAATGACAATACGTGGAAGGCGGACATGAAAACACTTAATTTTCCATCGAAAGATCGGGTGTTCAAAGATTTATTTGCCCGTAATCCCGAACAGAATCTGAAAAAGGCTTTGGAGATCTATCAGCGTTTGCTGTCACATATGGATGATCGACCAGCAGGTGCACGCGCCGCGACGGTTTGTGCCATTTCGGCCGGATTGGAACGATTGACCGCCGAAACGCCTCAGATTTCTGTGCAACGCCAAGCGCCCCGTATTGACGCGCACGTTCAATAGGGTCCCTCGTCCAAACCGGACTTCGCCCTTCATTTCTGTAAATCAATGACAAATTGATCGACACTAGGATACGAGAATGACCAATATCTATGATGCTATCAAGAACGATCACGACAAACATCGCGAGATGCTGACCAAGATCAAGAACAGCAACACTCATGACCGCGGCAAACTGTGGCGCGCCTTTTATGAGGACGTCAAAAGCCACGCAGCGGCGGAAGAAGAAACTTTCTATTCGAAACTGATCTCAAAAACCTGGGGCCAGGATGCAGCCCGACATTCGGTCCACGAGCATCAGCAGCTTGATGATTTGATGGAGGAGATCAACGCCCTGAAACTAACGTCGGATATGTGGATGAAGACATTCGAACAACTGGCGCATGACTATAACCACCATATGGACGAAGAAGAAAACGAGGTGTTTGAACGTGCCAAGGAAACCATAAATGAAAAAGAGATCGAAGGCTTTGGAGCCCGGTTCGAAGCGCGCAAGAAGAAAGAGCGTGAGCTGATCGACGACAAGCGCGAAGACAGTCTTGAGGATTAAGACCTTATCATAGGTGTTTTACGCTTCCGACCACTGTTGGAGTGCTGAACACATTTGGGCATCATGACAATGATCACCTGACCTGAAAGGAGTGCTCGATGAAGAAACTGCTCAATGGAACCTGGGTATTGATTGCTGACGGTGAGAAAGCACTGTTCCTTATCAACGAAGGCGATGTGCAGAACACGGACTTGCAGGTGCTGCGAAAGGAAGAACAGGATAATCCACCCAATCGCGAACAGGCCGCCAATCGGCGAGGGCGTGTACATCAAAGTACCAATCACGGGAAATCAGCATATGAAGATACTGATTGGCACCAACTGGGGAAAGAACGCTTTGCGCAGGATTTGGCAGAGTATCTGTATCGCCAGGCTCACAAAGGCCAGTACACTCATCTGGTTCTCTGCGCCGCGCCAGATGTTTTGGCGATATTGCGTGATGAAATTCATCAAGAGGTGCGCAATCGCGTGATTGCTGAGGTTCCAAAAACGCTGACAAATCACCCGATCGACGAGGTGGCAAAGATCATTCGTGCCGAGCTGGAGACGCAATCATAACCTCCCAACCCTATCTGCTGGGAACCAAAAGGTCGGCGCTGCGTTGATCTAGTGAAAAGCAGCAGTGTGGCTGCACCACAATGAAAGGAAAGCAGAATGGATTTCGTGTCTGGCATAGGTGGTTTAATCATCTTGATTCTGGATATCTGGGCGATTGTTTCAGTGCTGCAATCGGGTGTGCCAGCATTGAACAAGGTGCTTTGGATCTTGTTGATTTTGGTCCTGCCGTTCATCGGCTTTATCATCTGGTTCGTTGCAGGCCCGAAAGGCGCATAACGACCCCTTTGCATCCTGTCTCCAATTATCTCACTGTCGCGTTCGATGTCGAACGCTGTTGAATCCATGTGGGTCAGGATGGAATCTCCGCTCACATTTGTTGAAAAGGAAAAAACGATGGCCAAAACAACTACATCCGCCAAATCGACAGCGAAGAAAACGCAAGCTGCCAAGAAAATCGACAAAGCCGTGGACGAGACAACCTCAGCGGTCAAATCTTCTGTCGAAAACTTGAAATCAGGGGCAGAAGATATTGCCTCGTCGGCTCGTGACACTGCCGAAACAACTGCAAACACCATTTCAGATAGCGCGTCACGTGCATCCGAGACCTTGCGCGGCGCCGCGGCGTCTTTGCGCGACGGCTCGTTTCAGGAACGCAGCTTTGGCCAATTGGCCGCAAGTCTGGCGGATGCCTCGGACGCGATCCGTGACAAAGATCTGGGCCAGATTTCGCGTGATGTCTCGGACTTTGCCAAACGCAATCCGTTGTTGTTTGCCGGTGGTGCTGCGCTAGTCGGGTTCGCGATTGCGCGCATGATGACCAAGTCAGGAGAAAAGTGATGAGAACCGAACAATCAACCTTATCGTTAATCTCGGATGTGCTGCGGCTTAGTTCGGGCTTGATCCAGAAAGAGATTAAACTGGCTAAGGCCGAGTTGGGTGAAAACATCAACCGGGCTGGGGTGGCCATTGGCCTTTTGGTCGGTGCGGCCATTCTGGCAATGATCGCATTGAATTTGATCGCGGGTACCCTTGTCGCCGCGTTGGCGACTGCCGGCATCTCGGTCGTTTGGTCCTCTCTGATCGTGGCCAGTTTTTTTGCTGTCTTTGCCCTGATCATGGTTCTGAAAGCACAAAGTGATCTGAAGATGGCCAGCCGTGCACCATCGCGCACCGCTGCCCGCATTCGACGCGACGCAAACGCCTTGAAGGAGGCCGCACATGAGAAATGAAATAGACCAAATTCAAGATGGAATTGAAACTGAGCGTGCCGAGTTGGAACAAAAGTTATCGGCGTTGAACGACCACGTTTCCGTCGAAGCCTTGACCGCAGAAGCAGGACAGCACTTGCGAGCCGCAAGCGGTGATGTTGTCCAGAAGCTTCTGGCGCGTTTTGGCCAGAATGCACAGGCACACCCGCTGGCTGTGGCTGCTGTGGGTGCGGGCATAAGCTGGCTGTTGTCTGGGGCAGGGGCGGGGTCGTCGTCGACGCCTGAGCCGACCGTTCGTCGTTCGATGGGTGCCTATAATGGACCCAAGCCAGCAGACGGTGATCCCGATCGTGATACGCCAGTGATGGTGGCGACGCATTCGACGAAACGCTCGCCTGACATTACAGAGCGCGTGCAGGACCACGCAAAGGACGCATTGGGTGCAGCACAAGATCAGTTGGATGAACTTCGCCGGCAAGCCAACGACATACGCAGTCGCATTGCAGAAGGCACCGAGGAGCTATCAACAGAGGCGCGTGCGCGCGTCATTGCCGCCCGCGAGAAAGCCTTGACCGCCGCTCAGACCTCGGGTCGAAAAATACGTGAAGCCGGTCACGTTAGTGCTGATTTCGCGAAAGAGAACCCTCTGGTTGTTGGCGGGGTCGCGCTTGCCCTGGGGGCCGCGGTTGCCGGTGCGCTCTACCTGCGCAATTCGGCTCGGACTGACGAAGACGGTACCGACGATTTCGACGCCTTTTCGGAAGCCGACCGCGTTTTCGAAGAAGAACTTGCACAAGCCCGAGCCGTGCGGAATACCGCCGTTCAGGGCATACCTGATGGCTAAGAACAGGAGGCTCATGATGGCCCGAGGTCGCGATGCCCGCACCCCAACAGACATCCCCCGGAGCGGATGGATCGATATTGCAACGCGGATCGCGCGTCGCTTCGGTCGTGATCGCATCAGCCTGATTGCGGCCGGCGTGGCATTTTTCGGAATACTTGCCCTTTTTCCAGCCATCACGGCCCTTTTGGCGGTAGGCGGGCTGGTTTTGGACCCTGGAATCATTGTCGCCCAGATGGATCGCTTTCAGGGGGTTGTCCCAGCCGATGCCCTGTCTATCATCCGTGCGCAGGCCACATCGGTTGCTCAAGCGAATGGGCTGGAGTTGACTTTGATCCTAAGTGTCGCACTTGCACTCTGGTCCAGTTCGCGCGGGGTGGCGACCCTTTGTGACGGCTTGAACATCGTCTATGCCGAAGAAGAAAAGCGGGGCTTTTTCAAAAGGAACACCACCTTTCTTGCGCTTACGGCATTGCTGATGCTGGGCATTCTGTTGGCGGTGATGGTCATTGTCGCGCTACCCTTGGTGCTTAGCTTTCTGTCGCTTGACCCAATCGCTGATTTGGCAACTCGTATCGGCACCTGGGGGTTGCTGATTGTGATGACTGTCGCGGGGATCTCTGTGCTTTATCGGTTCGGACCCAGTCGTCGCGATGCGCGCTGGGCGTGGATTTCACCCGGAGCAGTTTTTGCTTGCCTGTGCTGGATGGCGGCATCTTTTGCGTTCACGGTCTATGTCTCAAATTTTGCCAGCTACAATGAAAGCTTCGGGGCGATTGCCGGTGTGATCATCCTGCTGATGTGGTTGTGGATTTCTGCGATGGTTGTTCTGGTCGGTGGCAAGGTGAATGCCGAAATGGAACACCAGACTCGCACCGATACCACGACCGGACCCGATAAGCCGATGGGCGAACGAGGTGCCGTTATGGCCGATACGCTCGGCCAGAGCCGTGCCGAGACTAAAGGGGAATGAAGTGAGACAAAAAGCAAACTGGGCGCAGATTGGCATCTTTCTGTGCCTTGCGCTTTTCTTTCTGGATTGGGCCAGCGATCTGCTGATCCCAATTGTTGCGGCACTTTTGGGTTTTCTGATCATGCGCCCGGTGGAACGAAGCATGTCCAAATTGGGTGTTCCGAGCGTAATCACCGCATTTCTGGTCTGTGCGGTGGCAGGGATCGGTCTGACCTTTGCGGCCTGGAACTTCAGCCACCCGATCGCGCAACTGGCAGAAGACTTGCCGGATATGATCAATGACATTCGCAGAATGCCAAGTGCGGCGGCCGAGACGCTGGATAAACTGGGTGAAGCTGCCAAAGCCGCCGAGGACGCCGTTGCAAGCGCCGAGGACGAACCGGCGATGGCTGTGAAAGTGGTCGAAAGCACGAATTTTGTCAGTTCGCTGGTGGCGTCAGCCCCGGTGGTGTTGGGGCAGATCATACTGACCATTGTATTGATGTTTTTTCTGATTTCGTCGGGTTCATCTTTCGTGCGTAAACTGGTGGAAAGCCTGCCACGGTTCTCGGACAAGCGCGCAGCTGTGGCAATGGTTCAGCAGATCGAACGAAAGCTTGGCCAATATTTGGGTGGGATCACCTTGATCAACTTAACCCTTGGCATTGTTATCGGGGCTGCGATGGCTGCTTGGGGTTTGCCCAACCCCGTCATGTTCGCGGTGATCGCGTTCTCGCTGAATTTCATTCCTTATGTCGGTGCAATCTTTGGTGCGCTCCTGGCCTCAATCGTGGGTTTCAACGTGTATGATGACGCTTGGACGGCAATCATGATTTTTGCAACTTATATGGCGCTGACGTCGATCGAGGGGCAGCTTGTGACCCCTTATGTGATTTCAAATCAACTGAAGCTCAATCCGACCGTCGTGTTCGTCGCTGTGGCGTTTTTTGCGTGGATCTGGTCGGTGGTTGGGATGGTGATTGCGGTGCCAGTCTTGATAACTGCAAAGGTGATCCTTGATCAAACACCGTCAACCCGTGCGATTGGTGTTTTCCTAGGCGGTGAAGATGTGCGGAGCGATGATCCGCGCGTCGACCGAGAAAGCTGAGACCTCGCAACAAGCATCGCACAACAAAAAAGGCCCGCATGTTGAATGCGGACCCATAAAACTGTTGTAAATCTGTCCAATCGAAAGGGTTCAATCCTTTTCTTCGTCATCAGTCTTTTCAAGCTCTTCTGACGTGATGTCAGACTTCTCCTGATGATCTTTTTCGCCTTTTTCGCCAGGCTGGTTCTTCAGGTCATGGTGTTGCTCGGACCCTTTCAGGTCGAGCGGATTGTAAGATGGTTTGATCTTGGCCATGTGTCTCTCCTTCGCGTTGACGCTTTCGGCGCCGGTGTGTGTAGAGACAACGTGTGTCAGGCCAAATTGTTCCATATGTCAGTCGTCTTCGTGGTCTTGCAGGTCAAACCGGTCGCGCAGCAAGCCCACCAGCGTCAAGATCAGAAATGACAAAAGGGTGACGGTCGCAGCTTCAATCACGAACCCGAATCCGACGGCAAGGCCGATTATTCCAACCACCCAGATCAACGATCCGCTACCCACACCGCGCAATTTTCCATTGCTTCTGTTGGACATGATCGCGCCGGCACCCAGAAAGCCGATACCTCCGACGATCCCGCTGACCACGCGTGACAAATCAAACGAGACACCTTTTGCGTCGGCCTCGGATGCGATGTTCAGTGACACCATGCAAACCGCTGCTGCCCCCAGGCTGACCAGCATGTAAGCACGCATCCCCAATGGTTTGTGCTTGAATTCACGGTCGAGGCCCACCACCAGCCCAAGCCCCATCGCGACCAGGCTTCGAATTACAAATGTTTCATAATCAATCATCGACGCGTCCTTGCAGATTGGGTTGAAAACAGATCGGGCGCGGTCTAAACCGCGCCCGTTGTCTTAAGCGTTCATTAGCAGCAGAGTTTTCAATGGGCGTCAGTCCGACAGCCATTTGTCAACTTCATCGCGCGCCTCTTCTTTTGTTTTACCGTATTTTTCCTGCAACTTGCCTTCAAGCTGCTCGCGATTGCCGTCGATCTGATCAAGCTCGTCGTCGGTCAGTTCGCCCCACTGTTCCTTCAACTGCCCTTTGATTTGTTTCCACTTACCTTGAATTTCGTCCCAATTCATGCGGTGCCTCCTTACGTGTTGCGGTTTCTGATAAATCAACGCGACAGACGGGATTTGGTTCCCATTGGCCGAAGAAATCTTATTCGAAACTCAGCATTGATTTATTTCACCTGTCGGGGCATTTGAGCTTTGTAGATCACCGAGTTGACGTTGTGATGCCAATGCGCTGTCGCCTGAAGGTCGTGGGCATAGATATGTCGAAGTCGTGCGCTGACGGGATCAGGGCGCGCCAGTTCCCTGACATTAGCCGAGATTGTCAAAACAGCCTGATCGCCATCCTCAAGAAGACTGATCTGTATATGCTGAGCACCGGATCGGGATAGGCGCTTCAACTTCTCAACCAGAAGATAGCACAGTGCATAGACGCGATTGATACGAAGCTCGATATTCTGAAAGTCCTCCGTGATCTCGATATCGGCGTCTATTATTCCTTCATGTCGTAGTCCCTGTATCAATTTGCTGATGATTAGGCCAACCGGCAATACAGGTGCGTCAACTGTACGGTGCATTGCGTTGTGAACCAGATTTATCACACGGATGCGGGCGGCCAGCCGATTGACCAGCTGTTGTTCTTCAGGTGTGTGTGTATCCTGTTCGTAAAGACGCAGGATGGATTGAATGATTTGAAGGTTGTTTCCGACCCGGTGAAAAATTTCGCGCTGAAGGATGTTGGCGTTGTGAAGTCGGTTCTGCGCTTCCGCTTCTTCGTGTAGCAACTGATCAGACAGTGCCGAAAACTCGACCTGCATGGCTGCGGTCTCATTTGTGGCCCAGCGGCCAAGTCCGAGCTTTGGAAGATCGCGGTCTTGCCGAAAAGCCCGCATGTCGCGCGTCAGACGAGTGATGTCGTTCAGAGCCATTTTTCGGATCAACAGATCGGCCAACAGCAGACTAAGCGTAAGCAACAGCAATGGCACAAAACCAGCGTTGACGATGATCAGCCAAACGGGTGGTGCAGCGACACCGGGTTGCAGCGTCGCAATTAGACGTAGACCGAATGCCGCCACCGGAAGGGCTGCGACATCGTGGTCAGATTGGTCGCGTAGAATGTCGCGTGCATCTGTTGCAAGACGATTGCCAAGGTCTTGGTAGACGGCTTGATCGGCACCTGTTGCTGTGTCGGGTGTTCTGTTTACGAAAAGATAACCCGTGGCGACGTCGGGCAAGTCGACCTTGGGTAAACTTGCTTTGATTGCAATGATGTTGTCTTCGATCTTCTTTGTGGCAAGAATATCGCTGTCGGTCATTGTGATCTGAGGGGATTGTACGATGCGAGCGGACGTAACTTCCGTCCCCACGCCGGACCGCTGCATGGCTTGTGCACAAAGCGGTTGCTCGTCTTCCGAATAAATTCCGACTGCCGCAATTGGAAAACTTGCCTGCAAAATGGCGTCTATTACCATGTCACATTCGCCGCCTTCGGATAGGCCGCGACTGCTTAATCCACCCAGCAGGTCAAGAAAAAGATCAGTTTGCACCAATATCGCAATCACCGGCGCAAACGCGCTTTCAATAGCATCAAGTGCCGCGATCTCGCGCGCTTCATGTCGGTCTGTCAGGATGTTAAGCTGATAATAGCTGGCCAATACTGCAATCGGCGCCATGACGATCATGTAAACCGCCACAAAGCGACTTCGAAGAGAGCCAAGCAAGATACGGGGATCGCGGGTCACATGTGTCCTGATTGATTGACAATTGAAAGGGTTTGACTGTCGGTAAGCTCGGTTGGTTTGTCGTCGTCCAGCTCCATCAACCGGGCCAACTCTTTTCGCGCGCGATTGGTGCGCGATTTCATTGTCCCTACGGCAACTTCGCAGGCTTCGGCGGCCTCTTCATACGACAGACCCAGCGCACCGATCAGGGTCAGGGCCTCGCGATGCTCGTCCTTGAGCTGTTGAAACGCCATCTTGAATTCGTTCAGTTGCATGTGGCCGTCGTGATCTGGCTTCACAGACAAAGCCCCGACAATCTCACCTTCGGGATCTTCAGCCTCCCGCACGGCTTTGCGACGTTCGGAATAAAAGGTATTGCGCAAGATGGTGAACATCCAGGCACGCAAGTTGGTGCCGGTTTTGAACTTGTCAAAATTGCCAATGGCTTTGACCAAGCATTCTTGAACCAAATCATCTGCACGGACGGCATCCTTGGTCAGACTGCGAGCAAAGGCGCGCAGTGCGGGAATATGCTCCAACACAGCATCGCGGGGATCCGGAAGGGTCATTTCTTTGGCTCCTCCGAGGATTTGTCAGAGGCGGTGTCTTTCAGTTTCGCCAGTAAATCCTTGAACCGATCCGGTATGCCTTCATCCAACGTTTCGCTGAACGCCATCTTGAGGTTCTCGTCGATCAATTCTTGTGACCGTTTTTTGTTGGCGTTGTTAGCGGACATTGATTTCACTCTGTTATCTCGGATTTTACCGGCCTAGTATAAACACAACGATCAAAACACCAACGGGTTCCCGTTTCTGGAAAATAAAGTTCGACAAGACAGGCAAAGGTGAAAAAATGGACCACATCGCGATACATATTCCTTATCTGCGCCGCTATGCCCGTGCCTTGACCGGCAGCCAGTCAACCGGGGATGCCTATGCCGCAGCAGTGCTAGAGGCGATGATCGCAAACCCCGACACGATCCCCGCCCAGAAAGGCGCGCGAGTGGCGCTGTATCAGTTGTTTCACACCATCTGGCAAAGCTCGGGTGCGCCTGTCTCGGATGCTGATCGTGGCGCGGCTGCGAAGGCGCAAAAACGGTTGGCTTCTTTGACCGAAAATGCGCGCGAGGCTGTGTTGCTGAACGCACTGGAGGACTTTCCGGCAGAAGATGTCGCCAAGGTTCTCGGCGTAGATACTGCCGAAGCAGAATCTTTGATCCGCATAGGTCAGGCCGAGCTGGCCAAAGCCGCACGCGGTGCGGTGTTTATCATCGAAGATGAACCTATCATTGCGATGGATCTGGAAGGGATTGTATCTGACGCAGGCCACCGGATCTTTGGCGTGGCGCAAACGCACGATGAGGCGATGGAGATTGGCACAAACGGTCGCCCTGATCTGATCCTTGCAGACATCCAACTGGCGGATAACAGCTCGGGCATTGATGCAGTAAACGATTTGCTGGCTGCGCATGGCGACGTGCCTGTGATTTTCATCACCGCGTTTCCAGAACGTCTGCTGACCGGAGAACGGCCGGAACCTGCATTTCTGATCACAAAACCTTTCCGCGCGGAACAGGTGCTATCGGCCATTTCTCAGGCGATGTTCTTTTCGTCAACCGAAACGCTGGCATAACCGGTCAAGTGCGTTCTGGATATCAAGGAGCTGGGGCCTCCTTAGGTTCATTTACGGCACTTTTCTGAACCGCGCGGTGTGCATAGATAAGGATGACACTGCCCAGAACCGCCGCAATCAATGAGGCAAGCAGGACCGCAAGTTTTACGGATTCCAACTGAGTGCCCGCGAAGGCCGAGTTGGCGATGAAAATCGACATGGTGAAGCCGACCCCCGCCAGACACCCTGCACCCAGAACCTGTACCAGATTGATTTCTGATGAAAGCCGACCTAGGCCCAGTTTTGCGGCCGCATAGACAAACAGAAAGATGCCCAGCGGTTTGCCGACGACCAGCCCCAGGATCGTGCCAAGGCTTTCGGGAGCCGTGAAGTTCACGCTGCTTGCAGTGATCAGAAGCCCGGTGTTGAAGAATGCAAACAGCGGCAGAACAAGGAAGTTGATCCAGTTTTCCAGGGCGTGCCGCACATGAACGCCCGGTGCCCCAAGCCGGTCCATGATGGTCTGCAACTGCATGAAAGTCGGGGCAGCAACGATGTTTTCTGATCCGATCTGTTTGTCACGCTCGAACAATTTGGCGGTCTGGGCAGCCACAGCGGCCCGGTTGGCTTTTGCACGGCTTGGCAGGGCGACGGCAGTCAGAACACCCGCCAAGGTCGCATGCAGACCGCTTTCGTGGATGAAATACCAAAGAACAACACCGAGGATCAGATAGGGCGCACGCCAATAGATTTTACCGACATTCATCGCCATCATTGCTGCAAAGATGACGCACGCCGTGATGAAGGCCACCAGGTGGAAGCCGTGCCCATAAAATGCAGCAATCACCAGGATCGCACCAAGGTCATCCACGATGGCCAATGCTGACACGAATATTTTCAGCGACGTTGGAACCCGGTTGCCAAGCAACGCCAGGATACCAAGGGTAAACGCAATGTCCGTTGCCATCGGGACGCCCCAACCGTGCACCTCGGGCGTGCCCCAGTTCAATGCCGCATAGACCCCGGCGGGCACAAGCATGCCGCCCAATGCGGCAATGATCGGCATGGCCGCAGCCGAGCGATTTGACAATTCGCCCTCGACGAACTCGTGCTTGATCTCGATCCCGACCAAAAGGAAAAACAGAGCCATCAAGGCATCATTAATCCATGCCAGCAGGCTAAGGTCCAATCGCCAGCTTCCCGCAAACAGGCCGATGGATGTGTTTCTGAGCGTGTCGAAAAAGTCGTAAAACCCGACATTGACGAAAACCAACGCGGCCACTGTCGCTACAATCAACGTCATCCCGGCGGATGCGGCCCAGTCGATAAAACGGAACGCGGCGACTTCCAGCCGGACACCCAGTGGACGCTCGATCGCTTCCAGCAGGGCTACTTCATCCCAAACACCCTGATAGAGCGTCCCGTCGATGAACAGGTAAGGCGCGGAGGGTGGAACTTCTTTAGACAGTGAATTGCGGTCATGTTGGATACGCTGGGCGACGTCAGGCGCGTCCAAATCCGCTTCAAACCGGGGCAGGTCCAGTCCAAGCTTGTTTGCCAGCTTTATGACAGATGCGCGCGTATATTTCGGCGACGCTTCAAACAGGGTTGTGAACATGTCGAAAAAGCGGTCTTGCTGCCCGGCTGCGATGGCGGCTCGTGCTGCAATATCTGCCCGTTTGTCGCCTTCAGGATAGGTGAAGCGAATGGCAACTGTGACCTGATCAGGGGATAGCCGATCTGCCAACCGCAGGATGATGTCCCGAAGACGCCGAGTAGGTTTGTCGGTAAAGTCAACGAACCAGACAATCCTTCGGGCAGCCGTTTCGTTGCCGATGACGAAATCACGGGTAGGGTCGTAGTCTTTGTTCAGCACCATCGTTTTGCCTAAATCCTAAAGTGGTGAAGCACCCAACTGAGAATGAAACATCCTGCCGGTTGCGTTAATCCACGCTGCGGGGGCCAAACAGCAACCAGGCAAGGAAGCCCAGGATCGGCAGCAGCAAGATAGTGACCGTCCAAAGCACCTTGGAAAGCGACGACGAACGAGAATTCAGGATACTGTATATTGCATATATATCAAGGGCTAAGACGACGGCTCCGCCCAGGCTCATGGTCATGTTGTTCATAGCTTGGCCTTTCGTTGTTAGCGCGCTGTTCCAGAGGGATGACCTATTGCTAAGATCATCGCGTCAGAGTTCAAGGGTTGGAGGATTCAGTTGATATCGCGGCGAACCTGCCCCCACGCGAGCATTGCAAAAATGACTGTTCCACCCACTACATTGCCCGCCAAAACCGGTAGAAAGAAGCCACATACAGCCTGTTGCAGCCCAAGCCCGCCGGTAACAATCAGATAAGCCATTTCCACCGACCCGGCGACGATATGGGTGAAATCTCCTGCCGCGATCAGCCATGTGAACAGCACAATGATCGACACGGATGAAGCGCCAGCCTCGGGTAGCATCCAGACAATTGCTGCGACCAGGATGCCCGCCGGAATTGCCCGAGCAAAGCTTTCGGCAGGGGGCATTCCCGTGGCATGGCGTGACAGCTCTTCGATTGCGGGCAATATTTCAGCTGTGATAGCGCCGCTGTAGGCATAGAAGGTCGCGATCGCAAAAGCTCCAATCACATTGGCAAACAAAACGATCGCCCACAGCACAACGATCCTGTTGAATATGTGCCAACTTGGGCTGTGCAGAAAGGGTAGGACGGTCGTGATCGTATTCTCTGTAAAAAGCTGCATACGTCCGATGATCACCATCACGAACCCTAGTGAGTATCCGAGGTTCTCGATCAGATAGCTGTAGGATGTATCCGGCAGATAAGTGCGCAAGACGGCCTCGCCCAGAACCGAGAAGCTGATAACGATCCCTGCGGACACACCCGACCAGAACAGAGACCCGTTGCTGCGTTCCAATTCTTCATCACCACTGCGCCGGATCACTTCGTAAACCGTTGTTGCGGTCAGCTTGCTGGCGTCTTCGATGGCCTGCTCTTTGACGATTTCTTCTTCGGTCATGTGTCAACTGTCCAATAAGTTGCTGTTTTTGTCGCCTTCGACTTGCACCTGCATCTGCGGTTCAAGGTTGTCCACTTCGTTCGATAGATCTTCGTCTATCGCGGTGCGCTCTGGCTCGCGTTTGGGTTTGGGCATCGCGGCGGTGGGCGTCGTGGATTGGTCAGGGGTCTGAGGGGGTGCCAACGGGACGCCTTCCGGGAATATGATCTCGCGGGCTTCATCGGGCATGCTAATACCCGCATCAGTCAGTGCTTTCATCACGCGCCGGATCAGAACAGATTTTAGTTTCAGTGGTGAAATTGTTTCCCCGTTAAACCAATAGTAAATCTTGATGATCACCGTGGATGCACCCAGCGTATCGGCAAGAACCATCGGCTCTGGCTCGTTCGAAATGGCTTCATGTTCTGCCAATTCACGCAAAATGATTTCCTGCACATCGCTGATTGAGGCGTCATAACCAATGCCTACTTCGAACGACCCACGCCGACTGGGGCTGGCCGAGAAGTTTTCGATAGTCGCTTTGAAAACGGCGGCATTGGGGATCTGAATATGGTTTCCTTCCGGAGACACCAGAACTGTGCTGCGGGTGTTCATACTGTGCACGATGCCTTGGTGTCCCGCCACATCCACAAAATCTCCGCGCCGAAAAGGTTGTCGCAGGCTTAGCAACAAACTGGCCAGAAAGTTCTCGGCAATGTCGCGGAAGGCAAAACCGATGACGATCCCGATCACACCTGCCCCCCCAAGAACCGAGATTGCAAGCTGCGTCAGCCCGGCAATTTGTAGCACGATGTACAGCCCGACAAGAAACACCGGCAAAGCGATGAACCGCGCGGTCACGTCGCGCAAAAAGGGCGATCCCAGTCGTTTTTTCAATACCCATCGCGCCAACCGTGCGACGCCCGTTGATAGAAACAACGCCAGGGGCAGGATCAAGAACGCCAAAAGGATCAGCGGTGCGGCAGCGACTGTTTTATCCCACAAGCTGCGCAGCTCCGAGATTGCCGGATCTATCGAGAAATCAGTATCCTGCGCCACTGCCAATCGGTTGACGACAGCAACCACGCCGTCGGTTTTTGCTGCAAGATCACGTGCCCAGTCCTGCCGCTTGGACGAGGTCGCAGTGCCGTCCAGAAAGACGATCCCATCCTGCACTTCGACCTGAACGCCTTCATACCATCCGGTCGCTTTCAGGATAGCCTGAATGCGCGCGGCAATCTGGTCATCACGTACGCTTTCGATGACCGAGATGGTCTGGTCTGTATCGACGACTTCGGTTTCAATCCCATCATCTATTCCTTCACTGCTGGCTTGGCCCAACACAGGACCGGCGGGCAATGAGGCGCCCAGTATCAGAGCAAAGGCCAATACCCGTATGAAAGTCTTCCCCATGGAATATCCTAAAATTTCCTTCGTTTAAGAACGCAGGATGACCTGAATGGTTCCCAAGGGCGATGTCTTTTTTGGAGTTAACGTTCGCTACGTTGTGGGGTCTTGGTTGCTTTTCGGTTAAACTCTTTCCAGGTGTAGTGAAAGATGTGCATTAAAAAAGGTGACCAAGCCCATGAAATTGTATAGATACGTCCTGCTTTGCCTGTGTCTGTTGAGCCTTGCAGAGATTTCCCCTGCACGCGCTGATCAGGTGGGGAATGTCGACGTCGATTGGCTGGGAAATGACATCATTATTGAAGCGATCAAAGACCCGGATGTCGAGGGCGTTACCTGCCATATCGCCTATTTCGAACGTGGGTTGGTTGATCGTTTGTCGAATGGTAATTGGTTCGAAGACCCGTCAAACAGCGCAATATCGTGCCGTCAGACGGGACCAATTATAGTTGGTGACATAGATCGCAGTGACGAAGGCGAAGACGTTTTCAGCCAACGCATGTCGATTATTTTGAAAAGTCTGCGCGTGAAACGCATCTTTGATGATGCCAATCAGGTTCTGATCTACATCGCACACGCGCGCGAGGTCGAAAGTGGATCAGCAAAAATGTCGATCTCAACGGTGCCGCTCTACAGTCCGTGAGACTCATCATACCTGCCCAGGAAGGCCTTGCATTTTCAAGCACGTATCGCACACTCATCAAGTGCGCCCCGATCCCAGTCTCACAGGTTGCCGAATGACATCATCCTTGCTTCCCACTGAACTTGTGCCCGTTGGCAGGTATGACTGGCCGCGAGCGCCTGCTACCAGTTCGTTGAAGGACGGCTATCGTCGGATTTTGGAAAGGCTACGAGTGCTGGACAAGGGGAAATCCGACCTCTTGCCGGACGATCTGGAACTTGTTTCAGAAACCTTGATCCCTGATGCGCTTTGGGACGCCTTGCGGACACATCAGTTCGATTGTTTAGACAAGTTCTATTTGGATTGGGCGCGGCATACGGATGGATCGCATCCCGTATATGCTTTCGTGATGCAGCCAAGTGTGCCGCAAAACCTGCTCGGCGATTGGGCGACAGATCGGGGTTTGGAATTGGCCGAGGCGGCCGCAGTTCCAGCCGGGAAGGGCGCTCTGATCGTCCCGGACATTTCATCTTTGGTTCGGCGGAACCTTGAAGGACGGGCCGCGATGCGCGCATATTTGTCAGAGCTGAATGGCACGTCACGCAAGGTGCTCCTGGGGGTGTCGAGTTGGACCTGGACCTATCTCTCACAGACCTCTGACATCGAGGCGGTCGTATCGGATGCGCGCTGCTTTGCACCGTTCAATGACAAAGCCTTGGCAGAACTAGTGAGAACCTACATGAGCGAGGTTGAGTTTAAGTCTGCCGAGTCAGGTGAAAGCATCCTGCCCAAAGATGCCGAAGGCGAGATCAAGGATCCTTATCTGAAAACTCTTGCCGCGCGGGCGTGCGGCTGTCCATGGGCCGCGATCGGGCTGCTGGATGCCGCAGTGAATCGCGAGGTCGCCGCGGAAGGTGTTGATGACGATGCAGACGGTAGCGAAGCAGAAGATACAGCGACTTGGTTGCAGGACCCGATCTTGCCTCAATTGCCCGCGCGGATCGAGCGGATCAGCCACTTCATGTTACATGCGTTACTGATCCATGGCCCGCTAACCATAAAAGACCTGGCCGCGGTGCTTCCGATGACGTTGCCGGTGGGGCTTGCTTCTGCACTGGGCCGGGTCGGTTTGGTGGACGACGATGCGGGGAAGATATCTATCCGGCAGTCGGCCTATCCGCATGTGCGGCGCATTCTGTCCGAAGCCGGCTTGCCTCTTGATCAGATTTAGGATGTTGCGATGAACGCTGAGAATTACGATCTGACCCGACTGTTCAACGAAGTGACCAGCTGGACGTTTGTGCAGATCGCGCTGGTCATCGTCCTTTGTTTTCTGCTCTATCAAACACTGCGCTCTGTTGTGCCGCGCGTCGCCGAGCATTTGCCTGCACAGTTTCGTTTGCTGGCCTTGAACCTGATCCCGTTGGCACGGGTTACCTTGTTCGCCGTCGCTGTGGTCTTGATCATTCCGATGGTTTTCAATGTCACGCTGAAGAATTTCGTGCTGGTGTTGGGCACTGTCGGTGTGGCGTTGGGGTTTGCAATCAAGGATTGGGCCACCAGTGCAGTGGCGGGTATCGTGGCGATATTCGAGCGTCCCTATCGTTCCGGTGACTGGATACTCATCGGTAGTGATTATGGCGAAGTGATTGATATTCACACCCGCTCGGTCAAGATTCGAACCGCTGATGATGACGTTGTCACCATTCCACATTCCCGTATCTGGTCCGAAAACATCTCTAACGCCAACGATGGGTCAAAAACCCTGATGTGCATCGCCGAGTTCATGGTTGCACCGGATCGGTCGACAGCTGGGATCATCGAAATTCTGACGGATGTCGCCCACACCAGCCCCTATCTTGACTGGGCGCGGCCTGTGAAGGTGATCATGCACAATGAGGTTTACGCCACCCGTGTGCGATTGAAAGCCTATCCGTTCGAGTTGCGGGACCAGTTCAACTTCACGACAGACCTGACGACACGTGGGCGTGACGCCCTGATCAATGCCGATATCAAGATCATCTCAACGCCGGATTTTGGGGCCGTGCCAGAATAGTCGGGAACCAAACGGACTTTCACACGTTCTTCTTTCAAGTGAAAACACATAAAGGAGAAACATCATGCTAGGTTGGTCCATTACTTTTCTCGTTGTCGCCCTGATTGCCGCGTTCCTTGGTTTTGGCGGTATTGCTGGTACGGCTGCTGGTATCGCGAAGATATTGTTCTTTGTCTTCCTGATCTTGTTCGTGATCACGCTGTTTCGCCGTGCGGCCAGCTAAATCAAACGGCTCAATAACACTGCGCGCCCCTGTCTTCTGGTACGGTTCAAACCATGTTGGGTGCGCAGCTTTTTGTTGTCAGTGGTCGCGCAATCGCACTGTAGATATCGCAAATGCTCGGCCAAGGCAGGGGGCTGCATGACAAACGATCCCGATGTTGACCCCGATAACCAGATCGCAGAAATTGTTGACACCCTTCTTGATCTGCGTGATCAAAAGGGAAGGTCGATCGGGGCAATGATCGACCATTTGGGTGTGGCGTCTTTCACGCCGATTTTGTTGTTTGTCAGTTTGGTCATTGTCACGCCATTAAGTGGTGTGCCGGGGTTGTCGTCGGTCTGTGGCCTGCTGATTTCGATCGTTTCGGCTCAGTTGCTTCTTGGTCGTCAGCAACTATGGCTGCCTGACTACATCCTGCGCCGTCATATGCCGGGCCAAAAACTCCACACGGCCTTGTCTAGCCTTGAGGGACCAATGAGATGGGTGCAAAACGTCACCACGCGCCGGATGGCCGTGCTGACACTTCCACCGTTTTCCTATCTGCTTTACTCGGTCTGCTTTCTGTGTGGCGCCGCCATGCCGTTTCTTGAGCTGGTACCAATGACATCATCGCTGCTGGCGGCGGTCGTCGCGTTGCTGTCCATCTCACTGATCAGCAAGGATGGCGTGTTTGCTTTGCTGGGGTTGACCGGGCTGGTGACCACGGCGGTGTTGGTGATCACCATCGGTCAATTAATTAGCTGAGGCAGCTTCGGGGTCTATTCGAGCGATGTTATGTGTCGTTCAAACTAAGGCTCAACCGAATGGCCGTTCCGGTGTCGCGCTGTTCTGTTGAAAATTCGGCTGACAGGGATTTTGCCATCTGGTGCAGTATTTTGCCGCCCAAACCTGAACCAAGAGCATCGGATTCAGTGCCGGTCATGCCGCGACCATCATCGGCGACTGTAATGGTGACACCATTCGTTGTGACCTGACCTAGCAACGTGATCGTACCCTCGGTGTCACCAAAGGCGTGTTGCATCGCGTTGGTGACAAGCTCCGCAACCATCATTCCCAATTGCGTGGCTGTATCAATGCTGACTTCGATTGGCTCCGCAGGGATGTCACACTCAAAATTGATGCGCTCCTCAAGGTCAGTAATCGCTTCGCAAATCGTGGAAAGGTGGGCGAACAGATCGACCCGGTCGAGTTCGGCCGGTGCTTCGCTTCCCTGTTCCATCCCGGCATAGAGTGTTTGGAGGGATTGGATGCGGTTCATGATCGCCAGCAACCCTTCATTCTCGCCGCTTTCGCGGATCTGAAGCCGCGCGGACGAGTGAATAAGTGACAGGTGGTTCTTCAACCGGTGGTGCAGTTCGGTGATGGCAGTTTCGGATTGGCGCTGTGCTTCCAGCAGCGTTTCGATGGGGCTGTCTTCGATCTGCATAAGAACGCCGGTGAACCGCTGCAATGTGCCGTCATCGTCGTAGATGGGTTTGATCGACAATCTGTTCCAGAAGGTGCTGCCGTCCGCGCGAGTGTTTAGAAGGTCAGCTGCAATCTCTCTGCCTTTTCCAATTGCGTCGCGCATGCGTGAAATTTCATCTTGGTCAGTTGCGAGGCTTTGCAGAAGACGGCAGTTCTTTCCAAGCAACTGTTCGCGAGAGTATCCGGTCAGATCGCAGAACAGATCGTTGACGAACACCAATGGATTGTCCGGCAGGTTCGGGTCGGTCAGGCAAGTGGCATATGGAAGTTCGGACAGGTTCTTACGCAACCAGGAATCATCATATGTTCGGGACATCAAACGGCCTGTTCTGTTTGCAATGCTTACCTTTTCCCAATTGGGAAGCGGTGTGCAAAATTGTGTAAGACAAGGCGACGCGTATCACTCAACGTCGTCGCGATTAATTGCGGTGTGGATGAAATTTCCCGTGTTAGAAGTTGTGCCGGAAATCGCTATTGGGTCAATCACTTCGTCGAGTCAACCCTTTCAGTCGGGTCAGTTGGATACCACAGAAGCGGCCTCGGCCAATGTCAGTTCGCGCAGGCCCACCGTGCCCAGCAGCACATCATCTTCAACCACCAATGCGACATCAATGTTTAGCCGTGTCAGCAATCGGATGGCATATCGAGCCTGCATGTTCCCAGAGATGTTGATCGCGGGCTTCTCCATCACCTCGTAAACACTGACCCGTTTAGGTGCGCGGTTTTTGGCAAAAACCTGACGCGCGATCATGCTGATTGTCAGGACGCCGAACTCGTCATCAGGCGACCGCTTTTCGATGACCAACGTGTTATGTCCGGATGTTTCAATGATCTGTAAGGCTTCAGCAACCGATGCCAAGCCGTTGATGATATGTGGGTCTTGCCGTACGGCGTCGCGGACGCGGATTTCTTCCGGCTGGCTCATAATTCGTCCTTCTCTAACGATGCTTTCAGGGCTTTCACCTGTGTTTCAAGCCCGATTGCGTCTTCGATGTCGATCTGGAAGACCACGCCGCGCCCGGGTTCCTTTAAGAACTCGCCCGCAACACAGATTGTTTCAAGGATATTGGCGGCAAGGTGTTCCTCGACCAAAAACAGCGCCATATCCCGCTGCCCGGCTACCGTCAGGCCCAGAAAGGTCTTCTTCTTCTCCAACCCTTCACCACGCACGCTTGTGATAACCGTGGCCCCGGTGGCGCCAGCACTGCGGGCAGCGTCAACAATGACGTCCGTATAGGCATCCTGCACCAGCGAGATGATCAGTTTGAACTTCATTCGATGTCCTCCGTTTTGGCATCTGGCGCAGACGGTTCGGCCCGCCGCGCGTCATTCCATTGCACCAGTTGCGCATAGCCCATAACCGTGATCATCGGAAACAGGCTGGCCAGCGCGATCAATCCGAACCCGTCAAGGGCCGGACTGCGGCCCGGCACGGTCGAGGCCAGCCCAAGTCCAAGGGCTGCCACCAACGGCACAGTTACAGTCGATGTCGTGACACCACCGCTGTCATAGGCCAGTGGCACGATGTTCTTTGGCGCAAACATGGTCTGCACGATAACGACCGCATAGCCCACAATCATATACATATAGAGCGGGGTTCCCGTGACGATCCGATAGGTACCGAACACAAGGCTCAGGGCCACGCCGGTCGCAACCGCGATACGAAGTCCCCATTCCCTCACTGTTCCGCCAGATACTTCGCGAGCCTTGATGGCGACGGCAATCAGGGATGGTTCGGCGATCGTGGTGGAAAACCCAATGGCGAAGGCGAACAGATACGTCCAGCCATGTGCGGTCCAATCCGTGGGATCGACCAGAAAGGCAGGGTCGGTCAACTGGCGGGCCATGGCTTCGCCCAGCGGGAACAGCGCCTCTTTTAAGCCAAACAGGAATAGTCCCAGACCCAGCACGACATAGACACCACCCACCAGAACATTGCGCAGATGCGGCACAGGCCTGCGCAGCACGACGGCCTGAAAAAAGATCAGGACGGCAAGGATCGGCAGCACATCTTTGATGGTCGCAACGAAAGTGATCAGCAATTCGTGGATCATCGCATTGACCCCACGATCCCGAAGCCCAGCACGAAAACGATGGGCAGAAGGCTGGCAAAAGCGACCAGTCCAAAGCCGTCGATCATCGGGTTGCGACCCTTGATGACGCTGGCCAGACCGACCCCCAGCGCGGTGGTCAGGGGCACGGTTACAGTCGATGTCGTTACGCCGCCGCTGTCATAGGCGATGCCGATGATCTCGGCCGGGGCAAAAGCGGTCATGATCACGACAAGAACATAACCCCCGATGATCAGATAATGGATCGGCCAGCCCAGCAATATCCGCATTACGCCGATAACAAGGGACGATCCAACAGCCGCAGCAACCGTATATCGCAACGCATCGGCATAGCTGGTCTGCTCGCCCTTGGTTGGGCCAACGGCCCCGATGTCGGACATGACCCTTGCCGCTTCGCGGCTGACGGCGATCAGGGCTGGTTCTGCCACTGTGGTGCCAAATCCCAACGAGAAGGCAAAGGTCAAAAGCCAGAACAGGCTGCCTTTGTTGGCGAAGGCATCTGCAAGAGATTCTCCGATGGGAAACAACGCAAGTTCCAACCCCCGAATGAAGATTGCCAGCCCGGCCATGACAAACAGAAGCCCAATTAGCTTTTCGCCCACATCATCCATGGGTTGCCGCAGGATCAGAAATTGAAACATTGCCACGACGCCAACGATGGGCGCCAGATCACGGGCGGTGCCAAGTGTCAGATACGCAAGGGATTTTATTTCTTCCAGCAACGGGTTCCTGCCAAATGCGTGGATCAAGCAGGCGGGCCTGTCAGACCGCGACCTCTGTCACCGTTTCATGCTGACCTAATACTAGAACCAAGCCAACCGGCATACAATTCGGTTCTCGCCCAAGTGGTTTGCGATCAGCTTGGTGTGTCCCAATTTCGGCATTCACGCCTTTTTCGAGAAGGGGTCCTTTGCAGTGTGCAATCTGAGGTGCCTCATAAAGGCGCGTGCGACGCTGGAGGTGGGTCTGTCGTCTGAGGACACGAAATAACTGCGGTATTCGATCTGCGAGGCAAAAGGGCGAAAGACAACATCATCGGATCGGTATTGCACGATGGGGAACGGGTTCACGATGGTTAGCCCCAGCCCTTCTTTTGCCAGATCAACCGCCGCAAACGACGTTGAGGCCTCGGCCACAATGCGGGGCGTGCTGCGGTGTGCTTGCAGCACCTTATCCAGCTGCGCGCGCCGGGCGTGGCGGTGCGTCAAGGCCACAACCGACTGTTCATGCAGGTCGGCAGGGTGGATGATCGGCCTGTCTGCCAGTGGGTGATCATGTGGCATTGCACAAACCGCGCTGGCAGACCGGTAAGGGGTCAGTTTCACACCGTTCCGCGACAGCTCAACCCCGCTGACACCCAAATCAAACCGCCGGTCGAGGATGCCGCGAATGACATCTTCGGACGGAGCCACATCAAGGCTGACATAGAAATGCGGGTTGGTTTTCAGAAAGGTCGCAATGTGATGCACTAGGAAGCGGTGGGCATAAGTCGGGGGCGCGATCAGGCGCAGGGTTTCGCGGGCCATTTCGGGGTGGCCGTCGATCCGGTCTAACGCCTCGAACAACGGATCCAGCCGCCGGTTCATCTGCACTGCTTCGCTGGTGGGGCGCAAACGTCCCCCCTCACGCTCAAAAAGGATTCGGCCTGTGCGGGCTTCAAGGCTGGCTATGGAACGGCTGACTGCGGATTGCGATAAGCCTAGTCTGACCGCCGCTTTTGATGTCGTACCGCTTTCCATCAAGGCGCGAAGGGCCTGATATTCGGGCAAACTATGCCAGGATTTGGTCGGCATAAGGCTCTCTCTTCATAAGTGTAATCACCTTATGAGAAAATATCATGAAGATTTCTCTCGTCTATGAGAAACTCTGACATAAGCTGGCGCGGTGTTGCCTTGGGGGAAATCACACGTGAGCGGCCAAACCACACCTTTGGTGTTTGATGGGCATAACGACGTTTTGCTGAAGCTTTATCGCGGTGGCGGTAAAGCCGCTGCACAAACCTTCTTGACTGGTCGCGATGGTGCCATCGACATTCCACGCGCCCGAGCAGGTGGTTTTGGAGGTGGGTTTTTTGCCGTTTACATTCCGTCTCCGGTCGATGCGGACTTCAAGATGGAGGAGATGGCGAAGCCAAGCTATGATCTGCCTCTGCCTGACCCAATCGACTGGGAAGACGCGTTTCCCGTAGCCATGGCGCAAATCGCCATTCTGTTTGACCTGCAAGATCGTGGTGCGCTGACCGTTTGCCGCACGGCAGCGCAGATACGAAAGACGCTCGAAGCTGGTCACATCGCCGCCATTCTGCATATCGAAGGGGCCGAAGCGATTGACGCAGAGCTGAATACGCTTGAGGTGCTGTATCAAGCAGGGCTGCGCTCGATTGGCCCGGTCTGGAGCCGGTCGACGATCTTCGGTCATGGTGTCCCGTTTCGCTATCCCGCCACGCCGGATATCGGGGATGGATTGACCGATCACGGGCTGCGCCTGATCCGTCGGTGCAATGAGCTTGGCATCATGATAGACTTGTCCCACCTGAACGAAGCCGGATTCTGGGATGTTGCGCGCCATTCGACCAAACCCTTGGTGGCAACCCATTCAAACGCCCACGCCATATGTCCGCACAGTCGCAATCTGACCGACAAACAACTGGCGGCGATCCGCGAAAGCGATGGTATGGTCGGGTTGAACTTTGCGGTGGCCTTCTTGCGCGATGACGGGAGGATGCTGTCAGATGTGCCGCTGACACAAATGCTGCGCCATCTAGACCATTTGATAGAACATCTGGGCGAGGATCGCGTCGGTTTGGGATCAGATTATGACGGGGCTGTCGTGCCCCAAGACGTAACGACTTGTGCCGGTCTGCCAAAGCTCAGGCAGGCCATGGCGCAATACGGATATGGCGAGGCATTAATATCTAAGCTTTGCCATCAAAACTGGCTGCGTGTGCTGGAAAAAACGTGGGGGGAATAGCCCCAACCTGCATGCAGCCCAAACAGTAACCGAACAGGAGAGGTTCAAATATGAATACCATCAACAGATTGCTAACAAGTGCTGCGATCGGTCTTGCCGTGGGGGTGTCATCCTTTGCCGCCCACGCCGAGACACCCGCCAACATGCTGGTCATCGCCAACCGTATCGATGATGTGACCACGCTGGACCCAGCCGAGAGTTTCGAGTTCGCTGGCTCGGACATCAGCCGCAATATCTATAATCGTCTGGTCTACTTGGACCCGCTTGACCTTGCTGCGGGCTACCAACCGGGCCTTGCCGAAAGCTGGGAGGTCAGCGAGGATGGCAAGACCATCACCTTCACCATGCGCGAAGGGGTCACGTTCCATTCCGGCAACCCGGTGCGGGCCGAAGACGCCGCGTATTCGCTGCAACGGGCCGTCATTCTGAATAAGACGCCGGCGTTTATCCTGACTCAGTTCGGGTTCACGCCGGAAAACGTGGCTGAGACCATTAAGGCTGACGGCAACAAGCTGATGATCACCACCGACAAGCAATATGCGACCTCGTTCGTGTTGAACTGCCTGACGGCCACCATCGGTGCAATTGTCGACAAGGAAGTCGTCATGGCCAACGAGGTCGAGGGTGACATGGGCAATACCTGGCTCAAGACAAACTCGGCCGGGTCCGGGCCTTACACGCTGGACAGCTGGAAGCCGAATGAAAGCGTGACGCTTGTGTCGAACCCCGACTATTACGGCGGCGCCCCTGCGATGGAGCGGGTGATCGTGCGTCACGTGCTGGAAAGTGCGTCGCAGCGTCTGCTTCTGGAACGCGGAGACATCGACATCGCCCGCAACCTGAACCCGGAAGACATTGCCGGTGTGATGGAAGCTGGCGGCATCAAGGTGGAAGACGAGCTCAAGGGCCGTCTGATGTATCTGTCGCTGAACCAGAAACACCCCGAGCTGTCCAAGCCCGAGGTGCGGCAGGCATTCAAATACCTGATCGACTATGAAGGGATGAAGAACAGCTTCCTGAAAGGTCAGTATACAATCCATCAGAACTTCCTTCCCGCGACTTATCTCGGCGCGTCCGAGGAAAACCCCTTCTCGCTGAACATCGAGAAGGCCAAGGAACTTCTGGCCGCAGCAGGTGTTGAAGGGCTTGAGATCGAAACCGGTGTGCGTGAAGCGCAGGAGCGGATCGAAATCGCGCAATCCCTGCAAAACACGCTGGCGCAAGCCGGGATCACCCTGAACATCACCGTGGGCACCGCAAAACAGATCCTTGCCCGGTATCGCGCCCGCGAACTGGACATGTATCTGGGGGCTTGGGGGCCGGACTATCCTGACCCGCAAACAAATGCGGGCACGTTTGCCTATAACCCCGACAACAGCGACGAAGCACAGGCCACCGGCCTTCTGGCCTGGCGCAACAGTTGGGATACGGGCGGGCTGACCGAAAAAGTCGAAGCCGCCGTGACCGAAGGCGATCGCGACAAGCGGATCCAGATGTATCAGGATATACAGGCCGAGTTCCGCGACATCTCGCCCTTCGCGATCATGTTCCAGCAGATCGAACAGTCTGCGCTGCGTGAGAACGTAATGAACTGGTCCACGGGACAGGCTGTGACCTCTGCCGCTTACTGGCAGGTCACCAAGTAAATGGCCCTGAGCGAAGACAATCACGAGAGGCGCCCGCCAAGGGCGCCTCTTTCCGCCACGTTATGGCCTGTTGCGCGCACAACCCTTCGAACGCTGGGGTCGATTGCGGTGACGCTTCTGGGCCTGTTGTTTGTGACCTTCATCATCGGGCGGGTCATGCCGATTGATCCTGTGTTGTCGATCGTGGGAGAACGTGCTTCGCAATCAACCTATGACGCTGTTTATCAGCAACTTGGGTTGGACAAGCCCCTGATTGTACAGTTTCTTTACTATATCTGGGATGTACTGCACCTGGATTTTGGCACCTCGTTGCTGAACGCGCGTCCAGTGTCGGAAGACATCGCGCGGGTATTCCCAGCCACGCTTGAGCTTGCCACACTCGGTATCCTATTTGGCGTTGTTCTGGGCGTGCCTCTTGGCGTTCTGGCGGCTGTGCGCAAGGGATCGTGGATTGACCAGATCGCACGTGTCGTTGCGCTTGTCGGGTATTCCATGCCGATCTTCTGGCTGGGCCTGATGGGGTTACTGGTCTTCTATGGAATACTTGGCTGGGTCGGTGGACCGGGCCGCGTCGGCATCTTCTATGTTGACGTGGTGCCCAGTGTCACCGGTTTGCTGCTTTTGGACGCCGTGCTTGATGGAAACTGGGACGTATTCAAGGACGCGTTTTCCCACATCATCCTGCCTGCATCGCTTCTTGGCTACTATTCATTGGCTTACATCAGCCGGATGACGCGGTCGTTCATGTTGGAACAACTCAGCGCCGAATATGTGACCACCGCGCGTGTGAAGGGCATGTCGGAATGGGACGTGATCTGGAAACATGCGTTTAAGAACATTCGCGTGCAACTGATCACGGTGATTGCGCTGAGCTATGCAGGCCTTCTGGAAGGGTCCGTCCTGACCGAGATCATCTTCTCATGGCCCGGCATTGGCAGCTATATCACCACGGCCCTACTGTCTGCCGACATGAATGCTGTGCTTGGCGGCACCGTCGTGGTGGGTTTGGTTTTCATCCTGCTCAATATATTCTCTGACCTGCTCTACAAGGTCTTTGATCCACGCGCGAAATAGGGCGGGACAGTAACAATGACTGAACTAACACTGAAACAATGGCTGTTGACGGACACTCCGACGTCACGCCGCCATGCGAAAATTTCGGCTTTCTATCAGGGCTGGCTGTCTTTTCGCAGCAACACGATGGCGATGATCGGGTTGGGAATTCTGGTGGCGCTGGTTGTCATCGCCGCCGCCGCGCCGTGGCTTTCGCCGCATAATCCCTTTGTGCAGGATCTGGGCAACCGGCTGGCACCTTTGGGCACAGATGAGCATGTTCTTGGCACCGACAGTCTGGGTCGGGATATTCTGTCTCGGCTGATCTATGGCGCACGGATCACGCTTTACATCGTGGCGCTGGTTGCGCTGATCGCGCCGGTCGCAGGGCTTCTGGTCGGCACGATATCGGGCTATGTGGGCGGCTGGACGGATACCGTTTTGATGCGCATCACTGATATCTTTCTGGCGTTCCCGCGGCTGGTTCTGGCGCTGGCCTTTGTGGCGGCCTTGGGCGCTGGGATTGAAAACGCAGTGCTTGCCATTTCGCTGACCGCCTGGCCCCCCTATGCGCGGATTGCGCGGGCTGAAACGCTGACGATCCGGTCGTCGGACTATATCAGCGCGATCAAGCTGCAGGGGGCAGGCGCGCTGAGGATCATCACCAAGCATATCTGGCCACTGTGCATTTCTTCGCTGATCGTGCGGGTAACGCTGGATATGGCAGGGATTATCCTCGCCGCCGCTGGTCTTGGTTTCCTTGGCCTTGGTGCGCAACCCCCCAGCCCGGAATGGGGCGCGATGATTTCGGAAGGCCGCCGGTTCATTCTGGATCACTGGTGGGTCGCCACCATGCCCGGATTGGCTATCTTCACGGTGTCTTTGGCCTTCAACCTTCTGGGCGACGGTTTGCGTGACGTCCTTGACCCGAAAGCAGGTGAATGATGAGCATCCTTCTTGACGTTGAAAACTTGTGGGTGAAATTCCCGTCCCGCCATGGGGTGTTTGACGCCGTGCGTGGAGTGTCTTTCGCATTGGGGCGCGAGCGGTTGGGGATCGTAGGCGAAAGCGGGTCCGGTAAGTCGATGACGGGCCGCGCCATCCTGCGCCTGATCCGGCCACCGGGAATCGTTGAAGCCGATCACATCAACCTTGAGGGCGTCAACCTGCTGGGCAAGACCGAAAAGGAAATGCGAGATGTGCGCGGGCAACGGATCAGCATGGTGATGCAAGATCCCAAATTCTCGCTGAACCCGGTGATGACCATCGGCGACCAGATCATCGAAGCCTATCGTCTGCACAGCAAAGCCTCAAAGTCTGAGGCATACAACAAGTCACTTGAGATGCTTGAAGCCGTGTCAATCCGAGACCCCGAACGGGTCATGCGCGCTTACCCACACGAGATGTCAGGCGGGATGGGCCAGCGGATCATGATCGCAATGATGCTGATCCCGAACCCCGAAATTTTGATTGCGGACGAACCGACATCAGCGCTGGATGTGTCCGTGCAGCGACAAGTGTTGGATATCATGGACAAGTTGGTGAAGGAACGCGGCATGGGCCTGATCTTTATCAGTCACGACCTGAACCTTGTCGCCGATTTCTGTGACCGGGTCTTGATCATGTATGCGGGCCGCATTGTCGAGGTATGTGATGCTGACAAGTTGCATGAGGCCAAGCACCCCTACACCCGCGGACTGCTGAACTCACTTCCCCGGCTGGACGCGCCACGCGACCGGCTTGAAGTGTTGCAGCGTGACCCCGCGTGGTCCGAAGCACCAAGTGTGAGTGGTCGCGTATGAAGATGTTAGAAGTTCAGGACCTGAACGTCTGGTTCGGCACCCATCGCGACCGGGTGGACGCCGTCAAACATGCCACATTCGATGTGGCGCAGGGTGAAAGTTTCGGTTTGGTTGGGGAAAGTGGGTCGGGAAAGTCTACGATCTTGCGTGCCATAACCGGCTTGGCGCCCGATTGGTCGGGCAAAATCACGGTTGAGGGTCAGGTGATTGGGCACAAACGGCCCAAGTCGTTCTTCAAAACCGTTCAGATGGTGTTTCAGGACCCCTATGCCTCGCTTCACCCGCGCCATTCGGTTGATCAGGTCTTGGGTGAAACCTTACATCTGCATGGGTTTAAAGATATTGACGCGCGGGTGGTAAAGCTGTTGGACGACGTGGGGCTGGGGCAGAAATTCCGCTTTCGGTACCCACATCAGCTTTCTGGTGGTCAACGGCAGCGTGTGGCGATTGCCCGTGCTCTTGCACCGGAACCAGATTTGCTTTTGCTTGACGAACCCACCTCGGCGCTGGATGTGTCGGTGCAGGCAGAAATTCTGAACCTGCTGGCAGACTTGCGTATGGTGCACAACCTGACTTATGTGATGGTGTCCCATGACCTTTCTGTGGTGGGCCATATGTGCGACCGTCTTGCGGTGATGAAGGATGGCGAGATTGTCGAGGTGCTGGATGTTGATGTGCTCAGGCACATGAACGCCGAGCATCCATATTCAAAGCAATTGCTGGAAGCCTCACTTTAGCAGGTGTCTGAACACCCGTTCGATTGATCCGGATAGCGGGCGCAAACATGTTTCCCTTTGCGATTATCTGATTTAAGCATCAGGTCAGTTTCGACGCTGAGTGCTTGGTGTCGGCGTTATCGTGGGGGGCAACATGGTCATCGAAGCGCTAGAGCGTCAAACACTTGAGTTACTTGCTGAAAAAGGGCGGCGATGTGACTTCAAGAAAGGTGCACAGATTTTCAGCCATGGTGATCCTGGGGCATCATTGCTGATCATGGAATCGGGACAAGCGGAAGTCAGCATCACCACCGCAACGGGCCAGAAGTCCATTCTGGGTCTGGTCGGCGCAGGTGAAGTTATAGGTGACATCGCTTGTTTGGATGGCGGACCGCGCAGCGCCGATGTTGTCGCTGTCGAACCGGTAATTGGTTTGGAAGTGGCCCGCCGTGAAGTTCTGCAAATCCTGAGAGAGGATGGCGACAGCGCCATTCTTGTCATTATGGCCCTCTGCCAGAAAGCCCGCAATGCGTCTGAGATGTTTGAACTGAAGGCACTGGCCAGCGGTCGGTCGCGACTGGCCAGCTGCGTTCTGCGTCTGTTGAAAGATCAGAATGCGGAAGCTGGAAACAACCGGGTTCAGGTCAGTCAAAGTTGGCTAGGGGCTTATGCAGGGTTGACACGTGAAAACGTAAACCGACAGTTGCGCATATGGGCCAAGGACGGAATTGCGCAGTTTGAAAAAGGGGCGGTCGTTGTTACGAATCTGAATGCGCTGGAAGACATCGCGTTAAATGATGGCGATTGAAAATGATGCGGATAACTGCGCCTTTCATGAAATAATCACATATTCGCTGCAAACATGTCTGCAAGTGTGACCTGCGTCACAAGTTTTGACGCAATTTGCGCTTATACATAGAGGTGGAAGCGCTGAAGGCCCTAAAACAAAAGGTTTTTTAGCACGATAACTTAGCAAGGTATCGCTTTGGGTGGCCGCATTGCGGCGTTGGAGCGACATTACATCCCGGCTTCTGCCGGACATTTCTGGGGTGCTTCCACCTGACAGATGACGGTCGGGTAGGGCTACATCAATTATGGTGGCCGTGAGTGGTGAAGGCGCTACGTCAACTCCGGGTTGTCCGACCCGGAGGCGCCGACCGCCCGCTTTTTTCGATGTCCGCACGGATTGCTTCGAAACGAGACATCCATTCACGTTCGCCGCGTGTTTCGATCATCTCTTCGGCTTGCTTGATCAAATCCTGAGCGTCCTCCAGATCGCCATTCGCAGCTTTCACCTTAGCCAGCACAGCATTGTAAAATGGCAGATTTAACTGGGCGCCGATGGCACTGGCATGGCTGATAAAGCCTTCGAACATAGGTGCAGCCTCCAGATCGCCGTCATAAACTCTAAGCAGTGATTGCCACAACCGTCCAATCAACGACCAGAATCCGGCATTCTGCTCGTCAGCAATTTCAATGCCGGTCTGGATTTCGGCCAAGGCAAGCGGCAAATGACCGCCTTCAAAATATGCCTGTGCCCCAAAAATATGAATCCAAGGCAACTGCGTTGTTGCGCCGATCGCGTTTAGGTGGCTTTTTGCGGCCGCAATCGCTTCTACAGCGCCAGTCTTGTCACCTTTGCGAATAAGGATATGCGCATCTGCCGACAGGACCGCAGCCAAGGGGTCTGCACCGATTTCGACAAACAGCATCCCATGATCTTCTGAGCGATAGAGGTTTTTCAACGCATTACTGCTGTTCTCGGCCGCTTCGAATTCACCGGAATAAAGCTCTTGAGCGGTTTTGTTAACCAACCACAAGACGGAAAGTTCATCAGACCCGTGTTTGGTTAGCTTTTCCATTTGGTCAACCAATTCACGGCTGGAACGGACTTCGCCGCTGATGATACGATGAGCGAACAGGCCGTAGAGCGTGATCATCCGTTGTCGGTCGGTGCCCTTGGCGTAGCTGATTGCACTTTCGAGCTTTTTATAGCTGTCCAATACATTCGGATGAGAAAATCCCAGTCGTTGTACCAAGGCACTGGCATGCAGCGATAAAACCGGGAGGTATTCTTCCCGCGTGACGAACTTACCCTTCGCCTGCTTCTCCATATCAACCTGTGCACTGTCCAGATATTTGATGGCCGGGTCGAAGTTGGCCGCCATCAACATTCGGACACCCGCAGCGATACAGGCTGACGGGATCTGATCGTGGGCTTTGGCAGCCAGAATATGGTCGGCCAGCAGCTCTGGCAATCGGGCAACAAGTTCTGGTTCTTCCTGTCGCAACTGATCAGCAAATTGCAGATGAAGGGCGCGGCGGCGCTTTCCGGGCAGCATCTCATAGGCGGCATCGCGCAAAAGGATGTGGTCAAATGTCAAACCATCGCGCCGCTTGTGTAGAACACCGTTGATGGTCAGAACACGCAGTTCGTCTTCGATACCGGTTCGGTCGGACAACAGGAACTTTGCATGTTCAGGATCAAAAACACGCCCCAAGATTGAAAGACATTGAACTACATCTTTCAAAGGACCAAGTCCGTCGATGATTGCTTGGAAAGTTGCTTCGATGGTTTGGGGCAAGGGCAGATTACCGGCTTGATTGCCCAGTTGGCGAGAACGCTCTGCCAAAGCCAACAGGAACAACGGGTTACCCTCTGCGCCGGAAATGATGCTGCGACGCGTTTCATCCTTCAATTCTTTATATGCGGCAAGCGCATCATAAGCAGCCGTGTCAGACAATGGTTGAAGGTCGATCGCTTGGATATCTGCTTCGTCAATCAACGTGGTCATCTGGTCACAACGTCGGCTGGTGATAACTATTCGGTTCGTGAACCCTGGATCGTTGATCAGTTTGCGAAGGACGGTTGCACTTTCTTCATCCACCCAGTGAAAGTCGTCGAATGCCAATGCCGCCTTCTTGTGTTGAGCCAGCCTGTGCAGGGCTTCGGTCATCAATTCAATTCGGCGTGCTTTTTGTTGTTCCGGAGGAAGACGCACTGGCGTTGCATCACGAAGGCCCAGAACGGAAGCCATCAGGTTCAGGTCTTGCTCAGAGGGGGCGAAACCGATGCCTGATAGGCCTGCCAGCAACACGCTTGGAGGCGAGGCGTCGGTGAGGGAAAGCTCGCTTCGCACGGCCTCTATCACGGGAAACAGCGCTGTTTGGCTGAGATTTGCCCGTGCGTCCAAACAGATGACGGGCGTCGTATCAAGGCGGTGGACCAGTTCATTCAGCACCGCTGACTTGCCGATTCCGGCAGGCCCAACCAGTGCGAAGGTTGTCGCTGTACTTCCCATTAGGGTTGACAGTTCGCTCTCGCGCTCAAGGAGCTTTCTGCCACTGTCCGATTGCTCAAGAAATGTAAAGCCAGTTACGCCGATTATTTCAACAGGCTGGTCGATGCCTTTCAGAGCAAGTTGTTCATGCGACGTGATGTCCAGCTTTGCCAACCGCGACAAGAACGATTGTGTTTCGCCCGAGATAACGACGCCACCGGTTTGGGCTTGTTCCTGCAAGCGGGCTGCGCGATTGACATGCAACCCTGCCAATTGCGGGAAAAGTGTGCCGGTTTGGCCCACCCGGCACATGACCTGACCGCTGTCGATCCCGACGCGAACATTATGGCCGTGCAGTTTATCCGGGGCGCTTTTTGCAATGGACAGACCGGCAGCAATAGCGGAAAGCGCGGAATCTTCCCCGTCATGGCCCAGCCCAAAACATGACAGGACACCATCGCCATAGCGTTGCAAGACGGTGCCGCGATAGGTTGTGACCACATTGCTGACCAGCGCGTGGAACGCTGCGATTGTGTCGTCGTAGTCCTCAAGCTCGGCTGAATTGGCATAAGCGGTCGACCCGACCAGATCGACAAATTGGATTGTCAAAACGCGTAATTCGGGGTTCTGTGCGTCCAGAACCGCTTCTGCACCGCAGTGCCCACAGAATTTTGCACCCTGAACCAGCGGCTCGGAACATGCCAAGCAATTAATAACCTGCATTATATCCTCTAATAACCTGCATTATATCCTCAATCGTTGCGCCGGACCCAGGACCGTGCTTCTGCCGCATGTCTAACGCGGCGGCTGTCTAATGGGTTGGTCATCGACCATGAGCACCAGATCCTGAACGCACCCGGAAGCCCCCGACCGCGATCATCCAAAAGCGGCCTGACATCCATTTGCGTATTTGGAAAGCCGTCTGCACTGGGATCCGTGACCGAAACTTCTCCAGTGACCGGTGCAACGTAGGATCGGTCCAGTTGCAGATCGAACGCGTTATAAAACATGCGCCCGCGTGCATTGCGGGTGACAAATGTCATATCCAGTAAGTCCGATATGGCCCCGTGGGCCGCATGTCCCGACAAGGCGACGGGATCGCGATGCTGCTGGGCACAGTATTCAATCGACAACCCGTCTGCATTCGAGGCGGTGAAACGGGAATTTTCCACGTTAATGTCGGCGTTTGACTTGGGCATCGCATAGAAAAATTTGCCGGCGAAGATGGCTGAGGCATTGTTGACGTAAAGTCGGCGCGGATACAGAAGCGGTGCGGAGAGTCCTTCATCTGTGTGTGTATAGGGGATTGCGAATGTCGCTTCGCCATATGGGCGCATGGCCAGAAAATTCGGAATGAACGATCCGCGCACATTGTGGTAGCTGCAAAAGGACATGCCCACCGGGTGATAGCCCGGTCGTACCATCGGGCAGTGACCCAGGAAAATGCCATCGGGCAGCATTACCGCCACTTCTTCACGCGGACGTTCATAGAAGAAGAAAACGCCCGTCATTTCGCCCCGCGCAAAGAATGGTGTCAGCGGCCAGGCGGTTCCGGAAATCGAGTTCGTCTGAAACATCGCCTTTTCAGGCAGGGTGTTTTCGCGCGGGATATCATCGGCACCGACATTCGGAAGGTCGACCCCCGTAATGGCCGACGCACAGGCGATCCCGGACATTGTGGCGCCCTCAACGCAGCCCGCGTTCAGCCCACAGCGCGTCCAGTCCCCCGCGAGATACAGGTTGGAGAACCCGCTCTCGGATGGAGCAAGTCGGTGATAGACGCTGTTGGTGACCGATAGAACATAGCGTTCAGACCCGTACATATTGACGCGGGAATAAACCGCTGCCTCGGGGCTTTGATAGAACAACCCCTTGTCGAACTTGCCGCGTTTTTTGGCGTTGGGCCAAATATCCGGCAGGTCTTTGTCCATCCATGTTGCGATATTTGTGTCGAATTCATCCAGTGTTTCACCATCCAGCGCAGGTGCGCAGAAGTATGAAATTGAAGTCGGACCGGGATCGGGCCAAGCCTCGTGTTGGATCAGGTGGGACATGTCCGCCCATGTGTCCAGAGGTTCGGCAAATCCGGTGATGATCGTGCGCATGGGCGATGAAGGAATGGCCTTGGCGTCATTATGCGCCTCCACCTGTGCCTCCCACCCCAGATCCTTGGCAGATTTTTTCAGCCACAGTTGGGCGGCATGGGTGCCAACCGTTTTCACCCGATCCAGCATCATGCGCCAGCGGTCTGACGTCGCTGACAATTCGCGCGTCAAATAGGGTAGCGAACCCAACGACGCACCCAGAAGCACAATGTCGAAATCTTTGCCGCGTTCCAGCTTGAACGGCGCGCCGGTTGGCAGCGATTTCTCGCATTCGAAATCAACGCCTTGCTTCTTCAGTTTTGCACCATCCACAAGCTGTGACCAAAGCGGCTCGGATGGCCAGCAGGGGAGACCTCCGACGTCGACCAAGGGTTGGTAGTGTCCCGATTTCACTTCGGCCTGACGGACCATTGACAGGCGGTCAATACGCGTGCCGGTGTCGTTCAGGTGCAATTCGCGGGCTGCGCAGAAGAATTCGAACTTCACGCCAAGGGCCGACAACACTTGATAGTAAGGGCCGAAGATTGTGTCGCCCATACCGGCCTGCATCTTGTGAAAGATTGCGGTCGAATAGGTGAAAATCAAGCGGGACATGGCGCGAATTGCGGTGCCCGCGCCGGTGTCACCCTGACGGTCGGTGTTGCCTAGCGGAAAGCCGAACACAAAATCATAGCAGCCGCGAATGGCAACCCAATCCAACGCCTGATCGCTTGCTTTGTTCATCCGTAGCCAATCCTTAAACTCCCACTGATCAAGCACATCATACCCGCTGGTAAAAGTGTCGGACCCAACGACCCCACGCATATAGGCCAGCCCGATATCAACCAGATACAAGCCGCGGCGCTTTGCGTCGTCCTGAATGTTCTTAGGCGTTTCCATCGCATGAACAGCAGCCTGTGCGTCGATGATAAAGTCCAGCAGGATATTGGTATCGCGAGTTGTGTGCTTTGCCGGATCAGCAGGCATTGAGTTTAAGTGGCTAAGAATAGCTTGATGGTGCCCCTGCAATCCTGAGGGAAGTACGATGCCCAACTGGCGATGAGGCCCATCTTCCAGTTCACCCTTCTTCATAAATTCGATGACGATCTCAAGAATGCTCATCATCATCTGGAACGGGCTGGGCACTTTAGTTTCCGAACCTGGCTGTTTGTCATTGCTGGGTAAATCAATCACCCAAGGGCGCCATTGGTTTGCGTCCAGCGATGTTGTTGGCACCCGCTCGGCTAAGAATAAGTGGGACAGGGGTTTGAACGCTTTGTCCATCGTGCCCAGTGGGTCACTTTCCTTGCGCAACCCCAGATCGACCAGTTGCTCATAACAACGACGCATATTGCGAAAGGCATTGTCATAGAAACCTGCCCAGACATGCAGCCCGTGTTCTTCAATTCGCTGGCCGAAATCGGCATTGCGCCCGCTGGCGCCTTTGCCTCCATTACGCCAACCCAATTGGTAAATGGTGATATCGAATTTCTTGTCCCAGTCTGGCGTTTGCGTGATGGCATACACTGCCGTAATCGCACCCACACCGCCGCCGATCACGGCAATTTTTTGTTTGGCCATCCCCATGTCCTTACATTTTTTTGAAAACCCGTCCTGTTTTGGTATTTCGTTGGTGCCGGACTGCTCTCCTTTTGGTTTTTTCTACCTTAACACTTGGTTAGTTTCTACGTTAACGATTTCCTCAGAGGTTGTTTCATTGCTTCCTCATAAGGGCAGGGTGCCAACCAATGTCCTCGATCTGATGGATTTCAATCACGGCGCGGTTTGGGCTAAATCTAGTAAAAGTTGCGAAGACTTTTCTTTTGTTCTTTATATGCGCACGCATCGCTTGGGTAAGCGTCTGGCCATAAGTGCATCAAGCGGTTCGGTATTGTCTCACCTGCGCTAAGGTGCTCGTGTGCAAGGTGGCAGTTGATCCTGTTCGTCCTCGCTTTTCATATGAGACCGTCACAGAAAAAGTTCGAGGAGGATTGATGCCAGGACCACAAAAAACGCCGCCGCAAGCCGAGCTGCCATTGACCAGACGGTCTCTCCCGATTGCATTGATGCGTGCCCGCGAAAAGGTCATGGGACCCGTGCGCGAGATGCTTGCACCGATTGGCATCACGGAACAGCAGTGGCGAATTCTTCGTGTGCTGGCAGAGTATGGTCCGCAAGATGCAACGCATTTGGGCGAGAGGACCAGCCTGCTTTTGCCAAGCCTGACGCGGATCATTCAGGCGATGGTTGCAAACGGTTTGGTGACGCGCACTCAGGATATCGCCGACCGGCGACGGCAGACGCTGGAGATTACGGCGGCAGGACTACAGATAATTGACGATAATCTGAAGCAGGCTGGCCAGATTGCGGACAGCTATGTGCGCCATCTTGGACGCGAGCAATATGAAGCACTTCTTGATGCGCTGGAATGTCTTGAGAAGTTGTAAGCAGCAGAAAAGACTTGCTAATTACCGTTCTACAAGGCGAAAGGGGCCGGGTCTTTAAAATCTGACAAAAGTAGTCAAGAATGCTTTACCTGACTAAAAAACTCATCTATAGCGGGCCAACGCACCAAGAAAAACGAGGGCCCCATGTTCCGAACGACGCTTTTTACAACAACCACGCTACTTTGCAGCTCCGTCTTTGCACAGGCACATACGCCGGAAGACATCCTGAAAAATTATGCTGATATCGCACAGGCAGGGTATGAAGACAGTCTTGCCCTTGCACAAAAACTGAACACCGCGGTCGACGCGCTTCTGGCCTCTCCGACAGACGCCAATCTGACCGCTGCGAAAGCCGCCTGGCTGGCCGCCCGTGTTCCCTATCAACAGACCGAGGCGTTTCGCTTTGGCAACCCCTCTGTCGACGAATGGGAGGGCAAGGTAAATGCTTGGCCTCTGGACGAAGGGCTGATTGACTATGTTTCTGCCGATCTGGGCGCCAATGACGAAAACCCGTTCTCGACGGCAAACGTTATTGCGAACCCCGAACTGACCGTGGCTGGCGCAACGGTTGATGCCTCTGAAATCACACCCGCCCTTCTGGAAAGCTTGCACGAGGTTGAAGGAATTGAAGCCAATGTGGCAACCGGTTATCACGCCATCGAGTTTCTGTTGTGGGGGCAGGATTTGTCAGGCACCGATCATGGTGCGGGCCAACGACCCGTTACGGATTTCGACATGGCCAATTGCACCGGAGGCAATTGTGATCGCCGCGCTGCCTATCTGAAGGCGGCAACAAATCTGTTGATTACGGACCTTCAGGACGCGGTTACCAACTGGTCTGAAGGCGGGCAGGGGCGTGCTGATGTCACCGCAGACGCAAACCGGGGCATTGTCATGGCCTTCACAGGTTTGGGCAGCCTCTCTTACGGCGAACAAGCCGGCGAGCGAATGAAACTGGGGCTACTGTTGAACGATCCCGAGGAAGAGCATGATTGCTTCTCGGACAACACCCACAACTCGCATTATTTCGATGGGTTGGGTATTCGCAACGTCTATACCGGTCGGTATGTGCGTGTTGATGGCTCGGTCGTCGACGGTCCGTCGCTGTATGAACTGGTGAAGGAACGTGATGAAGCACTGGCCGACAACCTGCTGGGCGACATGGATAAAACCATGATCGCGCTGGGCGACATCCGCTCGGCAGCGGAAGCCGGAACGTCCTACGACCAGATGTTGGGCGCGGGGCATCCGGGCGGGGCGCTGGTGCAGAACGCGATCGATCATCTGGTTGCGCAGACCCGCAACATCGAACGTGCCGTGGCGCTGGTTGGGGCGGATGGTGTGTCGATCGAAGGGTCCGACAGTCTGGACAATCCAACAGCCGTATTTGAATAAGTTTCCTAGTGCTTAGAAAGCGTGAGGGCAGACGTTATGCGTCTGTCCTTACTTTATTTCGGCAGAACCGGTGCAGATTGTTCAAGGTTCAGTTCTGCGTCTGAAAATACCCAAGGCCCGCGCACGCCCGGTACACCGTCCGGGGAGATTTGCATGCCGCGATGTAGCAATTGCGGATTGGCGAAAGTCTGTTCCATCGTATTGATCGGACCTGCTGGCACGGTGGCGGTTTCAAGTGCTGACAGGATGTCAGCCATGGACCAGCTTGAAAGTGAGGCCTCGATCTGCGGCGTCAGGTCCGCGCGGTTCGCCACACGGTCTTGATTGGTGGCGAAGCGGGCATCCCCGGCCAGATCTTCGCGCCCGATCACGCCGCAGAACCGTTGAAACTGCCCGTCATTTCCCACGGCGAGGATGATGTATCCATCCTCGACCGGGCAGGCTTGATAGGGAGCGATGTTCGGATGCTCGTTGCCCATTCGGTTTGGGCTGGTGCCAGTGGCCAAATAATTCATTGCTTGATTGGCCATCATGGCGGTGGCGCAGTCCAGAAGGCTCATATCGACATGCTGCCCGCGCCCGGTGCGGTGTCGCTGTTCGACAGCGGCCAGAATGCCGATGGTGCCGTAAAGGCCGGTCACGATATCGGTGATGGCGACACCTACCTTCTGGGGTTGCCCCTGCGGGTCGCCCGTGACGGACATCAGACCCGAAAGCCCTTGCAGAAGAAAGTCATAGCCAGCCCGTTTCGCCCAAGGTCCATCCTGACCGAATCCGGTCACGGAACAATAGATCAGGCGCGGGTTAAGTTTGGTGAGGCTTGCGTAATCCAGCCCATATTTAACCAAGCCGCCCACTTTGAAGTTTTCGATCAAGATGTCAGCATCCTTGATCAGATCTCGCACGGTCTGCTGACCCTCGGCAGTGCGAAAATCGGCGGTCACACAGTCCTTGCCCCTGTTCGCGCAGTAATAGTAAGCTGCGGTCTTGTCGCCATCCCGTTCAACGAACGGCGGACCCCATTTGCGGGTGTCATCACCATCTGGGCTTTCCACCTTCACCACTTCGGCGCCCAGATCGGCAAGCGATTGCCCGATCCATGGACCGGCCAGAATACGGGCGAGTTCGACGACTTTCAGTCCTTCAAGCGGGTGCATGGCGGCTCCTAGAGGTATGGGGGGGTACAGGCGGACACGATGCGAGCAGAGCGGTCCGAGATGTTACGAAAGCGGTGCGGTTCGCGCGAATTAAAAAGATACGCGTCACCCGCCTTCAGCACGCGTGTGACGTCGCCGACGGTGATTTCCAACTCGCCTTCAATGACAATGCCGCCTTCGTTGGCTTCGTGTTCGATCATGGTTTCACCCGTGTCAGCGCCGGGCTCATAGAGTTCTTGCAAGACTTGAAGCCCATGCGCCTTGGCGTCGCCCACCTGCTTGATGGTGATCATCCGCTGCGCCGCTTCATTGTCTTGATACAGCGCCGATGTCAGGTCGCGCAGATCAGATGGCGTGAAGAACACTTGATGAGTCGCAGGCGCTTCAGGTTCAAAAAATTCGGACATCGACATGTTTAAGCCGCCCAAAATCTTGCGCAGTGACGCGACTGACGGTGAGGAATGGTTCCGCTCGATCATCGAAATCTGTCCATGGGGTACTTGCGCGGCTTCGGCCAACTGCCTTTGAGACAAGCCAAATAGCTGTCTGAGCGATTTCAATCGCGTGCCGACATCGAACTCGTCCTGCATCACTTTTCCTTCCCATTGCGATTTTGCCAAAGCCTGCACGGCCAACCGCTGTCGCAAATACTGCGCAAAATTTTGATAGCATTGCGCAGTATTTTGCGCAATATGGTGCGGAATCAAATTTCGAAATGGGGGATCGCATGTCGAACACCGAACAACTGAAGGCCCGGCGCGCAGACGCTGTTGCCAATGGCGTTGCCACTCGCGGCATTTATGCAGCCCGAGCAGAAAATGCCGAACTCTGGGACGTTGATGGCAAACGCTTCATCGATTTTGCCGTAGGTATTGCCGTGAACAACACCGGTCATCGCCACCCAAAGGTGATGGCAGCTGTGGCCAAACAGGCCGAAGCGTTCACCCACACCTGCTTCCATGTCGCCCCTTATGAGGGTTACGTGAAGCTCGCCGAGCGACTAAACGCGGCCACACCGGGCGATTTTGCCAAGAAGACCATGCTGGTTACCACTGGTGCCGAAGCGGTTGAGAACGCCGTCAAAATGGCGCGCGCCCATACTGGACGGTCAGGTGTGATCGCCTTTACTGGCGGTTTCCATGGTCGCACCCTGCTGGGCATGGCGCTGTGCGGCAAGGTGACACCTTACAAAAAAGCTTTCGGGGCCATGCCGCCCGAAGTCGTGCATATTCCGTTCCCGAATGCATTCCACGGCACATCGGTTGAGGTGTCGTTGTCGGTGCTCGACAACATGTTCAAAAGCTCGATTGATCCGGAGCGGGTTGCTGCGATGATTATCGAGCCTGTGCAAGGGGAAGGGGGCTTCAACATTGCGCCGCCTGACTTCCTGCGCGCGCTGCGGAAAATTTGCGATGACTATGGCATTGTTCTGATCGCTGACGAAGTGCAGGCCGGGATGGCCCGCACTGGCAAGATGTTCGCATTTGAACACTCGGGCGTAGCTGCAGATCTTGTGACCATGGCCAAAGGATTGGCGGGGGGCTTCCCACTATCTGCCGTCACGGGTCGAAAAGAAATTGTAGATGCCGCTCCTGTGGGTGGAATTGGCGGAACTTATGGAGGCAACCCGTTGGCGGTTGCAGCCTCACACGCTGTGCTGGACGTGATCGACGAAGAAAGCTTGTGCAACCGTGCAGCCGAGATCGGTGAAAAAATTCTGGCCCGACTGAACGACATTGCATCCCGTCAGGGAATGGAAGCGATTGGCGATGTGCGCGGGTTGGGGGCGATGATTGCGTTTGAAATGGTAACGGATCGCGAAACCAACGCACCTGATGCCGCACTGACTATGGCGATCGTGGCCGAAGCCGAAGAGCGCGGTTTGATACTTTTGCCCTGCGGAACCCGTGGCAACGCAGTGCGGCTTCTGCCTCCATTGACAGTTCCCATGGATCAACTGGACGAAGCCCTCGACATCCTTGAAGCCTCGATCGAGGCTGCTATCAACGCGAAAGGAGCCTGAGATATGGCCGAACTTGCCCCGCAGTCCCGCCCGGAACTTGCCAGCTTCAACTGGGACGACCCATTCCTGCTGGACGCCCAGCTTGAAGAAGACGAGCGTATGATCCGCGACAGCGCTTTTGCCTATGCACAGGAAAAGCTTCTGCCCCGTGTGACAAAGGCGTTTGAGAAAGAGGAAACCGATCCTGCGATCTTCGCCGAGATGGGCGAAATGGGGTTGCTGGGCACCACCATTCCCGAGGAATATGGCGGACTTGGCGCGGGCTATGTGGCCTATGGCCTTGTAGCGCGCGAGGTAGAGCGCGTGGATAGTGGGTATCGGTCGATGATGTCGGTGCAGTCGTCGTTGGTCATGTATCCGATCTATGCCTACGGCACGGATGAGCAGCGCAGGAAATACCTGCCGAAGCTTGCAGCAGGCGAATGGATCGGCTGTTTCGGCCTGACCGAACCCGATGCAGGATCCGACCCCGGCAGCATGAAAACGACTGCCAAGAAGGTTGATGGCGGCTATGTGCTGAACGGCTCGAAAATGTGGATTTCGAACGCGCCCATCGCGGATGTGTTCGTGGTCTGGGCGAAGTCCGACGCCCACGGTGGCAAGATCAAAGGCTTTGTGCTGGAGAAGGGCGCGAAAGGGCTGTCTGCCCCGAAGATCGAAGGCAAACTGTCGCTGCGCGCGTCAATCACCGGCGAGATTGTGATGGACAATGTTGAGGTTTCCGAGGACGCACTTTTGCCAAATGTCGAGGGGCTGAAGGGGCCGTTCGGCTGTCTTAACCGTGCGCGCTATGGTATCGCTTGGGGGGCAATGGGCGCGGCCGAAGCGTGCTGGCATGCCGCACGTCAATACGGGCTGGATCGCAAGCAATTTGGCAAACCACTCGCGCAGACGCAGCTGTTTCAATTGAAGCTGGCCAACATGCAGACTGAAATCACACTGGGCTTGCAGGCCGCGCTTCGTGTGGGGCGTCTGATGGACGAGGCGAAAGCCGCACCCGAAATGGTGTCGCTGATCAAACGCAACAATTGCGGCAAGGCGCTGGAGATTGCGCGTCATGCCCGTGATATGCATGGGGGCAACGGCATCAGTCAGGAATTCCACGTGATCCGCCACATGGTGAACCTTGAGACGGTGAACACCTATGAAGGCACCCATGACGTTCACGCGCTGATCCTTGGACGTGCGCAAACCGGGTTGCAGGCGTTTTTCTAAGACGCTGGAAGAGATGCTAAAAAGGGCGCCGTCTGGCGCCCTTTTTTTTGATACTAGATCAAGTGTTGTCGTCGACCAAGCAACCTGCCAAGGCATCCGCTTGCGCGCGCAGTAGTTGGAAGTAAAGATCCGGGCCACTTTGCAAACTGGCACCATTGGGGTCCAACACACCAAAACCAACTTCCGTTCCGTCCACCAGACCGCGCATCATATCCTGACCTTCGGTTGCATCCACGAAAGCGCAATGGACTTTGCCGCTGGATAGAAGCGCGCTGATCTCGGCCAACCGCGCGGCAGAGGGCGGCGCGCTGTCGCTTTCGCGCACAGCCCCAAGCGATGACAGGTCGTAATGATCGGAAAAATAGCCATATGCCTCGTGGAACACGATGTAGCCGTGGTCGCGGACAGGGGCGAGCAATGCCTCGATCTCGGCCTCTACCTGTTGCAGGCGCGACTGAGCGTCCGCCGCATTTGCACGATAGAGTTCAGCGTTTTCGGGATCATGCTGGGCAAGTGTTTCCGCAATCTCATTTAGCCAGGCAGCCCCGTTTGCTGGCGACAGCCATGCATGAGGATCATGGGCATGTGCGTCATGATCGTCATGTTCCTTGGATGCATCGTGGTCTTGTTTGTCGAGGCTTTCCGCTTCGTGATCACCGTGGGTATGGTCAGCCTCGCGCAGAATTGTGCCCGGTACATCCAGCAAAGCCACGGGATAGGCCGAACTAACTCCGGTCAGGGCGCGTTCCAGCCACGGTGTTAGCTCCTCCCCCACCCAGAATACCAAATCGGCTTGTGACAGCGCGCGCATTTGCGATGGACGCATCTGGAAAGCATGAGGATCAGCACCCTGCGGCAACAAAAGGTGAGGCTCTGCCAGATCGCCCATTACCGTGGCGACCAGTGAATGCACGGGGGCGATGTCGGTCACGACACGCGGAGGATCAGCGGCAAGAGGTGTCGCAGAAAGAAAGAGCGCAGGAAGTGTGAAGCGGTTCATGTTAGACCTTGAGTTAGGCGATGTGATGTTATACCATTTTATGAAGTGATAATATTACATAAATGAGATGTCAAACCCGAATGAGTGATCACGATCCCTCCCGCGCCTTTTATTCCCATGACCACGATGCTTGCACCCAAGATGTTCTGTCGCGTGCCCAAGAAATGTGCCGTGAAAGCGGGGCGCGTCTGACCCCCGTCCGCAAGCGCGTGCTGGAAATTTTGCTGGAAGAGCACCGGGCGATGGGGGCCTATGATGTACTGGACCGTCTGTCCGCCGAGGGATTTGGCAGCCAACCTCCCGTCGCCTATCGCGCTTTGGAATTTCTAGTGGACCAAGGTTTTGTGCATCGTATCCGTCGGTTGAATGCCTTTGCTGCCTGCACGTCCCCCGGTGACAGTCATGCGCCGGTTTTCTTGATCTGCAAGGCCTGCAAGGCTGTCGCAGAAACACCCGGTCAATCGGTTCGGGCTGAGTTGGATCACATTGCTAGCGACCTTGGGTTCACCGTTGAACGCACCAATATTGAAGCATTGGGCCTGTGTCCCACCTGTGCGGATGAGGCTTCGGAATGAGTTTGATCAAGGCTAGAGACCTTTCAGTCTCGCATGGGCGACGGCTGGTCCTGAGAGATGTGAATTTCTCCATTGAATCCGGCGAAATCGTGACGATCGTCGGTCCCAACGGGTCCGGCAAATCCACGTTGCTGCGTGCGTTGCTGGGAATGCTGCGCGTGTCAGGGAAGGTTACCAAGCAGCCGGGTCTGGTGGTTGGCTATGTCCCGCAGAAACTCGCGCTTGATCCCAGTTTGCCGATGCCTGTGACCAGCTTCCTGAACCTACCCAAACCGCATAGCCCTGCGGAGCAGGCTGAAGTGTTGCGTCGTGTTGGCGTGGCCAATGTGGGCGACCAGCAAGTGTCCGAGCTATCAGGCGGGCAGTTGCAACGCGTGTTGTTGGCGCGGGCGTTGCTTTCGAAACCGGATATTCTGGTTCTGGACGAGCCCACTCAAGGGTTGGACCAGAATGGTGAAGCTGCGTTTTATCAGTTGATCGAAGCGGTGCGCGGGCAAACAGGTGTTGCGGTCCTGATGGTGTCGCATGATCTGCATGTGGTGATGAGCGCCTCGGATCGGGTGATTTGTTTGAACGGGCATGTCTGTTGCGAAGGCACGCCGCATGTGGTGCGGGACGCGCCAGAATACCGGGCGCTGTTCGGGCAAGGCACGCAGGGGGCACTGGCCCTATATCAACACGCACATGATCACGAACATCACGATTGCACCCATGATCACACCTCAGAAAAGGACGTAGTGAATGCTGGATGATTTTCTGGTGCGCGCGGCGCTGGCTGGGGTCGGGTTGTCCATCGCAACAGGGCCGCTTGGATCGTTTGTCATCTGGCGACGGATGGCATATTTTGGGGACGCGACAGCCCATGCGGCCATTTTGGGCGTGGCCTTGGCGCTGCTCATGTCTCTGCCGATCTGGCTGGGCACGCTGGTTGTTGCACTTGCTATGGCGCTTGCAATCAGTTGGATGTCGGCGCGCGGGCAATCGCCGGACACCGGCCTTGGGGTTCTATCCTACTCGGCCCTGTCTGCAGGGCTTGTCGCGATATCATTTGCGCCCGGTGTGCGCGTCGACCTGTCCGCTTTTCTGTTTGGTGATATTTTGGCGGTGACACAGGCCGATCTTGCGCTTGTTTGGGGTGGTGCCTTGATTATTGCGGGTTTGATCGCATGGCGCTGGTCTCGACTGCTTCTGTCCACTCTCAGCCCCGATTTGGCCGCGGCGTCGGGCATTAATCCAGCCCGCGAAGGGGCGGTGCTTACTTTGTCGCTTGCAGTGGTCGTTGCGGTTTCACTAAAAGTCGTTGGGGCACTTCTGATCGCTGCGATGTTGATCATTCCAGCTGCAGCTGCTCGTTTGGTGTCGGCAAGCCCTATTGCCATGGCGATGACTGCGGTTGGGATTGGCTGGATCGCCAGTCTGACTGGACTTTGGGGGTCGCTGCACTATGACACTCCGGCAGGGCCATCCATCGTCGTGGCCGCTGCGCTGATTTATCTGGTGTTGACGGGGTACAATACCCTGCGACACGCCTGATCTGGCTTAAGGAGATTGCATGTCTGCCCTTGAACGCGCCACCCAGATCGCCCGATCAACCCAAGCCCGCGTCATCCTACCCGAGCTTGACGACCCACGCATCGCTGCCGCCTCGGACAAATTGTTGTGCGAGGGGCTGGCCAATCCCGTGCCATTATCTGATCTGGGTGATCACCATATCGAAGCATTGACGGCGTCACGCCCGATGCACGACAATATTGCGGCCCGGATGTTGGAACGCCCCTTGATGCGATCTGCGGCTATGGTCGCAGCGGGAGAAGCCGACATTCTGGTCGCAGGTGCGATCGCCCCATCGCGCCGTGTAATTGAAGCGGCGTCGATGGTGATTGGGTTGGACAAGGACACCACCACACCGTCTAGTTTCTTTCTGATGGTTATGCCTGATGGTCGCGAGTTGATCTTTGCCGATTGCGCCGTAAATGTTGACCCGGATGTCGCGCAGTTGGTGGGCATCGCGCAGGTTTCAGAGATGTCCGCGCAGAGGCTTTTGGGCAAAGCAAGCGTTGCGCTTCTGTCCTATTCTACAGGTCATTCCGGTAGCGGGGCTTCGGTGAACAAGGTTACGCAAGCGGCAGAATTGTCAGGGTTTTCTGGCCCTATGCAAGGTGATGCTGCGCTGAATCGCACCGTGGCCACCCAGAAGGGAAGCATCGGTCAGGGCGACGCGAACGTGTTGGTGTTTCCCAATCTTGATGCGGGCAATATCGCTTACAAGCTGATGGTAGAGCTGGCAGGCGCGCGAGCTTATGGGCCGATCCTGCAAGGGTTCAAACGACCGGTCTGTGACTTGTCTCGCGGGGCGACAGTTGATGACATCGTGGCCAGCACCGTGTTGGCAATCGCTGCCGATCAGATGGCGCGATCCGGTTAGGTCGCCGCGCTGGCTTGGGCGGCTGTGACGGCGATCATGTGCAGAATATCCTCGGCCGTGCAGCCTCGCGACAAGTCGTTCGCAGGTTTTGACAATCCTTGAAGCACCGGGCCGATTGCGGTTGCCCCCCCAACACGTTGCGCGATCTTATAGGCGATGTTGCCGCTTTCCAGGTTTGGAAAAATGAACACGTTGGCCGACCCTTCCAACGGGCTGCCCTGGGCCTTTCGGGCGGCCACATCCGGCACAAAAGCGGCGTCGAATTGCAACTCACCGTCGATCAAAAGATCGGGTGCGCGATTCTTGGCAATACCGGTTGCGGTGACCACTTTTGACACCGAATGATGCTCCGAACTGCCACGGGTCGAGAAAGATAGCATTGCAACGCGCGGCACTTCGCCTGTCAGAGTGATAAAAGAGTCCGCCGAGGACAACGCAATCTGTGCCATTTCTTCGGCCGTCGGGTCCACAACCAGGCCGCTATCCGCAAAGATCATTGCGCCCTTACGGGCATGATGCACTTCACAAAACAGCATAAGGAAGAAACTTGATACCAGAGGATTGCCCGGTTTGGTGCCGATGATCTGAATGGCTGTGCGCACGATCTCGGCAGTGGTGGCAACTGCGCCGCCCACAGTGCCGTCTGCATGTCCGGCTTTCACCATCAAGGCTGCGAACACATGCGGGTTTAACACAGCGGTCTCAGCATCGGCACGCGTCACGCCCTTGTGTTGGCGCAGATCGTGATAAAGTGCGGTTAGCTCGGGTAGATGGGTGGACTTGGCCGGATCGTGAAGCGTGATCCCGTCCACGACATCCAAGCCGAGGGTTCTGAATGTGTTTTCGATGCCGTCCCGGTTCCCAACCAGCCCAATACGCGCAATCCCTTGCGTGGCTGCGTCATAGGCCGCCTGCACCACGCGTAACGCGGTGCCTTCGGATAGCATGATCCGATGATGAGACCGTGCGGCATGGCTCAGGAGCGTTTCCAGCGGCTTCATTGAGGATTTGCCTTCCATTCAGGACCGGTGCACGGCAGTTGTCAGTCTTGGTTCTACCACCGTTGCCCGATCAGATTGGCCGGGCGTCAACACAACGCCCGACCCAGTCTTCAGACCTTCTGGGGTCTCATGTCGTCTTTGCTGATCCCCGCAACGACGACCGGCTTTTTCATCGCGTCGCGACGGAACGGCTCACCAAGTTCCTGGTTGATCATCGCCTCGATAATCGTTGTCTTACCCGCTTTCTGGTCCTTGATCGCCTTATCTAATGCAGCGGTCAGTTCGTCCATTGTGCGGGCAACGACACCTTGCAGGCCGCAGGCTTTCGCGATGCCAGCATAGCTGACCTGCGTGTCCAGTTCGGTTCCGACGAAGTTGTCGTCATACCACAGGGTCGAGTTTCGTTTTTCAGCTCCCCATTGGTAGTTGCGGAACACGATTTGCGTCACGGCGGGCCATTCTTCTCGACCAATCGCGGTCAGTTCGGTCACCGCGATGCCGAACGCACCGTCACCAGAAAAGCCGACAACTGGCGTGTCCGGGCAGCCGATCTTGGCACCTACCACGGCGGGCAATCCATAGCCACAGGGGCCGAACAGGCCGGGTGCCAGATATTTCCGGCCAGCCTCAAATGTTGGATAGGCATTGCCGATCGCGCAGTTGTTGCCAATGTCAGATGAAATGATCGCCTCTTTGGGCAACGCCGCCTGAATGGCACGCCATGCCATGCGTGGGCTCATCCAATCCGGTTTTGCGCCGCGGGCGCGTTCGTTCCAAGTGGTGCCAGGATCATCCTCTTCATGGTCCATCGACGACAACTGCTGGGCCCAAGCAGATTTGGTCTGCGCGATCATCGATTTCCGCTCTTCGCGTCCTGCATCCCCAGCATCTGCCGACAGCTTGTGCAGCAGCGTTGAGGCTACTTTCTTCGCGTCCCCGACAATCCCGACGCTGATCTTCTTGGTCAGGCCGATGCGATCGGGGTTGATGTCCACCTGAATGATCTTGGCATCCTTCGGCCAGTAATCCAGCCCGTATCCCGGCAATGTCGAAAAGGGGTTCAGGCGCGTGCCAAGTGCCAGAACAACATCAGCCTTCTGGATCAGCTCCATCCCCGCCTTATTGCCGTTGTAACCCAAGGGGCCGGCAAACAACGGGTGACTGCCTGGAAATGCATCGTTGTGTTGATACCCCACGCAAACCGGAGCATCGAGCCGTTCGGCCAATTCCATGGATTCGGCAATTGCGCCACCCAGCACCACACCCGCGCCGTTCAGGATAACCGGGAATTTGGCGTTGGACAGAAGGTCTGCCGCTTCGGACAGCGCCTGTTCGCCACCTGCCGGGCGCTCAAATTCGGTAATGGCCGGAAGATCAATGTCGATCACTTGGGTCCAGTAATCACGCGGCATGTTGATCTGGGCGGGCGCGCTGGCGCGTTTGGCGTTGATGATAACCCGGTTAAGCACTTCGGCTACGCGGGTCGGATCACGGACTTCTTCCTGATAGGCGACGCAATCAGCAAACATATTCATCTGCTCGATTTCCTGAAATCCGCCCTGACCAATAGTCTTGTTCGCCGCTTGCGGTGTGACCAGCAATAACGGTGTGTGGTTCCAAAAGGCGGTTTTCACGGCGGTCACAAAGTTCGCGATGCCGGGGCCGTTCTGGGCAATCATCATGCTCATCTTGCCGGTGGCGCGTGTATAGCCATCGGCCATCATCCCACCTGATCCTTCGTGCGCACAGTCCCAAAAGGTGATGCCAGCAGCAGGGAAGTTGTCGGATATCGGCATGAAGGCCGAGCCGATAATGCCAAACGCATGCTCGATTCCGTGCAATTGCAGCGTTTTTACAAAGGCTTCTTCCGTGGTCATTTTCATCTGGTGCTCTCCCTTGGAAATAACATGCTTCGCCGGGTTGGACGGCGTGTCTTTGGCAATATTCTTAGGCAGCAGATAGGGCAGGCTATAGGTCCAGTTGGCAAGGCTAATTGGCGCCAGTCTGTCGCATTGCCGCAATCTCTTCCCCGATCAGGGAAATTCCCTTGGGGATACGTGTGGCGGGGATCGAGCTGTACGCAATGCGATAGTAATTGCGCGGCGGCGTTGGGCTGCCAAAAAAAGGTGCTCCGGGCTCGATCACAACCTCTTTGGACATCAGACGATCCGCCAGCACACGGGTGTCAATGTCGTCAGGGGCCCGCATCCAGAATGCAGACCCGCCAAACACACCGCGCCCGGCGATGGTCAGATTGCTGTCTTCAATGGCTGCGTTCATCACGTCGCGTCGTTCGTGATATGCTGTACCAATCCGGCGGATCAGGGCGTCGTAATGTCCTAGAGACAGGAAGTAAGCCACTGTCCGTTGGATCAGGCCGGGGGGGTGGCGCAGCACGACGGATCGCAAGGCACGCGCTTCGCGAATAAAGGGCTCGGATCCGACCAGATAGCCAAGTCGTAACCCCGGAAATAGGGATTTCGAGAAACTGCCGACATAAATTACTCGCCCTTCGCGGTCCAACGACTTTAGCGCTGGCGAAGGTGGGTTCAGAAATGACATTTCGAAATCATAATCATCCTCAACCACTACAGCTTCTAGCTCGCGCGCGCGTTTCAAAAGCGCCTTACGCCGGTCCAGTGGCATTGTGGCGGTGGTCGGGCTTTGGTGGCTTGGCGTCGTATAGATGACATCCGTGCCATCGGGCAGGGCATCCGGTGCCAAGCCGCCGCGATCCACCGGTATCTTTACAAGGTGGCATCGGCTTTGCGTTAAGATATCGCGAAGCGAGTAATAGCACGGGTCTTCAATCGCCGCCGTGCGTCTTTGTGTCAGCAACACCTGTGCGGTCAGCCACAACGCGTTCTGCGCGCCAAGGGTGATCAGAATTTCCTCGGGCCGTGCCAGAATTCCCCGACGTGGCAGTATGTGGCGCGCGATGAATTCGATCAGTTGCGGGTCGTCCTGATCATAGTAGTCACGCATCATCGCAGGGTGGTCTTTTTGTCCCAATGCGCGCAGCGCACATAGCCGCCAGGAATTGTGGTCGAACAATGTTGGATCTGCTTGGCCATAGATGAACGGATACTTCATCCGCCGCCAGTCAAGCGGCTTGGTGGGCGTGCTTCCCCCGGTAAAGTTCGTGCCGATGGCGCGGCCCCAATCCACCTTGTCTTCGCCCCGTGTTCTCAGTTTGAAAGACGGAGGTTCCGGTGCGTTTTCAGAGACATAGAATCCGCTTCGACCTTTCGAGGCCAGATAGTCATTCGCTTGCAATTCGGTATAGGCGAGTGTGACGGTGATCCGGCTGACGCCCAAATGGGCAGACAGTCGCCGGGTTGAGGGCAGCTTCTCGCCGCGCGGTAGACGTCCGGACAGAATCGCCTCGGCGATCATCTGCTGAATCTGCGCCTGAAGTGTGCCTTGGGCGTCTTGGTCCAGAAAAAAGGTCTCTACGGGGGCGGCCATGGGGCTGACCGTAACGTGGACTTAGAGGCAAAGCAATCTGGACATAAGCTTGCCTTCAACGATTGGAAGAAATCCACGCAGACATCATACCTGCATCACGGAAACACTCATCCGGAATGGCGCGACGTTTTGCGCGTGCGATCCGTTCGGCAAAGGCGACTTGCCGCGAAGTCGCCCGACCATCGGTAATTCGGTGTGTGGTTGCGTTCAGGCGGGCTTGATGCTCACCAATCCAGCCGGACAAGGCGGCGCGGTCGCTGATCAAGTCGGCAGGGATACGCGCGCCCAGACGGGCGGCAATATGGCGGGCATAATCGACCTGTTTCGGAGTCGGTGGCAAAGTACGGGCAGCGTGCATGTTCGATCCTCCTGTTCCTGATCTGTTTCTTGATCATCGCGTGAGAACAAATATAGAACATATTAAGGAAATGTCCAGTCTTCACACCGAAACAACCGTCAAGAATGGCGTGAAGACGCTGTTACCTGCGAGGCCGTTCCAGCTTCCAGGTCAGGTTTGCGCGCACTGCGGGCCATTCGGATGCGATGATCGAATAGACAGCCGTGTCGCGGATCGCGTCACCGGGTCCGATCTGATGACTGCGTAAAATGCCATCCAACTTCGCCCCCAATCGTTCGATCGCGCTGCGGCTTTGCTGGTTCATGAAATGGGTGCGGAATTCGACGGCGATGCAATCCAGCGTGTCGAACGCATGTGACAGAAGCAGCTGCTTGGCCTCTGTGTTCAGCGGTCCGCGCTGCACGGATGTGCGATACCAAGTCGATCCGATTTCAACCCTTCGGTTTCCCGCATCGATGTTCATATAGGTAGTCATGCCTACCGGGGTGCCATCTGGCGTCATCACGCAGAAGGGCAACATGGAACCTGCCTTTTGCAAGCCCAGCCGACGGTCGATTTCGTCTTTCATCCCATTGGGGCTGGGTATGGCGGTGTACCAAAGGCGATAAAGATCGCCATCGGCGCAGGCTGTACGCAAGGCTGCGGCATGGTCCTGAGACAGAGGCGCGAGAATGACGTGTTCGCCGGTCAGGGTGACTGGTGCGGGCCACATGGAAAGGTCCTTACATCGGTTGGATCTGGTCTGCATTAGATCCAGAAAGCAAAAAGCGGGCCTTTCGAAAGACCCGCTTTATCAGTCTTTCGAAATGGTGTTAACCGAAGACTTTGGTCAGAGCCTTGTCGACAGCGTCCGTGATCCGATCAACATCCTCGGGGGTCACGATCAGAGCGGGACTGAAGCACAACACGTTGTTGCGCCCGGGAATGGACCGATTGCTTGCCCCGATGATCACACCCTGTGCGCCGCAATCGCCCACAACAGCGGCGATTTCCTTTTCTGTCACAGGTTCTTTGGTCTCGCGATCCTCCACAAGCTCAACTCCAAGGAACAAACCCTTGCCGCGTACATCGCCGATCACATCATGCTTTTCCATCAGCGCCTTCAGGTTGCCAAGCATCCGCTCACCCATCTTCGTGGTGTTTTCAAGCAGCCCCTCATCTTCAATGATACGCATGTTTTCAAGCGCAGCGGCGGGACCAGCCGTGCAGCCCCCAAAAGTTGAGATGTCGCGGAAATGGTTCAGGATATCATCTGAGTTGTCTTTGAACATCTCGAACACCTTTTCCGTGGTGACACAGCAAGCAATAGCCGCATATCCGGATGCCACGCCCTTTGCCATTGTGACAAAATCAGGCTGGATGCCGTAGTGCTGATAACCGAACCAAGTGCCGGTGCGCCCAAGGCCGCAGACAACTTCGTCAATGTGCAGAAGGATATCGTATTTGTTGCAAATTTCGCGCACACGATCCCAATAACCTTCAGGCGCTTCGATCACGCCGCCGCCTGCGGTAATTGGCTCCAGGCACAAGGCACCGACTGTGTCAGGCCCTTCACGCAGGATTACCTCTTCGATCAGATCAGCCGCAGCGTGCCCGAAGTCTGCGCCCGACAGATGGCCTAGTCCGATCTCGTCTTTGCGATATTCCATACAGTGGGGCACGCGCACGAAATCAGGCGCGAAGGGGCCATATTGCATGTTGCGTTCATCCTGCCCGCCTGCCGACATCGCTGCCAGCGTCGAGCCGTGATAGTCGCGGTCGCGATATAGGATCTTGGTTTTCTTGCCGCCGTAGCGTTTATGCGCGATTTGCCGGATCATTTTGAAGGCTTTTTCGTTCGCCTCAGACCCCGAATTCGTAATGTAAACGCGCGTCATCCCCGGCATTTTCGAGATCAGTTTTTCCGAAAACATCGCACCTGGTATGGATCCCGCTGAGCCTGCGAAATAGTTCAGCTTCACCAGCTGCTCGCGAACGACATCCGCGATACTTTCCCGCCCATAGCCGACATTGACCGTCCAGACGCCGCCGGACACAGCGTCGATATATTCCTTGCCGTTCTGATCCCAGACGCGCATCCCTTTACCTTCAACGATGATACGGGGATCAACCGTTTCAAAAGGCTTGTGCTGGGTCAGGTGATGCCAAACGTGAGCTTTGTCAGCTTCCACCACATGAGAGATATCATTTTCCTTGAGTGCGCCGTCCATCGTATCCTCCAACGCTAAGTGGTTCCGGTGCGCAAAGCAGGGGAACACAGAATCTTTGATCAAAAACAGGATCGCATTTCTGGCTGTGAAAAATAGGTCCAGCGCAATCTTGTTTTAAATCCAGTTTGGGTGCAGAGCGGGATGTCACCTTGATGGGATTGGTGGGTTGAAGATCTGCGGTGCTTCTAAAGCAAGGGCTAGATTTCACCGATGATTTTGCTTAACTCGCACCATGGCCGGACAAACAGAAACAGTCTTGAATGCGATCCTGATGGGGATTGACCGAGGAGAATTGAACCCCGGTGATCCGATCAACGAAAACGCGCTGATCGAAAGATACGAAGTGTCGCGCACCCCGTTGCGCGAGGCGTTGTTGCGATTAGAGGCGATGGGGCTGATCCAGCGTCAGCCACGGAAGGGCGCGGTGCTGTTCAAGCCGTCGCTTGAGGAATTTCTGGCCATTTTGGAAGTTCATGCGCGCCTGGAAGGGCAGGCAGCCGGGCTTGCTGCGCGGCGTATTTCTTCCCATGCGGCTGATCGGCTTATGCAAATTGTCGAGGCCTGCGCGACACATGCGCGCGATCAGGGGAATGGCGATCCGGATGGGTATTACGCGCTGAATCTTGAGTTTCATAAACAGGTCGCCGAGGCATCGGGTAATCCATTTCTTCTGGACATGATCAAGATGAACGCGCGCAAGTTGCTGGCTTACTACAGGGCGCGTTATGATTATCCCGGCGCAATCGCGCAAAGCGCGCAAGAGCATCGGCAGCTTGCCGAATTGATCCTATCACACAAGGCAGACGCGGCGGAGGCGCTTATGGAGCGTCATGTTCAGTTTGACCGCGTGACAGTGATGGACTTGCTGGCAAAGCTGGGGTGAATCGGATCAGGCGGCGCGATCATGTTCGAAAAACTGGATGATGCAATCAGAGAACAGGCCGTTATCGGCGGACATTGGCAGGGAAGCACGGGCTTTTTCGATCACGTCGGCAGGTTTGCTGTGGGCCAGTTCTTCGATCAGGGCTGCAATAAATTCGTGGGTCATTTCCGGATGGTTCTGCGTCGTGAATACGTGACTACCGATCCGGAAACCGCCAACAGGGCAGCCGTCGTGACGCAAAATGATCTCGGCGTCCTTGGGCAGTTTGGTCACCTGTTCGATATGGGCGCCATATTGCCAGAAACGGCGTGCTTCCATCCAAGCGGGGCGAGCGGTTGCTTCGACTTCGACTGACCCCAGCACCCAGCCATCGGGGTTGTGTCCGACTTTGCCGCCCAGTGCCAACGCGATGGCTTGATGGCCAAAACACGCCCCGAACAGCGGTTTCTTTGTTTTTTCGATACGGGCGATCAACTCAAGCAGGCGCGGGATCCACGGTGCTTTGTCATGCACGGATGCCGGGCTACCGGTGACGATCCACCCATCATATTTTGACTCGTTTTTTGGAAACTCGCCGTCTTTCACCGAATAGACTTTGAAGGTCCAATCCGGGCGTTTTTGGGAAAGAAGCGCCTGCCACTTTTCGCCATCCTTGGGATATTGCTGAGAAAAGTCGCTTTCGTCAGTGTTGGTCATCAAGATCGCGATACGCATTATTTCTCCGCTTTACATATTTAACATGTTATATAATATATTTTTGAACGCGCAAGATACAACCGTGTAACAGCCAGGGAGGCGCGCATGACGGTCTGGACCCCTAATGACGACGGATTTGCTGATCTGTCCAGCCACGATACTTTTGTGAAGGGTGCTCCGCACAACACATTCGCACGGTTGCGTCGGGACGACCCGATCAGTTGGACTGAATGGGATGGTGGTGAAGGCTTCTGGAGCATCGTACGCCACGCCGACATTACCGAGCTGAACAGAAACTATCAGGTCATGTCGTCGGCCCGTGGTATTCGAATGGAAGATCAAACCTACGAAGAATACCTGGCACGGCGGACCTTTCAGGAAACCGACCCCCCTGAGCACATGAGGACGCGGGTCAAAGTGGGCAAAGCCTTCTCGCGTCCTGTCGTGGCAGAGTTCGAGCAACAGATCCGCGACTTGTGCCACCCCATTCTGGATGCGGCTTTGGACAAGGGCACTTTTGACGCCACCAAGGACATTGCGCGGCAACTACCCATGATGATGCTGGGCCGGATCCTTGGCACACCGGACGAAGACCTGCCTTGGCTGGTTGAAAAGGGCGACGCACTGATTGCCAATACGGACCCGGATTTCACCGATCATGTCCTGGATAAGATGAAAACCGATGAATACCGGTTGATGCCATTCAACAGCCCAGCAGGGGCTGAGCTGTTCGACTACGCAAAACGTCTGATCGAGGAGAAGAACCGCAAGGGAGATAACGAAGGCGTACTGCATATGATCCTGCAACCGGACAAGGACGGCAACGTTATGCCGGAACAGGAGTTTCGCAATTTCTTCTGCCTGTTGGTCGCGGCTGGGAACGACACAACCCGTTATACGATTGCCGCGGGCATTCAAGCCATGTGTCACCAGCCGGAACTACTGGGCCACATGCAAGAGGGCGGCGATGTCTGGGCCACCGCGCCGGATGAGATCATCCGCTGGGCGACACCCGCGCTCTATTTCCGGCGCACGGCGACCTGCAATCATGAAATTCACGGCAAGACCATCCGTGAAGGCGATAAAGTTCTTTATTGGTGGATCTCGGCCAATCGCGATGAAGAGGTGTTCGACGACCCCAATCGCGTGAACCTGCATCGCAGCCCAAACCGGCACATGTCGTTCGGACAGGGCGGGCCGCATGTGTGTCTTGGAATGCATTTGGCGCGGCTGGAGGTGCGGGTTTTGTTTGAAGAACTCGTAAAACGCGTCAAACTGGTGGAACCGGCAGGGGATCACAAGTTCCTGCGGTCCAACTTTGTCGGTGGGATCAAGGAACTGCCTGTCACAATGCAGGCCAAATAGCCCGGTCAAACGGGTCGGCCTGGCACGAGTCAGGCAGGGAGGTTAGATGAAAGACCGTTTGCGCGCCCTGTGGTGCGATCATTTGAGCATTCTGCGCGGCAAATACCTGCCCAACCACAAGATTGAGGATGGGAATACGCGCTTCTGTCGGTCCACCTTCGGGGTGCACTATGACAAGGATCTGCTGGACGCGCCCGGCGCAATGATGAAGCAAGGCCTTCCGGATATGGAGCTTCGCTGGCGCGAGGCGGATATCCGCGACAGTTGGGAAAGTTCAACCCAGATCGTGATTGGTGATCTTTACGATCAAGACGGTGCACCGCTTGAGCTGTGCGGGCGACAAGCGTTGAAGCGCGCGATTGCCGCGTGGGAAGCGCGCGGACTGAAACCCATGATCGGGATCGAGCTGGAATGCTACGCGCTGATGGCCAACGAAATCGGGCGTCTTGTGCCCTATGACGCACCGGGCGGTGTGGTCTATGGGACGGGGCCGTTTTCGGACCCTCTCCGCTTCACTGATGACATTTGGGAGCGCGCCGACAATTTGGGCTTTAATGTCGACATGATCACCGCAGAATATGACAGCCCACAGTTTGAGTTTACGCTGACTTTCGATGAGGCGTTGAAGCAGATGGACGATATTGTCCTGTTTCGCCAGATGGCGCGCGAGGTCGCGCTTGAACACGGGTTGGTTCTGACTTTTATGCCGAAACCGATTGCTGAGGCTGGTGGGTCGGGCATGCATATCAACTTCAGCTTTCAGGATCAGGACGGGCGCAATGCACTGGACAATGGCCCGGTTGGCGGACCGGGCAATATGAACGATTTGGCGCGGGGCTGCATTGCCGGGCTGATGCATCACCACAAAGGGCTGTCGGGCTTGGTCGCGCCGACCTCGAATTCCTATCAGCGCCTGCAACCCGGCTCTCTGTCTGGCTATTGGCGCAACTGGGGCGGGGATCATCGCAACGTGACGACTCGCATTTCGGGCGAGGGCGGTGCCAAGACGCGACTGGAACACCGGATGGCCGACGCGACGGCCAACCCTTTCACGGCAGTGGCGGCTGTGTTGCAGGCATCGCTGCTGGGGGTAGAGCAGGGCTATGACCTTGGTCCGATGGAAACGGGCGATGGGTTTGACCGCACAGATGCGCGTGACGGCACAGCGGTTGACCTGAAACGCGCGATGAATGATCTGGATGCCGACCGGGTCTTGGGTGACGCGGTGGGGCGGCTTCTGGTCGACAACCACATTTTCATGAAGCGCAAAGAGGTCATCAAGACCCGTGATTTGGAAGGCGACGGGCTTCGGGATTTTTACGTGCATTTTGTTTGAGGTATGAAAGTAGACAGCACAGCTACGATCTTGGTTATCCAGTGCCCCAGAATTAACTGTGCTACACTGGGCGCATAAAACGGAGGATCACATTATGAAACTTGGGGCATTTTCAGTCAGCCTCGCCGTCAAGGATCTCGTGAAATCCCGCGCCTTTTACGAGGCACTAGGTTTCACCACCTATGCGGGGACGGAAGAGCACAATTATCTAATAATGAAGAACGGAGACACTCTGATCGGGCTGTTTCACGGCATGTTTGAAGGTGCGATGCTGACGTTCAACCCTGGATGGGATCAATCGGCGGGCAACGTGGATCCCTTCGAAGATGTGCGGGACATCAAAGCGCGCTTAAAAGACGCGGGGCTGGAGGTGACACAGGAACAAGGTGGCGACGATGGCCCGGCCAGTTTTGTTGTGGTCGACCCCGATGGTGTGCCGGTTTTGATTGATCAGCACCGATAAGGTGAAAAGCCACCCGGAAAAGGGCGGCTTTTGCATTTGGCGTGGCGTGGGTCAGATCGCAGCGAACCCCGCCTCCAACGCGGTTAGGATCGTTTGTACATCATCAGCCGTCAGCACCAAAGGCGGCGACAAGATGATATTCGGACCGGACACGCGGATCATGGCCCCGTTTTGATAGGTGACCTCTTGAATGGTGTTTACCGTTTTCTTGTCGATGGGCGCCTTTGTGGTGGCATCCGACACAAGCTCTAACGCGCACATCAACCCGTGCCCGCCGCGCACGTCTCCCACGAAATCATTGGTTGCGCCGATCTTTTGCAGCCCGGCAAAGAGCTCGACCCCACGTGCGGCGGCGTTTTCGTTGACCTTCAGCCGCAGGGTTTCTTGCAGACAGACGATGGCAGCGGCGGCCCCGACCGGATGGCCGGAATAGGTATAGCCATGCCCGATGGCGGCCTTGCCTGTCGTGTCATTCTCAAACGTTTCCACCACATGGTCGGCAATCATCACCGCGCCGAAGGGGAAATAGCCATTGGTGATCGCCTTGGCAGTGCACGCAAAATCGGGCTGAACGCCCCAATAGCGGCAACCGCTCCACCCGCCGGTGCGGCCAAAGGCGGTGATCACCTCGTCCGCGATCAGCAGGATGCCGTGTTTGGTGCAAATGTCGCGCACGCCCGGCATGAAGCTTTCATGCGGCGGGATGACACCGCCTGCGCCAAGGATCGGCTCCATGATGAAGGCGGCGATAGTGCCTGCGCCTTGAAAGGCGATCTCGTCTTCCAGCGCTTGCAGGCACAGCTGCGCCAGTTTTTCCGGGTCGGTCTCGTTGAACGGGTTGCGATAGGTATAGGGCGCGGGGATGTGAAAACAGCCGGGCAGAAGCGGTTCATACTGGGTGCGGAAATTGGCGTTTCCGTTCACCGATGCCCCGCCCATATGGGTGCCGTGATAACCTTTCTTCAGGCTTAGAAACTTGGTGCGCCCCTGTTCGCCCCGGATCTTGTGAAACTGGCGCGAAAGCCGCAGCGCGGTTTCGATACTGTCCGACCCGCCCGAAGTATAGAACGCGCGCGTCAGCCCGTCGGGCGCGAAGAAGTCGCGCAGCATCTCGGACAGCTCGATCACCTTATCATTCGTGGTGCCCCGGAAGGTTGAATAATAGGGCAATTGGTCAAGCTGTGCCGCGATCGCGTCCTTGATGGGTTGGCAGGAAAAACCAAGGTTCACATTCCACAGGCCGCCGACACCATCGACCACTTCATGCCCGTCGACATCTGTAATCCGAACACCTTGCGCCCCGGTGACGATGGTGGGCGGATTGGCCAAGCTGTCCGCCGGGTGCGTCATGGGATGCCAAAGTGATCGGGCGTTTTTTTCTTTCAGAAAGTTGGAATCTTTCATTTCAAGCCTCTTTCTGCAGCATCATCTGCGGTTCGCGTGTCGGAAAAGTATCAGGTGGAAAGCCACCCAGAATGCGGGTTGTCTGGCGGGCATGGGCCATCAGATTGTCTCGGATCATGGTGCGCAGCGGGTCCGTCATCCGCGACACCGGCGCGGCCACGGCCATCGCGCCAATACAGTTTGACCGGGCATCAAAGATCGGCGCGGCATGCGAGAATACATCTTCCTCAAATCCACCGACCGAGGCTGCGATGCCCTCGGCTCGGATCGACGGAAGCAATGCGCGGATGTCGTCGGGATCGGTGATCGTTTGGGATGTGCGGGCTTTCAGTGGGCGCGATAGCGTTTCGTCGACAAAGGATTGCGGTGAATAGGCCAGCACAGCCAGTCCCGAACCCGTGGAATGAAGCTCCAACACTTCGGCGTCGTCCATCATCACCATCGTGCCGTGGCGGTTGGAATAGGCATAGGCGAGGTTTGACAGCACCTCGCCATTCAGCAGCGACATATGCGCGGTTTCGCCCGTTGCGTCGCTGAGGTCTGTCAATTGCTTCAGCGCAACATCGCGCATGGGCACATGCTTTTCGCGCAGTGCTGCAAGACGCAGAAAGGCGGGGCCAAGGCGGTATTCACGCCCGGTTCCGACCTGTTCGACGAATCCGTGCGCGGCGAGCTCACCCAGCAACCGATACACCGTGGCCTTGTTCAACCCCGACAGGCGCGCCAACTCGCTCAACCCGATCTGCGGGGTGGCGCGGCCGAAAAAATTCAGCAGAAACAGGGCTTTGGAGGTCGTTCCCATCGGTGATCCCATGTTCTTACGGGGCACAAGAACAGGCGCGACCCGCAAAATTACTTCGCATGTTCATTGTTTTGTTGACAGGATTGACCCGGCTCTGTCAATCTAAATTAAAACCAATGGTTCAAATAATGAACCGACATATGAGACCACGACGCAATAGGGAGATCGTCATGAACACCAAATCCATTCTGGCAGGGGCCGTCGCGCTAACCGCTGCTGCACTTGCTGGCCCGGCGCTGGCCGAATACCCGGAAAAGCCTGTCAGTTTCATCGTGCCGTGGCCTCCGGGCGATCTTGAGGACGTGCTGACCCGGATGATCGCCGAGGACTTTCAGGCCGAATACGACGTGTCGGCGGCTGTGGTGAACAAACCCGGCGGCGGCGGTGGTCCGTTCCCCGGCGCGATCGACGTGGCAACCGCCCCGGCAGATGGTTACACCATCGGCAGCTTCGTCCCCGCCGTGCCAGTGATCGGCCACGAGATCGGCATCGACGAACTGACCCCGGCCAAGTTCGACCCGATTGGCATTTTCCTGACTTACCCGTTTGTGATCGCGACCAGCATGGACGCGCCCTATAGCTCGATGGAAGAGCTTGCGGCCTATGCCAAGGAAAACGACGTGGCGCTTGGCCATTTCGGCGACGTTCTGACGCCCACGCAGGTGACGAAAGCCTACGCGATCAATGCTGAATTCAGCTGGGGATCGGATGCGGCCTTCGACGCGCTGGATTGCAATACGCTGGCGTCCGGCGATGCGGACGTCATCAACACCACGTTGCAGTTGATCCTGCCCTGCCTTGACAGTGTGAAGGTGCTGATGGCTGTGACCGACGAGCGTATCAGCCTTATCCCCGACGTGCCGACCATCGGCGAATTGGATGAAAGCCTGAACATCGCACTATGGAACGGTCTGTTTGTCACCAAAGACACCCCAGCAGACGTGCGTGAAAAGATCGCCGCTGTCGCCTCCAAGACCGTGATGAGCGAACGGGCGCAGGCTGTCGCCAAGGAAACCGGCGCGCTGGTTTACTGGATGGATGCCGAGGCATCGGCGGCGCGGATCGCCACCGATCAGGAAACCGGTGCGCGGATTGGCAAGATCCTCGAATAATACTCCCTGAGCAGGGCCGGCATCGTCTGGCCCTGTTTTCCGATGAGGGGCAGGCATGAGCGACGACATTTCCGAACATCCGGACCGACCGCAGCGCGGCCAAGTGCTGTTCGCAGCCTTGTTCCTGATCTGCGCGACGATGTTGATCGCGGCCTTGGGCAGCCAGACCAAGTGGCTGGATGGCAAAGATTTCTTTGCCCAGCCCCGGTTCTGGCCCGCCATTGGCGTGGGTGGCATGGTGTTATTCACTGCCCTGCATTTCTGGCATCTACCTCGCAAACCGCGACGTCTGCCGCGCTGGATGCGCGAAGCGGACTGGCTACAATGGGCGGAAAGCCTGTTCTGGGGCGTGTTGGCGCTTGCCTTATCGCTGTGGCTGGGCCCGATCAAGGCGGCCCCTTATGTGTTTCTTGTGGCGACGATCCGAGTGACCTGGCTGTACCAGCACTGGACCGACCGGCGCGAGGCGAAGGTTTGGGCGTCCGTGGCTGAATGGGCGGGTTGGTTTCTGGTCTATGTCCTTTTGGTCCCGATCATCGGGTATCTGCCGGTCACTGTCGCCTTCACGATGCTCCTGACATGGCGGGTGGGCTACCGCGATCGCATCATGATGATAAGTGCGGTTCTGTTCGCCATCGCTGTCGTGCTGGTTTTCAAAAGCTTCCTGCAGGTGAAGATCCCCGGCAGCTCGCTGTATGAGTATTTGCCCGACGCGCTGCGCTCTTTCTTCATCCTGAATTTCTGAGGGGCCGATGGATCTGATTTTCGACTTCCTTGCACAGGTTCAGGCCAGCTCGAGTTATTTGGCGCGCTGGGACGTGGTGCTGGCGCTTTTAGTCGGGTCGGTTGGCGGCGTGATCATCGGCGCGATCCCCGGCGTGGGACCAGCGGTTGCCATTGCGATCTTGCTGCCCGCGACCTTTTCGATGGACCCGATTGTCGGGCTGACGGTGCTGCTGGGCATCTATGGAAGCTCGATGTATGGCGGGTCGATCCCGGCGATCTTGATCAACACCCCGGGCACGGCGGTCAATGCGCTGACCACCTATGACGGCTTTCCGATGACCACACGGGGCGAGGCGCGCCGCGCGTTGTCGCTGGCCTACAGTTCGTCGTTTTTCGGTGGCGTTTTCTCGGTAATGTGCCTGATCTTTTTCGCGCCGGTATTGGCGAAAGTCGCCCCGATGTTTGGCAGCCGGGAAATCTTTCTGGCCGCGCTGTTGGGCATCATTCTTGTGGTGACAGCGCACCGCAAACACACGTTGATAGCCGCCGCCATGGCGTGTTTTGGCATTTGGCTGAACACGATCGGGCTGCATTCAGCCAGCTATTCCAAGCGCTATACGTTTGACCAAAGCTGGCTGTCGGGCGGCGTGAACCTAATCGTCGTCGTATTGGGGTTGTTTGCCTTGAGCCAAGCCTTCACGCTGCTGCATGGTGACGACGAAAAAGTGCGTCTGACCAAGCTAAAGGGCAGCTTCTTTCAAGGGTTCCGAGAGCTTGCCCGCCACCCGCGCATCGCCGGTGTGTCCGGGAGCTTTGGCGTGATCATGGGGATGATCCCCGGCGTGGGCGAATTTACTGCGCAGTTCATGTCCTACACCTATGCGCAAAAAAATTCCAAACGTCCCGAAGATTTCGGGCATGGATCAAGCGAGGGGCTGATTGCGGCGGAAACCGCCAACAACGCCGTGCCTGCGGCCGCCATGGTGCCGCTGCTCGCGTTGGGCATCCCGGGCGAGGCGCTGACGGCGATGATGCTGTCGGTCTTTTACGTCCACAACGTGATCCCCGGCCCGCAATTGTTCCAGAACGATATGGATTTCGTGGTGGCGCTCTACCTCGCGCTTCTGATCCTGAACGTGTTGGTGGTCATCTTTCTGCTTGTCGCCACCAATCAGTTGATCAAGGTTGTGAAGATCCCCAACCGGTTTCTTGGCGTCTGCATCCTGATCCTCAGCTTTGTGGGGGTCTATAGCCTACGCAATTCATTCACCGACTGCATTCTTGCGGCGGGTTTCGGCATCTTCGGGTTCGTTATGAAACGGATGCAACTGCCCGTCGTGCCCATCGTGCTTGGCATGGTGCTTGGCGGCATCATGGAGGTGAAGCTACGCAGCGCCATGGCGCGGGTGAAATCCCCGCTCGACTTCATTGATCGTCCGATCGCGGCGATCCTGTTTGGAATGATCGTTCTGGTTCTGATCCAGCATTTGCGCCGGGTCTGGCTGGACCACAAGGAAAGAAAGACGGACGAATGGCAGACCAGTCACGCATCAACGAGCTTCGCCGCCATCCTGTCGCGCCGCAGAAATTATATATTGACGGAGCGTGGGAAGAAGGTTCGGGGGAGGCGCAAGACGTTCTCTCGCCGATTGACGGATCGACGCTGACGACGATTATTTGCGCGTCGGCAACGGATGTGGATCGCGCCGTGGCAGCCGCGCGGCGGGCTTTTGACGATGGACGATGGAGCCGGACCGCGCCCGCACATCGCAAGAAGGTGCTGAACAAGCTGGCCAATCTGATCGAGGCGAATGCGTTGGAACTGGCGGTGCTGGGCGTGCGCGATAATGGCACTGAGATTGGTATGGCGCTGAAGGCCGAACCCGGATCAGCCGCGGGCACGTTTCGCTATTATGCCGAGGCTCTGGATAAGGTTTACGGCGAGATTGCTCCAACGCCGGGCAACGTGTTGGGGCTTGTGCATAAGGAACCTGTGGGTGTCGTGGGCGCCATCGTGCCATGGAACTTCCCGTTGATGATTGGGGCATGGAAGCTGGCGCCAGCCTTGGCAGCGGGAAACTCGGTGGTTCTGAAGCCTGCTGAAACCGCATCGCTGAGTTTGCTTAAGCTGGCGGAACTGGCTGCCGAAGCGGGCTTGCCGGATGGCGTTTTGAACGTCGTAACCGGCAAAGGGTCGGTCACCGGCGAGGCGCTGGCCATGTCGATGGATGTGGACGTGTTGGTGTTTACTGGTTCGGGTGGGGTCGGGCGCAGGCTATTGGAATATTCGGCACGGTCCAACCTGAAGCGCTGCTATCTGGAGCTTGGCGGCAAATCGCCAAATGTGGTGTTTGCCGATGCGCCGGATTTGGAGCAGGCCGCGAAGATCTCGGCGGCGGGGATCTTCCGCAATGCAGGGCAGGTCTGCGTCGCGGGCTCGCGCCTGTTGGTCGAGGCGAGCGTGCATGATGAATTCGTTGAAGCGTTGTCACGCCACGCGGCGGCGATGAAGGTTGGCGACCCGCTGGACCTGACCACCAATATCGGCGCGGTGAACAACATCCCTCAGTTGGAAGGCAATTTGGGTTTCGTCAGCCGAGCGGTTGAGGACGGCGCCACACTCGCGCTGGGTGGGTCGCGCATCCTTGAAGAGACCGGTGGATATTACATGGAACCGACAGTTCTGACTGGCGTTCAGCCCCAACATCATGTGGCCCAGAACGAGGTGTTCGGTCCCGTGCTGGCCGTTACGCCCTTCACGTCAGACGCCGAGGCCGTTCAGATCGCAAACTCCACGAAGTTTGGTTTGGCCGCAGGGGTTTGGACGTCAAACCTAAGCCGTGCCCACCACATGGTGCGCGACATTCAGGCAGGCGTCGTGCACGTGAATACCTATGGCGGCCCGGATGGAACGGTCCCCCTGGGCGGGGTCAAGCAATCGGGCAACGGGCATGACAAGTCGATGCACGCTTTCGACAAGTATTTCGACCTCAAGACAGCATGGATGCAGCTATGATCGACAAGACGATTTTGGTCGTTGGCACCTATGACACCAAGGATGACGAGCTGAATTACATCGCGGACGTGATCCGTGGGCAGGGCGGTGCCGTCAAGACAATGGACATCTCGGTCCTGGGCGACCCAAGCACGCCTTGCGATTATTCCAAGCATGACGTGGCCGAGGCTGGCGGGTCGTCGATCCAAGCCGCCATCGACAGCGGGGATGAGAACACCGCGATGCAGATCATGGCGCAAGGATCGGCGGCGTTGGCGTTGCAGCTCTATCGCACAGGCGTCTTTGACGGGCTGATCGTTCTGGGCGGCACGATGGGCACCGATGCGGCGCTGGACTTGTGTCAAGTGCTGCCGATTGGGGTGCCGAAATACGTGGTCTCGACGGTCAGTTTTTCGCCTTTGATCCCGCCAGAACGCCTGCCTGCTGATGTGCAGATGATCCTGTGGGCCGGGGGGCTGTATGGCCTGAATTCGATCTGCAAAGCCTCGCTGTCTCAGGCGGCAGGGGCGGTGCTGGGGGCGGCGCGTGCGGTTGAGAAGCCGGATTTCACCAAGCCGCTGATAGGGATGACCAGTTTTGGAAAAACGGTCCTTCGTTACATGGTCAGCCTGAAACCCGCTTTAGAGGCACGCGGTTTCGAGGTTGCAGTGTTCCACGCCACCGGCATGGGAGGGCGCGCGTTTGAAAGTCTGGCGGGTGAGGGTGCCTTTGTCGCAGTCTTGGACTTTGCTCCGCAAGAGTTGGGCAACCACATCATGGGCTCCACGATCTCGGCGGGTCCTGATCGGATGACAAATGCCGGCGCGTCGGCAACACCGCAGATGGTGTCCATCGGGTGCTATGATTTGGTGGATTTTATCGGCTGGCAGGACGTGCCGCCGAAGTTGGTGGGGCAAGAGGTGCACGCTCACAACCGGCTGCTCTCGTCGGTGGTGATGTCGCCGGATCAGCGGCGCGAGATGGCGAGGGCGATGTGCAAGCAACTGTCTGGTGCCAAGGGGCCTGTTAGCTTGATATTGCCGCTTGAAGGCGGGAACGAATGGGATCGTCCCGGAGGACCCCTACATGACGCCGACGGGCTGGCCGCTTTCTGTGATGAAATTCGCGCTCAGTGCCCGGATAATGTCACACTTATAGAACTGGACGCCCATATTAATGACCCGGAATTCGCGGATCGCGTTCTGGCGAATTTCGATGATTGGGTGGCGAAGGGCGTCGTCAATCCCTGAGGCAACTTGTTGCACCTACAATGAATTGATTTTCAATCGCCACAGGTATTTACTGCCAGTGTTAAGGAGTGAACATGCCACACCTGTCTTTCGAATGCAGCCACGGGCTGGGCCAGCAGGCAGATTTGCCGGCGCTGGCCGAGACCATGCGCGCCGCACTGGCAGCCACGGGGCAGTGCCCCATCGGCGGCATCCGTGTGCGTGGGTTTGAAGCCACGGTTGATGCGATCGGTGACGGGGCAGGCGGGTACCACTTCCTTGATATGATCCTAAGGCTTGGACAGGGTCGGGACGAGGCGACGCGCGACGCCATCGCCGACCAGCTATACGCGGCCGTTGAGGCTGCTCTGCGGCCACAGATGGGCGATACGCCCTTCATTCTTAGCCTTGAGGTTCAGGACATTGAAACCCGCTTCAGCCGCAAAAGCTGGAGCACGATCCACGCGGCCCTCCGCGAAAAGGAACCGGAATGAGAAAACTAGAACGCGCCCTTCCCATCGCGCTGCTTCACGCGCGTGAAGCCACCCTGAAACCTTTCCGCCACGAGTTGGACCAGATCGACCTGACTGTTCAGCAATGGCGTGTGATCCGGGTGCTGGCCGAAGGAAAACCCTGCTGTGCCACCGAACTGGCCGAACGCTGCGTGCTGATGCCACCCAGCCTGAGCCGCATATTGAAGAACCTGACCGAGCGCGAGTTAATCGAGCGCGTGGACGACAGCGACGGACGCCGCCGCAAGGTGCAAATCGCGCCTGCGGGCTGTGCAAAATACACCCAGATGTCGGGCAAAGCGGCGAAAATTTACGAGGATCTTGAAAACCGGTTCGGGCACGAGAAAATGGAAACGCTGCTGGACCTGCTGAACGAGCTTTACGCGGTGGCCGATGCGCCCTGACGCCTCAAGCCGCTTGCGCCGTGACGGTGGGCGGCTTACCCATGGGAAAAGCATAAATACAACGAGGTTCCCATGAGCGACCAAAACACCGCGCTGGAAGGCGAAATCATCCTGCGCACGCTGGCGATGCCGAAAGACACCAACACTTCAGGCGATATCTTCGGGGGCTGGGTGATGAGCCAGATGGACATCGCCGGTGGGATTATTGCGGGTGAACGTGCCCAAGGCCGCGTGGCGACAGTGGCGGTGAACGCAATGAAGTTCATCCAACCGGTGAAAGTGGGCGATGTCTTGTGCATCTATGGCCGGGTGGGACGGGTCGGCACTACGTCAATGTCCATCGAGCTGGAGGCCTGGGTCAAACGCGACCGCCTTGGCGAACGTCACAAGGTGACCGAAGGCATATTTGTGTTCGTGGCGTTGGATGATGATGGGCAGCCGGTGGCCGTCGAAAAAGGCTGATCTAAACAGCCGGGCCATATTGTCGCCGGTCAATGTGCAAACCTCCCAGTTTGTCAGGCTTCACGATGAACAAGTCGCCGTAATTGAGCGGTGGTTCACCTCCCGCGTCCAACGCTTCCCAGATTTCGCGCAGATTGCCCTTGTTGCCGACCCAGACCACGGATTTTCTTGCTGACTGGGTGATCAACCGAGTGGCCATCCCATCTGCGGGCAGGCGGTTGATTGGCAGGTGACGGCTTGCCGCAAGCGGCTGGGCCGTGTCCAGATTGCGCTGAACACTTGGCGCATAGATCGCGTCGATCTTGAACCCATCCAACGCGCCGACCAAAGCCTTTGCCCGCGCGCGGCCTGTGTCATTCAGGTCAGACCCGGTGCGATCCCCGTGCCGAAGGATGATCAGTGTCGTGTTTGGTGCTAATCTCTGACGCCCCCCACGTGCGCACGCGGCGACAATGCCAGCGCCGGTCAGTGCCAGAAAAATCCGTCTTTTCATAATGTTTTCCCCTCTTCTTAATGGGAAAATTTTAGGAGGTCGGGGGAGGGTGGTCTACTTGACGGAAAGGTCAGGTGTTGGCGGTGAGAGACTGGTTGTTCTTATCTGTGAGATTCCGTCCGGTCGATAGGCCGGACAGCACCCGACCCTCCCCGTCGTGCCGGAGGCACGCCTTCGGCGAGACAGGGCGTTCCGCCCACCCAGTGTGAGGTGCTGTTCTTGTTCCCAGATGTAGAGGGGCAGCCCGAAGAACGCCCAACGTTACAGGAAGAACCCGAGGATTGTTAGCAAGAGTGAAATGATTCCGACAACGCCGGAATAAGACACTCGCCCCTCTACTTTGATTGATACTCGCATTGGAATAATCCTAAGCGTGCCCAACCGGTTGAGCGTTAAACTTCGCTTAGTGTTAATATACCACCCCAATTGCAGCGGTTCGGCTGCTTCTATGATCACTCGGAGTCGCCATTCGACGGCCACCCGCTCAGATTATTCGGAGCACCGCTCCGAGTCCTGCCGGACCGCCTTAGCCTACTACCCGCGAAGGTTTCGACACAGCGCCGCTAAGCACTTTCCGATAGGGCAGCCCACAGGGTCGCCTCGATTTAGACAACCTGTAGATGGTTAGCTTTGCTTTCCATTTGAAGAGAGCGTGAAGCTGGAAATGAAGTCAAATCCGCTGCCTTGCGTCAACAAAAAAACGGCCCCCGAAGGGGCCGCTCTCTTATCTCGTAAATTTCTTATGCTTCAAGCGTTTGGGCTCCAAAGCATCCGGTCCTAGCCTGCGTTTCTTGTCCTCTTCGTAATCCTCGAAGTTGCCTTCGAACCACTCCACATGCGCTTCGCCTTCAAAGGCAAGGATGTGAGTACAGATGCGGTCAAGGAAGAAGCGGTCGTGCGAGATGACGACGGCGCAGCCGGCGAAATCCACCAGTGCGTCTTCAAGCGCGCGCAAGGTTTCGACGTCCAAGTCGTTGGTCGGTTCATCGAGGAGGAGCACGTTGCCACCCTCTTTCAACAAGCGCGCCATGTGGACGCGGTTGCGCTCGCCCCCCGACAGCAGCGACAGTTTCTTTTGCTGATCGCCGCCTTTGAAGTTGAAGGACGAGCAATAAGCCCTTGAATTGACTTGTGCGTCGCCCAGCTCGATCAACTCGGCTCCGCCGGAAATGGCTTCCCACACTGTGTCATTTGCGTTCAGGTCGTCGCGCGACTGGTCCACGTATGACAGCTTGACCGTATCGCCCAATTCAATCGTGCCTTCGTCGGGCTGTTCCTGTCCGGTCAACATTTTGAACAGCGTCGATTTACCCGCGCCGTTCGGGCCGATCACGCCAACAATGCCACCGGGGGGCAGGCTGAAGGACAGGTCTTCGATCAGAAGCTTGTCGCCCATGTGTTTCTTCAGGCCCTCGACCTCAATCACTTTCGACCCGAGACGTGGGCCGTTTGGGATGACGATCTGGGCGCGACCCACTTTGTCACGCTCGGACTGGCTGGCCAGTTCGTTATAGGCGTTGATCCGTGCCTTCGACTTCGCCTGACGGGCTTTTTGACCCTGACGCATCCATTCCAGCTCGCGCTCCAGCGTTTTCTGCTTGGATTTGTCCTCGCGGGCTTCCTGCGTCAGTCGTTTGGCCTTCTGCTCCAGCCACGCGGAGTAGTTGCCCTCGTAGGGAATGCCCGATCCACGGTCGAGTTCGAGGATCCAGCCAGTGATATCATCAAGGAAATAACGGTCGTGGGTCACGATCAGGATGGTGCCCTTGTAGTCGATCAGGTGCTGCTGCAGCCAAGCGATGGTTTCAGCGTCAAGGTGGTTGGTTGGTTCGTCGAGCAACAACATGTCTGGCGCTTCGAGCAGCAGCTTGCACAGCGCAACGCGGCGTTTTTCACCGCCTGACAGAGTCGTGACGTCGGCATCATCGGGGGGGCAGCGCAGCGCCTCCATCGAGACGTCGATCTGAGCGTCCAGATCCCAGAGGTTCTGGGCGTCGATCTCGTCTTGCAGCTTGGCCATTTCCTCGGCGGTTTCGTCCGAGTAATTCATGGCGAGTTCGTTGTAACGCTCAAGTATTGCTTTCTTCTCGGCCACGCCCTGCATGACATTGCCGCGCACATCCAAGGAAGCATCGAGTTCTGGCTCCTGAGGCAGATAGCCAACTTTGGCGCCCTCAGCGGCCCAGGCCTCGCCCTGAAAATCCTTGTCGATGCCTGCCATGATGCGCATTAGCGTCGATTTACCGGTGCCGTTCACGCCGACCACACCGATTTTCACGCCCGGCAGGAAGCTAAGACGGATGTTCTCGAAGCACTTCTTGCCACCGGGATAGGTCTTGGAAACTCCGTCCATGTGGTAAACGTATTGATATGCGGCCATGGGATGTGTCCTCGCGTTTGACTTCCGGTTGTCTTAGCCAGACAAAGGGAGCAGCACAATCCCGAAGGAGCTTTCATGACCTATCATCCGGCAGAAGATCGCTATGAAAAGATGACCTATCGCCGTTGCGGCCGGTCGGGGTTGAAGCTGCCGGCGATCAGCCTGGGTCTGTGGCACAATTTCGGTCATGACTTTCCCCATGCAACCAAGCAGGCCATTTGTCGGGTGGCATTCGACAACGGGATCACGCATTTTGATCTGGCAAACAACTATGGCCCGCCCTTTGGCAGCGCGGAGGAAGCGTTCGGCGAGCTTCTTAAAACGGATTTCGCAGGACTGCGCGATGAGCTGATTATTAGTTCCAAGGCGGGCTATGATATGTGGCCGGGGCCGTATGGCGAATGGGGCAGCCGAAAATACCTGATCGCGTCTTGTGATCAAAGCCTTAAGCGTATGGGCGTAGATTATGTCGATATCTTCTATAGCCACCGGTTCGACCCCGATACGCCTCTGGAAGAAACCATGGGTGCGCTGGATCACATCGTGCGCTCGGGTCGAGCGCTCTATGCAGGTATCTCTAGCTATAACAGCCAACGCACGCGAGAGGCGGTGGCGATCCTGAACGATCTGGGCACGCCGTGTCTGATCCATCAGCCCAGCTACAACATGTTGAACCGCTGGGTTGAGCGTGATGGGCTGAAAGATACATTGAACGAGCTGGGCGTCGGGTCCATCGCGTTTACACCGTTGGCGCAGGGATTGCTGACCGGCAAGTATTTGAAGGGAATTCCATCGGACAGCCGCGCCAGCCAAGGTAAGTCACTGGCGCCTGAGTTGGTGTCGGATAGTGTCGTCAAAAGTTTGCGAGCATTGGCGGACATTGCCGAACGCCGAGGTCAAACTTTGGCGCAGATGGCGCTGGCTTGGGTGCTGCGGGATGGAGGAATTACCACCGCGTTGATCGGGGCGTCGCGACCGGAACAGGTTCTGGATTGCGTGGGTGCAGTTGATCGGTTGGATTTCAGTCAGGCAGAGCTGGACGAGATTGACGCGAACATCAGTGAAGAGACCGTGAACCTTTGGGCGCGATCCGCCGAACTCGACTAAGATCAGACCGGTTTGGTCGCGACGAAAACAGGCATTCATATGCGTTACGATTTACCCAAAGCGCGACCAGGTCAGGTTGTCGGACTGTTGGGCGGATCCTTCGATCCGGCCCATCAAGGGCATGCCCATATCACGCGCGAGGCATTGAAACGCTTTGGGCTGGACAGGGTCTGGTGGTTGGTGACGCCCGGAAATCCGCTTAAGAAGAACGGGCCTGCGCCCATCACGACGCGGTTGGAACGCGCACGTGTTGTCATGCAACATCCGCGTGTCGAGGTAACAGACATCGAAAGCCACACCCAAACGCGATACACCGCCGAGACATTGCAAGCGCTGCAACATCTGTATCCGGGTGTTCGGTTCGTCTGGTTGATGGGGGCCGATAATCTTGCCTCGTTCCATCGTTGGGATCGCTGGGAGTGGATCATGGCAAATGTACCGATCGGCGTGATAGCCCGTCCGGGTGAACGGGTGGCCGCGCGAACATCGCCTGCGGCCAAACGGTTCGAACATGCTAAGATTCCAGGGCGCATGGCACGTCTATTGGCAACTGCAGACGCCCCGGCATGGTCATTGATCAATGTGCCGATGGTAAACATCTCGTCGTCACAAATTCGCGCACGGGGCGATTGGTAACGCCGTCGCCCGGATGCCCGTGAGGACGTGACTTGGCGATGCAGATCACGATAAAGCGGGTTGCCCCGTGATCGCCCACACGGTTTAATTCGCCTATGGTTAAAGTGATTTCGAGGCGAGCATTATTGGGGGGGCTGGGCGCAAGTCTGGCCGGTCCAGCCTTTGCAAACGCGCCCGAGCTTTCGATCCGACCTGCCCCCAAGCTGCTTGATTTTTCGATACGACTTATCCCATCGGCGGATGCGTTGATTAAAGATGCAAATCTGGGGGGAAAGATCGGTTTTGTTGTGGCGGAAGCCAAGACGGGCCACATCCTTGAAGCGCACAGCCCCGTGTTGCCGTTGCCACCTGCAAGCGTCGCAAAGGCGATCACGGCCGTCTATGGCATTTCGGCACTTGGGCTGGCACACAGCTTTGAAACACAGGTGATTGCGACCGGTCCGATTGAGGCGGGAGTGGTCCAAGGCGATCTTGTGTTGGTCGGCGGCGGTGATCCGACGCTGGATACCAATGCGCTGGCGGCGCTGGTGAAGGCGCTGAAGCAAAAAAACGTTATGACGATCAAGGGCGACTTCATCGTTGATGGTCAAGAGCTACCCTATCAGCGGATGATTGATCCGGGGCAGCCGGACCATCTGGGATATAACCCCGCCGTGTCGGGACTGAACCTGAATTACAACCGTGTGCATTTCGAATGGAAGCGCGCGGGTCAGGATTTCGATGTGTCGATGGAGGCGCGATCAGACCGGTTCCGCCCGGCCGTCAAAATGGCGCGGATGCAGATCATCGACCGCACAGTGCCGGTCTATACCTATGAGAATGCCAAGGGCATCGACAATTGGACAGTAGCTCGTGGGGCGCTGGGGAAGGGCGGATCGCGCTGGCTTCCCGTGCGCAGGCCCGACCTCTATGCCGGCGAGGTGTTCCAGGTTCTGGCCCGCAGCGAAGGCATCCGTCTGCCCGGACCGACGGCGCGACCTGCATCGCCTGGAGGCACGGTGCTTGCGTCCCATCGTTCGCGACCGCTCAGGGACGTGGCACAGGGGATGCTGAAATACTCGACCAACCTGACGGCCGAGATGATCGGGCTGACCGCCACCGCAGCGCGTGGCCCCGTGCCAGACAGTCTGGCCGCTTCCGGCGCGGCCATGGCGCAATGGATGAACTCCGATCTGGGCGCCAGACGGGCGTATTTCCATGACCATAGCGGGCTGAGCGATCAATCACGTGTGTCGGCCAATGATATGGTGAAAGCACTGACAAGTGTTGGGCCAAACGGCTATCTGCAAGGATTAATGAAAGACGTGACGCCGCTGGACAAGATGGGGCGACCTGTCAAAGATGCCGCCTATTCCATCAAAGCGAAAACCGGCACCCTGAACTTCGTTAGTTCGCTGGCGGGATATTTGACCGCGCCAGACGGACGTCCGCTGACCTTCGCGATCTTCACGGCCGATATGGAACGGCGCGCGGCGATCCCGCGGGCTGACCGCGAACGCCCCAAAGGGGCAAAAGGGTGGAGCCGCCGGTCACGGGTCTTGCAACACCAGCTTTTGTCGCGTTGGGCTTTGGAATATGGCACCTGAAGGGCGGAATGCCCCCAGAGGTCGACCCGATTTTTAAGGGCGTGGCGGAATATTGACGGCAGCCTGCGAAGCCGGACGGTCCGCACATTCCGTATGCCAGCGCAGAACATTTGCATATTGTTCAAGCCCCAAAACCTCGGCGGCTTTGTAGCCAGTAAACAAAGCGCGGACCCACGGCCAGATCGCAATATCAGCGATCGAGTAATCGTCACCTGCAACGACCGAACGATCTGCAAGGCGATTGTCCAGAACGGATAACAGACGTTTCGCTTCGGTTTTGTAACGGTCCAGCGGGCGGGGGTCTTCGATCTCTTTGCCGCCATAGGCATAGAAGAAGCCGAACTGCCCCAGCATTGGCCCAAAGCCACCCATCTGCCACATCAACCACTGGATCACCTCTGCGCGCTTGGTGGCATCTGTTGGAAGAAGCTTTCCTGATTTTTCAGCTAGATAGATCAGGATTGCTCCGCTTTCCCACAATGGCAGGGGTTGTCCATCCGGGCCGTTGGGGTCAATGATCGCTGGGATTTTATTGTTCGGGTTCAGCGACAGAAACTCGGGCGTAAACTGGTCATTGGTGTCGAAACTGACCAGATGCGCTTCATAGGGCAGGCCGGTTTCTTCCAGCATCGCAGAAGCTTTGACGCCGTTCGGTGTTGGCAACGAATAAAGCTGAATGACGCTGGGATTTTTCGCAGGCCAGCGTTTGGTGATGTCGAACTGGTCGAGCATTTCGATCCTTTCAGGAAGACGCGTTCATTGGGTAAGTGGGCCGTAGAGGGTCTGATACGATATATTGCCCAGATCGGTGGTTCAGAGAGTCATATGCCGTGCACGTGCGCCGCGTTCAATGGCGGCGGCATGCAAACGTTCGATATTCAACTCATAGCGGATCTCTTCCAAAATGCGCAGCTCGGGTCCTTGAAGTTCACCATCTGCGGCTGCCACGTCGCAGGCCAGTGCATAGGCGGTTTCCCAAAGCGGTTCGGGCAGGTTTTCTCGAACAAGCCCAAACAGGGCGTCCAAACCATCTTCCACCCCGAAAAGGTCGAACACTGTCTGCGACACCGTTTTAATGCGATCCGGGTCGTACTTCGCGAATACCGGCAAATGGTTCACGATGCTTTCGATCGTGACCAGTTCTGCTGATGTAATCTTTTCGTCCGAGGCTGATACGGCGACCATCAAAGCGATCAAGCTGTCTTCGGCGGTCATGGAATGGGGGGTCTGTTGCAATGGATTTTGCTCCTGTCTGTTGCAGTGCAGAATATTGACCCGGCGCGCCCATCGCAATAGGGAGAACACCTAGCGACAAAGCAGCGCGGATCACATGTCCGCGACACAAAAGGAAAAAGCACATGTCCGAGATGCGAGACGCCGCGATGAGTTCGAAAGCCTGGCCTTTTGAAGAGGCGCGCCGGGTGCTCAAGCGTTATCAGAAGGCACCGCCCAAGAAGGGGTATGTGCTGTTTGAAACGGGTTATGGCCCGTCGGGACTGCCCCATATCGGCACATTTGGCGAGGTGGCGCGCACAACAATGATCCAGCGTGCGTTCGAGGTGATTTCAGACATCCCGACCAAGTTGATCTGTTTTTCCGACGATCTGGACGGGATGCGAAAAATTCCCGGCAATGTACCCAATGCAGACGGATTACAGGAACATCTGCAAAAGCCACTGACCTCGGTCCCTGATCCGTTTGGCGAGTTTGAAAGTTTCGGCCATCACAACAACGCCATGCTGCGCCGGTTCCTAGACACATTTGGCTTTGAATACGAATTTTATTCGGCAACCGATTTCTATGGCTCTGGCCAGTTTGACGAGGTTTTGAAGCGCGCCGTTGAAAAATACGACGACATCATGGAAGTGATGTTGAAATCCCTGCGTGAAGAGCGCCGTCAGACCTATTCTATATTCCTACCTATTCACCCGGAAACGGGGCGAGTTCTTTACGTGCCGATGAAGGAAGTGAACGCAAAGGATCACACGATCACTTTCGACGACGAGGATGGGCGCGAATGGACGTTGCCGGTGACGGGTGGCAATGTGAAGCTACAATGGAAACCCGATTTCGGCGCGCGCTGGGCTGCGCTGGAGGTCGATTTCGAGATGTATGGCAAGGACCACTCCACCAATACGCCGATCTATGACAAGATCTGCCGCATCCTTGGCTGGCCTGCTCCGGAGCATTTCACCTATGAGCTGTTTCTTGATGAAGGCGGGCAAAAGATTTCAAAGACAAGCGGCAATGGCGTGTCGATTGATGAATGGCTGACCTATGCCTCGACCGAGAGCCTTGCGTATTTCATGTATCTCAAGCCGAAAACGGCGAAGCGGATGCATTTTGATGTGATCCCCAAGGCGATGGATGAATATCATCAACAGTTGAACGCCTTTCACAAGCAAGACCTCAAAGGGCAGTTGAACAACCCCGTTTGGCACATCCATGGAGGTAACGTGCCGCAATCCAACATGGTGGTGTCGTTCTCGATGTTGTTAAATCTTGCGTCGGTCGCATCGGCGGATGACAAGGATCAGCTGTGGGGCTTTATCAAACGATATGCGCCGGACGCATCCGCGGAAACGCATCCCGACCTAGATGCCGCTGCCGGTTATGCTGTGAAATACTTCCAAGACTTCGTGGCCCCCGCCCGAACCTTCCGCGCGCCAACCGATCAGGAACGTGTCGCGATGCAGGAGTTGTCTGCCGCCTTCCGCGATGGCGATACAGCCTTGGACGTGATCGCCCGTAAAAACGCGCAGATGGGCAATGACGACCCGGCACCCGCAGTTGATTTCACCTCGGACGAGTTTTTGCAATCCATCGTCTTTGCTGTGGGCAAGCTGCACGGGTTTGATAACCTGCGCGATTGGTTCAAGGCGCTGTACGAGGTGCTTCTGGGCGCCAGCCAAGGTCCACGTTTTGGCAGTTTCGCCGCCCTTTACGGGGTCGAGGAAACCGCCACCCTGATTGATCAGGGGCTGGCGGGCGAGTTGATGAAATAGGGTCGCCCCGAACCCGGAAACCAGACAACGGCGCGCCGTATGGGTGCGCCGTTTTGCGTTGCGAAAACAGGCCAGCGTTCGCTCCTGTTTCGTCCCGTTAACGCCTGATTGATAGCACTTTCGCTGTTTTCTGCCCCGTCGCCCATGCGCGATGGGCGGTGCGTCGATGATGCATCGCCACTGGGGGCTGCATGTCTGGACCTGAAAGGGAAATCAATGAACAAGGCGCTTACCGACGGGGTGGTCTTCATGCCCCCCGCATTCGAAGATGGGTTGACGGTCTGGTCAAGTGAGGACGGCACCCCCGGCTCGCAGACCTATGACGGAGCGGGCAATGCAGCCCTGGTCCCAGCCGATCAGGATTTTGACGGGTGTCTTGAGCTTCTGAAAACCGACGCGACGCAGAAGCTGCGTTACATGGGGCAGACCCCTTATGAGCAGGGGTGTTATCTGCGGGTGTCGGCGAAGGTGAAAGCGATTTCCGGCCCGCTACCATCAGTGCGAGTGTCCGCGTGGCCAGCGCAAAGTAGCGGTGCACATGCCGTCGGCAACCTGGAAACCGGCCCCGTCACGGCGCTGACCGCTTATGGGGAAGTGGTCGAAGTGTCCGCCATTATCGGGTCCGGCAGCCGCAATGGAGTCGATATCATCTGGGGGGCAGACGTGGCCTTCGCCCATGTGGGGCTGGATTTAATCGGATCAAATGGCGGCGTGGTGCGGATCGACGACCTGGTGGTCGAGGACGTAACTGGCGCTTACCTTCGCGACATGATGGATTGGGTCGATGTGCGCGATTTTGGCGCAACGGGCGATGGTGTTACTGATGACAAACCCGCATTTGAAGCCGCCGATTCAGCTGCCAACGGGCGCACCGTTCTGGTGCCAGAAGGCACCTACCGAATTGGTTCAAACCTGACGCTTCACGCCGACATCCGGTTTGAAGGCACGGTGACGATGGCCGATGATGTCTATCTGTCGTTGACCCGCAATTTTGACCTGCCCACATATATCGACGCGTTCGGACAGGAAGAGCTGGGGTTCCGTAAGGCCTTTCAGGCGCTTTTGCATTATGCGGACCATGAAATTCTGGATATGTGCGGACGACGTGTGGATGTCACTGCGCCAATCGACATGCGGGCAGCATATGACGCGGGTGACACATTCCTGATCCGGCGCGTGATCAAGAACGGGCAGTTCTATGTGATCGGCGGGTCAGCATGGGACAGCGAAAGCAGCAGCTCCAGCGCCAAATACAACCCTGCCAACCCCTATAAACTGACCAATGTTATAAATGTTGCGGCGGTTCAGGCCGGGTCAGTGGTGACCGGCGCTGGCGTGGGGCGCGAAGTTTATGTCAAGGCAGTGAATATCGGCGCATCCGAGGTCGAATTAAGCCAACCGCTCTGGGGGCCAGCCGCCAACCAGAACTATACGTTCACCCGGCACAAATACGTGTTGGATTTCGGCGGTTTTGCGCAGGTGAATCGCATGAACCTGACCGAGGTCGAGATTCAATGCAACGGTCATGCATCAGCGGTGCTGCTGCCACGGGATGGCGAGAATTTCGTGTTTCAGGACTGTTTCTTCATCAAACCGAAGAACCGCGGCATCAGTTCCGTCGGGCGTGGGTGTCAGGACTTGCATCTGGATCGTTGTCAGTTTGTGTCAAATGAACAGAACCAACCCGCCACCTCACGCCAGTCGGTCGCGTTCAACGTTAATGCCAATGACGCCAAGATCCGCGATAACCGGTTTCAACGGATGGGCACCTCGATGGTGTTGCACGGGTCCGGGCATATCATTCAAGGGAACCACCTGTTTCAAGGCGATGAAGTCGCCGACGGTCCCAGGGTAGCTGGCATGGTGTTTACATATGAGAACAACAAGACCGTTCTGAATGGCAATTATGTCGATAACTGTTTTATCGAATGGAACAACGAACACGATGCCTATCCTGACCATGGATCTGAGTATTCGTTTGGTGGCATGACGATCACCGGCAACATCTTCACCGCCAATGATGTGGCGTCATGGTTCAAGTGGATCCTGATCAAACCCTTCGGTAACGGTCATTTTGTGTCCGGCCTGCATGTCACCAACAACACGTTCCGAACCCTGTCGGGTGCGATTGATCGGATCGAAGGTGTGTCGACCACTCATGCAGGGTTGGACTTCTGGAGCATGAAGGACGTAACGTTCGAGAACAATGCGTTCACCGGTGTGACGCAATCGACCGTATCCCCGGTGACGTTGGAGTTTAACCAGAACACGCCCGCGGCGACCTGGACGATGGACGGGTCGGCATATTTCCCGTTTGGGGGCAATGCGCGCACCGTGCCCAGTGTTACGATCGAAGGCGATCTGCGCGATGTGTCCAACAATCTAGTTTGGGATAATCCGCATGTCCTGGTGAACCAGGGGGCGACTTTCAAACAAGTGCAACTGAAATGGTCGCGCGCTGTGCGGGGCACAGCCCATGTGACCATGCGTGTGGATCGGCCAGTCTAAAGAATTGAGCGAAACGTGAATTGGAAAGGCTCGCACCGTTGCGGGCCTTTTTCTATGGGAATCTGCAATTTTCATTGATTGGGATCAAAGCGTTTGGCGCGGTAATGTGCTACCAATTTCCCGGACCCCGAAAAGGAGATTGGCGCATGACAGCAAGGCAAACCCGTGTATCGAAAAACCCGCAGAAACCCACGAGCAGTAGTGCTCAGTCGTCGTCAGGGTCACCTGTGGAACCTGCGACAGAAGTCCGCAATGGAAAGAGCGGATTTCCGACCGTAAGCGAAGATAAGATCCGCCAGACGTTTGAGAACGGAAAATATCCTTACAGCGTCAAACTGGGACGCCGAGAATACGAGGCGACAAAGGCCAAATTACAGGCTGAGTTGTTGAAGGTGCAGCGCTGGGTTGGTGAAACCGGTCAAAAATTCGTACTGCTGTTCGAAGGCCGCGACGCGGCGGGCAAAGGTGGAACGATCAAGCGGTTCATGGAGCATTTGAACCCTCGCGAAGCGCGGGTGGTTGCCTTGAACAAGCCAACAGATAAAGAGCGCGGAGAATGGTTTTATCAGCGTTATGTGTCGCACCTGCCGACTTCAGGCGAAATGGTGTTCTATGACCGTTCGTGGTACAATCGCGCCGGTGTTGAGCGGGTCATGGGCTTTTGCAACGCCAATGAATACCTAGAGTTCATGCGCCAGACGCCAGAATTTGAACGCATGCTGACACGCTCGGGCATCCAGCTTTACAAATACTGGTTCTCGGTCACACAACCTGAACAGAAACGCCGCTTTGACAGTCGCAAAGACGATCCGCTGAAGCGTTGGAAGCTCAGCCCGGTTGATGTGGCTTCGCTGTCGAAATGGGACGATTACACCGAAGCGAAGGAGGCGATGTTTTTCTATACACATACGGCAGATGCCCCTTGGACAATAATTAAGTCAAACGACAAGAAACGCGCCCGTCTGGAATGTATGCGCCATTTCTTATCAACTTTGGATTATCCCGATAAAGACCATGAACTGGTTGGTAATCCTGATCCATTGATTGTTGGTCATGCTAGTCAGGTTATTCACAAGGCGGATCATATACTTGGCTCAAGTCTGCATCCTGATCAGCGACGCGGCAGTTAAGCATTTCAGAGCGTTACAAGCGAAAAGGGGGCCAAAGATCGGTCCCTTTTCTGCATCCGGCCGCCGGTCACTCCCCTGCACGAAAGCGGCTCTTGCCTTCGCTTGGCAGCCCTATAAGCTTGTTTCAAAACAAGAGCAGGAACATCCAATGACCTATTCAAGACGCTTCTTCGCCTTTGGCTTGGCGGGGCTTTGTCTGGCGGGATGCCAGTCCGGTGCGGCCACCCAACCGGCATCGCGACCCGCCGCCGGATCGGCCATGCGTGCAACCCCGAATGCGGCGTTTGACCGTTGGGTTGAGGGCGCAAAAGAGCGGGCGAAAGCCAGCGGCATCAGCGCGTCGACCGTTTCACGCGCGTTTCGCAATGTTGGCTATCTACCCGGCGTGGTAGAACGGGACCGAAACCAGACCGAGTTTGTGCGCTCGTTTGAGGATTATCTGGCCATCGCCGCCTCTGACGACCGAATTGCCAAAGGACGTGACATGCTGCGGCGCCATGCCGGGTTGCTATCACAGCTCGAAGCGAAATACGGCGTCGAGGAAGAGGTGATCGTAGCCGTTTGGGGGTTGGAAAGTCGCTATGGAGAGCGGCGCGGGGACGTGCCTGTTATCTCGGCCTTGTCGACATTGGCTTACGATGGGCGGCGCGGCAGGTTTTTCGAAGGGCAGTTGATGACCGCCCTGAAAATTCTGGAGCGCGGCGATATTACGCCCGAACGCATGACCGGAAGCTGGGCAGGTGCGATGGGGCACACCCAGTTTATTCCGACCTCTTATCTGGCCTATGCCGTCGATTTCCGGGGCGATGGACGACGCGACATCTGGTCGGATGATCCGACCGATGCACTGGCTTCGACCGCAGCTTACCTTAACCGCTCTGGCTGGCGAAGCGGGCAGCGATGGGGGGACGAGATCACAGGCCGCGCGCCGTCAGGGCGCGGGCGTGTCGTGACACCCGCGGGCGCGAATGGCCCTGTGTTCGAGGTCTATCACAACTACTCTGTACTGGGACGTTATAATAACGCACAGAAATATATCATCGGCGTTGGACATTTGTCAGATCGACTGAGGGGGCGCCCCCCTTTGCGCAGCGCATTCGGGCCGGATGAGAATGGATTGACGCTGGATGATCGCAAAGCGCTGCAACGCGGTCTGACCCGCGCAGGATTTGATGTGGGCGAAGCGGATGGCGTGATCGGAACGAAAACTCTGGAAGCGATCGAGGCGTTTCAACGCGCGCGCGGCCTTCCGGTTACAGGAACACCGTCGCGGTCGCTTCTCAACCTGCTGAGATAGTTTTATCGGATCAAACGGACGGGGTATTCGGTGTCTTGCCCCGCTTTCTGTTCCAGCATAGTTCTGGGTGATGAAGCAGACCCTCACCCTTTCACAGCACATGCGCGCCGTCCTTGTTCTGGGCCTTCCGCTGATCGCGTCGCATCTTGCGCAGTTCGCTGTGCAGATCATCGACACCATCATGCTGGGTTGGTACGGGGTCGAGGAACTGGCCGCCGTGACGTTGGCCGGCACCTTCTTTTTCATGTTTCTGATCATGGGGTCCGGGCCAGCCTGGGCCTTGATGCCCATGGTTGCCGAGGCATCCGAGGCGCAAGACGATGTGCGGGTGCGTCGTTTGGCCCGGATGTCGATGTGGTTCTCTGTCGGGTTTGCGCTGCTGGTACTGCCGCTGATGTGGATGTCTGCGCCCATTTTGCGTGCCATAGGACAGGACCCGGATCTGAGTCTGATCGCACAGGATTATCTGCGCATTGCAGGGTTTGGTCTGGTGCCCGCCTTGTTGGTGATGGCGCTGAAAAGCTATCTGGCAGCACTTGAACGCACGCGTATCGTGCTTTGGGCGACGGTTTTGGCGGCCGCCATGAACGGCGTCATCAACTATGCGCTGATCTTCGGCAACTGGGGCGCGCCAGAACTTGGAGTGCGCGGGGCCGCCATCGCCTCGGTGGTGATCCAGATCGCCTCGGGTCTGGTGCTGGTCATCTATGCTGCGCGACTGAACACCGACGCCAGCTTGTTCCGGCGGCTTTGGAAACCGGATTGGGAGGCGCTAAGCCACCTTCTGAAACTCGGTATCCCAATCGGACTGACGACCCTTGCCGAAGTTGGGATGTTCTCAGCCTCGACCGTCGTGGTCGGATTGATCGGCACACTGGAACTGGCGGCCCACGGGATCGCTCTGCAAATCACCGCGACGTTCTTCATGGTGCATCTTGGGCTGTCCAACACAGCCACAGTCCGGGCCGGGCGCGCGCTGGGTCGAAAGGACGAACAAGGACTACGAAGTGGTGCACTTGCGGTCACGCTTGCATCGGTCGTCTTTGGCGGCCTGACGGTTATACTTTTCTTTGGTGCGCCCGAGCCGATGATCAAACTTTTCCTGAACCCGGCCGAGGTTCGTCGAAACGAGATCGTCGCCCTTGGCGCGGTCTTGTTGGTCGTGGCGGCTCTGTTCCAGTTTGCTGATGGGGCGCAGGCCATTGCGATGGGGCTGTTGCGCGGTGTGCAGGACACACGCGTGCCGATGATCATCGCCACGCTCAGCTATTGGGGCGTGGGGATGCCAATGTCCTATGTGCTGGGGATCACGCTGGGCTTCGGCGCAGTGGGTGTGTGGGTCGGACTGCTGATGGGGTTGGTTTGCGCCGGCATCTTCATGTCCTGGCGATTCTGGAAAAGCTCGTCCCGGATCAGTGCCGAGCCGTCGCGACCGGCGGCCTAACCATGCTTCATGCGGTCGGCCTTCTTGCGCACCAACACCGAGCGTAAATCGTGCATCGCCAACAACAGCGCGTCTGTCACCTGATCTAGCTCGTCAGGGGTGGCGCGCGTCTGTGCCCATTGCGCCGTCAGATTCAGGTGATCCACGCTGCGCAGAATGTCATCCAGTTCTCGGGCGCCTAATGTGGCGCGCCGACTGGACATCCAATCGTCAATGGCTGTTTGGTCTGCCTTGGTCAGTTGGTAATCACCTTGCGGTTTGACCTCGCCATTCTTGATGTTCACAGCGGCGATCTGGTCCAATTCCAGCGGGCGCTGGCGGTTTTCGGTATTCACACGAAAGACGAAAGCGCCATTCTCGCGCACGCGAAAATAATAGTCGGGCAGGGAGATGCTCATCAGATGTCCTTGTCTTCGATCACGCGCCACAGACTGCCATCGGGATCAACCAGATAAAACATGCGCGGCGCGGTATCGGTGGGTTCAGTGATGGCGGTCAGGCGTGGGATCGCAGTGGTATCGGTCGAAATTCCCTGCTGACTCCATTCGTTGTGAAGCGGTTCAACATCCGGCAGCCGCAAGCAGGCGGAAAACCAGCTTTCCTCAGGGTCAAGATCGGGGTGTGGAAAGAACTCCACTTTCATTCCAACCTTCTCAACGATCATCCAGCCTTCGCTGCGCCACGCCAGACGAAACCCGAGACCATCGTAAAAGGCCAGCGTGGTGTCAAAGTTTCGACTTGGCAGGTTGGCCGTGATCTTCCCTTCAGGCGAGTTGGGCATCAGCGAAGGCCTTTGCAGAACGCCTGAATGCGCGAGCAGGCTTCTTTCAGTGCCTCGTCCGAGGTCGCATAGCTGACCCGGAAATTTGGGGACAGCCCGAAAGCCGCGCCGAAAACCACGGCCACGCCGGTTTCTTCCAGCAAAGCTTTGGCGAACACCTCGTCATCGGTGATTTTCACGCCTGCAGGCGTTGTCTTCCCGATGCAGCCCTTGATCGAGGGATAGACATAGAACGCCCCGTCCGGCACCGGGCAATCAAGCCCTTCGGCGGCGTTTAGCATCTCAACCACCAGATTTCGACGGCGCACGAAGGCTTTGTTGTTCTCGGCGATGAAGTCCTGCGGGCCACTCAGCGCTTCGACCGCCGCCCATTGGCTGATCGAACAGGGGTTCGAGGTCGATTGCGACTGGATCTTGCGCATGGCTGAGATCAGCTCGACCGGACCGCCGGCATAGCCGATGCGCCAGCCCGTCATTGCGTAAGCTTTGGACACCCCGTTGCAGGTCAGCGTGCGGTCATACAGACCCGGCTCTACCTCGGCCGGGGTGCAAAACACGAACCCATCATAGGCGAGATGCTCATACATATCGTCTGTCATCACCCAGATATGCGGGTGACGCATCAGCACATCAGTCAGCGCTTTCAGCTGATCACGCGTGTATCCCGCGCCCGTCGGGTTCGACGGCGAGTTGAAGATCAGCCATTTTGTCTTGGGCGTAATGGCGGCCTCCAACTGCTCGGGGGTCATTCGAAACCCAGTCTCGATCGGGCATTCGACCACCACCGGCTCTCCGCCCGCCAACAACACCATATCGGGATAGCTGACCCAATAGGGGGCAGGGATGATCACTTCGTCACCGGGATTCAGGGTCGCCATCAGGGCGTTGTACAGGATCTGCTTGCCACCTGTGCCGACCGAGATCTGGTTGGGTGCATAGTTCAACCCATTCTCGCGTTTGAACTTGTCGCATATCGCCTGCTTCAACTCGGGCATCCCGTCAGGCGCGGTGTATTTCGTCTTTCCCGCATCAATCGCAACCTTGCCCGCCGCCTTTATGTTCGGAGGCGTATCAAAATCCGGCTCTCCCGCGCCTAGGCCGATCACGTCGCGCCCGGCGGCTTTCAGTTCGGCGGCGAGTGTCGAAACAGCAATGGTCGGTGATGGTTTTACGCGATCAAGTGTCGCAGAAAGGAAAGACATGGTGTCCCCGATTTGTAAGTTGGTCCCAGTTCTTCTAGGGTCAGGCGCGAAACCAATCAAGCCAGAACCCGGTGCCCAGCGTGGTGCTTGAAACAATAGGAAAAGCAAATGGACGACTTCGCACAGGATGAAAACTGGTTCTCGGAAGAGGCGGCAACTTTTGGCGACCGACTGGCCGGCGCGCGCGAGGCTGTGGGACTGTCACAGGATGATCTGGCTCGGCGTCTTGGCGTCAAGGTCAAGACCTTGCGCGGTTGGGAAGAGGATCTGAACGAACCACGCGCAAACAAGTTGCAGATGCTGTCGGGCATTCTAAACGTGACGTTGCGCTGGTTGTTGACAGGCGAAGGCGAAGGGGTTGCCGAGCCGGTGGCCAATCTGGACGATATACCCGAAGTGCGCGATCTGTTGCTTGAGATCCGTGACATCAAATCTCAGATGTCCCGGTCTGCGGATCAATTGGGGCGGCTTGAGAAACGTCTTCGCAAACGGCTTGAGGGTGGCGTCGTATGACCGGTGTGTCTTTGGATCAGCTGAAGGAAACCCCGGGCGCGCGTCCGGGGGAAACACGTGATGTGCGGATCAAGCGTTTGGGCATGCGATCGATGCGGCGCGGTATCAAGGAAATGGATATCATCCTGCACCGCTATGCCACTGACCGTCTGGCTCATATGAATGAAGACGAGCTTGACCTGTACGAGTCGCTTTTGGGCGAAAACGATCAGGATCTCTATCAGTGGGTGTCCGGGCAACAAGAACCGCCGGATCATCTGACCGACCTGATCGAACACATCATCGCCTGTACAGCGATGCGCTGAATCATCTGATTTTCAGAAAATTTTCTGCAACTGCTGATCGCATTTAACTGAATGTTCTCATTTCGCTCCGAATAGTCACCTGAGTAATTAGGTCGGAGAGACGGATGAGTATGCACTCCCCCATTGGGCAGACGAACAATCAGAACTTTGTGTATCAGTATCTTGAGGCATTGGCGTTGGTTGAGCGCCTGCACCGCTTGCTGTTGGACGTGATCAAGGACGAATTTGAAAGGGTCGGCGTGTTGGAAGTGAACGCCGTCCAGGCCCTGTTGTTGTTCAACATCGGTGACAACGAAGTGACAGCGGGCGAGCTGAAGACGCGCGGCTATTACCAAGGATCCAACGTTTCCTACAACCTCAAGAAACTTGTCGAAATGGGGTACATGCACCACCAGCGATGCGAGATTGATCGCCGCAGCGTTCGTGTGCGACTGACGGAAAAAGGTCGGAACATTCGCGACACGGTTGCTGGGTTGTTTGAACGTCACGCAGACGGGTTGCAATCACGTGACGTGCTATCTTCGTCGGGGATGGAGGAGATCAACGTCGCGTTGAAGCGGGTGGAACGGTACTGGACGGATCAGATCCGGTACATTTACTGACCCGGTTGGCTGGATATTGCTATCGCAGGTCTGACACCACCACACCCTGCAGCTCGCGCAACAGTTTGCGGGCCATGGCGTGTTCGTAATCCGTAAAATCATCGGCATGTTCGACAAACCGACCAAAGCCGTGGATCACCAGTTCCTTGTAATATGCCACAAGATCGGTGTCGGCATCACCAGCGCCAATAACCAGTCCGTTGATTGTGATCCCGTTGAAGCCCGACAGATACCGCACATCTTGCGGCCGTGGTCCGGTGTTGGCTGGACCGTCCCCGGAAATATCCAACGTCCGCGTTTCGCACTTGCGCCCAGCCAATAGCCGCTGACCATAGATCATGGCCGCCCCGATCCCGGTCGACGGATCTGCCTTTATGCGCGCCGTGCCGCGCAGACGGTCCGACACGGCGCCAACATCTTCGCGACGTGTGATCATCACCCAATCCTGCAACAGACGTTGATGGGACGGGCCGCTCCATTCGTAAACGGCGATCTGGATCGGACGGTCGGGTTGGGACAACAGAGCGCGCAGCACTTCTGGCTGCTCCAGCGCTGCGGCCAGCCCATCCAGTTGCAGTCGGTATTCGCCCTCATCGACAGATCCGGACACGTCCAGCCCAAGCGCCAGTGCTTGCCGACAGGGCGTGGTGGACTGCGCCAGAGCCCCTCCGACCCAAAGCGTGACGAGAAGTGCCAGATGGAATCCGAACCGCCGCTGTCGCATCACCAGTGACCAGTGTTTTCCATGCTGGCCCATGGCTCTTGAGGGGGCAGCGCGTCACCGGCCTGCAACAGCTCGATCGAGATGTTGTCGGGTGAGCGTACAAACGCCATATGCCCGTCACGCGGTGGGCGGTTGATGGTCACGCCATTGTCCATAAGGTGCTGGCACATCTCGTAAATATTCTCGACCTCGTATGCCAGATGCCCGAAATGGCGGCTGTCGGATGGCAAGCCATCGTCGCCGTCCCAGTTATGGGTCAGCTCGACCGGGCATTCCGGCTGATCCGGTGGGGCCATGAAGATCAACGAAAACCGCCCCTGCTCCGAATCCATCTGCCGGGTTTTCTCAAGCCCCAGAAGCTCATAAAACCGCATGCTGTCCTCAAGGTTTTTTACGCGCACCATCGTGTGCAAGTATCGGACTTTCATCGGCGAACTCTCCCTATATCTGATGGATTTGCCGTTAGCCTAGCAGGTCAGACGCCACTGAAAAGCAGAAAGGCCACATCCACGTCATCTTGCTGTTTTGCCAATCGCCCCATCTATATATAGTGGCCGGGCAACCATGAGACGAGAGATTCGACATGCCCCTGAACCCCGAGCAGATCAAAGAAATCGAAGAACAACGCAGCGCCCCGCAATCCACCCTGCGCGCGGTCAGCCCCGGCATGGAAAAACACCTCTATACCGCGCATGAAGTGCTGGACCACGGGTTTGTGCGCGTCATCGACTATATGGGCGATGACGCCGCGATTTGTCAGGCCGCGCGGGTCAGTTACGGCAAGGGCACCAAGTCGGTGCAGAACGACGAAGGCCTGATCCGCTATCTGATGCGCCACTGGCATTCGACCCCGTTCGAGATGTGCGAGATCAAGCTGCACGTCAAACTGCCCGTCTTCGTCGCCCGCCAGTGGATCCGCCACCGCACCGCGAATGTGAACGAATACTCCGCGCGGTATTCGATCCTGGACCGCGAGTTCTATATCCCCGCGCCCGAACACATCGCCGCGCAATCGGTGGTGAACAACCAGGGCCGGGGGGCGACGCTGGAAGGCGAGGAAGCCGCCCGCGTGCTGGAGATCCTGAAGGCCGACAGCAACCGCTGCTATGACAATTACGAGGCGATGATCTCGGACGAAGGCCAACAGGGGCTGGCGCGTGAACTCGCGCGGATGAACCTGCCCGCCAACGTCTATACCCAGTGGTACTGGAAAGTCGATCTGCACAACCTGTTCCACTTCCTGCGCCTGCGCGCCGACCACCACGCCCAATACGAAATCCGCGTCTATGCCGATGCGATCTGCAACATCGTCGCCGATTGGGTCCCCGCCGCCTATGGCGCGTTCGAGGACTACCGCCTGGGCGGCGCCAACCTGTCCGGCCGCGCCATGGACTGCGTGCGCCGCATGCTGAAAGGCGAAGAGGTCACGCAGGAGAACTCCGGCATGTCGAAAGGGGAGTGGCGCGAGTTTGAGGCGGAGTTGAAGGGGTGAGTGAGGTTGAAATCCTAATCCCCAGTCTAACTACAGTTACTAGCGTCCATCATCTTCGGATTCCGACTAGGGATTTGAATGGTGCAGAAGAATGCGTAATTGACTTCCGAGCTTGTAAATTCGGAAAGCCATTGCCGATGTTGATCTTGGGCAAACACATCCAGCAATTAATTCGAAACAATAGCGATGTTAAGTTCTACTGCAGGACAACTAGCTCCGATTTTCGCGGATATGCTGATCATATCGGCTTCTTTAGATACTGTGGCTTTGATCGTGGAAGCAAGCTTGGCCAAGCGATAGGTTCAAATACCTATATCCCAATCCAATCAATCTCCATCGACAAAATAAAGATCGCTTCGGGAGATCGTCCTTACGGCGAGATTGTCGAAGAAAAGGCGTCTGAACTCACACACATCTTAACACAAGAGCGATCTGGCGATCTTTTTGTAGCATTATCTTATTCTTTGCGAGAAATTATGAGAAATGCCGTGGAGCATAGCGAGGGCAGCAATGTGGTCCTGTTCGGACAATATTGGCCAAAAAACGGAAACGCTGAAATCGTGCTTCTTGACGATGGCGTAGGGATAACCAAAACGCTTGGTGATTGCGTTGGTTACGAAGGTAAGTCCGATCAAGAGCTTCTGGAATGCTCATTAGAACCGGGTGTCACAGGAACCACAGAAGCAGAACGGGCCCATCAGGATCCAAGCTATAGAAATTCGGGTTTTGGCCTGTATGTCACAAGTGAGTTTTGTGCAGAGCATGGGCTATTTCAGTTAATAAGTGGCAGCCGAGGAATTACTCGGAAGAAAAAAGCACTAGTTCATCATGATTGGTTATTTGAAGGTACTTGCGTTCAGTTGTCGCTGGACACCCGCAACTTGAAAAATGCCGGAGAACAAATCGAAGAAATCATCGCAAGGGGTGAGAAGCTGGTGCCAGAACACATCGCCACAAAGACGGCCTCAAAGGCTAGTCGGATAAAATCATCATGGTTGGAGAGTGGCTAGTCATTATGGGCCCGTGCCGCGCACGGGCAGCGCCCGACCCTCCCCACGGGAGGGCGCTTTCAGCACCCACCCAGGGTCGGGCGCTGCCCTTGGCAAACGAAGCGCCAAGCAACGCCCCCAAAAGAAAAACCCCGCCGAGCTTTCACTCCGCGGGGCTTCTCATTTCCAGTGATCAAACCCGATCAACTGACCAGTTCAAGGTCCACGGCGGATGCGCGGCCGTCGCGGCCCTCTTGCAGGTCATAGCGGACCTTTTGGTTGTCAGCGAGGCCCGTGAGGCCCGAGCGTTCGACCGCAGAGATATGCACGAACACATCGTTGCCGCCCGCTTCGGGGGCGATGAAGCCATAGCCTTTGGTGGTGTTGAACCATTTTACGGTGCCGGTTTGCTTGTCGGCCATTTCCGTCTCTCCTTGGTGTGGGCGACCGCAGTGTGCGGTGCCTTCTTCGTACAGTCAGGTATCGTCCGGCTGCATGAAACGAGACGGTAGATAGGTCTGCTTACGCCCTTTCAGATTGGACAAGAGCCAGAAAAAATCAAGAGTTTCGTTGGGCCGTGCATCCGTCGGCATGGTTTTGTGATCTTCCGTTTCGCGTTGGTTCACGGCATAAACGGCGCGGGGCGGGGCAAGCGACCGCCGTTGTTTGGCAAGGGGCAGAATAGCATATGCGCGTTTGGGGATTGAAGAATTGCGACACCTGCCGCAAGGCAGTGAAGGCGCTTGAGGGGGCGGGGTATCCGCTCGACTATGTCGATGTGCGCGCCGATGGGGTGGACGCAGGCGATCTGGCGCGGTTTCACGCGGCGTTTGGCGATGCCTTGGTCAACAAACGCTCGACTACGTGGCGCGGGTTGTCGGACGCGGCACGTACGGGGGATCCCCTTGAGTTGCTGCGTGAAAACCCAACCTTGATGAAGCGTCCGGTGATCGAAGACGGCGACCAGTTGACGTTGGGTTGGGACGCAAAAACACGAGACATATGGTTGGAGCGCGGCGCATAAACACCTATCTGTTCGGAAAGTAGGAGGTATCTGCATGCGTAACGCAGCATTGGTTTTGGGGATCATCGCCGGGATTTGGGGCATGATCGTTGGGTTTTTTGGCTATGGCTATACCGAGGTGATCGCGCGGATGGGCGAATTGCCCGATCTGGCCGAACAGGTGGACCATCCGGGCCGCATTCGTGCGTTTGCCTTGATCGCGCCGGTTTTGGCGCTGGCCGGAGGGGCCATGGCCCGGTCTGTTGCGCAAGTGGGCGGCGTTTTGTTGCTGTTGTCCGCGGCGGGCATGTATTTTGCCTTCGGCTATGGCGTGTTTACCATGTTCCCGATTGCATTGGCCGTGCTGGGCGGATTGCTGGCGTTGTTTGCCGTGAAACCTGACCCGCACTGATCGGGTGTCAGCGGATCTTTAAAAGTCTGTCGATGGACAGCGGTCCTGGGCCCTTCAGCACAAGTGTCACTAGCACGACCATCCAAAAGAGCCTCTGATCCAGAATGACGCTGTCGGGGATGCGGTCAAACCATGCGCCCAGCGTTTCGGGTTGCTCGATCCCGCCATGGCCATAAAGGTCGGTCAGGCTTTGCACGATGACAAAGCCGATCATGCCAAGAGCGGCCAGACGTGTCAGCAACCCGATGGTGATCAGCAGGGGCAGAATGAACTCGGCCAAGGTGCCAGCCACGACCACTGCCCAGTGGAACATGCTGAGCTGACCAACATCATAAGACGCAGCCTCCATCGCTTTGGGAAAGATCTGTGCATAGGCCCCAAGCGAAGGTTGGAAGACGCCCAACACCCCGTCGCCCGTCTTGGTCAGGGCAGAGGCCCAGAAATACCCAAGCAAGGTCGCTGCGAACGTGAACCGGGCGAGCGTGGGCAGGGTGGCCGGGGCTAACCGCTCGGCCAGATTGACCGGCGGGAAATAGAGGTTTGCCAGGGCGCGCATGGCCGTATCCTTCCGAAGTGTTAGTCTGGTTTGTCGATGCCGGTTATGGCGTGTGTTGTGATCAGAACGTTTAGCGTTTCGGTTAGGTTGAAATCGGGCGTGTCAGCGGTGGCCAACCCCAACGCAGTGCCAAAGCTGCGTCCTTTGATCAAAGACCTGACGAAAGGAGCGCCGCCGTCTGGCAATCGTTCGGCCACTGGATCAAAACCAATGCGACTGATCACGATATCTTCTGCACCACCGGACGGTTGCGGCCCATCTTTCATGTTGAAATCCCATATCGCTTTTGCAGGCCACTTGGTCGAAAGCACCTCACAGGCGGGTGACATATTCAGACGCGCGTTCATCAGGGTGGGCTGGTCCAACTGGGTCAGTGCCGTTGGATCAATGGGCTGGGCGTCTGCGGCGTGATAAGCGCGGCGCAGGGCCAGTTCTAACCGGGCGACATCTGGTAGATACTTAAGGTGCAGCGTGCCGGGAAAGCTTTCAAGAAAACCAGGTAGGGCTGCACCGTAATGCATCATCAAGGGTGAGGCTGGTGGGTGAATGCGCAGATAAACCTTCGCCATTTCGCGGAAGAATTCATCCCCGACAAGTTTGGCCAGCACCGGAAATCCGGTCAACATCGCCTCGGACAAGCTGTGCGCGACATTGTTGCGATAGACCGAAAACCGCTTCGACGCTTGTTGTCCGTCGGGGTTCGTCAAGCCTTCTGGCACGTCCTGTCTTGGATCCAGGACAGCGTGGCGAAACGCAGTTTGGGTTACAGTCACATCGCCAGTCTTGGGTATGGTCACACTATTGTTCATACGGACACCGCTTTGGTCAACATAGGCGCCAAGTGTTGTGTGGCGCGGGCGGCCTCGGCTTCCAGAACGTCCCATTCAGGCACGTCATTGTCCCATTCCACAAGGGCCGGGCGTGCACCGGCGCGTGCGATGACGTGGTCAAACAAGGTCCAGACAGGCTCATCGACCGGCTTGCCGTGACTGTCGATCAGCAGCTTGCGCCCCAACTCATCGGCATCTTCGTCATGGCCCGCCAGATGAAACTCCTCGACCAGATCAAGCGGATAGGCGTCGATATAGGCGCGTGGGTCAAATTCAAGATTGGTGGCGGATACAAAAACGTTGTTCACGTCCAAAAGCAGCCCACATCCGGTGCGCCGGGCGACCTCGCGCAGGAAGTCAGGCTCGGACCAGGTGCTTTCCGCAAAGGCCAGATAAGAGGACGGGTTTTCAAGAAGCATCTTGCGGCCAAGATGATTCTGCACCTCATTGATATGTGTCGTGATACGGGTGAGGGTTGTGTTTGTATAAGGCAGCGGCAGAAGGTCATTCAGAAACGAACCGTCATGAGTGGACCATGCCAGATGTTCAGAAAACATCGCCGGATCTAGCCAGTCGGTCAACGTCTTCAAACGCGCCAGATGTTCAGGGTCCAGGCGGGTTTCACCTCCGATAGAAAGGCCGACCCCATGCACCGAGATCGGAAAACGTTCAGCAAGGTGACGCAGCTGCGCCAAAGGCCGACCACCATCACCCATGTAGTTTTCTGCGTGTATCTCTAACCAGCGAACAGTGCCCGGATCATCCATGAGTGCTGCAAAATGCTGGGATTTGTATCCGACGCCCGCCCCCTTGGGCAGTATGTTGTCATGGGTGATATCAAGCATGGAGATCTCCATCGGATGCCGACCTGAAGGATCATATGGTACTGATCGCGTCTTTTGTGGTGCGTTAGTGCTCTGGCCGGGCGTTCCGGCCAGAGCGACTTGCGACCAAGTTTAACTGGCGGGCAGGTCACGCTCCAACGCTTCCAGCGAACCCATGCGGTTCATGCCGTCCGAAGCGTCGGTGATTTCCATTGCTTCGCACGAACCAGCCGGAACCAGTTTCCAGGCATTGCCCTGATAATCGACGGTCGAGGTGCCTGCGCAGGTGGTGCCGGGACCCGCGGCGCAATCGTTCTGGCCAGCCAATGCTACGCCGAAGCATTTTTCCTGTTCGCCATCAGCAAAGGCAGGCACAGCACTCGCAGCAACTGCGGCAGAGACAGCGCCGAGAACGGCGACGGTTTTCATGTTGTTGGACATCGAGTTTCCTTTCGGGTTTTTATTCTTACCGCTAGATCGCGGTGAGAGAAGGGTAAGCGGCGGGGTGCTGCACGCTCCACTCACGAAAGCGTAAATCACGGATCCGTTAGCGAAGGTGAACACAGCCGATTGCTTTGGCGGAACAGAAAATACCGCAACTTGGGTCTATGACGCCGCTATTTCAAAGGGTTTCGTGGCTGTGGTTCGCGCAAAAACCGGAAAGAAGTTGTCTTCCGCAGTCGGGTTCAATGTAAAAAATTACAATGAAAAGGGTGTCTGCTGGACTTTTGTTACAACGTGGGCAGCATTCCCATGCGGCCGTCACGGGTAATGTGATGTTCTGTAACGCGTTTCGAATGAAAACCCCCGCTCGTGGCGAGGGTTGACTGATGTTTGTTTTTCTTAGGCTAGGTCGGGTGGCGTGGCTTCGCTCGCCAGTGTCGTAGCAACCTCGTCCAACGGCAGCACTTTCGAATGCTTCTCGCCCAAACGGCGCATTGAAACGGTGCCGTCTTCGACTTCCTTCATGCCGCAGGCCAGAATGACCGGCACCTTACCGACCGAGTGTTCACGGACCTTGTAGTTGATCTTTTCGTTTCGAATGTCAGCCTCGGCGCGGATGCCTTTTGCTTTCAGCGCTGCGACGACGTTTTGCACGTAGTCATCAGCGTCTGACACGATCGAGGCGACAACCACCTGACGTGGTGCGACCCAGAAAGGCAGCTTGCCTGCGTGGCTTTCGATCAGAATGCCGATGAACCGCTCGAACGAACCAAGCGTTGCTCGGTGCAGCATGACAGGTCGGTGCTTTGCCCCATCTTCGCCGATGTAATTTGCGTCCAGACGCTCGGGCAGAACAAAATCCACCTGATGGGTGCCGCATTGCCAATCCCGCCCGATTGCATCGGTCAGAACGAATTCCAGCTTTGGACCATAGAACGCGCCTTCTCCAGGATTGAGTTCCGGTTCGATACCAGCGGCGCGGGTGGCAGCCAGCAAGGCGGTCTCGGCTTTGTCCCAAACTTCGTCCGATCCGGCACGCTTCTCTGGCCGATCCGAGAATTTGACCGAGAAACTTTCGAACCCGAGATCTTTGTAGATCCTAGACAGGAACGAAATAAATTCGGCCGTTTCGCTTTCGATCTGGTCTTCGCGGCAGAAGATGTGCCCATCATCCTGTGTGAACCCGCGCACCCGCATGATGCCGTGCAGGGCGCCCGAAGGCTCATAGCGGTTGCACGACCCAAACTCGGCCATGCGCAATGGCAGGTCGCGATAGGATTTCAAACCCTGATTATAAATCTGAACGTGGCACGGGCAGTTCATCGGCTTCAGGGCGTTCACGGATTTCTCGCGCGCGTGTTCTTCGTCAACTTCGACGATGAACATGTGTTCCTGATACTTTTCCCAGTGCCCGGACGCTTCCCACAGTTTGCGATCCACGACCTGCGGCGTGTTCACTTCGACATAGCCGCCGCGCTTTTGCTGGCGGCGCATGTAATCCTGAAGCTCGGTATAGATCGTCCAGCCGTTCGGGTGCCAAAAGATCTGGCCGGGGGCTTCTTCCTGCATGTGGAACAGGTCCATCTCGCGGCCCAGCTTGCGGTGGTCGCGCTTGGCGGCTTCTTCCAGCATGTGCAGGTGTTTCTTCAAGCCTTCTTTGTTCTGGAAAGCCACACCATAGATACGTTGAAGCATGGCGCGGTCTGAATCTCCACGCCAATAGGCCCCGGCGATGCTCATCAGCTTGAAGGCGTCGGCGGGCAATTGGCCGGTGTGTTGCAGGTGCGGCCCGCGGCAAAGGTCTTGCCAATGGCCGTGCCAATACATGCGCAGCGGTTCATTGCCGGGAATGGCATCGATCAGTTCGACCTTATAGGGCTCGTTGTTAGCCTCATAGAATTTGATCGCGCGGTCACGTTCCCAAATCTCGGTGGTGACCGGCTCGCGCTTGTTGATGATCTCTTTCATCTTCGCTTCGATCTGGCCGAGGTCTTCTGGCGTAAACGGTTGTTCACGATCAAAGTCGTAGTACCAGCCGTTTTCGATCACCGGGCCGATGGTGACTTTCACGTCAGGCCAGATCTCCTGCACCGCGCGCGCCATCACATGAGCGAAGTCGTGGCGTATCAACTCCAGCGCTTGTGCATCATCTTTCATCGTGTGAAGCGAGATCGACGCATTTTCATTGATCGGCCACTGCATATCCCAATGGGCACCGTCTATTGTGGCGGAAATTGCCTTTTTGGCCAACGAGTTTGAGATACTGGCCGCGACCTCGGCAGGGGTCACACCTGCATCGAAATCACGCGAATTGCCGTCAGGAAATGTAAGGGAAATCTGGCTCATGGCCTTCTCCTCGTCGTTTTGGCGCCCACGGAACGCCCGGTTGCGGGTTATGTGTGGGCGCGTTTTGAACCTTGCGTGCGCCTCTGTCAACGGCTTGCGGAAAAAGTTGGGGATTGCAGAGCGTTTCGTGCCCGGTATTGTTTGGCCGACACAGCAAACGGGGAAAAACATGCCCAAGACACAGTATCTTGAAACCGCAAATGGCCGTCGCATCGCCTATGTGAAAACAGACGGGCAGGGGCCGACGATCCTGTTTCTTTCCGGGCTGAAATCGGACATGGAGGGCACGAAAGCGGTCGCGCTTGAGGCTTGGGCCAAAGCCGAAGGGCGGGCGTTTCTGCGGTTTGATTATTCGGGCCACGGGCAAAGCTCGGGGAAGTTTACCGATGGCTCAATTGGTGATTGGCACGAGGACACACTGGCGATTGTGGACCAATTGGTTGATGGCCCCGTGCTGGTGGTCGGCAGTTCAATGGGCGGCTGGCAGTCGCTTTTGCTGGCGCGCGCGCGACCGGGCCGGGTGGTGGGTCTTGTTACAATCGCGGCTGCCCCTGACTTCACCGAAGATGGCTATTGGGCCGGGTTCAGCGACGATCAGAAGGCGGAACTGGAGCATAATGGCTACGTGACGCTACCATCGGAGTATGACGAGGACTACATCATCACCGAACGTCTGATTGATGATGGGCGCGACCATCTGGTTCTGCGCAGTCCACTGAAGCTCGATATGCCTGTGCGATTTCTGCAGGGGACCGAGGATACCGCCGTGCCGACCGCACAGGCCGTCAAGCTGCTGGAACACGTCGACGGAAAAGACATCCGGCTGACGCTTGTAAAGGGGGCTGATCATCGGTTCTCGGACGAAGAATGCCTGCGCACTATTCAGAAAATGATCAAAGTGGTGCTGGCGCGCTGCTAGCATCTGCGCGTTTCATCGCACCAGGTGTTAGCAGCTTGCGCAATTCAAACAGGCGCGCCAAAGTCCGTTCGAGGCATGACAGACAAGCGAGTGAAATATGCATGAACCAGTGGTTCTGATCCCCGGAATGATGTGTGATGCGCGGGTCTTTGGCCCCCAGATCGACGACTTGTCGCAAGATCATATCGTTGTTGTTGCCCCTCCGGTTCACGGGGATACGATCCGCGATATGGCAGGCATTATTTTGGATCAGTTGCCACCGCGTTTTGCGCTGGCAGGGCTGAGCATGGGCGGCATCGTCGCTATGGAAATTGCCCGACGTGCGCCGGAACGGGTGTCGCGTTTGGCTTTGATGTCAACCACGCCGTTGCCCGATACACCCGCCCAAGCTGCATGGCGCGAGCCGCAGATCGTGCGCGCCAGCGCCGGACGGCTGGATGAAGCGATGGCAGAATCGCTATCTCCCGACCATCTGGCCCCAGGCCCCGGACGAGATGCAGTCGTTGCTTTGGTGCAGGACATGGCTCATCGACAAGGAGGCGAGATGTTCGTCCGCCAGTCACGCGCTCTTCAGCGTCGCCCCGATGCACAGCGCAGTCTGCAACGGTTGAAAGTGCCCACCATGGTGATGTGTGGCGCACATGATGGGCTGACCCCACCCAAACGACATGAAACCATGGCGGCCCTTATTCCGGGGGCAGAACTGGTGATCTTGCCCGAAGCTGGGCATTTGCCAACCGTCGAAGTGCCGCAACAGGTCAATATCGGAATGCGGGCATGGCTCGATATGCCGCTTGAGCTGCGCTGATAAACTCAAATAGGCAAGGCACTTTCGACCCGGGACCCCATCGGATTTGTTGATGATCGTGACCGAACCGAAGCACGCTCATATACAGGGCGTTCGCTGTCATGAACTCAGAACAAGCCGGATAGCCGTTCGTTTTATGAAGCGTTCAACGGAACGCGATACCACGGGATTTAGCTAACCTCAGCACCAGGTTTTGTGAAAAACGAGATTGCGCTAAGCTTCCTACATTTACCCATAGGAGTTTGTTCATGTTTAGGTTGCGATATATCCTGCCAGCCCTTGCTTTTGTGATGACCCAGACCGCCTTTGCTGGTCCCAATCTTGCTTCTTACTACACCACCATCGGTAAAGAAGATTTCTATAACTCACGCGGTGCACCGCTTAAGGACGTAGGTGCAGTAATTCAGCAGGATCGTGCAAACTTTCATCGCTTTGGCCTTCGGCACCCGGGGGATGAAACAGATCCTTTTTTCGGTGATCGGGCGATGCGCGCCAAGATCCCTGATTTGGTGCGCGCTGGGGGAGTGGACCGATACCTTCAGGAATTGCTCGGACGGGGGTGGCAAGGCTATGACCAGACCTGGCTTATCCAGATCTGTGGCACTCGTGGTGGCGTCACCCATCTGCGGATTGATCCGGCAGATGGTGACGGCTATTCGGATTGCTGAACTAAGAAAATATCACGGGCCGCCCACACCGACATCTGCAAGGGCTGTGACTGTTTGTCGTCTCAATGCTTAGGATAGCATACATCGCCCAATGACACATCTGGACAGGGGTGCGAACCCATGTGTGCGCCTGCGTCATATTTAGGGTGTGCAACCTATTTCCCGGCGGATTTCACAACCTTCAGCCCCGCCGGCTTTGCAGCCGCTTTCTTAGCTCGTTTCTTGGCAGCCTGCACGGCGTGTCGCCCGTCATTTTGGTCGATGAAGTTCAGAACCAGCGGGCGAATATTGTTGCGCCAGCTTTTGCCCGCAAAGATACCGTAATGGCCTGCGCCGTCTTCGACATGGCTGGCTTTTTTGTCTGCGGACAGACCGGTCAGCAGGTTCAGGGCCGCGATGCACTGGCCAGGGGCTGTGATGTCGTCCTTGGTGCCTTCGACTGTTTTGACTGCGACGTCGGTGATCGCACCGATATTCACTGTGTGCCCATCAACGACAAATGCGTTCTTGGCAATTTCGCTGTTCTTAAAGACACGTTTAACAGTGCTCAGGTAAAACTCTGCGGTCATATCCATGACGGCAAGGTATTCGTCATAGAAGCGGTTGTGCTTGTCACGTTCTGATGCTTCGCCCTTGGCCACTCGCATGATCTGGTTCGAAAATGCTTTCGAATGCTTTTCACCATTCATCGACATGAAGCCTGCCAGTTGCAGCAGACCGGGATAAACCATCCGACCAGCCCCTTTGTACTTGAAGCCCACGCGTTGTATTGCGGTTTCTTCCAGCTGTCCCATGGTCACACGACGTCCGAAATCGGTCACATCCGTGGCTGCAGCGTCCGGGTCAATCGGACCACCGATCAGGGTCAGCGTTTGCGGCTGTGCTTCGGGATCCAACTCGGCCAGATAAGCGGTCGCTGCAAGCGTTAGGGGGGCGGGCTGGCACACGGCAACAACGTTGATGTCAGGGCCAAGGTGGCGCATGAAATCGACCAGATAGAGGGTATAGTCCTCAATATCGAATTTGCCGGCACTGACGGGAATATCCCGAGCATTGTGCCAATCAGTGATGTAAACTTCCGCATCGGGAAGAAGGCTGGCAACGGTCGATCGCAAAAGCGTTGCATAGTGGCCGGACATGGGGGCCACCAGCATAATGCGGCGTTTTTTCTCGCGGCGCCCGGTGACTTTGAACTGGATCAAGTCGCCAAACGGCCGCTCGACCAGCTTCTCAACTTGCACTACGTGGTCGCGACCATCTTCGCCAACGACGCTCAGGATGCCCCAGTCGGGTTTTGTGACCATCCGATCAAAGCTACGTTCGGTCACTTCGCCCCATGCAGATAACATCTGAAAGAACGGGTTCGGAATCAAGGCGGTTGCGGGATACGACCCCATGGCTGCGGCTGTTGCGCCTAACCACTGATTCGTATTACGGATCGTCTCCATCAGATCGTAAGTCGCCATGTACCGCATTTGATATTAGCCTTTGATTTTTACGCGCTGCATTCGCATAGTTGGTTTCATATGCAGTTTTTACGATGCTGCACTTGCAGAAACCATAGGGGGGAAATTGTTTCATGACAACTGACCAAGTAGACAAAGGCCAGGAACTGAGTGAACTGAACAACAACCTCGCCCGCATCGAGGAACTGTCAAAACGCCTTGCCAACATCATGGCGCACAGAAAACCCGTGCGGCCCAGCCTGCAGGCGCCGGGGCAGGAATTCTATGTAAAAGCCGCCGGGACTATCTGGGCGGACATGATGGCGAACCCATCAAAGATGTTTGAGCATCAGGTGGCCTATTGGGGCAAAACGCTGGAACATGCGATGGAAGCACAAGCGGCTTTGGCCGCTGGCGAGTTTAAGGCACCTGAGGATTCGGGTCCAAAGGATCGACGGTTTTCAAACCCGCTGTGGGATTCTCATCCTTACTATAACTATGTCAAACAGCAGTATCTGATCAGTTCGCAAACTATCGAAGAAGCGCTGAAGGACGTCGAAGGGCTGGATCCCGAAGATACCAAACGGATGGAGTTCTTCACTCAGCAGATCATAGACATGATGAGCCCGACCAATTTTCTGGCAACAAACCCGGACGCCATGGAGCGCGCTGTTGAAACAAACGGGCAGTCGCTGGTGAAAGGATTGGAAAACCTTGTCGCGGATCTTGAGGCCAACGATGGTGAACTTTTGGTCAAGCTGGTGGATGACAGTGCGTTCGAGGTTGGTAAGAATATCGCAACAACGCCGGGGCAGGTGGTGTATCGCAACCGGATGTTGGAGCTGATTCAGTATACACCAACAACCGAAAAGGTGCATGCGACGCCGTTGATCATCTTCCCGCCTTGGATCAACAAATTTTACATCATGGACCTGAAGGAACAGAACAGCCTGATCAAATGGATCGTCGATCAGGGTTACACGCTGTTTGTTGTCAGCTGGGTGAACCCGGACGCGTCCTATGCAGAAGTGGGGCTGGGCGATTATATTGAAGACGGATATCTGGCCGCAATGCGCGAGGCGAAAGCCATCACCAAACAGAAGAAGGTCAATGTGGTCGGCTATTGCATTGCCGGCACCACACTGTCTCTGACCTTGTCTTTGATGAAAAAACGCGGAGACAAGTCTGTCAATTCAGCGACATTCTTCACTACGCTGACTGATTTTTCAGATCAGGGTGAAGTCGGTGTCTTTCTGGACGACGATTTTGTTACCGGGATCGAAGAAGAAGTGGCTGAACGCGGCTATCTGGACAGTTTTTTCATGTCGCGAACCTTCTCTTTTCTAAGGCCCAATGACCTGATCTATGGCCCTGCAATCAACAGCTACATGCTGGGCAAGACGCCCCCTGCCTTCGATCTTCTGTATTGGAACGGGGACAGCACAAACCTGCCCGCCAAGATGACCGTCGAGTATCTGCGCGGCCTGTGTCAAGACAATCGCTTTGCGAAGGGTGATTTCGAATTGCTGGACGAGCATCTTTCGATTTCAGATGTGGACGTGCCGCTTTGCGCCATTGCTTGCGAGACAGATCACATTGCCGCGTGGAAGTCATCCTATGACGGCATTCGGCAGATGGGGTCGAAGGACAAGACCTTCATTGTGTCGCAAAGCGGACATATCGCGGGGATCGTGAACCCGCCGTCGAAAAAGAAATATGGCCACTATACCAACGAAGACTGGCCTGCGGCTTCGGATGACTGGATGGAGGGGGCAACCTTCAATGAAGGATCTTGGTGGGGGCGTTGGGATGAGTGGCTTTCTAGGCGGTCAGGTAAGCAGATAGAGGCACGCGAGGTCGGCGATTCGTCGCACAAACCACTTGCCCCAGCGCCTGGTACCTATGTTGTTGCGAAACCAATTACCTGATTTTCAACAACTTATTATTGTTTTATGCTGCAGTGCAGAAAAAGCTTGATTTTCTGCACTGCAGCATACATATTCTCCTCATAGAAATTCAGGCGCCGACCTCCTCCCCGGCGCAAAACCTCGGAGATATGACAATGACTAAGACACAAGACTTCACCAAGATGTTCCAAGAAATGCTGGGTAACTTCCCCGTTGACATGTCGGTCGCTCAAGACGCTTTCAAAAACCAAGCTGCTTTGGCCGAAAAAATGTCGAAAGTTGCTCTGCAAGCTGCAGACAAATCGGCTGAGATCTCGACCAAATGGACCAAAGAAACTCTGTCCAAAATGGGCGACGTCACCACTGCTAAAGAAGAAGCAGCTGACTATGGCAAAGCCGTAACCGACTTCGCTTCGGCTCAAGCCGAGCTGGCCGCTGAAAACCTGGCCGCTTTCGCTGAAGTTGCGAAAAAAGTGCAAGCTGAAACCGTTGAGCTGATGATGGCTGCCGGCAAAGAGCTGGGCGACGACGCACAAGCTGCTGTCAAAAAAGCAACTGACGAAGTTCAGAAAGCTGCCAAAAAAGCGACTGCTAAGTAAGCGAATTTTGCCGGAGACCAACCTCCCGATCCGGCCTATTCCAGAAGGGCGAGCTTCGTGCTCGCCCTTTTTTTATTTGTGCCTGCATTAGTCTCCTCACATAAAGTTTGATCAAAAGACTTGCCTTTGATGTGGGCTTTGCTAGGCTTTTGCAGTGCAGCAATCATAGCTGCTGCGGGGAGATAAGATGGCTCAGAAACAAGAACCACTGCTGATCAAGCGTTACGCAAGTCGGCGCCTGTATAACACCGAGACCTCGGATTATGTGACATTGGACGACATTGCCGGGTTCATCCGTGATGGTCGTGAAGTTCAGATTATCGACTTGAAGTCGGGTGATGATCTGACGCGCCAGTACCTGCTTCAGATCGTTGCCGAACACGAAAGCCGGGGCGAAAGTGTTTTGCCGGTGGATGTGCTGACCGATCTTGTACGTTCCTATACCACGCAAGCGCATAGCGTCGTGCCGCAGTTCCTGGCGGCGAGCTTTGAGATGCTGCGCGATGGTCAATCCAAGATGATGGAAAACTTCGGTGCGATGGGAAATCCTATGGCACAGATGCCCGGATTTGAAGCGATGCAAGCGCAGCAAGAAGCCTTCATGAAAGCGATGATGGGTGGATTTCCTGGCGGTGCCTCGTCTTCTGAAGACGATGACAGCGCGGCGGATAAACCGGAAGCAGGATCCAAGGACGAACTGGACGCTATCAAGAAACAGCTTGCGGAGTTGCAGAAAAAACTGTCAGGGCTTGGCTGACGCAAATTCGTCGACTGATTGTAAGAAAGGGACGCACCATAGTTGCGTCCCTTTTTTAATTTCGGTCAGAATGCTAGAAACTGATCAGTAAGTGCGGATCAATCCGACCAACTTGCCTTGCACCTTGACCTGACCTTCCGGCAGCAAGCGGGTTTCATAGGCCGGGTTGGCGGCTTCCAAAGCGATCATCCCATCGGTTTTGCGAAACCGTTTCAACGTAGCTTCATACCCGTCAACCTGCGCCACGACGATGTCACCATTCTGCGCTTGGCTGGTCTCGCGAATGACCACCACATCGCCATTGTTGATCCCTGCGTCGATCATCGAGTCGCCCTTGACCTCAAGCGCATAGTGACGCCCGCCAGTGGCCAGCATGGTTTCCGGCACAGATACGTGTTGCGCACCATCAGTAATGGCTTCGATCGGTTCACCGGCAGCGATGCGCCCCATCAGGGGTAGGTCGCTAACGCCCAAACCTTCAAGGGGAATGGCGCTTGCAGGGGTGCGTTCGGGTCGGTCGCCTTTGATCACGCGCGGCTCAAACCCGGCACGACCAGCATTTTCAAGTGGCTCGGGCAGTTTCACGATTTCGATCGCACGGGCGCGGTGGGCAAGGCGGCGTATAAAACCGCGTTCTTCCAATGCGGTGATCAAACGGTGAATTCCGGATTTGGACCGCAGATTCAACGCTTCCTTCATTTCATCAAAGGACGGCGGCACACCGTCGCGTTGGATCCGCTTATGAATGAAATCCAAAAGTTCCAACTGCTTGCGTGTCAACATGCTCTCGCACCTCCGTCTTTATTCATTCCAAGTTCACTGTTTCTATCAGCGCTGGAAAGGCCCTTGTTGCGGGGCGTTCAACGAATGTTCTATCCCTGTTCCCTTTTTGTGTCAACAGCGCACGTCAGGCGGGAAAGTAAGGCATTCTAATCGTGTCAGATAGGGAGGTAGTCGAGCCGTTCGCCCGGTTCACGCTCGGGATCAGAGACCGGGCGAACAGCCAATGCGTTGGCTTGTGACAACACGCTTAGAAGCGCACTGTCCTGACTGTCGAAGATTGTGATCTTGTCGCCGTCGACGCGCGCGCGCATGTAATGTTCCCGAGGGCCATTCGCTTTGATCGGTGTCGACAGAACCGCAGACATACGCGGTGTGGCTGCCGCCCCCAGCCCCAGCATCGCGCGCAGGGCGGGCACTAGGAATACGTGTCCGCAGACCATGGACGACACGGGATTGCCGGGCAGACCAATCATGACGGCATCCCCCATTCGTCCGGCCATCAGAGGTTTTCCAGGGCGCATCAGCACTTTGTAAAAGCTCTGCTCCATCCCCATTGTGGCGGCCACGTCGCCCACAAGATCATGGTCGCCAACCGAAGCACCGCCAATCGTTACGATCAGATCGGCGTCAGAGGCCAATTCGAACGCGGTGCGAAGGCTGCCAACGTTGTCGCGTGCTATGGGCAACATACGGGCGTGGCCGCCATTGGCTTCGATCAAGGCTTTCAGGCCAAAGCTGTTGGAGGCGATGATCTGGTCCGGTCCCGGTTGCTCACCCGGCATGACAAGCTCGTCCCCTGTCGCCAAAAGCGCCACGACAGGTTTGCGGGTGACGGTCAGTTTGGGAACATTCATCGCCGCCGCCAATGCAAGGTCGGCAGGGGACAAGACGCGCGGTGCCGGGATGGTATCACCGGGGACGAAATCGGCCCCGGCGGGGCGCACATGCGGACCAAGGTCCAGTTTGCGCGCAAGTGTGATCAGATCACCCCGGCGATCGACATCTTCCTGTATGATCACGCGATCAGTGCCATCGGGCATCGGTGCGCCGGTGAAAATGCGCACGGTTTCACCTGAACCGACGCGTCTCGGAAATCCATGCCCGGCAGCACTTTCGCCGACGATGCGGAACATCGCTTCGGGGTCGGCTTCAACACCGTTCAGCGCATAGCCATCCATAGCTGAAGCCGCGAAGGGCGGTTGCAGGCGGGATGCGACAACGGGGGCGACAAGAGTGCGCCCTGCGGCGTCAGCCAGCGGCACATCTTCTGTTCCCAACGGCCCGACCAGATCGAATATCGCGTCAAGCGCCTCGGACACGGTGATCATCTGTCGACCTCGTATATTCCTGATTTCCCGCCTTCCTTGCGCAACAGGCGGATACCGGTAATCTCCATACCTTTTTCGGCGGCTTTCAGCATGTCATAGACAGTCAGGCAGGCGACAGTTACAGCCGTCAGAGCTTCCATCTCGACGCCCGTTTGACCGCCGGTCTTGACGGTCGCGGTGATCCGCACACCGGGAAGGTCGGGCTGTGGGTCAAGTTCTAGTGCGACCTTGGTGATGGGCAGCGGGTGGCACAGCGGGATCAGGTCCGATGTGCGTTTCGCACCCATGATACCGGCCAGCCGCGCGACACCCAGAACGTCACCTTTCTTGGCCGAACCAGAGGTCACTAGCGCCAGCGTTTCTGCCGTCATTTTGACGAAGCCTTCGGCCAGCGCGACGCGATCCGTCACGGCCTTGCCCGAGACATCGACCATATGGGCCTGTCCATCGGAGTCGAAGTGGGTGAGGGGATTTTTGTCGCTCATGCGGGTACAGGGTTGGCCAGAATGGCGCGAGTTGCGGCTTCGACATCGTCCTGACGCATCAGGCTTTCGCCGATCAGAAAACTGCGCGCGCCGTATTCTGCCATATCCGCCAGGTCCTGCGGCGTGAACAACCCGCTTTCGCACACAAGATGACGGTCAGCGGGCGCAAGTTTCGACAGGCGGCGCGTGGTGTCGAGCGTCGTCTCGAAGGTCTTCAGATTGCGGTTGTTTACGCCCAGAAGAGGAGACTTCAGCGCAACCGCGCGTTCCAGCTCGACTTCATCATGCACTTCGATCAGAACGTCCATGCCCCATGAAAAAGCTGCGTCTTCAAGCTCTTGCGCTTGGCTGTCCTCCACGGATGCCATGATGATCAGGATACAGTCAGCACCCAACGCGCGGGCTTCGGCCACCTGATAGGTGTCATACATGAAGTCCTTGCGCAGGGCGGGAAGGCTGACCGCAGCACGGGCTGACACAAGGAACTCATCTGCACCTTGAAAGGATGGTGTGTCCGTCAGAACCGACAGGCAAGTCGCGCCGCCAGCCTCATAGGCACGGGCCAATGCGGGCGGGTTGAAATCGGCACGGATCAAGCCCTTGGACGGGCTGGCCTTCTTTACTTCAGCAATCAGGCCATAACCTGCTTCAGCGGCTTTCGTCAGCGAGGCGGCGAAGCCACGCGTGGGGGAGGCGTCACGGGCGGCAGCCTCGACCTCAGACAAAGGGCGGGCGGCTTTGCATGCGGCCACATGGTCCAGCTTATATGCTTTGATTTTGTCTAGAACAGTGCTCATGGGCGTGGTCTATTTCCTTGAAGGGGTCGGGGCAAGCTATGCCGTCGTTGTCAATGCAGCCAGTGCTTCGATTTTCGATTTCGCTGCCCCGCTGTCGATGCTTTCAGCGGCCATTTCGACGCCTTCCTTCAGGTCGACCACCTTGTCAGCCACCACCAAGGCAGCGGCGGAATTCAACAGCACCGCATCGCGGAAGGCTGACGCTTCGCCATCCAGAAGTGCGCGGAAGGCGATGGCATTTTCGGCAGGCTCTCCGCCAAGGATCGAGGCCAGTCGGTGCACTGGCAGCCCCGCATCTTCGGGGTGAATTTCACGTGCATAAATTCTGCCGCCCTCAAGCGCGGCGACAGAGGTCACACCGGTGATCGAGATCTCGTCCATCCCGTCTGCTCCGTGCACCAGCCATGCTTTCTCTGATCCCAGTGATTGCAGGGTTTCCGCCATGGGAAAGATCAGGTCGGCGGCAAAGGCGCCGGTCAATTGGCGTTTGACACCTGCCGGGTTGGTCAGGGGGCCAAGAATGTTGAAGATCGTCTTGCAGCCCATTTCCTGCCGCACAGGCATCACATGCTTCATCGCCGGATGGTGCATCGGGGCCATCATGAAGCCGATGCCGACATCGTTGATTGCGCGTTCAGCCACATCCGCGCCGACCATGACGTTCACGCCCATTTCGGTCAGTGCGTCCGCCGCGCCTGATTTGGATGACAGGTTGCGGTTGCCATGTTTGGCCACGGTCACGCCTGCGCCCGCCACGACAAAGGCCGTCGCGGTCGAGATGTTCAACGTGCCCATCCCATCACCTCCCGTGCCAACAATATCCATCGCGCCGTCCGGGGCGCTGACCTTGGCGCATCTTGCGCGCATCACGGCCGCCGCCGCCGCGTATTCGGAAACACTTTCGCCACGCGCGCGCATCGCGGCCAGAAGCGCACCGATCTGGGCGGGGGTTGCTCGACCATCAAACAGTTCTTCAAAGGCAAGTTCGGCCTGAGCGCGGGACAGCGGCCCCTCGGTCGCGGCATAGATCAGTGGTTTCATTGCTTCGCTCATGCGGATACTTTCGTCTTGTTCAGGAAATTTTGAAGCATTGCGTGCCCATGCTCGGACCGGATGCTTTCCGGGTGGAACTGCACGCCTTCCACTTCAAGCTCTTTGTGGCGCAGACCCATGATCAAGCCGTTGTCCAACTCGGCGGTGATTTCCAGACAATCGGGCAGGGTATCGCGATCTACGACCAATGAATGATAACGAGTGGCCAGAAGCGGCGAAGGCAGACCTTCGAACACGCCTTTACCTTGGTGCCTGATCTCTCCCATCTTGCCATGCACAATCTCAGGTGCGCGCACGACATTGCCGCCAAACGCCTCGCCGATCGCCTGATGGCCAAGACAGACACCAAACAGAGGAACCTTCGCGTCAGCCGCAGCGGCGGTCAGGGCCAGACAGATGCCCGCCTGTGCCGGATCACAAGGCCCGGGCGACAGAACGATTCCGTCCGCGCCCATACCCATCGCCTCTTGCACATCCAGCGCATCGTTGCGCCGAACGACCACTTCGGCCCCCAATTCGCCGAAATAGTGGACAAGATTATAGGTGAAGCTGTCATAATTATCGATCAGCAGGATCATAGTGCGGCCTTTCGCCAAGAATGTCTTAGCAGGGGTTACGTCCTGCGATTGTCGGGCTATACATGATCCACGCAGGTGCCACCGGTCAAGAGCGGCACGTGCAAAGGATGAGGTTTCGAGGAGAGAATGCCATGGCAAAGGGCTTCTTGTCGGGTGTTGTGGCCGGAACGGTCGTGTCCGTTCTGGGTCTTGGTGTTGTGTCGCTGCAACTGGCTCCGGTTCAACCGACGCAGGTGGCGCCGCCAGTGGTAGATCAGGATGTCGCCGCGCCGGACGACACAGCGCCGCAGACCGCGGATGTGCCGGTTGCCAATGACACCCCGCCAGACGCGATCAGTGCGCCGGATACACCAGGGGAGATGGAAACGACGGATGTGGCACCTGATGCGGATGTTCCGTCGGCGGATGCGCCCACACCTCCGCCAGATCCTGTTGTGCCAGAAAGCGATGCTTCGGTTGAAACCGATGCGCCCGCCGCGACGCCTCCTGCCGATACGTCACAGCCCGCAGAGCAAGATTCAACAGAAGAGGCGTCTGGTGAGCCAAGCAATGATGCCGCCACCGAGGGCCAGACTAAAACGGACGCCAACCTGCCGCAGTCCATTCCCGATCTAGCGAACACACCCCAGATAAAAAGTGACCCCGTCGCCCCGATCGGCGATTTGGCGGATGGTGTGACAACCAATCGTCTGCCGACGATTGAACAGCCAGTGACCGAGGGTGGGGCTGCACAGTCAGGTGCCGATCCGGTTCTGACTGACACACCGATGCTTGCCATCGACCAGAACGCCGCAGCCTTTACCAACCCTGAAGGCCGTCCGTTGATGTCGGTCGTGTTGTTTGACCAAGGTGCCGCCCGTCAATCGCTTGGCGATTTGAACAATCTGCCCTTCCCGGTCAGCTTCGTGGTGGACACCAACGATCCGAATGCAGCACAGGCCATCGCCTTTTATCGCGATGCCGGGGCCGAGGTGTTGATAGTGCCCGCCATGCCCACGAACGCGACCCCCACGGACGCCGAAGTGATTTTTCAAGCGCAGGCACCATTGCTTGATCTGGCTGTAGGCGTGTTCCTGACCGAAGAAAGCGGGTTTCAAAGCAACAGCCAGCTTGCAGCGCAGATCTCTGAAATACTGGCCGCCAGCGGGCATGGGCTGGTGTCTGAACCGCAGGGCTTGAACACGGGTCACAAAACCGCGCTGAAAAACGGCGTTGCCGCAGGTGTCGTGTTCCGAGAACTGGATGGTGAAGGGCAAGACGGCAAGGTCATGCGCCGCTTTTTGGACAACGCGGCGTTCAAGGCCGGGCAGGAAAATGGCGTGATCATGCTGGGTCGCGCACAGGCCGAAACCTTGCAAGCTCTGATCGAATGGAACCTTGGGAACCGGGCGAAATCGGTGGCAATGGCCCCGGTCTCGGCGCTGCTGTTGGGTGGGTTGTAACTTATTTTAGTTGCTGCATCACCTCAAGGTTGCAGGCGGTTGCATAGCCCATCGCCCGTTTGACACCGGGCAAAAAGGCCGCACCGTTCATCGCCAGCGACAGTTCTATCAAGCCGGCATCTCCGTAAGCAGATCGTACCTGCTCACGCGCATCAGGCGCGTCGATCCGATCCCGGACCACCGCATCTTTCAGCACAATCACTGCGTTGAGATCTCCTTTCACCTGATCAGTCAACACACGGTGCATCCAGTCCTGTGAAAGCCCCGCCGCCAGGGCTAAGTTGATCTCGGCCTCGACGCATGTGCCACAATCTGCGGCGAGCGCCCCGCGCAAACGAGCCGCATGATAGGCATCTGTGGGCAAATGTTTGCGCGGGTCGACTATACCGAAAATCCGGTTGTAACGCGACAGCAAGCCGATGTTGGTTTCGGCAATGGCATGGACATAGTCGAGGGTGACGCCGACGCGCCGTTCAGCCTTCCGGATCAGGTAATGTGCGATGCGTCTAATCATCCGGGCTCCGGCATTCATGCGATGACTGTTTGGCTTGGATGCGCGCTTAAAGAGCGCATTTCAAGCAGCAAAGGCCGGAGCAACGCCCCAGCCTTTGTGTATTTTTTGGTGTTTTGCCTACTTCAAGATCGACCGACCAGCATATTCGGCGGTCACGCCTAGCATTTCCTCGATCCGGATCAGCTGATTGTATTTTGCCAACCGGTCTGACCGCGCCAGCGAACCTGTTTTGATCTGACCGCAATTGGTGGCAACGGCAAGGTCGGCAATCGTCGCATCTTCGGTTTCGCCAGAACGGTGGGACATCACGTTGGTCATCCGCGCGCGGTGGGCCATATCGACGGCTTTCAGCGTCTCGGACAGGGTGCCAATCTGGTTGACCTTCACCAGCATTGAATTTGCCGCGCCCTTGGCGATGCCCTCGGCCAGACGTTCGGGGTTGGTGACGAACAGATCGTCGCCAACCAGTTGGATCTTGTCGCCCAGAAGCTTGGTCAAGGCGACCCAACCGTCCCAGTCATCTTCCGACATGCCATCTTCGATCGAGATGATCGGATAGTCGTCGCAGAGTGCCTTCAGGTATTGTGCGTTTTCTTCCGAGGTCAGCGATTTGCCTTCACCCGAAAAGACATATTTGCCGTCCTTGTAATACTCGGTCGCAGCGCAATCGAGCGCCAGATAAATATCTTCGCCCGGCGTGTAGCCCGCTTTCTTGATCGAGCTCATGATAAAATCGAGCGCATCACGGGTCGATCCGATGTTGGGCGCAAAGCCGCCCTCGTCCCCGATCCCGGTGGACAGGCCGGCGGCGGAGAGCTCTTTTTTCAGGGTGTGAAAGACTTCTGATCCCATGCGCACGGCTTCACGGATATTTTCCGCAGCGACCGGCATGATCATGAATTCCTGAATGTCGATCGGGTTGTCGGCATGTTCGCCGCCATTGATGATGTTCATCATCGGCACAGGCAACACGCGGGCGGAAGCGCCGCCCACATAGCGGTAAAGCGGCAGGGCAGACGCATCCGCCGCGGCTTTGGCAACAGCCAGCGAGACGCCCAGAATCGCGTTGGCCCCAAGGCGGGCTTTGTTCGGCGTGCCATCCAGCTCGCACATGGCTGCGTCGATGGCTTCCTGTTCGGTCGCATCAAAGCCCACCAGCGCATCGGCGATCTCGCCGTTGACGGCTTCAACCGCTTCCAGAACGCCTTTGCCCATATAGCGCGCCTTGTCGCCATCACGCTTTTCAACGGCCTCATGCGCGCCAGTCGAAGCGCCCGACGGAACGGCCGCCCGGCCCAGCGTGCCATCGTCAAGGATCACGTCAACCTCAACGGTCGGGTTGCCCCGGCTGTCCAGAATCTCGCGGGCAAAAATATCGACGATGATGGTCATGTTAGCGCTCCCAATAAGAAGAAAACTTCAGTTGAGGCTCTTTAGCGCGTCCGGGGCGTTACGACAACAGCCTTACGCAGGGTCCGCAGCGACTTCACGCATCGCATGTCGCTCTCGCAGGAAGGTATAGATGCCGGTGCCGATGACGATACCGGCCCCAAGATATGTCCAGATGTCCGGGCTTTCGCCAAATATCAGGATGCCAAGAAACATTGAGAAAATCAGCCTGGCATAGCGAAATGGCATGATGATCGAAGTTTCGGCGATCCGCATTGCCAGAACAATCGCGTAATACCCGGACACACCAAAGACGATGGCCCCCAAGATCAAGAACCACTGGATGCCCGCAGGCATGACAAAAGGATCAAAGAAAAATGACATAGCCATACCAGCGGGGATCACCGCCACGAAGCCGAAAAATGCCACACTGGCAGATGGGATGGTTGGATCCATCTGGCGCGTCAACAGGTCCCGCAAAGCGATGCCGAACACGGCGGCAATCGGCAACAAAGCGGCGATTTGAAACCCGGCCGCGCCAGGGCGGATGATGATCAATACCCCCAGGAATCCAATTGCAATGGCTGTCCAGCGACGCCAACCAACCTGTTCACCCAGAAACAATGCGGCGCCAGCCGTGATCGCCAGAGGTGTCGCCTGAAACACAGCTGCCACCGTCGAAATTGGTACCAGCGACAAGGCCGTGATGAAAAACATGGCGGAAACAGCTTCGGATGCGTTGCGCCACAACATGACAGGCGAGCGCATGTCGCGATGCACAAGTGGGGCAAGCGTGCCGCGCTGAATATAGGTCAACGTGGCAAAAGCGATCGCACCGCCAAGCCCAAGCATGATCAGAACCTGCGATACGGGCAGACCCTGCGACATCGACTTGATGAAGGTATCTTCGACTGCAAATGCAGCCATTGAAAGGGTTACAAGAATGATGCCGCGGATATTTTGCATGGTGAACTGGCGTCTTGAACAAGAAGGGAGAGGGCAGTCCGGCGACAAGACCCGGTTTTGCGAGCCAAGGCAAGATGTGATCCGTGATGCTCTGGATCATTGGGAGTGATTGGTTGCTGCTATCTCTTGTCTTTCTTTCGCACGCCATAAAGTTCCAAACGGTGCCCCTTTAGCTTGTAACCCAGCTTGGCGGCGATCTTTTCCTGCAAGGCTTCGATCTCTGGGTCGAGAAATTCAATCACCTGTCCGGAAGTCAGGTCGATCAAATGGTCATGGTGATCGCGGTCCGCACTTTCATAGCGTGCGCGCCCGTCACCAAATTCGTTTTTGACGAGGATCCCGGCTTCTTCAAACAGCTTCACGGTGCGATAAACCGTCGCCAATGAGATGCGGCTGTCCAGACCTGCCGCGCGGGCATGCAGTTCTTCGACGTCGGGGTGGTCGCGGTGCGCTTCTTCCAGTATTTGTGCGATCACCCGGCGCTGCCCGGTCATGCGCAGGCCCAACTCCTCGCACCTTTTCAGAATGGATGGTTCGGACATTCGCCCTCCGATACTCGATCTGCTTGCCCCCTTATGCCGTGAAATCGGCGCGGGGGGAATGCTCAGTTGGCAGCGAATGGAAGCAGATCGTACTTGTCGACAGATTTCGGGCAAAAAACATGGGACGTGTTTACCTAGGGGTAGGACCTCCAGACCTTGCCAAGCAGGCTCCAACGGCCAATACTTGTTTAGATGCGACGGTCTGGCCGCGCGTAAGACAGGAATGGCAGATCCATTTGACAGGGAAGACTAGCAGACGTGCCCGGTCCGAGGACCAGAAGGTCCAGCGGCATGCAGCGATCCTGAAAGCTGCGCGCGATTTGATCGAAGAACGCGGATTTGACGGTGTCACAATGAACGCCATGGCCGAACGTACCGGTCTCGCAAAAGGAACGTTGTATCTGTACGTCCGCTCTAAAGAAGAGCTTTTTCTTCTGTTGTTTGACGAGGCGTTGCGGGAACTGGTTGACCGGTTCGTAAACGAACAGAATCTAAGTGCGGATCCATCTGAGTTGGCGGGTTTGCTGACACATCTATCACAAAGCACACCCCTGTTTTTGCCTCTGTTCGCCCGGTTGGTTGCCGTGATCGAGGCCAATGTGGCCGATGAAGCATTGTTCTCAGCCAAACGAAGCATGTTGGCAGAAATGGAGCGATTTACCATTTATCTCGCTCAGCTCATGCAGTTGACGCCTGAAAGGGCACAGTTGGCGACGCGCACTTTGATGAATGTTCTACAAGGCGCGGCGCAATTTAACCTGACCGCGGATCGCGACCCCGAAGGCTTGCCAGATGACATGCGTGAGGCCTTTGCAATCAACGAGTTTTCACGAAATTTCCGCCCGGCTGCGGAGCTGATCCTTGGGGCGTTGGTAACCGATCGGTAAAACTGCTTGGATTGAAGACGCGCTCTTACATCAACTCCGGTTCACGACCCAGCCGCTGTGCAAGTGGCGCGACCGTCAAGCCTTGCACAATGATCGAGAAGACGACGATGATATATGTCGCTGTCAGGATGATCGGCTTCCATTCGCTGTCTGGCAGGCTTAACGCCAACGCGACCGAGATGCCGCCTTTCAGACCGCCCCAAGTCATGATCGGCACAACACCCTTTGAGAAGCTGCGGAACGGCCTTAGCAAGATCACCGGCACGGCGACAGCTGTCAGGCGGGCAAACAGCGCAAGAATGATGGACAGAACGCCAGCTGTTACGGCATCCGTTGCGAAGGCGACAGCGAAAACCTCGAACCCGATCATCAGGAACAGAACGGCGTTCAGAATCTCGTCAATCAGCTTCCAGAATGCATCGACATAGCGGCGTGTCTCTTCGCTCATTCCGTGTTTGGTGCCGACATCGCCAATCAAAAGGCCTGCACAGACCGCCATGATCGGACCCGAGACATGTAGGACAACGGCCAGTTCGTAACCACCAAACGCCAACCCCAGGGTCAACAGAACCTCAAGCGAGTAGTCGTCAATGCGGCGCATGACGCGGAAGGTCAGCCACCCAAGGGCAACACCCAGCAAGGCCCCGCCAACGGCCTCTTGAAAGAACAGGCTGAAAGCGGCTTCAACGCTGGGATTGGTGGCATGGTCGCCATGCCCGGACGGAAAAGCCAGCCCCACCAACACCAGAAAAACAACATAGCCGACCCCATCGTTGAACAGGCTTTCCCCGGCAATCTTGGTTTCAAGTGACTTTGGCAGATTTGCGTCACGTAAGACGCCCAGAACCGCGACTGGATCAGTGGGCGAGATCAATGCCCCGAAGACCAGCGCGATCAGAAGTGGTGCACCGGTCAGCCAACTGAAACCGACTCCAACCACAACCGTGGACAGTGCGACGCCCATTGTGGCCATCAGGAAAACCACACCCCATTGCGCCCGCAGATCATGAATTTTGACATGCAAAGCGCCGGCAAACAGCAACAGGCCCAACATTCCCTCAAGCAATGTGTCCGAGAAATCCAGACTTGCGACGGTGCTGCGCACTTGATCGGCTACGCCCATTGCCGGGATCAGGAAATCCAAGCCCATCAAGGCAAGCGAGGCCATAAGCGACACCAACAAGATACCGATAGGTGAGGGCAGCTTCAGGAAGAGGTAGTTGATCGACCCAAACGCTCCGGCCAGAACGATCAGAAGCGAGGTGATTTGAAGGATATTCATGCGGGCGTCCAGCGGTTTCCGGTTGTCATACCATGCTGTTTGTCGATGACAAATGCTGAAACTTCATGCTCTGATGCTCCGACCAGGGGCCATCAACCTTTCACGCGCACATGTGCCCAAACTGGCAAGTGATCAGACGCGACCTTGGCCAACGGCGACTGATCGACGCCTGCATCGCGCAATTCGACTCCCTGACTAAGCGCCACCCGATCCAGCGCCGCAACAGGGCGCGCGGCGTGAAAAGATCGACCGGGCGAGAAGACGTCAAACCGGTGTTCCAGCGGCTCGAACCCACGTTTCGGTGACCATTCGTTGAAATCCCCCATGATCGCCGTGGGCAAGGGTGAATGCGCCAGTTTCTTTGCCAATTGCCGCATTTGCTGATGGCGATACGGGCGCAAAAGACCCAGATGGGTACCGACAAGTTTTAGCCGTCCTTCAATTTCGACTGAAACCGCGCCACGAGGCTCAAGCCCCGGAAGTTCAAGCTGTTCGGCGGCATGAAAGGTCAGGCCCTTACGAATAAGAATCGCATTTCCATGGCTTCCCAGTGAAACGCCCTTGCGGTCATAAGGAACGACCACGAAATCTGTTTCGTCTGCCAGAAGGTGATGCGGCAGGGCTGTGGGGCGCGGGCCAAGGCGGCGGTCGGCTTCTTGCAAGACCACGACATCGGCGTCGAGATGATTGATCACGTCCAGAATGCGGTGCGGGTCACGCCGTCGGTCAAGCCCGATGGCTTTGCGCATGTTGTAAGTGACCAGCTTCAGGTCGAAGGCATCGGGTTCCATGACGTCAATCTAGTAAAGACAGCCGTGTATTTCCAGAAGTCACGCTGCCTTAGGTTCCGCAGAACGTGCGCAGCACGCGTTCATCCGGCTTCGGCGGCGTGGCAAGGTCAAGGTCTTCGGGGTTTGGATCAAAGGGGCGGCTCAGGGCATCGACCAACCGATGGAATGGGGCGTGATCTCCATCAATACCGGCCTGAATGACCTCTTCCACCCGGTGATTGCGCGGGATCAGGACAGGGTTGGCGGCGCGCATCGTTTTTTTAGGGTCACGCGGCTCCCGCTCCAACCGTGCTGACCAGTCGGGTGCCCAACTGTCCCACGCTCCGTCATCTGTGATGTGCGCGCTGGCGTCGCCGTGGAATAGGGCGGTGAATGTGGCGGTGAAGTCAGCTTGCGAGCTGGCCATACGAGATAGAAGCCCGGTTATTAGAGCTTCGTCACCGTCTTCATCGGTGATCAGACCGATCTTGGCACGAAACAGACGCATCCATTCGGGGCTGAAATGATCGGCGAAACTTTCCAAAACCCGTGTCGCTTCCTCGGCCGCATGGTCGGGGTCGCCATCAAACAGCGGCAGAAGCGCGGTTGCAAGTTGGGCAAGGTTCCAGACTGCCATATTGGGTTGCGCCTGAAACGCATAGCGCCCTTGCTGATCTATGGATGAAAACACCGTACGCGGGTGATAGGCATCCATGAAGGCACAGGGTCCATAGTCGATGGTTTCACCCGACACGGCCATGTTGTCAGTGTTCATCACGCCGTGGATGAAGCCCAGGCTCATCCATTTTGCAACCAGTCGCGCCTGAGCGGCGACGACCTCTGCAAGGAAAGTGAGCGGTCCATCGGCTTGCGGATAGTGGCGTGCAATGCAGTGTTCCAGCAACAGGCGCAAGCCAGCGGTATCGCCGCGCGCCGCAAAATATTGAAAGGTGCCGACGCGGATGTGGCTGGCGGCCACGCGCATCAGGACGGCGCCGGGGTAACGGCGTTCGCGTTGAACGCCCTCGCCGGTCAGGGCTGCGCCAAGTGCGCGGGTGGTGGGAACACCAAAGGCATGCATCGCCTCGGACACGATGTATTCTCGCATGACTGGCCCAACCCAGGCCCGCCCGTCGCCGTTGCGGCTGTAGGGTGTGACGCCGGAGCCCTTGAGCTGAATATCCCGCCGCCCGAAATCGCCGGTGACCTCGCCCAGCAAAATCGCACGTCCATCACCAAGACGTGGCACCCATCCGCCAAACTGGTGTCCGGCATAGACCTGAGCAAGCGGCTCAGACCCCGGCAAAAGGAAATTGCCCGTCAGAACCTCTGCGGTCAGGGTCGCGGGGTCCAGCCCTAACGCACGTGCAAGGGCGTCGTTGATACGCAGAACCTGCGGCTGCGCGACCGGAACGGGCGGCAGTTTGGTAAAAAACCTGTCGGGCAGGCGGGCATAGGAATTGTCAAAGATGTCGCGCATTGCCCCAACCTTAGCAGAGTTATCAGGTCGCTACATCACCCGCGTCATCAAGTGATAGTGATTGCGGGATCGAAAGCCGATCCGCTCATATAGCAGTCGGGCGCGGTCATTGTCGGCTTCGACCTCCAGATGCATTGCACCCACGCCTTGCTCGGACAATGCGCGCACCAGCGCCGCCAATGCCTCGCTGCCCATACCACGCCCACGCACCTTTTCGCGGACATAGATTTCGTCAAGAAAGGCATCCAGCCCGCCAAATTCGATCGACCAGCCAAAGGCAACGGCGATGTATCCAACCGGTGCTACTCGCGGCCCGATCATCCAGATTGCCCCATGTGGCGAACCGTCTAGCAAAGGAACAAGCGCGCCGCGTCGCGTGTCTTCATCTTGTTCAATGCCACTTTGGGCGTGAAACCCGGCGACAAGCGGCATCAGCCGATCTAGATCCTCGGGGGTGGCAAGGCGCAGGCTGCTCATAATCGGGCGATCCTTTCGGTCAGAAGGGCGAAGAAAGCGTCGCTGTCCAGATCCCCGACGAACAACGCGTTGGGTGCATGGACGGTTACGCCCCACCAATCGGCCACGGTCATGCCCATGGTCAGCTCGGATTGGGTCTCGATCTGCACATTCACATGCCGCCCTGAAAACAGGTCCGGCTGGATCAGATAGGCGATGACGGTGGGGTCGTGCAGCGGTGCGCCGTCCGAGCCATATTTTTCCTTGTCGAACCGTTCGAAGAAATCCGTCATCTCGGCGACCGCGTGGCCCACGTCACCCGGCAGGGCGCGGAAAGCGTCATTCCGGGCCTTCGTCACCAGCGCCTTGTGGGTCACATCCAGCGGCATCACGACCAGTGGGACGCCGGACCTGAATACGATATCAGCGGCTTGCGGGTCGACATAGATATTGAACTCGGCTGCCGGGGTGACATTGCCCACCTCGAAATAAGCGCCGCCCATCAGGACGATCTCCTGCACCTTCTCGACAACATCAGGCGCGCGTTCAAAGGCGGTGGCGATGTTGGTAAGCGGCCCGAGCGGGCAAAGTGTCACGGTGCCCGGATCATGCGCCCGCAAGGTGTCGATGATGAAATCGACTGCGTGCTGGTCTTGCAATGGCATCACCGGGTCGGGCAGAACCGGGCCGTTCAGGCCTGTCTTGCCATGCACATATTCCGCCGTGACCAAGTCGCGGCGCAGCGGGCGATCACAGCCCGCGAACACCTTGGTGTCGGGTTTGCCCGCAAGCTCGCAAACGATCCGTGCGTTCTTGGCCGTAAGCGCCAAGGGCACGTTTCCGGCGACGGCGGTGATGCCCAGAACCTCGATATCCTCGGGGCTGGCCAAGGCCAGAAGAATGGCCACTGCATCGTCCTGGCCAGGGTCGGTATCAATGATTATTTTTCTTTTCATGTCAGGTCCTTATGCCGCTAACTCAACCCAGATCGGAACGTGATCCGACGGCTTTTCGCGTCCGCGTACATCCTTGTCAATCTGACAGTCGGTCAGAAGATCGGCGCATTCTGGCGACAGCAGGAAATGGTCGATGCGAATACCATCATTGCGCTGCCACGCGCCGCGCTGGAAATCCCAAAAAGTGTAGTGTTCGCGGGCTTGATTGCGAGCGCGGAAGGCTTCGGTCAGGCCAAGGTTCAAGATCTTGCGCCAAGCCTCGCGACTTTCGGTTCGGAAGAGCGCGTCGTCGATCCAGGCCTCGGGGTGGGCTGCGTCTTCGGGCTGGGGAATGATGTTGTAATCCCCGGCCATCAGGAACGGCATCTCATCCGCCAGCAATTCCTCGGCTCGGGCACGCAAGCGGTCCATCCACGCCAGTTTGTAATCGTATTTCGGCCCCGGCACCGGGTTGCCGTTGGGCAGGTAGAGGCCACAGATGCGCACCGCGTGATCGCCCACGACCGTCGCCTCGATATAGCGTGCCTGTTCGTCGTCGTCGTCACCGGGCAGGCCGCGCGTCACATCCTCCAGCGGCAGCTTGGACAGAAGCGCCACACCATTGAAGCTTTTCTGTCCGTGGGTTTCGACATTATACCCTTTGTCCTCAAAGGCTTCGCGCGGGAAATTCTCGTCGATCGACTTGATCTCCTGCAAGATCGCCACATCAGGTTGCGCCTCGTCCAGCCAGTCCATCAGCGCGGGCAAACGCGCTTTGATACCGTTGATGTTGAAACTGGCAATTTTCATGAAGCCCCTCCTGTGTTTGGCGGCCAATGTGGGCGCAAACGGACGGGGGTGCAAGCGATGGGTTTCAGGCCTCGGCGATATGCTGCCCGGCGGCGTGGGCGCTGGACCACGCCCATTGAAAGTTGAACCCGCCAAGCCAGCCTGTCACATCCACGCATTCCCCGATGAAGTAGAGGCCGGGGACGGTTTTTGACATCATGGACTTGCTGTCGATCCCTTTGGTGGCGATACCGCCCAGCGTGACTTCGGCGGTGCGATAGCCCTCGGACCCGGACGGGGTCAGCTTCCAGTCAGACAATTGGTCGGTCAGCGCGCGCAACGCGGTGTCTGACTGGTCTGCCAGACGCGCAGTCATGTCGAACTGGTCGGCCCAGTCCGTCGTCAGAAACTCCACCAGACGTGCAGGCAGATGGCGCGCCAGTTCGGTCGAGATCTGTCGCCGCCCCTCGGCCTGCCGTTGATAGCGGAGCGTGGTGAACAGGTCGCGCCCGCCGGTCAGGTCAATATGGATTGGTTCACCCTCGCGCCAGAAGGATGAGATTTGCAGGATCGCAGGCCCGGACAGACCGCGATGGGTGAACAGCATCGCCTCGTCAAAGCACGCACGGTCGGTCCAGACGCGGACGGGCAGTGACACGCCTGACAGGGCGGCAAAGCGGCCTTCGGGGAAGGTCAGGGGAACGAGTGCAGGGCGTGGTTCGATGACCTCGTGGCCGAACTGGCGGGCGATGTCATAGGCAAAACCGGTTGCGCCCATCTTGGGGATCGACTTGCCGCCCGTGGCAAGGACGAGGTTGCGGCAGGTCAATGGACCCGCCGTGGTGTCCAGTGCGAAGCCGCCATCTGACTGGGTCACAGTTTCAACCGAGGTGGACAAACGCAACTCGGCCCCTGCATCCTTCAGGTTCCGAACCAGCAGGTCTATGATTTGCGTGGATTTCCCGTCGCAAAACAATTGCCCAAGCGTCTTTTCATGCCACGCTATCCCGGCGCGGTCGATCATCGCGATGAAATCCCATTGGGTGTATCGTGCGAGCGCGGATTTGTGGAAATGCGGGTTCTGGCCGGTGAAATTCGCGGGTTCCGCGTGCATATTAGTGAAATTGCAGCGCCCACCGCCTGAAATTCGGATTTTTTCGCCGGGTTTGGCGGCGTGGTCGATCACCAGCACGTGCTTGCCGCTCGCTGCCGCGAAGGGTGCGCAGAAAAGCCCAGCCGCGCCCGCGCCAATGATTATGGTGTCCCAATCGGTATTCATGGGCTGCACCTAGCCAATTCAGTCGGCAATCGGAAGGGGATTACATCGAGAAGGATGTGCCGCAGCCGCAGGACGCCGAGGCATTCGGATTGTTCACAATGAACCGCGCGCCAATCAGCTCTTCGCTGAAATCAATCGTCGCGTTAGCCAGAAACGGCAGGGACACCTCGTCCACCACCACTTGTTCGCCCGCGCCTGCCAGCACAAGGTCGCCCTCGGCTGGGTCGTCCAGCGAAATGTCATATTGAAACCCTGAGCATCCGCCACCTTCAACGGCCACCCGCAGGGCTTTGCCTTGAGCACCCGCGCCGATTTCGGCCAGACGCGCGAATGCGCGGTCGGTGACGGTAGGGGGTAGGGTCAGGTCCATTGGAATTCCATTTCATGTTCACGCCAAAGGGAATATAGGGGTGCCACGGGCGCGCGACAAGACGCCTGGAAGGTGTGTTTGGGACGGGACATCCCGGTGTGCCAGCGGTGACAGGCAGAAGGGGGCAGTATGCTCGCCATTTATGCAACCCATCCCGGTGGCAGCCGGGGGCGGCTCTATGACGAAGGCGAAAGCGCCTTTCGCGAACCGTTTCAACGAGATCGCGACAGGATCATCCATAGCTCCGCTTTTCGCAGGTTGAAGCACAAGACGCAGGTGTTCGTGGAACACGAGGGCGATTATTTCCGAACGCGGTTGACCCACTCGATCGAAGTGGCACAGGTGGCACGCACCATAGCAGGTGCGCTGGGGCTGAACAGTCATCTGACCGAGGCCGTGGCGCTGGCCCATGATCTGGGACACACACCCTTTGGGCATACGGGCGAAGATGCGCTGGACGCGATGATGGCCCCCTTTGGCGGCTTTGATCACAACGCGCAGGCGTTGAAGATCGTGACCTCGCTGGAACGTCACTATGCGGAATGGGACGGGTTGAACCTGACATGGGAAACCCTTGAAGGGATTGCGAAACATAACGGACCCGTGACGGGCGATCTGCCACCTGCACTGGCGGAATATAACGCGCGCCACGATCTGGAACTGCACACCCATGCAGGCGCCGAGGCACAGGCCGCCGCGCTGGCCGACGATATCGCCTATAACAATCACGACCTGCATGACGGGTTGCGCGCGGGACTGTTTGACATGGATGAGATCGCCGAGCTCCCGATTGTCGGACCCGCAATAGCCGAGGTGGATGCGCTTTATCCCGGTCTGGATGCAGGCCGCCGTCGACACGAGGCACTGCGCCGGGTGTTCGGCGTGATGGTCGAAGATGTGCTGACCACCTCGCAGGCTTTGTTGGAAGAGGCAGGGCCTCAATCGGTCGAAGATATTCGTGCATTGGATCATGCGGTCATCCGGTTCTCGCCTGCGCTGTGGGCAGATCTGAAGGTTATTCGGGAATTCCTGTTCACGCGTATGTATCGTGCGCCATCGGTTGTAGCGATGCGCGAGCGGGTGACACGGGTCGTCGAAGACTTGTTTGCACATTATCGTGCAGTCCCCTCCGATCTGCCCGGCGAATGGCGGGCCGAGATCGAAGCTGCCACCAGTGACCGCCGTCTGGCGCGTCTGGTGGCGGACTACATTGCCGGGATGACCGACCGTTTCGCCCTTCAGGAACACAAACGGTTGGGATTGGGGGGCTAGGGGGCGCTGCCCCCTCGGGACGGTGTCCCTCACCCTTGGGATATTTTGAGCCAGAAGAAACCGGCTAGCCTGTGTTCCATCGCTCGCGTTGCTTGACCTTTGGAGCGGGGCTGCTAGGAGTGCGGCGGAGAGAAAAGGACCATACCCATGAACTTGTTTGCCGATATTCGCAGCCTTGTCATCGACGCGCTGAATGCGATGGTTGCCGAGGGTGCATTGCCCGAGGGGCTGAGCTTTGACAACGTGGCGGTCGAGCCGCCGCGCGATGCAGCCCATGGGGATATGGCAACCAATGCGGCGATGGTTCTGGCCAAGCCCGCCAAGATGAAACCGCGCGATATTGCAGAGGCGTTGACAGAAAAGCTGGCCGCCGATGATCGCATCAAAGTGGCCGAGGTGGCCGGGCCGGGTTTTTTGAACCTGCGGCTGGATGCATCAATCTGGGCAAAACTGGTTGAGGACATTCTTGGTGGTGACGGTTATGGCCGCTCGTCCATGGGGGCGGGGCAGAAGGTAAATGTGGAATATGTCTCGGCGAACCCGACCGGTCCTTTGCATGTGGGCCACACGCGCGGCGCGGTGTTCGGCGATGCGTTGGCGAGCCTTCTGGATTTCTCGGGTCACGAGGTGACGCGGGAATACTATATCAACGATGGTGGGGCGCAGGTCGATGTTTTGGCGCGCTCGGTCTATTTGCGGTATCTGGAGGCACATGGTCAGGAGGTGGCGTTCGAGGACGGCACCTATCCGGGCGATTATCTGGTGCCTGTCGGGCAGGCGTTGAAAGACAAGGTGGGCGATGCGTTCGTTGGCAAGGGCGAGCAATTCTGGCTGGCTGAAATCCGTGAGTTCGCGACCGACAAGATGCTGGACCTGATCCGCGAGGATTTGGCGATGCTGGGGGTGAAGATGGATGTCTTCTTCTCGGAAAAATCGCTCTATGGCACAGGCCGGATCGAAGATGCGTTAGGGGCACTTGAGAGCAAAGGCTTGATCTACGAAGGCGTTCTGGAACCGCCCAAAGGCAAGAAGCCCGAAGATTGGGAGCCGCGCGAGCAGACTCTGTTCAAATCCACCGATCACGGTGATGACGTGGATCGCCCGGTGAAGAAATCGGACGGTAGCTGGACCTATTTCGCGCCTGACATTGCCTATCACTTTGACAAGGTCGAACGCGGATTTGACGCGCTGATCGACGTGTTCGGTGCCGATCATGGCGGCTATGTCAAGCGGATGAAGGCGGCGGTGTCGGCACTGTCGGATGGGCGGGTGCCGTTGGATATCAAGCTGACGCAGCTTGTGAAGCTTTACAAGAATGGCGAGCCGTTCAAGATGTCGAAGCGGGCGGGGACGTTTGTGACCTTGCGCGATGTGGTCGAGCAGGTGGGGTCGGACGTGACCCGCTTTGTCATGCTGACCCGCAAGAACGACGCGCCGCTGGATTTTGACTTCGATAAGGTGTTGGAGCAAAGCCGCGACAACCCTGTGTTCTATGTGCAATACGCTCATGCGCGCGTCCGCTCGGTTCTGCGCAAGGCCGAGGATCAAGGGATCACCTTTACCAACACACCCGAGATCGAGGATGAGGCGGAGATCGCCGTGGCCAAGAAACTTGCCGAATGGCCCCGCCTTGTTGAGATCGCGGCACGCACGCATGAGCCGCATCGCATCGCCTTCTACCTCTATGAACTGGCGTCCGATTTCCACGCCTTGTGGAACCGGGGCAATGACAAGCCGGAACTTCGCTTCCTTCAGGATGGCAAGAAAGACTCATCAGCGGCGAAAATTGCCCTGCCGCGCGCGGTAGCCGTTGTCATTTCGTCAGGCTTGGGTATTTTGGGCGTCACACCTGCGGAAGAAATGCGCTGATCACAAGGGCAGCTTTGGCAGGCAAGAGGTTGACGCAGTAACCGGAACGGGACGCAGACAGAGCCAGTAATGGCCGGTGCGTTTGCATCCGGAGGTGAGGCATTATGGCAGAAGCGAACTGGGGTCCCGGGACCCGTCAGGCAACGTTCAACAATCAGTATGATCAGGGCTATGCGTCACCGCATCGGGCCGAGCCGCCGTTGGTGGCTCCGACACGTCAGGCAGCGCCGCAGTTCGTGCATCAAGCCACGTCGCAGTATCTTCATCCCGCCCATGGTGGACCGCAAATGCATCCATCGCAGCATCCCCAAGGTGGTTATGACGCCCCGATGGCAAACATGGCTGAAGATGAGCCGCAAACCCACACACCTTCTGCGCCCGGTGGGTTCGGTACGTTGGTCAACTATTCCGGTGCGGTCTTGTCTCTGGCATTGATCGTTGGCCTGGGTGTTTGGGGGTATAAGCTGGCAGTGCGCGATGTCACGGGCATTCCCGTCGTGCGGGCGCTGGAAGGACCTATGCGGGTGCAGCCGGACAACCCTGGCGGTCAATCCGCAGCCCATCAGGGCTTTGCTGTGAATGACGTGCAATCTGAAGGTCAGGCTGCAGCGCCAGCTGACCGTCTGGTGCTTGCGCCCGCGCCAGAAGACCTTGCGGACGAAGATATGACAACCGAAGTCGCAACCCGCACCGATACCGCGCCGGGGGCAGAACTGCCGTTGCATGAAGCCTCTGCCATCCTGCCGGACGCTGACTCTGCTTCGGTTGATCCCGTAGCGGCGGCGCTTGCGATTGCCGAACAGATCGCAGCAGATGTTGAACCACTCTCGGGAGCCGCGTCGGAAGAGACGACACTGGCATCACTTTCGGACGCAACTGCGGCCTTGCCCGACGCCGCTGCGGTGAAAATCATTCCCGCCTCGGTTCCTGGTGTAAGCCAATCGCCGCGCCCAACAGGCCGTCCGGCTGATCTGACCACACGTGTCGCCGCCACGCCTCCTGCTGCTCCCGCCGTGGTCGCGACAGAGGTTGCGCCGGATCAGGTCGCTGCGGGCACTCGGCTGGTTCAGCTTGGCGCGTTCGATAGCGCCGATGTTGCCCGTGCTGAGTGGAACCGTTTGACGACGCAGTTTGAAGACTATTTTACCGGCAAATCGCGTGTGGTCCAAAAAGCCCAATCTGGTGGTAAAACCTTCTATCGCCTTCGAGCTGTGGGTTTCGAAGACCTTGCCGATGCGCGTCGCTTCTGTTCGGTTCTGATGGCTTCAAAAGCGGCCTGTATTCCGGTTGTGAATCGCTGAGATGCAAAGCCCGGGCGCGTATATTTTTGGATGCGAAGGGCCGCGGATATCACAATCCGAGCGTGATTTTTACGAACGTGCCCAGCCGTGGGGCTTCATTCTGTTTGCCCGCAACATCGAAAACCCTGATCAAATTCGTGCACTGACGGCGGAACTGCGCGGTGCCGTTGGACGGGACGTGCCGATCTTCATTGATCAAGAAGGTGGTCGGGTGGCCCGGATGACAGGCCCGCATTGGCGCGAGTGGCTTCCAGCACTGGATCAGGTGAATTTCAACAAAAGTGATGCTTTGCGCACGCTTTACATCCGTTATCGCCTGATCGCTGACGAACTGCTGGCGGTTGGAATCGACGGCAACTGCGCGCCGGTAGCCGATATTGCAAACACCGATACCCATCCGATCTTGCGCAATCGCTGTTATGGCGAGGACGTGGTGCGTGTTGCTGAACGGGCGGGGACCGTGGCGCAGGCACTGTTGGAAGGCGGTATTCTGCCCGTCGTCAAACACATTCCCGGACAGGGGCGCGCCAATCTGGACAGTCATCAGGAATTGCCACGCGTTAAGACCAAGACAAAAGAACTAGGGCGCACTGATTTCATGGCGTTTGAGCCTTTGGCGGGATTGCCCATCGGGATGACTGCACATGTGGTTTATGAAGACATCGACGCAGAAAACCCAGCGACGCAAAGCCCGATAGTCATCAATCTTATCCGGGAACAGATCGGATTTGAGGGTCTTCTGATAACTGACGATCTGTCGATGGAGGCGTTGGACGGTCCGCTTTCGCTTCGGGCACGCAGATCGCTTCAGGCCGGATGCGACATGGTTTTGCACTGCAACGGTGTGTTGGAGCAGATGGAAGAAGTGGCCGATGCCGCCGGAGAGCTGACGGGGCCTGCGTTGGAGCGCGCCAATGCTGCGCTTGAATGGCGGCGCACGCCCGATCCTGTTGACATTTCCGCGCTTGACGCAGAGTTTCAGACCCTGATGACAGGTCAGAGGTCTGAACAGGCGACGGATGAGCGAGACTGAAGAATTTGAAAGCGACGCGATGTCGGTCTCGGCGCGTCTGGCGGCCGAGGCACTGATCGTCGATGTCGAGGGGTTCGAGGGCCCGCTTGACCTTCTTCTGACGCTCAGCCGCACCCAGAAAGTCGACCTGCGCAAGATCTCGGTCCTTGAATTGGCCGAACAATATCTGGGATTTGTCGAGAAAGCGCGTCATCTGCGCATCGAACTGGCGGCGGATTATCTGGTGATGGCCGCGTGGCTGGCGTTTCTGAAATCTCGCCTGTTGTTGCCCCCTGATCCATCCGAAGACGGCCCGTCCGGCGAAGAACTGGCCGCCCATCTTGCCTTCCAGCTAGAGCGATTGCAGGGAATGCGTGATGTCGCCGCCAAGTTGATGGCGCGCGACCAGTTGGGGCGCGACTTCTTTGCGCGCGGCATTCCCGAAGATGTCACTCGTGTGCGCCGCGTGACCTATACCGCGAACCTTCTGGATTTGATGCAGGGTTACGCCCGCATTCGCACCAAAGATGAATTTCGCCCCTTTATCATGGACCGGGATGCGGTGATGACCATGGAACAGGCGCTGGATCGGATGCGCGGGTTGATCGGCTATGCGGGCGACTGGACCGATCTGACTTCGTACTTGCCGGAAGGCTGGGAAACCGACCCGGCCCGCCGCAGATCTGCCACAGCGGCAAATTTCGCAGCCACGTTGGAACTGGCCAAACGTGGCGCGGTTGAACTTCGACAAGGCGATGTATTCGCCCCCATTCAAATCCGCAGGAAATCGAATGACGGATGATGTAACGCGTGATGATGTGACGGGCGAAGGCCGTGCGGATGCGGCAAATGACAGCTTGTTCGAAGCCCCACCGATGGGCGAACAGGAACGCATGGTCGAGGCCATCCTGTTTGCGTCTGCTAATCCAGTGACGGTGAAAGAGCTTGAGGCGCGTATGCCCCATGGCGCGGATGCTGCAGAAGCTCTGGTGTATCTTCGCAAACGATACGAGGGGCGCGGTGTCTCGGTGGTCAAGGTGGGCGATGCCTGGGCGATCCGAACTGCGCCGGACCTTGGCTATCTTATGCAAAAAGAAACGGTTGAGACGCGCAAGCTGTCGCGCGCGGCCATCGAAACGCTGGCAATCATCGCCTATCACCAACCCGTCACCCGGGCCGAGATTGAAGAAATCCGCGGCGTGTCCGTTAGTCGTGGCACCATCGACCAATTGATCGAGATGGAGTGGATCCGTTTCGGTCGCCGCCGGATGACGCCGGGCCGACCAGTGACATTTGTTGTGACGTCTGAGTTTCTGGACCACTTCGGGCTGGAAAGCGCCCGCGATCTGCCGGGTTTGAAGGAGCTGCGCTCGGCCGGGTTGCTGGAAAGTCGACCGCCGCCCGGTGCAATGCCCGGCCCGGAAACCGACGACGAAGACGAAAGCCCCGAGGGCCAGTCCGAGTTGTTCGAAGATTGATGCTATCTGCGACCAATCTTTGAAACGACGTGAAATTGCCCGAGTTTACAGCTAACATCCGACCAAAGGGCAGGAGACAGATATGAACGCTAACCAGATCATCAACATGATCATCCGGCAGGTGACTCGCCGTTTGGTCAACAAGGGTGTCGATATGGGGATCGATATGGCCTCGCGCCGGGGAAAGCAGCGCGAACAGATGACAGACGAACAACGCACCCGCGCCGACAGTCAGGCCGGACAAGGCAAAGACATAGCTAAACGCGCCCGCCAATCGCGAAAGCTGACCCGGCGGCTGTTCTAGCACGGCAGGCCGCTGGTCGTAGAACGCGACGGATGCGGTATTGACTAGTCATTTGCATGACGTTCCGGAGACGTAGCAGGACAGATCGTCAGACCGCTACATGATGTTGTCCAGCGCGTAGCAGGTCCTGTGACCAAGGATGCCACCGATCAGCCATTTGCAGCATCGAATTGCTCTTCCCCCGTCGGTTCGACATGCTCCGTCCGGTTCATGTGCTGCCGAAACGCAGCCAGTTCCTGATACATCCGCCGCCGCGCGCGGCTTTGATTGCCCAGCGGGCGATGGTCGGGCAGGGCGTGCCATGGATTGATGCGCATGCTACGGGCAAAGGCCATCTGCGCGGGGGTGTCGAAGTCCTGTATGGGAATATGTATCCGCGCGACCGGAATCCACGGTGACAGGTCTTCGGGCCACAGGACCGAGGCATCTTCGATTGGCATCAGGTGCGGGTCGGTCTGGATCTGCACGACCATGTCAAATTCGACCGCCTGCGCACGCAAGGTCCGGGCCATGTTGTCGCGCAGATAATTGGGCGGTACGCGGCCAAAGGGCACACCGGGAATGTCCATTGGCACATCCGTTCGCGGGACATAGGAATAGAGCATCGCCTGACCTTCTCCCAACAGATACGGCACACAACTGTAGTAGCGTTGCCCCAGCGGATTATACTGCGTTTCGTTCCACAAGCCCTGCATCAGGAAGTCGAGTAAATGGCTGTCTTTCGGGTTGAGAAAGTACCAAAGCGGCTCGTCGATGGTGCTCCAATATTGCAGCTTGGCGTTTTCGCGGGCGTCGGGGGTGACGAATGTGGGGGTCACAACGGCGGGCCAGTCTTGCGTGAACTTTTCTTCGTCCATCAGCTTCGGGCCGGGCACGTCCATCAGTTTGACTGACATCGAACCAAAGCCCACATCGCGAATGTCTTCGGGCACATCCGGGCCGGGGCCAGCGTATCGGATATAAGCTGGATAATCGCGTTCGGTCGCAAACACTCCTGTGCGCAGATGGTCGGGCAGGTCAGGCAACACGGTGAAGGTTGCGCGGACCAGACCATGTGTCTTGGTGTTTCCACCGCGCTCATAGGCACCCGGCTGAAAATGCAAGTTCATCTGCTCGCGCATTTCGTCGATGATGGTTTGCAGCGCTTCCTCTTCCCAATCGAATATCTTCTCCTCGGCCAAGGCCAACCCAAGATCCGGACGCTTTCGGTTCTTCATCCGCTGGATCCATCTGGCCAGCGGCGCGCGAACCAGATCGTTCAGGCGGCGGCGAAAGAACGGTTCCAACCGCCGCTCGATTTGCAGGCCGACCTGTGTGGCGCGGTGGAACAGGCGGCGAAGGGGGACTAGGATTTTTCGCATTCAGACCTCTTGTCTACCATGGCGGGCTATGATGCGTAGGGCGCTGAGACCCGGCAGGAAGAAGTAGCCACCGCCTTTAACGGTCACGAATTGGGGCAGGGGGGCAAGACGCTGTCCGGTGCCCGAAGGCGTCTGAATGGTGAACCCGTCACTGGCCACGCCGCTGAAGGGTTGACGATTGCCCAGCAAGGGGTCGGCCTCGCCCGTCAGACCGTTGAAGGTGGGCGACGCGATCCACGCATTTTGCACAAACTCGAACTGGCGCACCAGATCGGCGCACAAGCAGATGAAAAACAGCCCGCGTGCGTCCGTCGGTGCATCTGGTCGCAAGGCAGCTTCGGGCGTCAGCGAGCTGCCATAGGCCCGCCCGCGCCGCACCAGTCGGTGAAAACGGGTCGAGGCGATAAGGTCATGCCGCCCCGGCAGCTTGTCGCGTCGCCTGCGAAATCCCAGCGTGCTTAGAAGCCAGCCAAGCCGCCCCTGACCGCGATGTGGCTGATCGCCCGTGCGCGGATTGGCGCGGCGGATATGTGCACCCAGCGGACACGAGGTGCCATTCACGTCGTCGTCATAGGAGAAGTCGTTCTTGCGCGGAGATCCCGCGATGTCGTGTCGGTCGTGGATCAGGGGGGTGCCATCGCGTCTGCGCCCGACCATTTGCGCCGCCAACAGCTCGCGCTGTTCGTCGTTGCCACCCGTTGCCTTGTCCAGATAGTTCCAGAACCCCGGTACGTCCTGCGCCAGTTGTCGCATCACCAGATAGCTGCCGTTGCGCCCCAGATCGGCTTCGGGCAAGTCCGCGCGTTCGTCATATTCGTTGCGATACCCCAGAACGAGCTCACCGGGTGAAATCAAGTTGCTGAAATCTTCGCGCCCGTGTTTTGCCGGGGGGCGGGCGTCTTGCCAGTCGATCTTGGGTTCCGAGATTCCGTCGCGAAACCCGAACGGCTCAAACCCGTCATTGGGGCGGGTGGGGAAGCTGTGTCGTTCTTTGAAGGCGGCGAAAAACGAAGAATCTAGGATCTTGTTTTTCCACGCGTTCAATCCACCTTTGCGGGCATAGAGCATGATTAACAGGTGCGAGTCCGCCCCTTTCCAATCCCACTCTGACGGCGCATTTGCATCGGTGTCGCCCAACCGGCGCGATCGGCTATCCTCGCCCGATATGCCGGATAGGAAAGGTTGGGAGAACCCAGCAATATGCCCTTTATCCAACCCCATCGCGCGCAGGCCTGTCGCGGTGAACGCCACCTGCAAAGCGATCTTGGGCGGGGCGTCAAGTGTCTCTGCCGACGTCACAGGCGCCTGTTCCAGCCATTCGCCGGCTGCCTTTGGATCGCGGATCGTGCACAGGATGAACGCTGCTTCGACCAAAGCACCATGGCCAAAACGGATCAGGCCCTGCATGTCGTCAAAGGCGACCGGTTCGTTGGATATGTCGGGTGCGCGGGTCATATCTTGGCCAACCAGTTGCGCAAAGCGCGCGCGCCGTCAGGACGCACCTCAAGACCTCTGCGAATTTCGCTATGCCGCGCAAGATCGCGGGCGCTTAGGCCGGGGTAGGCCTTGTACCAGACCTGCGTAGGCAATTGACGGTTGCGCAAATAGCGCTTGAATTTCACCTCTTGGGCCGCACCACCCTTGATCAGGAACCGTGTGGTCGGATACCCAACACCGTTTGAGAACACGAGATTGAGCCCCCATGCCACCTTATTCACGAAATCATCCATATAGCTTTCCAGCGCCCCGTCGTAATTGCTGCAAAACATCACACGGCGCTTGTCATCGACAAAAACCCAGCGCGCGAAATGGATTGTTTGAACCCGCGTCAGATACCCCCGGCCATAGATGTGCCTTGCCGAATAATTCAACAAATACAGCGCGACAGTTGTGACAGAGCGGCGGAACCATCCGGGCTTTACATCCCCAAAGGCCGAGAACGGGTTGGTCACATCGTGATCCTCGTATCGGCCCAGATCAACGATGTGGTCATCATCGGGACGAGGCAGGATTTCCGGGTCGGACCGTTCGGCCATCCGCAGACGCAAGAGAAAAAGCGGCGACAGCAGCACAAGCAGTGGCGACAAAAGCAAGACAAGAAGGGGCAGGCTGATCAGGTCGAGTTTATCGATGAGCCATTCACCCCATGTCGCCCGCACAGGCTGGGTCAAGTGCAATCGCCCGCTGGCTTTCTGACGCGCGACGAACTCGGTCAGATGGCGGTGCAAGCCGAAGGCGTCCGCATTTCCGTGTGACTTGACGATCCCATCCAGCTCATTATGCAGGGCGGCGGCCAGCGCGGCCTCTTGCCGGATCTGTGCGACCGTACGCCCCCGCATGTTTACATAATTGGCGGCTTCCTCGACGTTGTGATCTTCCATCCAGCGCAAAAGGTCCGTGCCGTGATGTACGCCTTCGCAATGGCTGAAAATCTCGGACAACCCGTCGGCGCAGCGGGTGACAAGTTCACGCAGGAACACATCGCGATCCCCGTCCACATCGCCCAGAAACGCCAGCGCCAGGGGGTAGGGGCGCGGCGAACGGCCATAGGCTTCGACATCACGCCAGGTGTTTGACTGCACCAAAAAGAACCGCGCTACGTGCAGTTGATCAAACTGCCCAAACGGCACAAGGGTGTTGTCAGGGTCGGCAAACCCCGGTTTTACTGTCATGCTTTCCAGCAAGGACACGAGCCCTTGCGCCCGGCCTTCGGTGACCGGGGCAAGAATGAAGAATGTGTCCTGCCCAGTCATTTACCGTTGTCTTCCACTTTGAATTCAAGTGCAAAATCGATCAGTCGTGTGTCGTCCCAATAGACCTTGCCCAAATAGATGCCCGGTCCGATCTGGCGGATCTCGTCACGGATCCATTGCGCCACGATCGAGGTGTCGGAATAGTCCAGCACGATGCAGTCCTTGCCATCCAGCCAGCTTTTTTCGACATAGACCTTGGCCAGAATGGCGTTCAGCCCGAAGGGCAGGATGCGGTTTTTCAGAACCTGTTTGTCGCTGTCAAAGACCTTTCCTTGCCACGCAAACCCATTGATGAAACGCGAGATCAGTGGCGTGAATCGGGTGCCCGGCGCGATAATTGCCGTGCCTTCAGCCTCGCCATCCGGAATAGGACCTGCAGGTACGCTCGAGAACAAATCATCCAGCGCGTCCTGCTCCATATCCATCAATGTGTCGATATCATGTGCCATAGTGCATCTCCTCTCGTTCGGGGTGGGATTGCGCGTCTTGCAGCAGCATCTCGGCCGTTTTTTCGCCAACCATATAAACAGCGGACGCGATGAAAAATCCGGGGATGCGTGGAAAAACGGAAGCATCGGCCACGCGCAAGCCTTTGGTGCCGTGCACCCTTAAGCGGCTATCCAGAACGCCGCCTTGATCCGCAGGGCCGATGGGGCAGGAACATGACGCATGGTGACCCCAGCAGTTGTCGCGCACGAACTGTGCAATCTCGGCATTGGTTTGCACGTCGGGGCCGGGGATTTCTTCTGCGGCGATGCGGCCGGAGTCGTGTAGGGGCTGGCACAGTTTGCGGACGAATTTGACACCTTCGACGACCGCCGACAGGTCGTCCGTACCCCCGTCCGGGAAATAGTTGAAGTCGATCAGAGGCGGATCGCGCGGATCGGCTGACGCCAGCGTCACCCGGCCCGCCCGGTTCTGCGTATGCGCCTTCAGCACCGCCCAGCTCAGATGGTTGCGACTTTGGGCCAGATCGGCGGCATAGCCGGGATAATACCCGCTGAACCGCCCCAGAAGCGCCATACAGAACAGGTCGGGCAGAATCTGCGCCTCGGACGATCTGCGAATGATCCCCAGCGCCGCTCCGTTTGTGGCATACATCCCGTCACCACGGGTCTGCCATTGCTGCCACAGCGCGTCCCCCTTGGCATATCGGCAGTCTTTCATGCTGTCCCAACAATCAAAAGCCATTCGGTTGACCACCGCGACCTCGTATCGGTCCTGCAACGACCGCCCGACACCGGGCAAGGCGACCTTCGGCGTGATCCCGTGGGGGACAAGCTCGTCCGGGTCGCCGATGCCCGACAGCATCAAAAGCTGCGGCGTGTTGAACGCGCCACCGGCCAGAATGACCTCGCGCCCGGCCAGCGCCTGCCTGGGTTCGCCCGGCGCATCACTTGGGGCGGCGTGGGCGCGATAAAGCCGCGTACCTTTCAGGTATTCAACTCCGATGGCGCGGTTGTCATCATCCAGCAGCACGCGCGTCGCCAGCGCGTCCAGCTCCACCGTCAGCCGGTCGGGATGGCGGCGTGCCACGTCCAGCACCCGCTCGCGCGTGCCCACCCGCACGCCGTTTTGCGTGGTCAGCGGCGTATAGACCATGCCGACCGCGTCATCCCCGATGCGGTCGCGGTCATTGGGGTCGGCAGCGCTGTTGGCAAGCCAGCGCAGGCGCTTCAGAAACCCCGGCGCCGATCCCCAGCTTTCGCGCAAGGAATTTCGCAGCATGTCCATGATATCGTCGTCCCGAATGGCCGCGCGCGGGATCGCCTTTTCTGTCGGCAACCAGCCGTCAAACCCGTGGCCGGTGCGGTCGATGCCAAGGCTGTGCAAGACGCGCTGCACCGGGCGGTGACGGCAGTTTTCAAGCCGCCGGAAGATCTTGTGCATCGCCGCAGGCGACCAGCTGTCATCGCCGGTCAGATCCGCGATCCCCTGCCAGTCGGCGTTGTGGGGATACATGAAGATCATCGCGTTGTGCGCCGTGCAACCCCCCAGCGTGCCCGCGCGGGGGTACAGCACACCCTCTGGCCCTGCCTTCGTGTCGCGCGCCTGTTGGTCGGCATCCGCGTGGTGGGTGACGTTAAAATCCCAGCGCAGCGCGGCGTTCTCGGTTGCAAACGGGTGAAAGGCGGGCACGTCGTAATCGTCGGGCAGCCGGTTTCCCGCCGCCTCCATCCCGCGCACGTCACCCTTGGCGGATCGGGGGTCGCCGCCAGCCTCAAGCAACAAAACCCGCATACCGCGTTCCGCCAGCCGCGCGGCCAGTGTCCCGCCGCCAGCACCCGAGCCGACGACGATGTAGTCATGCGCCGCGCCCACCGCCCCGCCCTCAAAACCGCTTGAGAAAGGCGATCAGCGCGTGCTTGTCGTCATCTTCCAGCTTGGTGCCGAAGTAATGGCCGCGATTGACCACGAAGTCGGGGCATTTGCTCAACTCCAGAAGCGGCTCGATCAGGTCGGCAAAGATTGCGCGGGCCTGTTCGTCGCTGGCATCATCGGGCAGCTCCTTCAGGTTGCGCTTGATCTTGATGATCAGCTTGGCCAGCTCGAAATCATGGCCCAAACGCTCCAGCAGGTCCGCCTGATCCAGCCGGATGTTCAGGTTCGCCAAAAGCCCGACGGGCGTACCCGCGGGGATCGGGCCAAGTTCGATATTGCCGTCCAGATCAAAAAGCCACGGCAGATCATCGCGCAAAGGCGTCAGCAGCTTCACCAGAAAATCGGGTTGAAACCCGCGCGGCACGATCAGATAGCTTTGTTCCGTCGTGCGGTCGATCAGGCCGGGCACCTTGTCGCCCAGCACAGTGTCGCGCAGCCGCTTTTCCGGCCACAGCATCTTGGTGATCCCGTCCTCGAACGCCGCCATCCGCCCGTCGACCGAGGGGTCGTGGTTGTAATACCCCACCGTGTTGTTCAGAAGATAGGGCGCGGTGGACCACAGGCTGATCAGCGACGGCACACGCGTGTAACCGCGCCCGCCCGCCGGCATCTCGTATTCATATTCCTCGCCCGTCTTCGGATGATGCACCTTGATCGTCCCCACAGACGGCAGCGCCTTGTAGGTCGAAGACGAGAAGTTGTCCCAGATATTGCCTGCGATCGCATTGGTGGCCAGCGGGCTGCAGGCGTTGGTTTCCAGCAACGTCACCGGAATGCGCAATTCGCTGGACAGGTAATTGCCATTCAGAAAGTCATCGGCCTGCACGATCTCGCGCATCTGAGCTTTGAAATCATCTGTTCGCGTCAACTCGCCATAACGGTTGAAACACTCCAGATATCCGGAGCCGGAACAGCCGCCCGGCATGGCTTCGTATGCGCTTTCCGGCAGTTTCGACGAATGGCACCCAGCACAGTTTTCCGCAAAGACGATCTTGCCGCGATCCACTTGTTCGGCGTCCTCGGTCAGAAACGCGTCGCCTCCCGGCGCTTCTGCGAGCCGGTCGGGGCGACCTGCTTTCAGGAAATAAAGCGCCGTCAGTGGGGATTGATCTTCTGTCGCTCGCCAAAAAGCCGAGTTTTTCTGCGCGGTCTCGATCTTGATCGGCGTGATGTCTTTTCCGCCCACGATGGGGTTGAAATGGCGGGTCCATTCTTCGCTGAACAATCCGATGTTCAGATAAACGCGGTTGAGCGCCCCAAGCGCGCCGACGGAGTCTGCCCCGTCCTTCAGAACGCGGGGGCTGAAGCTCAGGTCAGGCTCTTCAAAAAACTCGGTCAGGGGGCCTTCGGGCACGTAATCCTGAAACTGCTTGTTGTCCAACTCGCCGCCCTCAAGCCGTTCTTCTCCAAAGCGTCGGGCGACGGCCAGACGTTCCTCAAGCAGATAGATCGCGTTCATGGTGCGCGGGTTGTTGATGTAATCGGGCGACACAAGCGAGGTATCCAGCGTACCGGGCCGCGCCGTATGGATCAGCTGCACCATGTATTGCCGCTTGTCCGGCTTCCAAGCAAAGATCCGGTCGAACCAGAAATACTGTGCGCCCACGGTGGCGTTCAGGTTGCGCATTTCCGGATTTTCCGGGTCGGCGGGCGGGTCAATCGGACTCGGTCCGACATGGCAGAACGCACAGGACATGCCAACCCGATAGGGTCGCACGAGGTCGTCGTCATTATAGTAATCGGGATCGTTGTAAAAGCGTTCGGCGTCCCAGCGTTCTTCGGCGCGTTCGTCAAATTCGGGGTTCGGGAAAAGACGCAGGCCCAGAACGCCCGTGGGCTCTCCGTAGTAGGACCAGATGGGCATGTTGCGCCCGCGCGCGCCAATTTCGACGCCCGGATATTTTTCGGCATTGGCGAAGGGGTCGGGCGTGCAATCGTCGCGCCTTATGTCCAGCCACAGCCCGTGGCGGTCTTCAACCGGGCTGGTTGCCTCGTTGAAACAAGGTTCGTTGATCAGGCCCAAATATTCGAAACGGTTTGACCGTTTGGCGGGCAGGCTGGGATGCGAAGACAGGGTTTTCAGCAGATCAAACTGCCCAAACGTGTCTACGGTCAGCGTGTCCCACAGCAAATCATTGCCGCCGGTCCAAACCATCCACATGTTGCGACCTTTAATCTCGTCAGATGTCAGGGCAATGCCGTTGTCCATATCTGCGAAATAATCTTCGTCCGCTGGGGGGAATGTGGTTTCGTCCCGCCCGACCAGAAGTGCTTCGTCTTTCGGGCCAGAAAAAAGCTGGGCCGATGCTGAGAATGGCATCAACAGACCGGCCAAAACAAACCAAATAACACGGAGTATCATAGCTAAACTCCTCGGTAAGATATTCAAAATAGAATCAATTTTAGGTTTTAAATAATGGGCCTATTCTCGCCTCAGGTCGCTTTTTTTGCAACAGTCGGACAATTTGGGGCAGATTGATCAACCATTTTGGACAATCGCATCCTGTCAATTTTGATGTTTCTGACCGGCGGATTTCGGTCTCTTTTACTTCCCACCAAATGGTCATTTCAGTACACATGAGTAACCCCGTTCCCCCAACCGATCGTGGCTTCTAGTTAGCGGGTCATTGGTGCGAATATGGGATTCTCTGCTAAGTTGTGTTAGTATCGATGCTGTTTCTGGGCGCGTTCCGCAGATCATTTTTCGATTGGATAGTAAGATGCGCTGGTTTCGCCACGGTGTTTCTGCCGTGCTTTTTATCTGGATATTGCTGACCCATGCGTTTGCGCAAAACCTTCCCGACGGGCTGACACTTGGCGATGATCGAATGCGATCGCTGTTAAGTAGTATGTTGGCTGGGCAGTCGGATGTTAACCTGCAGCGGTTCCTGCAAAGACAAGTTGTTTGCACAGATGATCAGGCGTTTGCACGGTTTCTGAATGAACGTGGCATCCGAACATTGGTGACGACAATCCGGTCCGGATCATTGGCTTTGCGTACCGGTCGTTGCACCCTTCTGATCGAAGGTGCGGCGGTCAGGTGGGTCAGAGCGATTCTAGACTCTGCGCGCCCCGAGCCCACGCCTACGCAGACAGACCGTGATGGTCCGGTGATTGAGCCAGTGGCCAATGAATTCACCGCCTCATCGGGGTCGGTCGCCATAGTTGCCGACATCACTGATCCAAGTGGCGTTGCCAGAGCAGATGCAAGCGGGGCAAATTTGGTTCAACGCAATGGGGATCGATTTGAGATCATGATCCGTTTGCCAAACGACTACGCACAAACGCGAGTTGTCATTTCTGCCGAGGATCGTTTGGGCAACCCAAGAACGCGCAGCGTCTTCATCCGCCGTATTCCGGCTTGCGGGCCACCCGACGGGTTAGATGTTGCAATGGCGCGGCAGATCCAGTCTGATCTGAACGCCCTCGGGCTTAATGCAGGTGTTGTCGACGGGCTTATTGGTGGGGGAAGTTGTGGGGCGATCCGGCGGTTCGAGCCAGCACCTGTCAACAACTGGCCCGCCTTGCAAGCGGCACTGGCGCGTGCGCGCATAGGCATCACCGGACGGGTGCAAAGCGATCCGACTGATGCTGAACAATTGGTGATCGTGTCGATTAGCGATCCGCGTGAAACAGCAGCGGTAGAGTGGGTCCGCGTAACAGCCGGGGGCCGTGTCGCTGAAGCGGACCGCCGTGCTCAGGGCCAAGACATACCCTATCACTTCGCGCTCAACCCGGGCGCCGAACTGGACCTTCGTTTTGACGCCCTGGACGGCCGCACACGTGTTCTTGCCCAGACACGTCTGACCCTTCGGCGCATGATGGACATGACGCTTAATCTGGCTTCTGATCACCTGCGGAACGGACGAATTGTGGCCAGCACGGACAGGGTGCAGGTGCAGGTGACCCTGCGCGACCCGTGGCCCGATGCTAGCGTCGAATGGCAGACAAACGATCCCGGCGTGGTCGATCAGCGTCGCTATGAAGAGGTGCCGATTGCGGTCGATCTGCCCATGCCCCGTCCCGGCGATAGCGGCACCGCCACGTTTCTTGCTGTGGATAGGGAAGGTACGATCCGCGCGCGGCAATCGCTCACACTTTTTCGGTTGGCGGACATGCGATTGCAGATTGAAGCCGGTGATCTTGAGGGGAATGTAATTGAGACCGAGGAGCCTGAAGCCAAGATTGTTGTAGATCTTCTGAACGCTTGGCCGGATGCGGAACTGAGCGTCGAGCTGGGTGACGGCACGTCGGAAGTCTGGTCCTATACCGGTGAACGGCGCGCGGTTGCTGTTGCGATGCCGCCTCCAGGTGTGAACCGTCCGCTGGTGATCCGTGTGCACGACGGGGCCGGTGAGGAACGCGACCAACGCGCACTTGCGCTGCGCCGACCAGCCGCTGGTCCGCCATCTTGGCTGGTTCCCGGCATTGTCGGCCTGTTACTGCTTGGCAGTTTCATCTGGCCGCTCAGAGGTTTCAGACCATTTAAGAAAGCGCGGCAGCCAAAGCCCCTAGCGTCGGGGATCATGCCCCACGTGTATGCGGTGCCCGACACCACACCAGATATTTCAGTCGAACCAGATCAGATGCCGACGATCACCCTGACAGTTGATCGGGGTGGACGAACCGATATCACAATCATCCGGGAAGAAGACAGGAGCGATGAGCCATGACCGACAGCATTGAAACGCTGGAAACTGCTATCCCGCCCACCGATTTCAGCAATGTGGTCGACGCCGTCAAATCCGCGCTGAACGAAGGGGAACCGGGCGTGCGTCTTGCCGGAATGGAGTTGGACGCAGGAACTCTGCACAAATCGGTGGCGACTGCCGTTGAAGAGGCGCTGTCGATCTCACTTATCGATACGCTTTTGAAGGCGTGGGAAGGTATGAAGTCTGTGCAGGCTCTGGTGGGGGAAAAAGGCCCGATGGACGGTAAGACACGGGTTGCAGCGCTGTTGAAACACAAACTGAAATCGACGCATACCCCCGAGGTTCGTTTGACCGTTGGTGAGGCGGTCGACTTGCGAAAAATTCGCATACCTGTTGGTTTGACGGTTGAAGTTGCGGGCGTCTCCCTTTCCATCAAGGATCGCCAAATCATCGGAATTGCCGCAGGGCATCTGCAACCTTCGGTCAAAATAAAAGTGGAGAAGGTGACAGTTGTCGAAACGAAGCTGCGCCGCATTGACCTTTCGGATACCGTGGTGCTCAAACGTGCTGATCCCAACACCGCGCCACCGCCGACAGATGAGGTCGCGCAGCAAGTCTGAAAACCAATTCGCGCCTTAAGGTGTACGACGTCGTTGTAGGAGCTGTGGATTGCTAGCTTGCGTCTCCGCTCAGTCGGTGGTGACCGCATCCACTTCGATTTCGACTAGCCATTCAGGGTTCACAAAACGATCTACAGCCATGATCGTATCAACAGGACGAGCGGTCAGGCAGTACAGTTTGCGCGCTTCGATCGCCTCTTTCCAATTGTCGATGTCGGTCAGGATGACCCGAGTGCGCACAATATCCTGAAGGCCGGAACCGGCGTCCTCCAGAGCGGTCTTGATAATTTCAATGCACTGCCTGGTCTGAAGAAACACATCCCCAACGCCGACGGTATTCCCGTTCTGGTCAACCGGTGCGGTGCCACCGACAGCGATAAACGAACCAACGCGAACGGCGCGGCTGAAACCGACAACGGCTTCCATCGGATTTCCGTTCGAGATCAGTTGCCGTTGTTTGGCCAATTCGCGCAATCCCTGAATAAAGTTTTCAGGAACGCTAGCACAAGTCAGCCCACCTGTCCTTTGGTGTCTGGTTGAGTTGGAAAGAGAGCTAGCGAAAATGCTTCGACAGTTTCAACCCTTGCCCCTGATAATTTGACTTGATGTCAGCACCATAAAGCACCTCAGGCACTTCGCTCATCCGTTCATAGACCAGACGTCCGACAACCTGCCCGTGTTCCAGCACAAAAGGTGCCTCGTGACAGCGTACTTCAAGCACGCCGCGCGACCCTGATCCGCCAGCGGCGTCATATCCGAAACCGGGGTCGAAAAAGCCTGCATAGTGCACGCGAAACTCGCCCACCATTGCCAGATAGGGGGCCATTTCGGCGGCGCAATCAGGAGGGATTGCAATCGCCTCGCGGCTGACAAGGATATAGAACGCGCCGGGGTCAAGGATGATGCGCCCGTCTGTTGTGTGTACCTCTTCCCAGTAGTTTGCCGGGTCGTAATGGGCGAGCTTCGACAAATCGACAACGCCCGTATGGCGCTTGGCGCGATATCCCACCAGATCGCCCTTGGCAGGTTTCAGATCAACCGAGAACCCAAGCCCGTCCGAAATCACCGGATCGCCCGACACGATCGGGGAACGTGCGTGCACCGCGCGTAGCTCGTCATCAGTCAGGATCGTCTTGCCTTGCCGAAAGATGATTTGGTTTAGAAGCTGTCCGGGTTGGACCACGACCGAAAAGCTTTGCGGGCACAGTTCGGCATAGAGCGGCCCGTCATAATCTTCCGGCACGCGATCAAATTCGATGCCCTGATCGGTGATCACCCGAGTCATCAGATCGACCCGCCCAATCGAAGATTTGGCGCTGGCCGCCGCTGTCATGCCTTTGGGCAAGCGCAGGTGTTCCATCAGGGGTACGACATAAACGCACCCCTTTTCCAACACCGCGCCGCCAGTCAACGACACTTCGTGCATGGTCAGCTCAACCAGACGTTCAGCGACGGTTGAGGTCTTGCCAGGCAGAAACGAGGCGCGCACGCGATAGGCTGTATCCCCCAACCGCAAGTCCAGCGAAGCCGGTTGGATTTGTTCGTTCAGGATGGGCGAGGATGCCGCGATCCCACCATCGGTAATCATCTGCCGGATCTGCCGATCTGCCAATACGCCGGTCTTCATTTGCGTCCCCCCTTGGATCCGTCACGCGGATACAAAAACACCCGCCCGATGAACGGGCGGGCGGTTTTGAGATTGGTCGGGCTAGCAGGACTCGAACCTGCGACCTTCCGTCCCCCAGACGGACGCGCTACCAGGCTGCGCCATAGCCCGACTGGAGACCTTACATAGTGATTTTCGCAGGCAGGGCAAGCGGGAAACAGCAGGAATTGCATCATTCCGCATTCGAGCAGAGGTCGATCAAACATCGGCGTGCTTACGGTGTTTGTTCGGGGTTGCGGCCCATTTGTGCTGCCAGCGACTCAAGTCGGTCGGCCAGGGCTTGAAGGGCGGCAATACGGGCACCGGTGCCTGTCTGGCGCGTACGCCGCAGGGCGCTAGTCAATGTCGGTGTGGGAGTCGCATCCTGATCGCCGGGATCAGTGGGAATATGGGTGATGTCGATCTTTGGGGCAGGCTCTGGGGGCGCTGCAGCATCAGACGAATCGGAAGAGCCATGAAGGCCCGGAAGCTCTGGCGCCGTTAGGGTTGGTTCGTCCACCGGGTCGTCAGTGGGATGTGAGCTTTCGTCCGGCGTATCCACTTCGCTGCGGGTGAAGTGGGGGTCAGCTTCGCTGTGCTCCACCAACGTGGCGGCTTCGTCTGATGGCTCTGGCTGGGCGTCAGCGACGTCTGGCTGGTCTGGCGCGGGATCTGGCTGCGATGCATCGGAGGCAGTCTCTTCGACCGGTGGTGTGGCGGTGACAGGATCCTCGCTGCGATCTTCATGCGGTCGTTCTTCCGGTGCGGATTTCCCGGCCAGCGGGACAACATTTGACGGCGTGATGTCACGCATCTCGTCACTGTCCAGCGGCGGCGACATTGCCGCAACATGCTTCACACCTTCTTCGCGCAGAAGTTTTTGAACGCCACGGATCGTCATACCATCTTCGTGCAACAGCTTACGGATACCGCCCAGAAGCTCCATGTCATTGGGACGGTAATAGCGTCGCCCACCAGCACGTTTCACGGGTTTAACCTGACTGAAGCGACTTTCCCAGAACCGCAGCACATGGGTCGGCACACCAAGCCATTCGGCCACCTCGCTTATGGTGCGGAAGGCGTCGGGTGACTTCTTATCCATGTCCAGACCTGTCTGTTCTGCTTCTATTATTCATTCAGGCGCAGGTGCGCGCCGGTCGGGTGTTGCGAAGGTGTCAGCGTTTGTTTCCTTCGTCGACCCGGTCTTTCATAAGATGTGACGGACGGAATGTCAGAACCCGACGCGGCGGGATCGGCGCTTCTTCGCCTGTTTTCGGGTTTCGGCCCACGCGGGCGGCCTTGTCGCGCACCGAAAATGTCCCGAACGATGATATTTTCACGCTTTCGCCAGCCACCAAGGCGTCGGAAACATGACCCAATACCGTCTCGACCAACTGCGCGCTTTCGTTGCGCGACAGGCCGACTTCGCGAAACACAGCTTCGCTGAGGTCCATGCGGGTCAAAGTCTTTTCACTCATGTCGTCCCCCTGATTGTTTTCGGGAAGCATGGGTGGTTTGATTTTCCGAGTCAATATCAACGGCTTGTGAAAAGCCGTTCGCACAGGGGTTTAAAGGTATTACCAGCGGATTACGACCGCACCCCACGCCAATCCGCCGCCGATGGCCTCGGTCACGACAAGATCGCCTTGTTTGATCTTACCTTCAGTACAGCCCACGGACAGGGCCAGAGGAATCGATGCGGCCGAGGTGTTGCCGTGGTCCTGCACCGTCAGGATCACGCGATCCATCGGCACGCCCATCTTCTTGGCTGTGCCCTGAATGATGCGAATATTGGCCTGATGTGGCACGATCCAATCCAGATCGTCATCCGTCAGCCCCACCTTTTTCAATGCGGTTTCGGCAGTTTCAGTCAATTTGCCGACGGCCTGACGAAACAGCGGGTTACCCTGCATCCGCAAATGGCCCGAGGTCTGTGTCGTTGACACTCCGCCATCCACATACAGCATCTCGCGCATGCGCCCGTCCGAGTTCAGATCAGCCGACAGGATTCCGCGATCAGTGTTATCTCCGCTGCCCTCTTGGGCTTCCAGCACCAACGCACCAGCGCCGTCGCCAAACAACACGCATGTCGACCTGTCGGTCATGTCCAGTATGCGGGAAAATGTTTCGGCCCCGATCACCAAAATGCGGTCAACTTGTCCGGACATGATCAAAGCGTTGGCATTTGTCAGCGCAAAAACAAAACCCGCGCAGACAGCTTGCACGTCAAATCCAAAGCCGCGTGTCATTCCCAACTCGTTTTGAACCATCGTGGCGACGGACGGGAAAGTTAGATCGGGGGTCGAGGTTGCAACAACGATCGCGTCGATATCATCGATCTTAAGACCTGCCTTTTCTAGCGCAGCACGTGCCGCTTCGGCAGCCATTTGCGACGTGGTTTCCCCTTCGGCGGCAAAATGGCGTCGTTCAATGCCCGAGCGGGTGCGAATCCACTCATCCGAGGTGTCGACGATCTTTTCAAAGTACGAATTTGGGACGACGCGTTGGGGCAGATAATGCCCAACGCCCTTGACCACGGCGCGTTTTGTCATTCTTGCTGCTCACCTTGCCGGCTTTCCGTTGCGACATCTTGGCGTGATGCGTCGCCGGATGCAACCCGGGCGGCAAGCTTCTGGTTGAAGCCGCCCTTGGCCAGCTGAAACGCCAGCCGAACAGCGGCGGAAATCCCCGTCGCATCCGCCGATCCGTGGCTTTTGACAACTGTCCCGTTCAGACCAAGGAACACACCGCCATTGTTGCGGCTCGGGTCCACGCGTTGCCCCATGCGCTTCAGTGGACCCATGGCCAAAACAGCAGCGATCTTTGACAAGATCGTTGCGCCGAATGCCTCGCGCAACAGGCCGGAGATCAACTTGGCGGTGCCTTCGCCGGTTTTTAGCGCGACATTGCCAGTAAAGCCGTCCGTGACAATAACATCGACTTGGTCCGAGGGTAGGTCGACGCCTTCGATAAACCCGACAAAGTCGATCTGCGCGCCATCAGCGGCGTTGGCGATCAACTCGTGTGCCGCCTTCAATTCGTTGCGGCCTTTGTGTTCTTCGGTTCCGACGTTCAGAAGACCAACACGTGGACGGGCAATGCCCAGACCGTTGCGAGCGTAAGACGCGCCCATCATCGCGTATTGCAACAGGTCATCTTCATCCGCGCGGACATCTGCACCGACATCCAGCATCACGTTGAACCCGGACGGGTTGCGCGATGGCCACAGGCAGGCAATGGCGGGGCGGTTTACGCCGGGCAGTTTGCGCAGCCGCACCATTGACAACAGCATCAGGGCACCGGTGTTGCCACAGCTGACCACGACTTCGGCGTCACCATCGCGAACTGCGTCAATTGCTGACCACATCGAGGTCTTCTGACCGTTTCGCATCACCTGACTGGGCTTGTCGTCCATGGTGACAGCTTCGTCGGCATGCCGAATCTCGCAAACGTCAGCCAAATCCTTGTGTCGGGCGACCAGCCCTTCAAGCTCGGTTTTGTTGCCGTGCAGAATGAACCCGATTTCCGGGTTTTTGTCCGCAGACAGCGCAAGACCGGCAACCACGGCTGCCGGTCCAAGATCTCCACCCATGGCGTCGACCGATACAATTGTGCGTTTGGGGGCGTTCATTGTCATTCGTTATCCCATGCTCGGGGATTTTCTGACATGCCCGCCCGCATCGGGCAAGAGGCTTACGCCGCGTCTTCGTCGTCGAAGTCAACTTCGTCGGCGATTGCAACGACTTCGCGGTCGTCATAATGGCCGCAGGACGGGCACACGTGATGGGGGCGCTTCAGCTCGCCGCAGTTCGAACATTCGTTCGGGTTCGCGGCAACCAGGGCGTCATGCGCACGGCGGTTGTTGCGGCGCGACTTCGATACTTTGTTCTGTTGGACAGCCATGGTCTCAACCTTCGGTTTCGGGGGCGGTGTCGCCCGGTGTCATTCTGGGGCGCAATGGCCCGGTGTTCTCAAGTCATTCCTGAGTCTCGGCGCCTCATACGCGGTTTGCGGTGCGCTGTCCAACCCATCTTTTGGAAGAAGGCGGGAAAATACTGCCTTTCTTGATTCTTGCAAGGGCGAATTGCACTGCATGCGCTGGAATTTCACGGTTCTGGTGAAAATGAACGATCTTGGCAAGGTCGTCGCGGGACTGAGAACCTATTTGTCCTTTCCCGAAAGCTTATCACGCAGATCGGACAGGCCCGCAAAGGGCTTGGCGTCGTCATCGGTCATGGGTTTCGTACCCGGCTCGGCGAAAACTCTGGCCTGAACCTCGGCCCCCTCGACACGGGGATACAGGGGCAGCGCTAGGGTTAGAGCTTCAATCATCACCTGGCCCAAGTCAATCACAGGCCCCAATGCATCAACATTGTCATCCTCGGGCATCTCGACCTCTTCACCGCTGTCAGGCTCGCTTAGATCTTTCAGCCAACGGCGCAGGACTGTGTCATCAATCCGGGTGGTGACAGGGTCAAGTGTGACAACGCAATCCTGTATCACCGTTGCACCAAGGTCGGCCTCCATTTGCCAATCGCGCTTGTCCAAAGGTTTCAATTCGCCGGTAAATCTCAGCTTGCGCAGACCAGGGATGCCAAGATCCGCGGCGATCGCGTTGCATGTGTCCTGATTTGGCACAAGTTCAAACCGGGTGGGGCGGCTGGTCGGAAGATCGGCCACGCGAACGGGATGAGTGAACGGCAGGGCATCGCCGGATGGGGTCGTGTCGGTCATTTTGCGTCTCCGCAGATTGTTCGGTGTCGCGTTTGGTCCAGCATATACCTATACCAGATAAAGAATGCTCGTGATCGTTTCTTGAACCACGCGCTATCCTACGCTAAGCCGATACCCAAGACAGAGTGGCGAACGCAAGGGGGGCGGTATGTCTTATCTGCGCCAAATGGGCAGGAATATGGGCAAGATGGTCGGGGCGATGCTGCTTCTGGCTCTTGTCACAGGCTGTTCGGCAACATACCGCAATCACGGATATATGCCGCCGAAAGAAGACGTTGACCTGATTGAGGTCGGCAAAGACACGCGCGAAACCGTTGGCGCGTCGATTGGCAAGCCGGGAACCTCGGGCCTGTTGGCAGGCAGTGGGTATTACTATGTCCGCTCGCGCTTCAAACATTACCTTTACAACGCTCCGCAAGAAATTGACCGCGAAGTATTGGCCATCAGCTTCACCGAAAAGGGCGTCGTCCAGAACATCGAGCGCTTCGGTCTGGAAGATGGGCGTATCGTCGTGCTGGAACGTCGTGTGACAGATAGCAACGTCAAGGGTATCGGCTTCCTGCGACAGCTGTTCGGGTCTTTTGGTCGGATCGACGTGGCTGAACAAATCCGCGGCAATTAACCGGCGGTAGATACGGATCAAGACAGCGCGGCGCCGAAAGGTTGCCGCGCTTTTTCTGGTTTCTGGAGTAACCTCATATTGCTGTCATATCTTGCCGGCATCCCTTCCGAGACGCATATGTTGCAGTAACAAGTCCCGTATCAGGGGCGGAGGTCCGAGATGCAGACATTGACCACAAGCTGCTACATCGCCCGGTTCGCAGAAACCGAAGATGACATTCGTGCTGCGCAAGCTTTGCGCCATCGCTGTTTTCGCGGAGGGGATGGACTGGACGCAGATGCCTTTGATGAACGCTGTCGCCACATGCTGATCGAAGATCGTCTGACGCAAAAACTCGTCGGGTGTTGTCGCCTTTTGCAGCTTGAGAGTGGCGCACAGATCGGAGACAGCTACGCCGCTCAGTTCTATGAATTGTCCGCCCTGCAAACCTATGATGCCCCGATGATCGAATTGGGGCGCTTTTGTATTGCGCCCGATGTATCGGACGGGGCCGATATTTTGCGCATCGCGTGGGCTATGATGACCAAGTATGTGGAAGAAGACGATATTGGTATGTTGTTTGGCTGCTCATCGTTTCAAGGCACGGACGCCGCCCGCTATCTGGATACGTTTGCCATGTTGCGTGACCGTCATCTTGCCCCGAAACGTTGGCTGCCTCGGGTAAAAGCGCCCATGGTGTTCCGTTATGCGCAACGGATGCGTCGCAAGCCGGATACAAAGCTGGCCTTGCGTTCAATGCCACCGCTTTTGCGCAGCTATCTTGTGATGGGCGGGTGGGTGTCTGATCATGCAGTGGTGGATCACGACCTGAACACCCTGCATGTGTTCACCGGGCTTGAAGTGCGTGCTGTGCCCGCCGCGCGAACGCGCCTGTTGCGCGCGGTGTCGGGTCAAGCCTTCGGTTGACCTTGGCTAGCGGATTGCCTAACTCGGCGACATGGCTCGTATACCCCTTCTTCAGATGTCCGATATCTCGCTGACCTTTGGTGGCGATCCTGTGTTCGATGCGCTTGATCTGGTGATCCAACCTGGGGACCGGGTGGCGCTTGTGGGGCGCAACGGTTCTGGTAAATCGACCTTGATGAAGGTCATGGCTGGTTTGGTAGAGCTGGATCACGGCACCCGCGTTCTGTCGCCCGGAGTATCGGTTGGATACATGGAGCAACACCCCGATTTATCAAAGTTTACTACGTTGGGCGACTTTGCGACCTCTGGGCTTGAACCGGGGCAGGACTATCTGGTGGAGCGCGTGGCCGAAGGCCTGAAAATGCGACTGGACGCCCCGGTTGGAACGGCTTCTGGCGGCGAACGGCGGCGCGCGGCATTGGCCAAGCTGCTGGCTGAAGCGCCTGACCTGATGCTGCTCGATGAACCAACCAACCATCTGGATATTCACGCAATTGAGTGGCTGGAGGCTGAACTGTCACAGACCCGCGCAGGGTTTGTTTTGATCAGCCACGACCGTGCCTTCCTGCGCGCCCTGACGCGGGCCACGCTGTGGGTCGATCGCGGGCAGGTGCGGCGGCAGGAAAAGGGGTTTGAGCATTTTGAAGCGTGGCGTGACAAGGTCTGGGAAGAAGAAGACCAGAGCCGCCACAAGTTGAATCGCAAGATCAAAGCCGAGGCGCGCTGGGCCGTCGAAGGCATCAGTGCGCGGCGCAAACGCAATCAGGGTCGTTTGCGGGCGCTGGGCGATCTGAAAGCAGAACGCGCCGCCCAGATCAAACGTCAGGGCGCTGCAGATATGGCGCTGGAGGCGGGCCCGAAATCCGGCCGCAAGGTGATCGAAGCGCGCGGTATCTCGAAATCCTATGGCGGAAGGGTGATCCTGAGCGATTTTGACCTGCGCGTCATGCGTGGTGAAACGATTGCTTTTGTTGGCCCGAACGGGGCCGGAAAAACCACGCTGCTGAAGATGTTGATCGGGCAGGAAGCGCCCGACACGGGCAGTGTGCAACATGGTACGGGACTTGAGATCGCGGTGTTTGATCAGAATCGTACAGGGCTGGTCGAAGATGACAGCCTGTGGGAAAACCTGACCGGCGATCCCGAAATGCGCGTATCTGGCAAGGCCGATCAGGTGATGGTGCGCGGCAATCCCAAACACGTGGTCGGGTATCTGAAAGAGTTTCTGTTCTCAGATGCGCAGGCTCGTGCGCCGGTGCGCTCTTTGTCGGGAGGAGAGAAGGCGCGATTGATTCTGGCAAAGATCATGGCGCGGCAGTCGAACCTTCTGGTGATGGACGAACCCACCAATGATCTAGACGTGGAAACGTTGGACCTGTTGCAAGAGCTGATCACCGCCTATGACGGGACCGTTCTGGTGGTCAGCCACGACCGCGATTTCCTTGATCGAGTGGCTGAACGCACCATCGCGATGGAAGGTGACGGACGTGCCACGATCTATCCCGGCGGTTGGTCCGACTATCAGGCGCAGCGCGCGGTTGGCGGTTTGCAGAATGAGAAAAGGAAAGATAAATCAAAGCTCAAGGCGGATAACGTAAAGCAGGACGTGAAGCCCGAACCTGATGGATTGTCGTTCACAGAACGCCACCGCCTTGATGCTCTTCCTGCCGAAATGGATCGCCTATCCGCCGAGATCGCAAAACTGGAAGAGTTTCTGATGAACCCGGACCTGTTCACCAAGGAACCTGTGAAGTTCAAAAAGGCCTCTGACGGATTGGCCGAGCGACAACAGGCGTTGGCCACCGCGGAAGAGGAATGGCTGACATTGGAAGAAAAGGCGGACGCCGCGCGTGGGTGACACGCGCAGCGGTGGCTACTGCGGCAGGTGAATGTTGAAGCTTGCCCGAATAGCGGCATCGACCTGCGGATCGAAACGGGCGCCGGATCGCTGCTCCAGAATTGCCTCTTTTCGTGCGGTGGCCGCAGCGATCAGATCCGGCTTTCCAACCTCGGCCCATTCTTTTGGGGATGTCCGATCGCCAAGGGTCGGATAAACGAAATCTGTCTGCATCCGGCTGAGTGTTTGATCCTCGCCCAGATAATGACCAGGGCCGCCAAGGCAGACCGATCTCATCATCTCGATGCTGACCGCATCTTCCGTGATCTCGATCCCGCGCACGCAGCGCAAGGCTTGCCCAACGATGTCATCGCCAAGGATCAGGCTTTCATGACAGAATCCCAGAAGCGATGCGTGCATGCCGGCGGCCTCGTAAACCATGTTCAGACCCGAAAGACCAGCCAGCACATTGGAACACATTTGTTCCCACCCCGCCTGCATATCCGGCAGTTTGGAATCCGAGAACCCGGCCGCCGCCCCTCCGGGCAGGCCATAAAACTGGTGCATCTGCGCACAGCCTGCCGTCATCAAAGCCTGTTCACCCGACCCGCCGGACATCGCCCCGGACCGCAGATCAACCAAGAAGGGCCATGTGCCGAAAATGGCCGGATGCCCCGGTGCGATCGCGTTCACATAGACCACACCGGCCAGACACTCGGCGACGGCCTGAACGATCGCGCCGGCCAGGGTGGGGGGTGCCGTGGCGGTGGCCATGCCAGCCGACAGAAGCAATACGGGCATGCCTGCTGCGATGACCTTCTCCATCACGTGACAGCTTTCGGTGGCAAATTTCATAGGTGGGACGACAAAGCAATTGGAGTTCGAAACGAAGGGGCGTGCGCGCCACGCGTCTTCGCCGCCCGCGATCAAGTGCAACAATTCGATGCCGTCTTCTACAAAGTCAGGCTCAGAGAATGAAACGCCGACATGCTTTTTCGTACCCGATGTACAGGCGTAGATCGAGTTCAGGTCCATCTCGCGATTGTCGGGAATATCTCGGCACACCATGGGGCGTTGAAGGAAGTGGATGTTGTCCAACTGATCGACAATTCGCGCCGCATCATGCAGGTCTTGAACCGTGCTTTCGCGGTATTCGCGCCCGTGGGGGTCGACCATGTGAACCGCCGCGCCCGCGGTGCCATAATGCACGCGCTTGCCGCTGAGGGTCAGGTCATGCTGCGGATCGCGACCGCACAGGGTGATGCTCTTGGCTGCTTTGGCCAGCATGTCTTCAACCAGTGCACGTGGGAAGCGCAAACGACCGTCGTCGCCAAGGATTGCGCCTGCGCGTGTCATGATGTCGATGCCCGATGGTGGGGCATCTGCCAGTCCGATCTGCTCTAATGCGTCCAAGGCAGCAAGGTGAATGCGATTGATGCCGTCGGGGGTGAGAGGTTTAAAGGTACCGCCTTCCATTCCTGCGCGGACAGGGCGAACATCTTGGGCAAGGGGGGCTGCACGCAGGGCGGTGCGGGCGGCGCGACCGCCAGAGCGGCGGGAAAAAGATTTTGTCATAGAGTAAACCTGATCAGATTGCAGTGCTTTGGTGACACAGAGATGTCGTCAGGGGCGACCGCGCGCTGCACGTCCGCGCTCGGCCCCGATGGTGCGCACTACAATTGAAATGAGCCAGTCCAACCGATCCATTTCCGTCCTCCCTACCCCAAGCGTAGCGGGTCAGGAAACGACAGGTCTGTTCTGTTCGCGTCATACACAGCGGTTTATTTCGGCCCTATGTGCCCACGACCATCACCACAGCGGCATAATGCGCTGCTGCCCCCAACAGCACGTGGACATGCCAGATCGCACGGTTGAAGGGCAGATGTTCGCCAAGATGGAAGAAGATCCCCAAGGTGAACAGCAAACCGCCGCCCACCAACAGCACCAAAACAACCGGGCTGAACGAAGCGATTAACGGTCCGATCATCAGAACCGCCATCCATCCCTGCATCAAGGTTAGCATTAAACCAAACCGTTCGAATCGACCGAAGAAAAACAGCTTCATGGCGATCCCTACGATGGCGAGCGTCCAAGCCGCAGCTACCAGCGCATAGCCATTTGTGCCACCAATTCCGATCAGGGCAATCGGTGTATACGTGCCTGCAATCATGACATAGATGGCTGCATGGTCGAACTTGCGCAGCACTTGGCGCGCAGACCGGTGCAATGTCATGTTATACGCGGCGGAAAGCGTGAAGCTTGCGATCAATCCGGCCCCATAGGCCAACATCGGAGGCAATCGGCCCAGCGGTGCGTCACCCATGGCCCAGTAAATCAGGGCGACCGATCCGATAATTGCAGCGATCACCCCCAAACCGTGCACGACGCCGTCGGCGACGTACTCGTGATATGTAAAGTCCTTCCCGAACTCCATTGGATTCCCCTTTCGCCTATCAAATAGATAAGAACCAAAGCGGGTGCCGGCATGCCGATTGTGCGGTAAATTAATGTCCGCCACACAGGGCACGACCCACATCCAGTTTATACGCTGGCACGGAAAAGTAAAGATTTCTTGCTGTTACAGGTCCTGGGCCAGTTCGCGCAGCACGTGGGGGATCATCATCACATCTTCACGGGACGTCGAATATTGACCAACAGAGACACGGATCACAAACTGTCCGTCATGGTGCGTCTGGGTCAGATAGATGCGCCCGTCACGGTTCACGCGTTCTAACAACACAACGGTTTTTGCGTCGTCCCGAAAGCGGAAGGTGAACAGCGACAGGATCGGCGGCGTGGTGATGTTAAATCCGGGAAGCGCGTCAATGACCTCTGCCGCCTCTGCGGCCCAAGTGACATGATTGCGAATGCGTGTACGCAGCCCAGTCAACCCTTCGGAGCGTAGCAAAAACCACAGCTTCAGCGCCCGGAACCGACGACCAAGGGGCAGGGTCCATTCGTTGTAATTTACAATTTCGTCCGCGCCTTGCGTCTTCAGGTATTCCGGTCGCAAGCCCATTGCGCCGATTTGCGGGCCGGGGTCGCGCAGGAACTGTACGGCACAATCGAACTGCGCCCCCAGCCACTTATGCGGGTTGAAGATGATGCTGTCGGCGTCTTCGATCCCGGCCCAAAGATGCCGGAACTCTTCGCAGATCATGGCAGACCCCGCCCATGCGGCGTCCACATGCACGGTCAGCCCGTGGCTGTGGGCGACCTTGATGCAGGCCGCGATGTCGTCACAAGCCCCGATCGAAGTGCCGCCCACACAGAGCACAACGCCCGCAGGTTTACGCCCGGCGTCTAAGTCCTCGCGGATCAACTGATCTAGAGCATCCGGGTCCATCGACCAGGTGGGGTGGTCGGGAATTGTCGGCACTTTCACAAGATTGTCCTGTCCGATGCCGGAAAGGCGCACCGCTTTGTCGACACTGGAATGGGTCTGCGCGCTGGCATAGATGCGCAGTACTGGCGCGTCTGACAGACCTTTAGTGATGCCTTCGTGCCCCAAGGCCAGTTCTCGCATCGTGGTGACGGCCGAAAAGGTCGCCGTGGTCGCGCTGTCGTGAATTGTGCCGGTGAAATCACCGGGCAGTCCCATCGCGTCGCGCAGCCAGCGGATCACAAGGTCTTCCATTTCGTTGGCTGCAGGGGCCGTTTGCCACAGCATCGCTTGCGCCGAGATCGCGTTGGCCAGTTGCTCGGCCAGCATTGAGGCAGGTGCAGCATTTGCCGGGAAGTAAGCGAAGAAGCGCGGGTGTTGCCAATGAGTCATCGCATCGGGCACAAGCCGGGTGAAGTCATCAAAGATCGCTTCGATCGGTTCCGGAGTTTCGGGCACAGGGGTGTTGATCTTTGCCAGAAACTCTCCCGGCGCGATGTCGGGGCGCACTGGGCGATCCCGCAGACCGGCATGATAGTCCCGCGCCCAGTCAGCCGCGCGTTTTTGCCAATCGGCAAGGTCTGAATAATCCATAACATGCTCCACCGGCAAGATTATTAACTTGTTAATGAAATAGGACGCCTCGTCAATCCTTGACCCCATAGGGCATAGGATCAGCTGTTTTCAAGCGCGGTGATGATCGGCGAAAAATCCTTTGCCGACAGACTGGCGCCGCCTACCAAAGCACCGTCCACATTCGAGACAGCAAAAATCTCGGCGGCGTTTGCGGGCTTGACCGATCCACCATAAAGAATGCGCGTCGAGCGCCCGACGCCTGCGCCAAACCGGCGCTCAAGCCGTGACCGGATGAAGTCATGCACTTCACCAATCTGATCCAACGTCGGCACTTTGCCTGTGCCTATAGCCCAGATCGGTTCATAAGCGACCACAAGGCTTTCTCCGGTCACCACGTCAGGGATTGACCCGGCCAACTGCCCGCCAATGATGTCGAGCGTGTTGTTGGCCTCGCGCTCGGACAGGCTTTCGCCCACACAGACAATGGTTTTTAAACCAGCCGAGAGTGCAGCCAGTACTTTGTCGCGGACATCCGTGTTGCTTTCTTCGTAGTCCTCGCGCCGCTCGGAATGGCCCAAAATGACATAGCTGGCCCCGGCATCGACCAGCATGTTTGCCGAGATGTCGCCGGTATGAGCGCCGGTTTCATTCTTGTGACAATCCTGACCCCCAACGGCAATCTGGGTTGGAGTTGCTGAAGACGCTCGCGAAATTAAAGTCGCCGGAGGGCAAATCAGAATGTCGCAACCCGGTGTTGGATGAGCAAGTGCCAGCGCGTCAAGTTCGTCCAGATTTGCGCTGGTTCCGTTCATCTTCCAATTGCCTGCAGCAAGTTTGCGCCGGGTCATCATATGTCTCCTCGTTGGTTGATGTGTTGTCCGACGCAATGGCTGAGGCGTCAAGCCCTGCGAGAGGCTTGCGCCGAAAACATGGCTTGCTACAACGTCATCAAAGTGGCCTTTGGGAAAGGACTGGCGAGATGATCCCAAGACTGGATGCCGCAAAGATCTCGGCCCGTGATCCCGAGACTATGGCAGCACTGACACGAAGCGTGGAAGACATTGGTTTTCTGACCATTTTCAATACGCCGATTTCGCGCGCAAAGATGCAACGGGTGCTGGACAGCTATCGAGCATTCTTTCGGCTACCGGATGCCGAGAAACAGGCCGTAAATATGGCGCGGACAGGCTCGAACCGGGGGTGGGGGGCTGCACGGTCTGAACAGGTGGACCCGACGTCAAACCCCGATTTCAAGCAGGTCTTCGATTGCGGGTTTGAACTGGATAAGGAAGATCCGCTGCGAGCGCTGGGTTTGTTGGTTTATGGTGACAACCAATGGCCCAGCTTGCCGGGATTTCGTGAAACCATCCAAAATTATTATAAGCAAGCCTCAACTTTATCACTTGATCTCTTGCGAGCGATATCCGTGTCGATTGGTGAAGATGAAGGCTTTTTCAACAGTGCATTCTCCCGTCCGATGGCGCTGTTGCGCGGCAATTACTATCCACCACGACCAGACTGGGCGGGGGCCAAGGATTTTGGCATCGCCCCGCATACCGACTACGGCTGCCTGACACTGCTTGCCTCCGACGGGGTGGCAGGGCTTGAGGTTCTGGGAGACGATGGACAGTGGTTGTCGGTCGATGCTCCAGTCGGCGAATTCGTGATCAATTTTGGTGAGATGTTGGAAATTTGGACGGGCGGATGGGTCAAGGCCACGATGCATCGGGTGGTCGGGTCAGACGCAGAGCGGATCTCGATCCCACTGTTTTTCAACCCCAACCATGACACAAATGTCGCTCCGGTAGGGGCGGACAAGTCGATCCTTGCCGGTGATCACATGAAAAAACGTTTTGATGAAACCTATCTGCATCTCAAAGATGCAGGGCAAGGCTAGGCCAGGGCTGCAAGCGCCCTTCGGGCCCAGTCACAGGCAAGTTCCGGGTCATCCAATGCGGCGTCGGGCAGCGTCCAATAGCCCATGGTCTTGCCGTCCATGCCGAAGATACGGCTGCCTTCGGCCTCCATTGCGTCGGCAAACGGGCCTTTGGCTTTCAGGTAAACCTCGCCGCCACTGGACAGGATCGCAAACACTTGCCCATCGCAATAGAAGGTCGCGCCACCCATCATTTTACGATGGGTCAATGAGCCAAGGCCTTCAAGCAATTCTTTGACAAAGGCGATATCGGCGTCGGTGACGGCCATCAGCATTTCGACGACCCTTCGGTTAGCGCATCATCGAACTTGATCGATTCTCCGCAACCGCAGGCCTCGCTGACATTTGGATTGCGGAATTTGAACCCCGCTTCCAGAAGCGAGATCTCGTAATCGATTTCTGTCCCGAACAGGAACATCTGCGCCATGGGGGCAATGATCACGCGGGCATCGCCCTGTTCGACCACTTCTTCATGTGGGTCAACGTCATCAACGTAATCCATGGTGTATTCCATGCCCGCACAACCGCCTTTCTTGACCCCGATGCGCAAACCCTTATGTCCACCAGACGCCATCAGCTTGGCAATCTGGGATTCGGCGGCCTGTGTCATGGTGATCGGCGATTTGCCGGGAATACCAAACATCTGCTTCTCCTTCATTCTCAAGCTAGGCGCTCACGGAGCGTCGCTCAAGTGCAGGGTGCATCTGGGGTTACATGAACCCCAGTTCAAGGCGGGCTTCATCCGACATCATTTCCATGCCCCAGGGCGGATCCCATGTCATATCGACATTCACTTGCTTGACGCCGGCAACCGGTTCGATCGCTTCGATCAGCCAGCCGGGCATTTCGCCTGCGACAGGGCAACCCGGTGCAGTCAGGGTCATGATCAGGTCAACTTCGTTCTGGTTGTTGATCTCGATAGTGTAAACCAGACCCAGGTCAAATATATTGACCGGTATTTCGGGGTCATAGACCGTGCGGCAGGCTTCGACCACGCTGTCATACAGCGGATGATCGACCGTCGAAGGCTTGATCAGCGGTTCGCCTTCTATCTTGTCGGAAGTGTTCATTGTCATTGTGCCATCATTCTAATCCTGACTGATCATATAAGGATTGATGCCTGCAACGTCCAGAGGCAGCCAGAAACAAGACCGTCACTGTGGTAGAGTCAAAGCCCTGTGTTGCCGAGAGCCAGACATTAAAGCGGGGGCGAGAACTTTAAGATGCTGAATATGTTACATGTTTCGACTTTCGATCCGAATCCAGAAAATTTCCGGGCATTGTGTTGAAAATCACAACCGCATGATGCGCAAACGCCTATAATTCGCCATAAAATGGACGTGTTCGACTTGAATCTATGATGGAAAGCGCTCTTTTGCGTAAACAGGTACGACACGAGGAGCCTAGGCGGTGATTTCGACGAAAAACGGTGAGACAAAAACGGTGACATGTAACGAGCAGCTGGATCAGGCGGCTCGGATGGTGCAGGACGTTGCCTATGCGTTGGCTAACCGGGTGGATAACACAACTCTGACGGAACTGATGCTGACCAGTCGCAAGCTGGAGCGGCTTTCAGAACGTGTGAATAAAGCCAAACTTGGGTCGGTGAAGATCAACCACGGTGACGATAACTGAACAGCGCATGCGCTGAAACCCCACGCATTGGCAAAAAACCCTTGGCATTCTGAGCGTCTTGCGCCACACGAAGCGCATGCAAAATCCAAGCCAAAACCGCGTCACCTATTCGCTGAATGCTACAGACGGTAAGGCCCGTACTGGGGTGATATCCACACCGCGTGGCGATATCCGCACTCCGGCCTTTATGCCAGTAGGAACGGCGGCTACCGTTAAGGCGATGATGCCTGAAAGTGTGGCGGCCACCGGGGCTGACATTCTGTTGGGTAACACCTATCACCTGATGTTGCGCCCTACGGCCGAGCGGATCGACAGGCTGGGTGGGCTGCATCGATTCATGAACTGGGATAAGCCGATCCTGACCGATAGTGGCGGATTTCAGGTGATGAGCTTGGCAGGCCTGCGCAAGCTGACCGAGAAGGGCGTGACCTTCAAATCCCATATCGATGGATCGAAACATGAACTGACGCCAGAACGGTCGATGGAGATTCAGCGGCTGTTGGGATCCGACATCGTAATGTGTTTTGACGAATGCCCCGCTCTTCCAGCCGATCGCGACCGGATTGCGGACAGCATGCGTCTTTCAATGCGCTGGGCGGCTAGATCCAAAGACGCGTTCGGAGATCGCCCCGGTCATGCCCTTTTTGGTATCATGCAAGGCGGGCTGGAACGCGATTTCCGCGAGGAAAGCGCCGAAGCTTTGAAAGAAATCGGGTTTGATGGCTACGCTGTTGGCGGGTTGGCTGTGGGGGAAGGGCAGGTGGCGATGTTCGACTGCCTCGATTTCGCGCCAGATTTTCTGCCGCAAGACAAGCCTCGCTATCTGATGGGAGTTGGCAAGCCGGACGACATCGTGGGCGCGGTGAAGCGCGGTATCGACATGATGGACTGCGTCTTGCCATCGCGTTCGGGCCGGACGGGGCAAGTGTTTACCCGTCACGGAGTTTTGAACATAAAAAACGCCCGTCATCAGGACGACCCGCGCCCGATTGATGACAACTGCGGCTGTCCCGCATGCCGCAACTACTCGCGTGCTTACCTCCATCACGTTTTTCGCGCGCAAGAGATGATTTCGGGAATGCTGCTGACATGGCACAACCTGCATTATTTCCAAGAGATCATGCAAGGAATGCGCGATGCGATTGCCTCCCAATCCTTCGCTGAATGGGAAGCAGCCTTCCATGCAGGTCGCGCACAAGGCGATATCGACCCGCTTTAACAGATCGGAAACCTGATCGTGCAAAATATGCCCCGGTTTGCCCTTGTTGTCCGCGCGTGGCAGGGGCAGAGTGTCAGGGCAAAGCGGGTTGACGTTGGGCGGTGCGACCCCCATCTGAATATCCGAACAGGAGGCGCCCCAGCTGCCAAGATACTGGGGCAGGGCGCTTTGCCAAGAACAAGGAAATCTTATGAGTGAGCAACTGAGCCAATCCTTCCCGGTCCTGCCGCTGCGTGACATTGTGGTCTTTCCCCACATGATCGTGCCGCTGTTTGTCGGGCGCGAGAAATCCGTCCGGGCGCTGGAAGAGGTGATGGCAGATGACAAACAAATCCTTCTGTCCAGTCAGATCGACCCTTCGGTTGATGAGCCGGACGTGGAAGGCATCTATGATGTGGGTGTGCTGGCCAATGTGCTGCAACTCTTGAAACTGCCCGACGGCACTGTAAAGGTGTTGGTAGAAGGACAGTCGCGTGTGCGCATCACCGATTACGTCGACAATGCCGACTATTTCGAAGCCTTCGCTGAAATCATCGAGGAACGCCCCGGTGACGCCAGCGAGATCGAGGCGCTTTTGCGCTCGGTTGGCGAGGAATTCGAACGCTACGCCAAGATCAAGAAAAACATCCCCGAAGAAGCGTTGGCCGCTGTGTCAGAAACCCGCGCGCCAGACAAGCTGGCCGATTTGGTAGCTGGTCATCTGGGTGTCGAAGTGGATCAGAAACAGGAACTTCTGGAAACCTTCACCGTGTCCGAACGGCTTGAGAAGGTGTTTGGCCTGATGCAGGGCGAAATGTCCGTGCTGCGGGTCGAGAAAAAGATCAAGACACGTGTCAAAAGCCAGATGGAGCGCACCCAGCGCGAGTACTATTTGAATGAGCAAATGAAGGCCATTCAGAAAGAGCTTGGCGACGGCGAAGAAGGTCAGAACGAGCTGACCGAGCTTGAAGAAAAGATCGAAGCTACCAAACTGTCGCAAGAGGCGCGCGAAAAGGCAGATGCCGAGCTGAAGAAGCTTAAAAACATGTCGCCGATGTCGGCTGAAGCGACCGTTGTGCGCAACTATCTTGACTGGATGCTGGGACTGCCATGGGGTACGAAAAGCCGCGTTAAGAAAGACTTGAACAACGCGCAAAAAGTGCTCGACGCTGATCACTATGGGCTTGAGAAGGTCAAAGAGCGGATCGTCGAGTATCTGGCGGTTCAGCAGCGCTCGAAGAAGCTCAAAGGCCCGATCATGTGCCTTGTTGGCCCTCCGGGTGTGGGTAAAACCTCGCTTGGGAAATCTGTTGCGAAAGCCACGGGGCGCGAGTTTATCCGCATCTCGCTGGGCGGCGTGCGTGATGAGTCCGAGATCCGCGGCCACCGCCGGACCTATATCGGCTCTATGCCCGGCAAGATCATTCAGGCGCTGAAAAAGGCGAAAACCACGAACCCGCTGATCCTGCTCGACGAGATCGACAAGATGGGTCAGGATTTCCGTGGCGACCCGGCGTCGGCGATGCTTGAGGTGCTGGATCCGGAACAGAACTCGACCTTCGTCGACCACTACCTTGAGGTCGAATATGACCTGTCGAATGTGATGTTCCTGACTACCGCGAACTCCTACAACATGCCCGGCCCGCTTCTGGACCGGATGGAGATCATTCCGTTGGCCGGTTACACCGAGGACGAAAAGCGCGAGATCGCGACGCGTCACTTGCTGCCAGAGGTGATCAAGGATCACGGCCTGAAAAAGGATGAGTTCTCGGTGTCGGAAAGCGCCTTGACCGATATGATCCGATATTACACCCGCGAAGCGGGTGTGCGTAACCTGAAACGCGAATTGTCTAAACTGGCTCGTAAAGCCGTGACAAAGCTGGTGAAAAAGGAAGTCGACAAGGTCGACGTGACCCCGGACGCACTGGATGACTATCTGGGTGTACGCAAACATCGTTATGGGTTGGCCGAACAGGAAGATCAGATCGGCGTCGTGACGGGCTTGGCCTGGACCAGCGTGGGCGGCGATCTTCTGTCGATCGAGGCATTGCGCCTGCCGGGCAAAGGTCGGATGAAAACCACCGGCAAGCTGGGCGATGTGATGAAAGAGTCGATTGACGCGGCAAGCTCCTATGTCCGCTCGATTGCACCGGACATCGGTGTGAAGCCACCCCAGTTCGAAAAATGGGATATCCACGTGCACGTGCCGGAAGGCGCGACGCCGAAGGATGGCCCGTCGGCAGGGTTGGCGATGGTCACGTCTATCGTGTCTGTTCTGACGGGTATTCCAGTTAGAAAAGACATCGCCATGACGGGCGAGGTTACGCTGCGCGGCAACGCACTGGCTATTGGCGGTTTGAAGGAAAAACTGTTGGCAGCATTGCGTGGCGGCATCAAAACAGTGCTGATTCCGCAGGAGAATGAAAAAGACCTGCGCGAAATTCCGGACAATGTGAAAGAAGGGTTGGAAATCATACCTGTCAATCACGTGTCCGAAGTTTTGAAGCACGCCTTGGTGCGCAAGCCGGTCCCGGTCGAATGGGATGAAGCTGCAGAAGAGGCGGCAGCGGCCGCTCTGGCGAAGAATCCGCCAAGTGCTCCCCCGATCGCACATTGATTGGTGGTAAAGTAAAAAAACGTGCGGGCCAAGTGTCCGCACGTTTCACATTCAGGCGACGTTCGGCGCGTCGTTATCCTTGAAGAATAACAAAAAACGCCGCCACCCAAAAACAGGGGACCTTTCATGGCCGTAAGTCCGAAATCTAAATCAAAAACGATGCGCAGTTCGGCATCCGCAGACAAAGCTGTAAAAGAGGCCGTCGCGCCGCTGTCCAAATCCTCCAAACCAGATGAGAGCAAGCCAACCGCGCCCTCTGAACCAGTGGTAAAAACGAAAGAGATGCTGGCGCGTGTTGCAGCACGGACCGAGCTTCGCCCAATTCAAGTGCGCGATGTCTATGAGGCTGTGTTAGAAGAGCTGGGCGCTGCCCTGGTGCGTGGAGAGAAGTTGCGCATTCCTCCGCTGGGAACGGTGAAAGTGAACCGTCAGAAGACCTTGCCTGATGCGGATGTTGTGATTTGCAAAATCCGACGCAATAAGATGTCAGCCAAGGTCGATGACCCTCTTGCACCGGTTGATGACTGACGCTAAAAGCTGCCCCGTCGGGTGATTAGCTCAGTGGTAGAGCGCTTCGTTCACATCGAAGATGTCAGGAGTTCAAATCTCTTATCACCCACCAATCTTCTTGTTTTGTTTTGGAAGTAACACAAACTTCGCGCAACTTAGTTGTGTATAAGTCGTCAGACGTGACCGGTTGAAAACTTGTGCGGCGACATACCAAACGCTTCGCGAAACCGTTTTGAGAAATAGGCGGCAGATTCAAACCCGCATGCCACGGCCACATCGACCACCGCCAGGTCGGTTTCCGCCAGCAAAATTCGTGCGCGTTGTAGACGCAGGTTTTGTAGGTATTTCTTGGGTGTGGTGTCCAGATAGTGACGAAACAGACGCTCCATCTGGCGCCGTGATATGCCCAGTTCTTCGGTGACGATGTCCAGATTGATGTGATCGTCCAGATGTTCTTCGAAATGGTTGATAATGCGTACCAGTTTGTCATTGCGTACCCCGATCGATGCCGAGGTGGAGCTTTGCTGGCGGTCGGTTTCCGAACGCTGCACTGTGTGCAGGCACATGTTCAGGACGGCTTGCGCCAGAACCGGCCCATGGGTGTCATAGATCAGCTTGAAAAACAGATCCGTGGCGGCCGACCCGCCACCGCAGGTCAGAACGCGGTTGTCCATCGTATAAAGCTGCTCGACCGGGTTCAGATCCGGGAAATGTTCGCGAAAGGGGGCAATGTTTTCCCAATGCAGCGTGAACTTGTGTCCTGCCAGAATGCCCGCTTTGGCCAGCGTATATGTACCGGTGCACAAGGCCCCGACTGTGCGCCCCAGGCGCCATTGTTTGCGGGTCCAGTCCGCGACTTTGCTGCTAGTCGAAAGCTCGGGTTGCACGCCTGAACAAACGAAGATACGACAGTCGCCCGGCGTGTCCCCCAAAGCGCGATCAATGCCGATCTCGATCCCGTTGGAGCAGCGCACATTCTGACCGTCCTCAGACATGGTGGTCCAGGAATACAGGCTTTGTCCGGTCAGCTGGTTTGCGATGCGCAACGGTTCGATGGCGGATGTAAAAGCCAACATCGACAGGTTGGGCAACAGAACAAACACAATCGGTTCGGGACTGTCGGGTGCATCAATGGCAACATGGGCAACGCCTTTAGGAACGACAGGGGCCGACATGTTCAGGGTCCTCACTGGTGGAATTCAGGCACCATACGTTACGTAGGGCAAAGTGCAACCATTTGGCGCTGGGTTGCCTGTGTGCAATTCGTATATTGTCGGTCGCTGGCCGAGGGGGACAAAAAATTTTTAACCCATAATGAAAACCGCACTTGCAATCCCCGGTTTGCCAAGGCTATTAGCAGCCCATCGGGTCGTTAGCTCAGTTGGTAGAGCGCTTCGTTTACACCGAAGATGTCGGGAGTTCGAGCCTCTCACGACCCACCATTCCCCCTCGTTCATATCCAAGAATCCTTGCCAGATCACTCAGGTCGGTTAGGTTGAGCGAGCAGAAGGGAACAGATCCTCATGCATAGCCGATACCCAGAGTTGTTTGTCATTCGCCATGGCCAGACAGAGTGGAACTTGGCGCGGCGGCATCAAGGACGATTGGATTCGCCCCTGACCGAACTGGGATGCCAGCAAGCCCGTGATATGGGCGTGATCCTGCAGCAGATTTTGGCTGAACGGCAGGACGTGCAAGCCTTTAGTTCTCCGCAAGGCAGGGCGCTTCAAACTGCCGAGTTGTCGCTGAAGCCGCTGGGTTGGCCTCTGACCCAAGATGCGCGCTTATGTGAAGTTGCGTTTGGCGCGTGGGAAGGTCTGACTCAATCCCAGATCCATGCTGGTTGGCCCCAGCTTTCTGTGATCGCTGAAAACGATCCGTTGAACTGGCACTTCATGTCACCGGGCGGCGAGACCTATCTGGATCTTGAGCGCAGGGCCGATGCGTTTTTGGCTGATCTGTCCGGACCGGCGGTCATATTCACCCACGGCATTCTGTCGCGAGTGCTTCGGGCCCGTTGGTTGGGGTTGAACGAACATGACATGCTGGACTTGCCCGGCGGTCAGGGTATCATATTTCACCTGTCCGCCCGACATGGACACCGGACCATCGAAAAATAATCCGGAAAAACTGAATTGGCCGCTTGACGCCCTTGGGCCTGCAGCCTAGAACGCCCGAACAAGCCGAAAGGCTGGCAGTGAGCGGTTGTAGCTCAGTTGGTTAGAGTACCGGCCTGTCACGCCGGGGGTCGCGGGTTCGAGCCCCGTCAACCGCGCCACCACTGCCTGAAAGACGCCCCGCCATTGGCGGGGTTTCTTCGTTTTTAGCCCACCGTTCAAGCCTGTCTACTTACCCGTAAACCAACCAGCCGCATCGTGTGATTTGCCCATTGACGGTCCATCATGCCCACTGTATTCACGCCGCCACGCGCGGTTGTAGCTCAGTTGGTTAGAGTACCGGCCTGTCACGCCGGGGGTCGCGGGTTCGAGCCCCGTCAACCGCGCCACTTCACCACATATTCATCCTGAGTTTTCGGCGATAGCCTGTCCGCGTTGATCGCAAGACACCAAGATTGCGACCGGTTTGGCAAAAGGGGCTGTTGATGTCGATTTTTGACAATATTCCTTTTTTGACCGTCGTCATTTTCTGCCTGACCATCGGCCTAGCCCCATTTGCGCCACCGCATATCTGGGAAAAGCTGGTGATGCTGTTATCCGGCACATTGGTGCGTCCGCTCGATATACTTGATCTTGTGATGCATGGTGGGCCGTGGGTGATCTTGTTGATCAAGATCGTGCGACACCTTCGGTCGGGTCCGACCTCCCGCGAGGGATAGGGCTGGCCCGGTACGCAGGATACCGGACCAGCGTGTTCAGGACAGTTTTGCCAAGATGCGCGCCCAACTGCGAATGCCTTTATGGAAACTTTCCAGATCGTATTTTTCGTTCGGGCTGTGAATGTTGTCGTCATCTTTGCCAAAGCCGATCAGCATTGCGTCAACGCCCAGTATATCCTTGAAATAGCCTGCAATCGGGATCGAGCCGCCGCAACCGGCAAAGGCTGCCGGCATACCCCATTCTTCGCTCAGCGCCTTGCGTGCTTGTTCGAACATCGGGTTGTCGGTGGATACCTGCGCAGCGGGCGAGCCTTTCTCGGTGCGGTATTCAATGGTGAAACCTTCGGGCAGGCGCTTTTCCAGATAAGCACGGAAGGTTTTGCGGATCGCGTCGGGGTCTTGTTTGCCCACCAGCCGGAAGCTGACCTTGGCCGATGCCTTGCTGGGCAGTACGGTCTTGAACCCGTCGCCGGTATAGCCACCCCAGATACCGTTCACATCGCAGGTTGGCCGCGACCACAGCATTTCGATCGGCATGCGGTCTTGTTCTCCTGCCGGATGTTTCAAACCAACATCGCCTAGGAAGGCGGCGTGGTCAAAGCCCAACCCCTGCCACTGGGCGCGTATTTCGTCCGACAGCTCCTCGACCCCGTTATAAAAGCCGGGCAGGGTGATGCGTCCTGTGTCATCATGCAGATCAGCCAAAGCACGGGTCAGGATACGGATGGGATTCATCGCGATGCCGCCATACATGCCCGAATGCAGGTCGCGGTCAGGGCCGGTGATGGTGAAATCCTCGCAGCTCATGCCGCGCAACTGGGTGATGATCGCAGGTGTTTTTGATTCGAAAAGCCCGGTGTCACAGATCAATGCAATATCGGTGGTCAGCTCGTCGCGGTTTTCCTCCATGAAGGGGATCAGAGACGGCGAACCCGATTCTTCTTCACCTTCAAAAAACAGCGAAACGCGCGCGGGCAGGCTGCCGTGGACGGCGATCCATGCGCGACAGGCTTCGACAAAGGTCATCAATTGGCCCTTGTCATCGGACGATCCGCGACCCCGGATCACCTTGCCCGCTGGCGTGTCTTCAAGGGCGGGTTCAAACGGCGGCGTGTCCCACAGCTCCAGCGGGTCAACGGGCTGCACGTCATAATGCCCATAGAACATCAGATGCGGCGCATCTGCAGGGCCATCTGCATGCGCCACGACCATCGGGTGGCCCGGCGTCTGCCGTTTATCGGCTTGAAATCCAATGGTTTTCAGATCGTTCACCAGCCAATCTGCTGCTTTCTGGCATTCTACGGCATAAGCCGGATCGGTCGAGATGGACGGGATGCGCAGAAGCGCAAGAAGGCGGTCGATGGCGTCAGGAAGGTCGGCGTCAATGCGGTCCAGAACAGGGTCGAGCGTCATGGAAAGCTCCAAGTTTGTATGTTGTCGGCGCTGACCCTACCAGCCCGTCAGGCACTGTCCACCCCGTGCGGAAAAGGGGGCGTAGTGTCGCGGAGATCCCAAAAAGGGTTCCGTTTGAGATGGATCAATGTAAAACCCGGCCTCAAACCGTTAACACGGCACACAGCGACGTTCAGGGAAAAACATATCCAATTTTTGAATATGTTTGTGAGGTGATACTCTGTATGTTGAGCGAACGAACAGGATCAGACCGGCCAGGAGGGAACCTTGGACTATAATCATGAGCTTGATGTGGCGCTGCAGCGCCTGCATGACGAAGGCCGCTATCGCACGTTCATCGAAATTGAACGCTGCCAAGGCCAGTTTCCCCACGCCACCTGGAAGAAACCCGATGGCACCGAAGCGCCCGTTACCGTTTGGTGCGGCAACGATTATCTGGGCATGGGGCAGCACCCTGCAGTGCGTGATGCCATGCACGAAGCGATCGAAGCCACCGGCGCAGGTTCTGGCGGAACCCGAAATATCTCGGGCACCACGGTCTATCACAAACGCCTGGAAGCCGAGATCGCGGATCTTCACCAGAAGGAAGACGCGCTGATCTTCACCTCGGCCTACATCGCCAACGACGCGACTTTGTCGACATTGCCCAAGCTGTTTCCGGGATTGATCATCTACTCTGACGCATTGAATCATGCTTCGATGATCGAAGGGGTGCGCCGCAATGGCGGTGCCAAGCGCATTTTCCGCCACAACGACGTTGCCCATCTGCGTGAATTGCTTGAGGCCGATGATCCCGCCGCCCCGAAGCTGATCGCGTTTGAAAGTGTCTATTCGATGGACGGCGATTTCGGCCCGATCGAAGCGCTTTGTGATCTGGCGGACGAGTTCGATGCCCTGACCTATATCGACGAAGTGCACGCGGTGGGCATGTATGGCCCGCGCGGGGCAGGCGTGGCAGAACGTGACAACCTTGCGCACCGGATCGACATCATCAACGGCACCCTGGCAAAGGCCTATGGCGTGATGGGCGGCTATATCGCGGCCTCCGCGAAAATGTGTGACGCTGTGCGCTCTTATGCGCCCGGTTTCATCTTCACAACTTCGCTGCCCCCCGCTGTGGCGGCGGGTGCTGCTGCGTCTGTCAAGCATCTGAAGGTTGATCAGGCTTTGCGTGACGCGCATCAGACCCAGGCCAAGATTCTGAAAACCCGCTTGAAAGCCCTCGGACTGCCTATCATCGACCATGATTCGCATATCGTTCCTCTGATCGTCGGGGATCCGGTTCACACCAAGCAGCTATCCGATATGTTGTTGGAAAACTTTGGAATTTATGTGCAACCCATCAATTTTCCCACGGTCCCACGCGGGACTGAACGGTTGCGGTTTACCCCGTCGCCAGTCCATGGCTCGAAGGAAATGGATGCCCTGATCAATGCCCTCGATCAGCTCTGGTCGCATTGTGAGCTAAATCGCGCCGAGCTCTCAGCTTAACTCCAATCACAGACTGCACATTTTGTGAGAATGTGTTACCTTTCCATTAGCGAAGGCAACGATGACGAATCGATGGCTTCATTTGGGACACATGAGGCACGAGGAGCAGCTGGATGATCGGGCGTTGGAACACGTCTCGGGTCGAGGAAGAAGAAAAGCCAACCGGTTTTGATTCCTTTGATCTGCGACTTGGCGATGTCATGCGGGGTGAACGCGCCACGCTTGGCAAATCGCTGTTGGACGTCCAGCGCGAATTGAAGATCAAAGCCACCTATATTGCTGCCATCGAAAATGCCGATGTGTCCGCTTTTGAAACGCAGGGCTTTATCGCAGGATATGTCCGGTCCTATGCCCGGTATCTGGGGATGGATCCGGAATGGGCTTACAAGACGTTCTGCAAGGAAAGCGGTTTCACAACGGCCCATGGATTGTCCGCGAGTGCCTCGAGCCAGTTGGATAAACCCAAAAAGGTTGCGAAACGGACCGATCACAGTGGCGATCCTCTGGCCAATCCCAATGCCAGCTGGGTGCCCCAGACGGAAAGTATCTTTGCAGGGATCGAACCCGGCGCGGTTGGATCCGTGGCTGTATTGGCGGCGCTGATCGGTCTTCTCGGCTTTGGCGGATGGTCTGTGTTGCAGGAAATTCAACGCGTTGATTTCGCGCCAATTGAACAAACGCCCGGTGTGCTTGCTGAATTGCCCGATGTGGGGGGTGGCCCTTCTAGCTTCCAAAGCGAAAATGACACCGAGGTCATGGCCCATGCGGGTGTGGGTCTGTCCCAACCTCCGTCTGCAGAAGCACTGGATCGACTCTATCGCCCTCAGGCGTTGGAGGTGCCGGTGTTGACCCATCGGGATGCACCGATCTCAACACTTGACCCGGCCAGCGTTGGAGTTTTGGCCGGTGTAACTGCGCCTGATCTGGGCCTGGCACCTGTGTCCTTTGGGTCGTCCCGAACCGACGATGCGATTGCATCTCGTGATACGCAAAGACTCGCGGCGAACGTCATTGCCCCGACCGTAGAGGGCAATGCCGAAACGGCTGCTCGCGCGGTACAGGTATTGGGCGCGGAAGCTGCCGAAGTCGCCGTTTTTGCGGTGCGTCCATCTTGGGTGCGTATTCAGTCCGCAGATGGAACCGTTATCTTCGAAAAGATATTGGATGCGGGCGAACATTATGTGCTGCCCAAAACCGAACAAGCACCTGTTATGCGCACGGGCAATGCGGGATCCGTCTATTTCGCTGTGAATGGCACCGCCTATGGTCCATCGGGTGATGGCCCGTCCGTCGTGAAAAACGTTGCGTTGTCGCAGGATGCCCTGACCGAGGTCTTTGCCCTTGCCGATCTGGCAGCTGACGCCGATCTGGCGACCTATGTGGCCGAGCTGAGCCTTTCTCAGTAAACTCGTTTCCAATTGCCCGCGCATATAGGCCTTGCGTGCTTGTCGCCGCGTCGCGCGCGCGCTATCCCTAGCCGCAAACCTATCGGCGAAAGAGTGATCCCATGTCTCACAATCCAATCCGTCCTTGGCGTGATATAGAACGTCGTCAATCGCGGCAGGTTATGGTCGGCAACGTGCCGGTGGGCGGCGGGGCACCCATTGCCGTGCAAACCATGACGAACACCGACAGTTCTGACGTTAAGGCGACGTTGGCCCAAGTGATGGCTGCGGCCGAGGCTGGTGCCGATATCGTGCGCATTTCCTGCCCGGATGTGGCATCGACAACCGCCTTGAAGGAAATCACCGCCGAAAGCCCGGTGCCGATCGTGGCAGATATCCATTTCCACTATAAGCGCGCCATCGAAGCAGCTGAAGCTGGCGCGGCCTGCTTGCGCATCAACCCCGGTAATATTGGCGATGAGACCCGTGTGCGTGAAGTGATCAAGGCCGCAAAAGATCACGGCTGCTCAATCCGAATTGGGGTCAACGCGGGCTCGCTTGAAAAGCATCTGCTTGAAAAATATGGTGAACCTTGCCCCGAGGCGATGGTCGAAAGCGGGCTCGAGCATATTCGCATTCTGGAAGACAATGACTTCCGCGACTACAAGATCAGTGTGAAAGCCTCAGACGTTTTTCTGTCGGCTGCGGCCTATCACGGTATCGCCGAAGCGACGGATGCTCCGATCCATCTGGGGATCACCGAAGCTGGCGGCTTTGTGTCTGGCACGATCAAAAGCGCAATCGGCCTTGGCAACCTGCTGTGGGCCGGGATCGGCGATACGATCCGTGTCAGCTTGTCCGCCGACCCAGTCGAAGAGGTTAAGGTGGGCTTTGAGATTTTGAAGAGCCTTGGCTTGCGCCACCGCGGGGTCAACATTATTTCCTGCCCGTCCTGTGCGCGGCAGGGGTTTGATGTGATCAAAACCGTCGCGACGTTGGAAGAACGCCTTGCGCATATCCATACCCCGATGAGCTTGTCTATTATTGGATGCGTGGTGAACGGTCCGGGCGAAGCATTGATGACCGATGTCGGCTTTACCGGTGGTGGTGCCGGGTCTGGCATGGTGTATCTGGCGGGCAAACAGGACCATAAGCTCGACAATGAAAAGATGGTCGACCATATCGTTGAACTGGTTGAGAAGCGTGCCGCGGAACTCGATCTGCAGTCTGAAGAGGCGGCGGAGTAAACAGGGGGCGTTGCCCCCTCGAGCCCACGGCTCTCACCCCCAGGATATTTTCAGCCAGAAGAAGCTCGGTGGGCTAAACCGGTCTGTCCAATACCAGAAATTCAAAGAGATAAGTATGCCAAGCCCTTGGTCAACGGTCGAGGTGGCGCGCCAGTTTCGTCTTTCTTCTGGCTGAAAATATCCGGGGTGAGCACCCATGGTGCGAGGGGCAACGCCCCTTTTCCAAGTGTCGAGACAGGCCACGGGGGCTAGTGTCTTGCGATCGACTGGACAGGAAAGCGTAATCCGTCTTTCGTGATCAGAACAAGCTGATCGTGGTTCATAATATACAGATCACAGCGCGACACTCCCGTGACGAACTCCACACAGGCTGTGCTATCGGTGCCGACCTTATAGCCGCCCAGCCATGTTCCACCGCCGCCATAGGTATAGGAATAGGTCCCGTCCAGATTGAACACTGACGTGGCGCCATCATAGAAGGTCAGGGTTTGACCCGATAACTTATCGGTTAGTTCGGCGTGCCCCAGTCGGGTATCTCCGGGTCTCGTCTTCCAGTCTTCAGCTAGCGCTGGAAGCGTTACAAGCAGTGCGATTGTGCCAACGGAATAGCGAAGAAATGTGGTCATCAGGCGTCCTTTTGCCTTGATCCTAACCGCAATTTTCATCGCGCCATTTCACGTTGTAGAGAGCGGGTTCAGCTCTTCCCAATCCGCGATTTACGTCCACCACGCCGTTTGGTTAGTTCCACCTTGCGGTCCGGCAGGTCTTTCAACACGGCGCGGCGTGCGTCAGGTGACAGGCGAGACCAGGCGGTGATCTCGTCAATCGAGCGGTAACACCCTGTGCAGATCCGCGCGATCGGATGGACGACGCAAATGTTGACGCAGGGGCTTTCGACCTCGTCCCGTTTCCAGATGTCGTCCGACATTATAGATGCCTCATTCGGTCCAATACACCTTGCAGGATATACCCTGCGGCGACATGGTCGATCACTTCGGCGCGACGCTTTCTGGACGTATCCGCCTCAAGCAACACGCGTTCGGCAGCAACCGTGGAAAGGCGTTCATCCCAAAAGGTGATTGGCACGTCTGTCAGTCTCTCAAGGTTGCGGGCAAACGCACGGGTGGATTGGGCGCGTGGCCCTTCGCTACCATCCATGTTGCGGGGTAGGCCAAGGATCAACCCGCCGAGGTCGCGATCCTTGGCGATTGTCAGCAATCTGGCCGCATCGGCGGTGAACTTGGTGCGCTTGATCGTTTCCAGCGGGGTCGAAATCTGCCGCGTTCTGTCAGAGACCGCCACACCGATGGTTTTGGTGCCAAGGTCCAGCCCGGCAAGTGCCGACATGGGAGGCAGGGCGGTGGCGAACTCCTCGACGGTTTCAAAAATCACGGGGCAACCCCAGCCTGTTCGGCGGCTGCGCGAACGGTGGCCATTGCATCGGGATGGTCATTGAACAGCGTTTGAGCTTCGTCCCAGATGGCAGCGGCGCGCTCTGTATCGCCGACGACGCCAAGCACGCTGATCAAGCGCGCCCATTCTTCTGGCGTGCCGCCTTCGGAGGCCAGACGCTCGGAAAGCTGGTCGATCATCCCCTTGATCATCGCTGTTCGGTCTTCCTCGGTCATCTCTTGTGCTGCTTCGATGTCATCGGCGTTGGGGCCGGTCAGGTTTGGCATCGCCGGACGGATGGGCGTGTCTGGCGGGGTGTAATCAACACCCGCATGTGCCGCGAGGCTGCCGATTTGCGAGCGCACTGACGTCCACCAGATGGCCGTCGCCGGGCCTTCTTCCAGCAACCCGCGCCACAGGCGAAAGCCCATGTCGGGGCGACCGTTCTGAGCAAACATCAAGCCGGTATAATAGCGTGCCAACTGGTGATTTGGATCCCGTTCAAGCGCGTTTCTAAGCATGTCCTCCGCCTCGGGCGAGATAAATCCGCCCGCTGCATTGACCAGCAAATCGGCTTGACGGACGAAATCATCCGCTGTCGCGTTTTCGCCTTTAATCTCAAGCAAATGTCTCATCGCCTTATGTGCCGCAACCATGTTGCCAAGGGCGGCTTCATGTTGCGCAAGAAGATCCAGCCCCCGAACGTCATCAGGCCGATCGGCCACGGCATCACGCAAACCTTGAATCAGTTCAAGATAGTCTGCCGGCGCTTCGATCGGGGGGCCGGGCCATGGTGGCATTTCTGCTTCGACCTCGGCCTGGCTGGGTCGGCTTTCGCGCATTTCCTGACTTAGGGCGATGCGCTTTTCGCGGCCCAGATCTTGATACCCCGGCGAGCCAAGCCCCCAGTAAACACCGAATGCACCGCCTGCCAGCAGGATCGCACAGAAGGCAATCACCAGACGGCTCACACTTTGCGGGGCATCGGTGGGTCGGGATTTGGCTTGCGCTGCTTTGTCTGCTTCAAGCAGGCGGCGCGAGATCTCTAAACGTGCTCGGTCCGCATCCTGGGCCGTCACTGTGCCACGCGCAACATCGCGATCCAGTTCACTAAGCTGGTCACGATAGACCTTCATGTCGGAACTCATCCGGGTCGTGTCACCCTTTGTCGGGACGGCAGCGTCGCGGGAGCGCAGCATTTGCCGCGCCAAAACCAGAATGGTGGCAAGGGTCAGCGCCCCGATGATCAGCCAGAAAACCATGTTTCCTCCGCGTGCTTAGGTTTCCCCTCATGTAATGTGCAATGGGGGCGGGCAAAACCCTTAATGATCAGGTGCGACAATCACGATGCCGCGTGAACGTGCAAATAATCATACATGTCGTCTTTTTCATTTCATATGACGCTGGAATGTCGTTCGGAAACGTCGCTTAGTTATAAAACCGACATGAACCGTGGACCCAACAGGGGAATCGTATGCGACGTTATTCTGCATTTGCCATTGCGCGCGAGGCTGCGCGTTATCACCAGGGATGGGAGCGCGCGTGGGCGTCCCCCAAGCCGAAGAAAAAATACGATGTCGTCATCGTGGGCGCGGGCGGCCACGGGTTGGCCACTGCCTTTTATCTGGGCAAGAATTTCGGGATCACCAATGTGGCGATCATCGAAAAGGGCTGGCTGGGTGGCGGCAATACGGGCCGTAACACCACGATCATCCGGTCGAACTATCTGCAGGATCCCTCGGCCGCGATCTATGAAAAGGCGCGTTCGCTATACGAGACGATGAGCCAGGACCTGAACTATAACGTCATGTTCAGCCCGCGTGGCGTCATGATGCTGGCCCAAACCGAAAGCGAGGTGCGTGGATATGTGCGCACGGCGCATGCCAACGCGCTGCAAGGCGTCAAGACCGAGTTCATTTCGCCCGAGCGCGTGAAGGAACTTGTGCCGATCATGAACATTAACGGCCCGCGCTATCCCGTTCTGGGTGCGCTGTGGCAGGCCCGTGCAGGGACCGCGCGTCACGATGCGGTGGCGTGGGGTTACGCGCGGGCGTGTTCAGACATGGGCATGGACATCATACAGAAATGCGAAGTGACAGGGGTGCGTCAATCGGGCGGCAAGGTCACGGGCGTCGACACCACGCATGGTCAGATTGATTGCGACAAGCTGGCCATGCTTGTGGCCGGAAACGCAAGCCATCTGGCCGATATGGCAGGCTTCCGTTTGCCGATGGAAAGCGTCGCGCTGCAAGCGCTGGTGTCCGAGCCGATCAAGCCTTGCATCGACGTGGTTGTGATGGCCAACACCGTGCACGGTTACATGTCGCAGTCCGACAAGGGCGAGCTGGTCATCGGTGGCGGCACAGACGGGTATAACAACTACACCCAACGCGGATCGTTCCACCATGTGGAAGAAACCGTGCGGGCCTTGGTCGAGACGTTCCCGATCATCTCGCGACTGAAAATGTTGCGCCAATGGGGCGGTATTGTGGACGTGACCGGCGACCGCTCGCCCATCATCGGCAAAACGCCTTTGGGCAACTGCTTCATCAACTGTGGTTGGGGCACTGGCGGCTTCAAGGCGATTCCCGGGTCGGGCTGGGCCATGGCCGAAACCGTCGCCAAGGGCGAACCCGGCGCCTTGGCCAGCGAATTCGGCCTGAACCGCTTCACCGAAGGACGCTTCATCGATGAAAGCGTGGCTGCGGGGGTGGCTCACTGATGGTTGCTCAGTACGGAAAACCGAGTTCGTTATCCGCCGTTATACGGTGGGTCGTCTCCATGTGGGTCAAGGTTCCTACCACGTCGAACCAAGAAAAAGGCGAGAACCACAATCAGCGCCAATGGCGAGACGGAAATCAGAAAATCTACCATAGCGTAATTCCTGCATATGCAGGCGCGCATTGCAACTATGAGGTGCAGCCATGCTGATCCTTGAATGCCCCTATTGCGGCGTGATGGCCGATGAAACGGACCTGCATGGCGGAGGCGAGGCGCATCTGAAGCGCTATGGCCCCGGCTCGTCCGATGAAGATTTTCAGACCTATTTGTTCCACCGCGCGAACCCTAAAGGCGTTCACTTTGAACGCTGGCGGCATGTGTCGGGTTGCGGCAAGTGGTTCCACGCGGCGCGCAACACGATGACGCTTGAGGTTTACGGCACCTATTCCGCCCAGACCTATGAGCCGCCCAAGGCGATCATCAACGCGGTTAAAAAGAAACATCCCGAGTGGGAGGGCTTGAAATGAGCACCCGTCTGGCAAAGGGCGGTCGCCTGATCGACCGCACCAAACCGAAGAATTTCACCTTCAACGGCAAACGCATGAAGGGGTATGAGGGGGACACGCTGGCTGCGGCCCTTCTGGGCGAAGACCAGATGCTGGTCGGCCGGTCGTTCAAATACCACCGCCCGCGCGGCATCGTCGCCAGCGGCGCGGAAGAGCCCAATGCGCTTGTAAACATGGGGCAGGGCGGGCGTTTCGAACCCAACCAGCGCGTCACCACGACCGAGCTGTTTGACGGCCTCGCCTGCACCTCGCAAAACCACTGGCCGAGCCTTGAGTTCGACGTGGGCGTGATCAACAACTACGCCGCGCGTTTCCTGCCGGCAGGGTTCTATTACAAGACGTTTATGGCGCCCGCGCCCGCGTGGAAGCACGTGTTTGAGCCGATCATCCGTAAATCCGCCGGTCTGGGCAAAGTCCCGACCGAGGCTGACGTGGATCGTTACGAGCATTTCTATCACCACACTGATGTGCTGGTGATCGGTGGCGGTGTCGCCGGTCTGGCTGCCGCTCTGGCCGCGGGTCGGTCGGGCGCGAAAGTGCTGGTGATGGAGCAGACGCACCATTGGGGCGGTCGTGCCCCGGTGGATGGTGGCGAGATTGACGGGCAGTCGCCCGATGACTGGATCGCCGCGACCCTGGCCGAGCTTGAAGGCATGGACAACGTCACCCTGCGCACCCGCATGATGGGCTCGGGCGTTTACGATCACGGCTATGCGCTTGGCTATGAACGTGTGGCGGATCACACGCCGGGCGATGACCGCCCGCGCCATCGCCTGTGGCGCATCCGTGCACAGCAGATCGTCACCGCGACAGGGTCGATCGAACGCCCGTTGTCCTTTGCAGGCAACGACATTCCGGGTGTCATGCTGGCGGCTGCCGTGCGTGATTACGCCGTGAACTGGGGCGTGTCGGTGGGCGACCGCACCGTGGTTGTGACCAACAATGACGATGCCTATCGCACCGCCCTTGTGTTGAAAGAGGCCGGGCTGGACGTGCCGATCATTCTGGACGCGCGCGAAAGCTCCAACGGTCCGCTGGCAGAGGCTGCCCGCGCCGCTGGCATTCGTGTCGAGGTCGGCAAAGCAATTGCCAAGGTGAACGGCGGCAAGCGCGTGACGGGCGTTTCGATCTGCTCGCAGGCAGGCGAAGGCTCAGCTGTCGAAGATATCGCTTGTGACGCGGTCGCTATGTCGGGCGGCTGGTCGCCTGTCGTGCACCTTTGGTCGCATTGCGGCGGCAAACTGATCTGGGACGAGGCGCAGTCGCATTTCCGCCCCGATCCTGACCGCGCGCCCACGGGCCATGATGGCCAACCCTTTGTGGTCACCGCAGGTGCCGCGTCGGGTGCGATGAGTTTAGCTGATGTGCTGTCGGACGCCTATGAAGCAGGCAAGCAAGCCGCGAAAGCGGCGGGCGGCAAAGCCGTGCGCAAGGCTGGCCCCAAGGCTGATGCAGAGAGCACTCAACCAATGGCGCCCGTCTGGATCATGCCGCAGGGCGCAGGCTACCAGAAGCGCATGAAGATGTGGCTGGATTATCAGAACGACGTGAAGGTGTCAGACGTGCAACTGGCCGCGCGCGAAGGATACGAAAGCGTCGAGCACACCAAGCGTTACACCACGTTGGGCATGGCGACGGATCAAGGAAAGCTATCTAATATCAATGGCTTGGCGGTGCTTTCTGATGCATTGGGTCAACCCATTCCGGCGACCGGTACCACCACTTTCCGCCCGCCCTACACGCCGATCAGCTTCGGTGCGATTGCAGGCGAAGCGCGTCACGAGATCTTCCAGCCGCTCCGTCGCACGCCGATGCACGGGTGGCACGAAGACGCTGGCGCTTACATGGAACCAGTCGGCCATTGGCGTCGCCCCTATTGCTATGCCAAACCGGGCGAGACCAATGAGCAAGCCGTTCATCGCGAGGTGTTGAACACTCGCGAAAAGCTTGGGCTGCTGGATGCGTCCACGCTTGGCAAGCTGATCGTGAAGGGGTCGGATGCGGGCAAGTTTCTGGACATGATGTACACCAACATGATGTCGAACTTGGCAGTTGGCAAATGCCGCTATGGTCTGATGTGCTCGGAAAACGGGTTCCTGTCGGACGATGGCGTTGTTGCCCGGATCGACGAGGACACGTGGCTTTGCCACACCACCTCGGGCGGCGCAGATCGCATCCACGCGTGGATGGAGGAATGGCTGCAAACTGAATGGTGGGACTGGAAAGTCTACGTCGCAAACATCACCGAACAACTGGCGCAGGTCGCCGTGGTCGGCCCCAACGCGCGCAAGCTGTTGGAAAAGTTGGGCGGGATGGATGTGTCCAAGGAAACGCTGCCCTTCATGCAGTGGAAAGACGGCAAGATCGGCGCGTTCGATGCGCGCGTCTATCGCATCTCATTCTCGGGCGAGCTGTCGTACGAAATCGCCGTCCCTGCCAGCCAGGGCCGCGCCTTCTGGGATGCGCTTCTTGAGGCCGGAGAGGAATTTGGCGTCATGCCGTATGGTACTGAGTGTTTGCACATCATGCGGGCCGAGAAGGGCTTTATCATGATTGGGGACGAAACCGACGGCACCGTGATCCCGCAGGATCTGGGGCTGAACTGGGCGATCTCGAAGAAGAAAGAGGACTTTCTTGGCAAGCGCGCTCAGCTTCGTAGCCATATGACAGACCCGGATCGCTGGAAGTTGGTCGGCTTGGAAACGCTGGACGGTTCGGTCCTGCCGGATGGGGCTTACGCGGTCGCGGAAGGCAACAACGATTACGGCCAGCGCAACATGATTGGGCGCGTGACCTCGACCTATTATTCGCCGACGTTGAAAAAGGGCATCGCGATGGGGCTTGTGAAACACGGTCCCGACCGGATGGGCGAAGTCTTGGATTTCCCGACGGTCGATGGGTCCAACACGGTGATTAAGGCGCGGATTTGTGATCCGGTCTTCTATGACAAGGACGGGGAGAAGCAGAATGTCTAATGCTGTTTCCGCACTTCAAGGTGCAAGCTTTGACGGCTATTGCAAGGTCGAAGAAGCCGGATTGGTCGGCATGATCACCCTGCGCGGCGATCTGTCGTCGGAAGGTGTCGCCAAGACGGTCAAGACCGCCACCGGCGCTGAGATGCCGGGGCAGGGCCAGATTACCGAAGGCGCGAAGGGTCGCGCAGGCTGGATGTCGCCGGACGAGCTGTTGTTGATCGTCGATCACGCGAAAGCTGCCGACGTTGTCGAGGCTGCCAGCAAATCGCTGGCGAAAGAGCACGCGCTGGTCGTCAACGTGTCCGACGCGCGTGCTGTGTACCGCGTAAAAGGCGCAGTCTGCCGCGAGGTGATCGCCAAACTGACGCCTGCCGACACCTCGGTCATGCAGCCCGGTATGTTGCGCCGTACACGGATTGCCCAGATCCCTGCTGCGTTTTATCTGGAGGATGATGAGACAGCGGTTCTGGTTTGCTTTCGCTCTGTCGCTCAGTATGCTTTTGATCTGCTGAAAGACGCGGCGAAGCCGGGGGGCGAGGTCTTTGGCTAGGGTAATCTGACGACTTCGCGTCACGTCGGAAGGCAACCCGAGTTGACGTTACGATAGGTAGAGTGAACTTGTCACACCTTCAACCCATAGGGTTGCCGCCCTGAACGCATTGCCATACACCTTTTCGCAAAGAAATTCGCGTAAGGGTATAAAACTATGAAGAAATATATTTCGATTGTTGCTTGCGTGGCGACAATGGGTATTGCTGCTCCGGGATTGGCGAAGACTTATGATTGCGCAGTTGATGAAGCGGGGTCTGGCGACAACAAGGGTATTTCCCCACGTATCATTGTCACCGACAACAACGGCAAGATCAGCGTGATTGACGGACTTATCCAAAACATGTTCGGCGAACCAATCGCTGCCAGAATTGACGTCGACAACGCTAAGCGGACCACATTCACTTGGACCGTCGAAAAAGTTGACGGGAAGGCCACGCAGCGAACCGGAAACCATGTCGCCAAACTTGCCTTTCGCCTGACCTATCAGAAGGCAACTGGAGCTGCCATCGCTTCGATGAAGCCGGTCGGCTATCGCAATACATTTCGCGCCAAAGGCAAATGCACAGTGAAATAACTGTTTGGGGGTTGGGTGGATTTCCGCCTTGCCCCTTGACCTTCCCCCTTCCGCTACCCCATCTAGGTTGTAACGGAAACACGCATGAACAGGGGGCTAGATATGGCTTTTGAACTTCCCGATCTTCCTTACGCACACGACGCGCTGGCCGATTTCGGCATGTCGGCGGAAACGCTGGAGTATCACCACGACCTGCACCACAAGGCCTATGTAGATAACGGCAACAAGCTGATCGCCGGGACCGAGTGGGACGGCAAGTCGCTGGAAGATATCATCACTGGCACCTACGACAAGAACGCCGTGGCGCAAAACGGTATCTTCAACAACATCAGCCAGCTTTGGAACCACAACCAATTCTGGGAGATGATGGGGCCGGGTAAGACCGCGATGCCGGGCGAGCTTGAAAAGGCGATCAATGACAGCTTTGGCTCGGTTGACGAGTTCAAATCGCAGTTTGCTGCTGCCGGTGCGGGCCAATTTGGTTCGGGTTGGGCGTGGCTTGTCAAAGACACGGATGGTGGTCTGAAGGTGACCAAGACTGAAAACGGTGTGAACCCGCTCTGCTTTGGTCAGACCGCTCTGTTGGGCTGCGATGTGTGGGAGCATTCCTATTACATCGACTTCCGCAACAAGCGTCCGGCATATCTGGACAACTTCCTGAACAACCTCGTGAATTGGGAAAACGTGGCCTCGCGCCTGTAATTCGGGCTGGTCTGCGGCAGCGTATCTGTTGCCTAACCCATCACGAAACATCATGGCGGTCGCCCCTTGGGCGGCCGCTTTTTTTGTGCCAAAACAGACCGGTAACCAAGGGGCGAGCGATGAGCGATGGCATGAAAGGGATCGCGGCGATCGTAGCCGCATGTGTCGTTTGGGGCCTGTCGCCGCTGTTCTACAAGCTGTTGGAACACGTTCCGCCACTGGAGCTGCTTAGCCATCGTACCTTGTGGTCACTGATGATCTTCGGGCTGATCTTAACGGTGCAGGGGCGATTGGGGCAGGTGCCCGCTCTGCTGCGCGGGCGATCGGCTTTTCTGGTGGCGCTTGCTGCTCTTGTCATTTCTATCAACTGGGGTGGTTTTATCCTGTCAGTGCAAATCGGTATGGTTGTCGAAAGCAGTCTTGGCTATTTCATTTTTCCGCTGGTGATGGTGGTGCTGGGACGTATTCATTTCGGAGAGGTGATCACACGGGGCAAGGCGATTGCGCTGATCCTTGCCACCACGGCGGTTCTGACTCTAACACTCGGTTTGGGTGTGGCGCCGTGGCTGTCCCTGCTGTTGGGCGGAACATTTGCGATCTACGGTGTGATCAAGAAGACTGTCTCATCTGGTCCGGTTGTGTCTGTGACCGCAGAAGTCCTTTTGTTGGCACCTCTTGCGATCATATGGCTTCTGGGCACGCATCTGGCAGGGTGGCAGGGGATCGTGGGGCGAACGGGTGGTGTGTTTGGACACCACTTTTGGGACAGTGCGCTGCTGATCGCGTCGGGTCTGGTTACGGCGGTGCCGCTGATGCTGTTCAGCTACGCGTCACGTCGTTTGGCACTGTCGACCGTCGGTTTGGTGCAATACCTCAATCCAAGCCTTCAGTTCACCTGTGCTGTAGCGGTATTGGGAGAGACCATAACAGTATGGCACATGATTGCCTTCCCGCTGATTTGGCTGGCCTTGGCGATCTATTCCGCCGAAGCCTATCGTCACGACAAGGCGTCGCGCAGGGCGGTGAGCGCCTGATCCACATCCGGCACAACGGTCACGAAATTGCGCAAGCTGTCTTCGGCAAACCCATTGTCGATCACGTGGTCCAAAAGCGTAACCAGCGGATCCCAGAATCCGTTGATGTTCAATAGCAGAATTGGTTTGGCATGCAGTCCAAGCTGGCGCCAAGTCAGCACCTCGAAAAATTCGTCCAGTGACCCTGCGCCGCCGGGCAGAACCACCACGGCGTCCGAATTCATGAACATGACTTTTTTACGCTCATGCATGTTTTCTGTCACGATGAAGGTGGTCAGGTCGCGTTTGCCCACCTCCCATTTCATTAGGTGTTTCGGGATGACCCCGAATGTTTGCGCACCTTCAAGCTGGGCGGCGACGGCAACCGTGCCCATCAGCCCGACATCTCCAGCCCCATAGACCAGTCGCCAACCGTTCCCGGCCAAGGCTGTGCCAAGTGCGGTGGCAGCGTCGCGATAGGCGGAATCCGTACCAAACCGCGAGCCGCAGTAAACGCAAACTGATGCCGTGTGCTGTGTCATGGATGTCCCCAATTCGTTGGTGCCTGAATGATCTTTTGACCGGTGTTAGCGGGATTGCTACTGTTCAACAAGCAGGTGCGGCCTAAAGTTCAGCCGACAGGGGACGCAAATGACGACAGAAACAGGCAACGCTGGCAATGCGACCGGAATAAAAGTGGCGGCAGGAGCGGTTCTTGCAGTCGCTATTGGTGTGGCGTTGTATTTCTGGGTGCAGAAACCGTCATCTGTATTGCCCGACCCAATAGCTGAAACATCAGCGCCACCGACGGAAATGCCTGAGATCGATGCTTCGCCGTCAGATGCCGAGCACTCGACGCCCGATGATGTTGCAGATGCTGCGGTAGATACAGAGACCCCGTCTGACACACCGCCGGGATTTGATGTTGTCCGTGTGGATCCGGATGGCAGTGCTGTTGTGGCTGGCCATGCCGAACCCGGAAGCACCATTCAACTGACCATTGACGGTGCACCGCTTGAGGATGTCGAAGTCGGCAGCGATGGCAACTTTGTTGCGCTGCTGGACCTTCCCGTCGAAGCCCCTAGCACACTTGGGTTTTCGACGCTTGATGACAGCGGGAAAGTCGTCGAGAACAGCGAAAGCTCGCAAACTGTCCTGATCGCGCCGGCCGTATCTGACCCGACGCCTGAGCCGGTGACGGCAGCTCCAGAAAGCGAAGCACTTGCCGCGGCAGATCCAGACACCCCAGGCATGGAAACGCCCGAGACCACGGCCAACGCCCCTCAGGTTCTGTTGGCCGATGATGAGGGTATAGCTGTTTTGCAGGATGGCACTGGTAGTCCAGCAGTCGATAATATCGTCATAGACGCAATCACTTACGACGAATCTGGCGACGTCGCTTTGTCGGGGCGTGGGCAAGGTGGTGCCAATCTGCGGATATATCTGAACAATAAACCGATTGAAATCGGCGAGGTAGCCCAAAGCGGTCAATGGCGCGTTCCGTTGCCTGAGGTGGACAGCGGTGTATATACGCTTAGAGTCGATGAACTGGCCGAAGATGGATCTGTCACATCGCGCACTGAAACCCCGTTCAAACGAGAAGAACCCACCCAGTTGGCCGCAGTGACAAATGCAGACACATCCGCCCCGAAAGCGCGGGTCGAGGCCGTAACGGTGCAACCGGGATCAACACTTTGGGCTATCGCACGCGAACATCTTGGGGAAGGGCCGCTTTACGTGCGCGTATTTGCGGCCAATAGAGAGCAGATCCGGGATCCTGATCTGATTTATCCGGGACAGGTCTTTGCGATCCCTGAAGCAGAGTAATTTCTAAGGCTGAGAAGTATGAGTTCGTTTGCTTTGATGTTCAACGTCGACGTCCTGGCCGGTGCAGGCACAGATATCGGGGTCGCGTGCGCAGCAATCGTTTAACAAATATGCGATGACACCACCCAGCGCCTTGCAGTCGGCTGCATATATGACATGTCGTGATGCCTTGCGCGAGGTCAGCAGTCCCGCTGCTTCCAATTGTGCCAAGTGAAACGACAAACCCGATGCTGAAACACCAATCGCCTTGGCTATTGCGCCGGCGGCCATCCCGTTTTTGCCGCAAGGCACAAGAAGACGCACGATTTCTAACCGCGTGTCATGTGCCATGGCTGACAGGGATCTGAGGACTCGACTCTGCTCCATATTTCAAATATCGGTGAAATATTGAAATGACGCAAGCGCTGTCTGATCCCATCGCACAGATATGACTTCGCCAGCCACGAAAAGGTTACCTATGGCTCCCTCCCGTATCACCTCGACCGAAGCGCCAAAGAACGGTTGGCGCACGATCAAACGTGTCGCGCCTTATCTGTGGCCCGAGGATAAACCTTGGGTGAAACGACGGGTGGTGATCGCGTTGGTGATGCTTTTGGCGTCCAAAATCGTATCGGTCCTGACGCCGTTTCTTTATAAAGGTGCGGTTGATGTGCTGAGCGGCGAGGCAACCGGGGAAGCTTGGGCGCTGGCGGCAGGTGCGGTTGGATTGACGTTGGCTTATGGCATGGCGCGGATCATGACCAACGGATTCCAACAATTGCGCGACGCGGTGTTTGCGCGTGTGGGCCAGCGCGCCTTGCGTCAACTGGCGCTAGAGACGTTCACCCACATTCACCGCTTGTCCATGCGCTATCACATCACGCGAAAGACAGGCGGGTTGTCACGGATTATCGAACGCGGTGTGAAGGGGGTCGAGTTCCTTTTACGCTTTATGCTGTTTTCGATGGGGCCGCTGGTGTTGGAGCTTGCACTGATCTCGGCGATCCTGTTTTTCGTCTTTGATGTCTGGTATCTGGCCGTCGTTGTCGGCACCATCGGGGCCTATGTCTGGTTCACCTTCAGAGTGACCGAATGGCGTGTGCGCATCCGCAAGGAAATGAACGATCAGGACACGGACGCGAACCAGAAGGCCATCGACAGTCTGCTGAACTTCGAGACCGTGAAGTATTTCGGTGCTGAAAGGCGTGAAGCGGAACGCTACGACGTTGCCATGGCCGGGTATGAACAAGCCGCGCTGAAAACATCCTATTCGCTGGCGTTCCTGAACTTTGGGCAAGCGCTATTGATAACGCTGGGGCTTGTCGGCGTGATGGTGCTGGCTGCAATCGGTGTGCAGGCTGGCGACCTGACTGTCGGCGATTTCGTCATGGTCAATGCCTATATGATCCAGATCACCATGCCCCTGAACTTTCTGGGCACCGTCTATCGCGAAATTCGCCAATCCTTGGTTGATATGGGCGAGATGTTTGACCTGTTGGAGCAACCCGCAGAAGTAACGGACAAACCCGGTGCCCCAGATATCAAGATCACCGGTGGAGCGTTGTCCTTTGACGATTTGCGGTTTGGCTATGATCCTGCGCGCCCGATCCTGAAAGGGGTGTCGATTGATGTCCCAGCAGGAAAGACGGTTGCGATTGTCGGGCCTTCCGGTTCGGGAAAGTCAACCATCGGACGACTTCTGTTTCGGTTCTATGACGTCAGCAGTGGCAGTTTGAAGATTGACGGGCAAGATGTGCGTGATGTGACGCAAGACAGCCTGCATGGGGTGATCGGCGTGGTGCCGCAGGACACGGTATTGTTCAATGACAGCGTATATTACAACATTGCCTATGGTCGCCCTGAGGCCTCGCGCGAGGAAGTGGAAGGTGCAGCCAAGGCCGCCAGGATTCACGATTTCATCATGAGCCTGCCCGATGGCTACGACACCCAGGTGGGCGAACGTGGCTTGAAACTGTCGGGGGGTGAGAAACAGCGCGTGGGCATCGCCCGGACGCTTCTGAAAAATCCGCCGATCCTGTTGCTGGACGAAGCGACCTCGGCGCTGGATACCCAGACCGAGCGGGACATCCAGGAAAGCCTGCGTGAGATGGGCGAGGGGCGCACGGTGATCACCATCGCCCATCGCCTGTCCACCATCGTGGATGCCGATGAAATCATCGTGCTCGAAGCGGGCGAGGTCATTGAACGGGGCAGCCACGACAGCCTGCTGGCGCAAGACGGCCGCTATGCGGCCATGTGGGCGCGCCAAGCCAGCGAAGCTGCGCAAGAGGACACGACCGACCCCAACCCGATGACTGCCACCGGACATCTGAAGCTGGCCGAATGACATCCGGCCGTCGGCCACTGTATTGGATCACAGCGCGCCTATTCTGCGGCGTCTTTTCCGCCCGACGGAGCTTTTTCTTCCGAATCCGGTGTTGCGGAGAGTGTCGCTTCAGACGCGACGGGTTGTGATTTGGTCTGCGGTGAAAGGACGCGTTTGATATCTTCAATATTGGGCGACATGTCCCCGGTGTCTGGCATGTCGCCGTCCACTTCCGTCGGCTGATCCCAAATCAAATCATGCAGGGTCGTATTGCGCGCGGCCTTTTCCAACGCGACATCGCGCGCCATTTGTCCCGATCGGCGGGCGAGCGCTTGCAAGCCGTTCGCAGACCGATACGCGCCTGCAGAAATCCAGATGCGCAGCGCCAGCATCGACGGCGTGAATACCAGCGTTAGCACGGTCGCGATGCCCAGCCCGAAAACCACTGCCGTGGCCAGTTGTTTCCACCACAGGGCGGTGGGGGCGTCCAGTGAATAGCCGCCGTTAAAGAAATCCAGCGACAGGCCAAGCATCATCGGGGCAAGACCAGCCATCGTTGTGATCGTGGTCAGAAGAACCGGGCGGATACGGGCCTCGGCGGTGCGGGTGATCGCTTCGATCTTGGGCATATAGCGGGCATAATCCTGATAGGTGTCGATCAGGACGATGTTGTTGTTCACCACGATCCCCGCCAACGCCACGATCCCGGTGCCGGTCATGATGATCGAGAACGGTTGCTGCATCACCATCATCCCGATCAGCACGCCTGTGGTCGACAGCACCACCGCCAACAACACCAGAACTGAGTTGTAGAGGCTGTTGAACTGCGCCAGCAGAATGATGAACATCATCCCAAGCGCGCCTATGAAGGCTTGTCCAAGGAAAGCCTGACTTTCCGCCTGATCCTCCTGATCGCCAGTCCATTCATAACTGACGCCTGCGGGCAGATCGGCCCCATCAATCCATTTTGTCAGGGCAGCAATCCGATCGCCGGGCGTCACCGGTATGCGGGTCAGATTGGCGCCTTCACCGGTTGCCATGATCCGGTCAGCCTCGGCGGCGTTCACATACCGCTCGCCTCCTTCGGGGTCGGTCAGTCGGACCAGCCCGTCCTGCACGCCCGCCTTCACGTCGTAGTAGCGGCTTTGATCGACGCGGTCGATCTGGGCAAGGCTGGGCACCGGTTTTCGGGTGACGAAGTTCGACATCGGCACCAGCCCGGTTGCGGTACGAATTTTAAGTCCGTCCAGTGTGGACAGGACCCTATCTTGTTCCGGTAACCGCACGCGGATCTCAATTTCCTCGTCCGAGCTATCGACCCGCATTGTGTCCAGCAAGATACCGTTGGTCACAAGCTGAACCATGCCACCAACCGTGGCCACATCCGTGCCGTAGCGACCAGCTTCTTCCACATCCACCTCGATCTGCCAGTCAATGCCGGGCAGGGGCAGTGTGTCTTCAATGGCGGTCAGGCCGGGGGTGGCGTCGAACTGAGCGATGGCCATGTTCGCGGCTTGCTCCAACGCGTCCCAATCATCGCCCTTAAGGCGCAGATGCACGGGCTTGGCCGATGCTGGACCCCGGTTCAGGTTCAACACTTCGGTACGAATGCCGGGCAGGGTGGCCAGTCGTTCCTCCAACCGGGCCATGACCACATCGCCGTCAAATTCGGGATCAATCTCGGTGGTGGTGAACGGGATCAGCCCAAACAGTGGCGCGTCCTGTTCGATTGATGGGCGATCCACCCATGCCACCAGTTCGATTTGCAACTGGCCGATGCTGTCGCGCGGCCCCATGGCTCCGCCTGTGTTCTGGTTCAACCCGCCTGAGCCTGCAAAGGCGAAAACACTGTCGATGCCTTTTGTGGACAAGGCAATTTCTTCCGCCTGTTTCACCATCGCATCCTGTTCTTCAAGGCTCAGGTTGCCACGGGCACGCACATAGACGATGGCCTGTTCCGGTTCACTGTCGGCGAAGAATTCGACGCCCAGGTTGTTGCGGCCATACATCATAAACGTGGACACCACGAAACCGATGACCAGCGCGATGGACACCAGCGGCATGATTGGGTTGCCCGAGATGAAGTGGATCAGATGCCCAAACCAGGTCCGGCGATAGCCACCCTGGATCCTTTGCGCCTCACGATGCCAGCTGAGCGATCCCAGCGTGACCGACGTGGCGGTCGCCCCCAAAACGAACAGCAACGCGCCGGGCAGAATTGACATTGCGCCTTCGAACGGAGGCACGCCGCCGAATAGATAGCCGGGGTTTAATAATTGGAAACCGGACAGAAACAGTACATAGGCTGAGGGCAGAACCAACAGCGCACGCAGCCACACCGGAAGCCCCCGCAGGGCATCGGACAAGAAGCCTATCGTTCGGCTGATCCGACCCGACACGCCGCCAACCACCGGCAGATAGATTAGCGCCACCAGCAGAGACGCCATCAGGACGAAGATCAGTGTCTTAGGCAGCCAGCCCATAAACTCGCCGGGAATGCCGGGCCAAAACAGCATGGGCAGGAAGGCGCACAGCGTCGTCGCGGTCGAACTGACAATGGGCCAGAACATTCGTTTTGCCGCGGCCGTATAGGCAGCCATTGGGCCCACGCCTTCGGTGATCTTCTTGTCGGCATATTCGACCACCACGATGGCACCGTCTACAAGCATCCCCACCGCAAGGATCAGGCCAAACATCACGATGTTCGAGATTGTGACCCCAAGTGCGCCAAACAGTGCAAAGGTCAAAAGGAATGAGGTCGGAATTGCAAAGCCCACCAAGAGTGCGGGCCTGATGCCGAGCGCCCCCAGCACCACAATCATGACCAGCGCAATCGCAGTGATGACTGAGCCCTCCAATTGGCGCACCATGCTGTCGACCACATAGCTTTGGTCGTTTGACGTGCCGATCTGTACGGCTTGTTGCAGCTCTTTGGGCCAACTGTTGCGGGTTTCATCCACCAGGTCGCGCACTTCTGCGGCCGTGTCGATCAGATTGTATCCTTTCCGCTTCACCACTTGCAGCGCCACCGTGGTGTCGCCATTGAACCGTGCCGTGCCCTCGCGGTCCTCAAAAGTCAGACGGATCGTCGCCAGATCGCCCAGAGTCACCACGCTGTCGTCATTGACCTTGACCGGTAGATCGTAAACATCCTTCACCTCATCAAAGGACGAAGGTATCTTGACGGCGGTTGACCCAGTGGGCGTCTTGATGTCACCAGCTGCGATCAATTGGTTGTTGTTTTGCACCACCTGGATAAGCTCGCCCGCTGTCACGTTGTACGCTTCCAGCTTCAAAGGGTCGATCTCGACCTCAAGCATCTCGTCGCGATAGCCGGTCAGCGATGCCTCGAGCACCGCATCCAACCCTTCCAATTCATCCTGCAATTCACGCGCCAGTCGTACCAGCGTACGTTCGGGCACGTTTCCGGTCAGGTTTACGATGATGATCGGGAATTCCGAGAAGTTGATTTCATTGACAGAATAGCTGTCAAACCCCTGCGGAAACTTCCCTTCGGCCGAGTTCATCGCGTCGCGCACATCCGCCATGACGTTGGTCTTGTTCCAGCCGAACTCGAATTCCAACGCCACGCCTGCATAGCCTTCGGCGGCGGTGCCGGACATGGTTTTCAGCCCGTCAATGTCGGCCAGTTCCGTTTCCATCGGGCGCAGAAGAAGCTGTTCGGCATCAGCAGCGGAAATACCGGGAAAGGGGACCGAAACAAAAAGAGCCGGGATTTCAATGTCCGGCTCTCCTTCTTTCGGCAGACTGACATAGGCGATCGCGCCGGACAGAACCGACAGGATCACGAAGGCGATGACCATTCGGGCGCGGTTTGCTGCCCAATCAATGATCCCGATCATATGCCCGGCTCCTGATAGGTGACGTCAACGGATACGCCATCACTGACATAGTGATGGCCCACGACAATCACATCCGCGGTTGTGGGCAACCCGGTGATCCACACACCGTCGACACTGTCGCGTATCATCTCGACGGGCGAAAACCCTGCCAAATTGCTGTCGGTCACGATCCGAACGCCCAATTGCCCATCGTCGTCCAGCGTCAGTGCACTTTGCGGTACAAGGTGTGCGAGCAACCCGTTCCCCGTGATGACGACCTCGGCGGTTTGGCCTGCACGGATAACCGAAGCGTCGTCAGGACGCGAGATTTCAACCTCGACTCGAAAGGTCCGTGTAATCGGGTCTGCGGTGTCGGCAACGAAGGTCACGATACCTGTCAGCTCGCCGCCAGCCGCCAGCCGCACATTCGCGGGCAGCCCGGTGGTCAGCTTGTCGACCTGAAGTTCAGAGACGTAACCGACGACGCGCACCGGATCATATTGCACCACCGTCGCGCAGGCGGCGCCGGGCTGCAGCAGCGTCCCGATGTCGGCAGTGTCGGTTTCTAACGTGCCGGGGAAAGGCGCGCGGATGTCCAGCCGCTCGATTTCGCGTTGGGCAGCGGCCACGGCGGCCTCGGCGGACTGGATGGCCGCGGCGGAACTGGAGGCTCCCGATTGTGCTGCGATAAACCCAGCGCGTGCCGCTTCAACAGATGCTTTGGTGTTGGCAACCCGCGTGTCTGATGCAAATCCGCCTGCTGACAACTTGGTGGCGGCGGTCAGGTTGAATGTTGCCTCGTCCAACCTTGCCTGCGCTTCGATCACACGGGCGTCGGCTTCGGGCGCACGTGCCTTTGCTTCGGCCAGACGCGCGGTGGCTTCTGCTAGGCTGGCTTCACGAGTGCCTGCATCAAGTTGGCACAAAACATCGCCTTCGTTCACAAGGCTGCCCTTGGCAATCTTGGCAGACACGACTTGCCCAGTCGTTTCGGCGCGCAGTTCAACCCTTCGATTGGCCTCGGTCCGGCCGCGCAACAGAACAGGCAATTCGATCTCGCGCGCAGTGCTTCGCAAAGCCACCACTGAAACACCACTGGTAGGTGATGCATCCACGTTGTCGGTGGCTGCCTCACTGACCTCTGCGGCTGGTGTTCCCGCTGCCGTTTCAAGCGTGTCACGTTGAAACACCAGAAAATACAATCCCGCCACCACAAGGATCGCCGTGACTATTGGGAAAAGGCGCATAGGAATACCTGCTGATGTTAAACAAACTGGCGAAACACTATGCGTTGTTTTGCATGGGAACAAGTGTGGGTTCCCTGACCTGTGCAACCAGAAGGATCAACCGGCATCAGCCGAACGGTCATCAATTCAGCGCTCGCAGAAGGAACCGACAGCGGTGCGTCGCACCCCCCTTGGCAATCGGCCACTGTTCGGGCAAAAGGAGTTCAGATTTTGACCCGGAGGCACGACCGTGAGCGAGACCGATACTTTCATCGATGAAGTCAGCGAAGAGGTGCGTCGCGACAAGCTGTATGCATTGATGCGGAAATATGGCTGGATCGCCGTCTTGCTGGTTGTCATTCTGGTGGGTGGCGCCGCCTATAACGAATGGCGCAAAGCCAGCGACCGTGCTGCGGCGCAAGCCCTTGGTGATGCCATTTTGGCAGCAGAGGAGCAAGCCGACCCTGCAGAACGCGCCACTGCACTGGCCGCGCTGGATGTCAGCGGCGATGCCTCTGCCGTGGTTGCCATGCTGGCGGCGGCTGAAGGGGAAGAGGGCGTGGATGCGTTGCGGGCTTTGGCTGACGATCCCGCTATCGACAGCTTGTATCGTGATTTGGCGCAATTGAAGTTGGTGTCCAAGGCAGGTGCGGATCTTGAGGCCGCCGTGCGCCGTGAACGGCTTGAGCCGCTCGCCATTGCCGGTGCCCCTTTTCGAACGCTTGCCGAAGAGCAGCTTGCATTGGTTGATATTGACGACGGCCAGACCGATGCCGCCATCGCCCGCCTGAAAGCACTTTTGGTGGATGACGAGGCGTCTGGGGCCTTGCGTCGACGTGCGTCTCAGTTGATTGTGGCGCTGGGCGGGTCCCTGGACGCATCCTGATGACCTGCACTGGGCAATCACTTGGAAACTGCCCGGTTTGATAAGATTAATTGATAATCTGGGGGACGTATTTTGAAGTTCACACACAGCGCTGCTCTTTTGGTCTCGTTGAGCCTTCTGTCTGCCTGTTCCCAACAGGAATACATTCTTCCCGGCGAACGGGAAGACCTGCGCAGTCTGAACCCGCAAACCATGGACGCCGCCGAGCTATCCGAGGCGGCAGCAGCCGTCGAAGGACCTGATCGCGCTGATCGCGCACAGCCGATTTCCCTGCCGGCCGTGGTTAATCATTCAAGCTGGACTCATCTGGGTGGCAGCCTGACCCACCGCGTGCAACATCCCGCCCTGTCCCCCGCGCCAAAGCTGCTGTTTGCGGCATCAATCGGTCAAGGCAATGACCGAAAGCATCGGATTACCGCCGAACCGGTCGTGGCAAACGGGCGCGTGTTCACGCTGGACAGCCGTGCGCAGGTGGTGGCCACATCGACCGCTGGTGCAACACTTTGGTCGCGTGACCTGACTCCGCCGTCGGATCGGTCCGACGATGCCTCGGGGGGCGGTCTGGCCTATGCCGATGGCACGATCTATGTGACCTCTGGCTTCGGTCTGGTCAGCGCGCTTGATGCCGCCACGGGGCGGGTCAAATGGCAGCAGAAGATGGACGCCTCGGGATCCGGGGCGCCTGCGTTGTCGGGTGGGCTTGTTTACGTGGTCAGCCGCGACAACAGCGCCTGGGCAATCGAGGCGGCGAATGGCCGGGTGAAATGGCGCCTGTCCGGCACGCCAAGCCAGGATGGTGTGGTGGGAGTATCTTCGCCAGCCGTCACCGATCGTCTAGTGCTTCTGCCTTTCGCCTCGGGAGAGGTCGTGGCCGCCCTGAAAAAAGGCGGTGCGCGCACATGGTCCAGCCTGATCGCTGGTGAACGCGCCGGACGCGGCTATTCCATCGTGACCGACATCACAGGCGAACCTGTGGTGAAGGATGGTGTGATCTTTACCGGTAACCCAGTGGGGCGCACCGTGGCCATCGACCTGTCGGGTGAGCGTCTGTGGACCGCAAAAGAAGGCGCTGTCAGCCCGGTTTGGGTCACGGGCGGGTCGGTTTTCCTTGTCTCGGACGAAGCGCAACTTGTGCGTCTGGATGCCAAAACCGGTGAACGCATCTGGGGCGTGCCGCTGCCTTATTACACCAAATCAAAAAACCGGAAACGTAAAGCGATCTATGCCAATCTTGGCCCCGTTTTGGCAGGTGGCAAGCTGTGGGTTGCCTCGTCTGACGGCGTGATGCGTGGTTTCAACCCCGTGAACGGCGCGCTGGTCGGACAGGTGGCCATTCCGGGTGGGGCTGCAACACGTCCCGTCGTGGTGAATGGCACCGCTTATCTGGTGTCACGTGACGGCAAACTTCTGGCTTTGCGCTGACCCGTAAACCGTGTATGCGGGGCGCTTGACGTGACCCGGAGACCGATATGAGCTTCACCCTTGCCATCGTGGGGCGCCCGAATGTGGGCAAATCCACGCTGTTCAACCGCTTGGTTGGCAAACGCCTTGCGTTGGTCGACGACCAGCCCGGCGTGACACGCGATCTGCGCGAAGGCGAGGCACGGCTGGGCGATCTGCGTTTTACCGTGATCGACAGTGCAGGGCTGGAAGAAGCCACCGATGAAAGCCTTCAGGGCAGAATGCGCCGCCTGACTGAACGGGCGGTCGAGATGGCCGACGCTTGCCTGTTTCTGGTTGATGCGCGCGCTGGTATTCTACCCTCTGACGAGGTGTTTGCCGACATCCTGCGCCGCAAAAACGCGCATGTGATCCTTGCCGCCAACAAATCCGAAGGCAAGGCCGGAGAGGCCGGGTATCTGGAAGCCTTCTCTCTTGGGCTGGGCGAGCCGATCCGCCTATCGGGCGAACATGGCGAGGGTATGGGCGAGCTGATGGATGTGCTGCGCCCGATCGCGGAAAAATTCGAAAAACGTGCCGCCGAAATAGCCCCTGAAACGGATGTTGATTTTGACGAGGACGCGGATGATGGCCCGCGCGTGCCGACTCAGGACAAACCCTTGCAGGTGGCCGTAATCGGACGCCCCAACGCGGGTAAGTCCACGTTGATCAACAAGTTGATCGGAGAAGAACGTCTGCTGACAGGGCCGGAAGCCGGAATCACCCGTGATGCGATTTCGCAGCGGTTCGATTGGGGCGGGGTGCCGACGCGCATCTTTGACACTGCCGGGATGCGCAAACGCGCAAAGGTGCAGGAAAAGATTGAAAAACTGTCAGTCTCGGACGGGTTGCGCGCCGTGAAGTTTGCCGAAGTTGTGGTGGTGCTTTTGGATGCTGCCATCCCGTTTGAACAACAGGATTTGCGCATCGCGGACTTGGCCGAACGCGAAGGCCGCGCGGTGGTCGTCGCGGTCAACAAATGGGACGCCGAGCCTGAAAAGCAGGCCAAGCTCAAAGAACTGAAAGAAGCGTTTGACCGGCTGTTGCCACAGTTGCGCGGTGCCCCGCTGGTCACCATTTCCGCGAAAACGGGTAAGGGATTAGAGCGCCTGCAAGCCGCCGTCATGCGCGCCCATGAGATCTGGAACCGCCGGGTAAAAACCGCGCAGTTGAACGGTTGGCTGGCCGAAATGATCTCGGCCCACCCGCCGCCCGCACCGGGCGGACGTCGGATTAAACTGCGCTATATGACACAGGTGAAGACCCGTCCGCCGGGTTTTGTGGTCATGTGCTCGTTACCAGAGAAACTGCCAGAAAGTTATAGCCGTTATCTGGTCAATGGGCTGCGCGAGGATTTTGACATGCCGGGCACACCGATCCGGCTGACGATGCGCGGGCAGGGTGAGCAGAACCCCTACAAAAACCGCAAGAAGTCGACGCCGTCACGGTTGCGCAAGCATTTGGGCAAAGGCCGGGCAGACGAATAGCGGACTGCAAGGCATTGGAAACATAAATTAAAAGCGCCCCGTTGTGTCGATTGACCGGCGGGGCGCTGCCGTTTGGGTCGTCAAAATTTGCCAAACGGGTCATTTCGCTGTCATGATACCAACCTAGCCTGTTTCCAAATTCGTCCTATAGCGGAGGTTCCCATGTCTCTTACCCTATCGCGTCGCGGCTTTCTGGCCGGTACAGCAGGGTTTATTGCCTTGCATCCCTATTCCGTCCAAGCGTCGCAAAATCAGGCGCATTTGCGGATCATGGAGACGACGGACCTGCATGTTCACGTCTTTCCCTATGACTATTATGCCGACCGCGAGGTTGATACGGTCGGGCTGGCGCGCACCGCGTCCTTGATTGGTGAAATACGGGCCGAGGCGACGAACTCGCTCTTGCTGGACAACGGAGATTTCCTGCAAGGCAACCCGATGGGCGACTACATCGCCTATGAGCGCGGGATGAAAGATGGCGACACCCATCCGGTCATTAACGCGATGAACACACTGGGATTTGACGCGTCAACGCTGGGCAATCACGAGTTTAACTATGGACTTGATTTCCTGATGAAATCCGTGGCTGGAGCGGGCTTCCCCATCGTGTGCGCCAACGTCGCGAAAAAGCTGGGTGCTTCACCGCGCGAAGATGAAACCCTGCTGCCGCCCTATGTGATCGTGGACCGCGAAATCACCAATGGCGGGGGCACCGTGCAGCCCATTCGCATCGGGTTCATCGGCTTCGTACCGCCCCAGATCATGAACTGGGACCGGCGCCATCTGGAAGGCAACGTGATGGCCCGTGACATCGTTGAAGCCGCGCGCGCCTATGTCCCGCAGATGCGTGAGGAAGGGGCTGATCTGATCATTGCGTTGTCACACTCTGGTATCGGTGCGGCTGAGCATAGTGATGGGATGGAGAATGCCTCGATCCCTCTGGCGGCGGTCGAAGGGATCGACGCTGTGCTGACGGGTCATTCCCATCTTGTGTTCCCCTCTGATACCTACGCTGATTTTGCTGGCGCGGATGTCGAAGCGGGCACTCTGATGGGGATTCCGGCTGTGATGGGCGGGTTCTGGGGCTCGCATATGGGTCTGATCGACCTGATGCTGGAACATGATGGCGGCGCGTGGCGCGTGGTGTCGCACAGTTGCGAGGCACGCCCGATCTACAAGCGCGGCGAAGACCGCTCAATCACGGCGCTGGTCGAAAGCGATGCCGCCGTGCTGGCGTCTGTACAGAAAGAGCATGATGAGACGCTGGAATATGTACGCCGCGCGGTGGGCAAGACCGATGCCCCGCTACATTCCTATTTCGCGTTGGTTGCCGATGACCCCTCTGTCCAGATCGTGTCGAATGCTCAGATCTGGTATATCGAACAGATGATGAAAGGGACCGAGAATGAAGGTCTGCCGATCTTGTCTGCGGCTGCACCATTCAAGGCGGGGGGACGCGGCGGCCCGGATTACTATACCGATGTTGAGGTCGGTGATGTCGCGATCAAGAACGTGGCCGACCTGTATCTTTATCCCAACACTGTAAGGGCGGTACGGATCAACGGTGCGACAGTGCGCGAATGGCTGGAACGCTCGGCCACGATCTTCAACCAGATCGAACCGGGGGCACAAGATGCGGTGCTGCTGAACCCCGAGATGCCATCTTACAATTTCGATGTCATTGATGGTGTCACATATCAAATCGACCTGAGCCAACCAGCACGTTACAATAAAGATGGTGAGGTAATCGCATCCGATGCCCACCGGATCGTCAACTTGCAGTTTGATGGACAACCAATTGATGAGGATCAGGAATTCATCATTGCGACTAATAATTACCGCGCTGGTGGTGGTGGGCATTTCCCCGGCGCAGGCGGTGATACGACGATCTTCGAAGGGCCGGACACCAACCGTGATGTGCTAGTGCGTTACATCGTTGAAAAAGGCACAATCAATCCGAAAGCGGACGGAAACTGGACCTTTGCACCGATGGAGAACACCAGTGTGCTGTTCGAAACCGGACCCGCCGCCGCCAAACACGTTGCCAATGTGCCGCGTGTGGCGATTGAAGAGGCAGGTATGTCCGACAGCGGCTTCGCTCTGTTCCGCATCACGCTGTAGCCCTCAACGTATCAGGGGCGACCGATTGGCCGCCCCTGATGTCACTATCTGCTCTGTCTTACTGCAGGTAAGGCATTGGGTCGACCGGTTCGGTCCCCTTGAAGACAAGGAACTGAATCGCGTTGTACTGGTTCTTTGATGCAGACGCGATTTGCTGGCCACGTTTCACCGATTGGCCCTTCTTCACTTTGATTCCCTGAACGAAGCTATAGGCGCTTTGGGTGCCGTTGCCGTGGTCGATTACCACGATCTCTTCCCCCTCGACATCTTTGGACACCAAGCGCACCGTGCCATTGGCCGCGGCTTTAACGGGGTCGCCGGGCTTGGCGGACACCAGAATGTAGCCGGCCTTTTCGGCGTCAAACAAACTGGTGACTTTCCCTGCAACCGGCAGCGACATGCGGGCTGTGCTGGCAGGCGTGCGGGTTTCTTCCAGCTTGGGCGACGCTGGGGCAGTCACCTTTTCAGGGACCGCTTCATCTTTGGGCAAGGGCTTCGCCGATGAAGGCGGAATGGGCGCTGCAGAGCCTTGCCCAGGTTGTGTGACGCTGGCGGTCTGAACGGGTGCATCGACTTTTACCGGTATCATCAAGAACTGACCTTCGCGCACGGTCAGGCTTGAGCCAAGACCGTTCCAATCGGCCAAGGCACGGACCGACACACCATAGTTGCGTGCGATGGAATAGGCGGTTTCGCCACGTTTCACTTGGTGGCGGGTGGGTTGCTCACCTGATGTGACGGTGGCGGCTGGTTTGGCCGATGTGCCATCTGCACGGTCAATGGCGTCGCCTGCCAGTGTCGTGATGTCGATATCGTCGCTTGGTGTTATTACCCCGGTAGCCGGTTCGGCCACGCGGCGCGGCAGGGCCAGCACTTCGCCTTCGCGCAGGCGGGCGTCGACAGCGATACCGTTATAGCGGCCCAGTTCTGCCGGGGCCATGCCGATGCGGCTTGCAACCTGTGCGACAGTGTCGCCGCGCTTGGCCACAGCCACTTGATAACTGGGGTAAGAGATCACGCCACGTGCGTCTGCTTTGGGGCGCGCTGTTGTTGTGGCCCCTTGTGCGGCTTCAGTTGTTGACAGGCCGCCGGGGGCAAACCGCCGCATATCCATGTCGAAGGGGCTGTCACAGGCGGTCAGTCCCACCAGAAGCCCAACCAGGGCGGTAGAGCGCATGGGGCGACACCGCATTGTGCGGCGCGCACGGGTTTCAGTCGTGCATGAAAGTGGCATTGCTCGTTCCTCAATCCATTGGCCTGTTGTCAGGCTCTGGTTGTGACCCTGTTGTCGGGTCTTTTCACTGCTGTGCGGGGCATGGCCCCATGTTCCCGGCGTCCCGGTCTGTCTTGCGCGCGTCAGTCCTGCCCCAACCCTTCCAAAAGGGGCACGAAACGCACCGGCAGAAGTTCGTCATAGTCAAACCCGTCTTCGCTGCGCGTTACCTTGATCAGGCTTTGCACCGCGTCGGACTGGCCCACCGGCACAATCATGATACCGCCAATGGCAAGCTGCGCCAAGAGGGGTCCGGGGGGATCCTCGGCGGCGGCGGTCACAATTATGCGGTCGAACGGTGCCTGATCGGGCAAGCCGCGCGATCCATCACCGGTGATGGTGGTAATGTTATGCAGGTCCATTGCCTCGAACAGATCGCGGGCAGCGCGTACCAGCTTGTGGTGACGATCGACCGTATAGACCCGGCGTGCGAGCCGCGACAGGATCGCCGCCTGATAGCCCGACCCGGTGCCAACTTCGAGCACCTTGTCACGCGGGCTGATCTGTGCGGCCTGCGTCATCAAGCCAACCACGGAAGGCTGTGAGATCGTCTGCCCGCAGGATATCGGCAGCGGCATATCTTCGTAAGCACGTTCGGCGAACAGGCCGCGCACGAAGGGGCCGCGGTCTATTTCTTCCATGGCCGACAGGACACGCGGGTTCGTCACGCCCTTTGAACGCAGGGCAAACAGGAACTGCATCTTGCGTTCCGCGTCTGTGACGCCCGTCTCGCTCATTCAAATAACGCTCCCAAACTTACCAGATGGTCATGGGCTGTAAGATCGGCACGCATTGGAGTCACCGAGACATAGCCATCCAGATTATGGGTCACGTCCATGTTGGGGGCTGCGCGGTTGGCTTGCGGTCCACCTTTGATCCACAGAAACTTGCGGCCCGAAGGGCTGTTCTGCGCTTCTATCTTGAAAAATGCATCATTTCTCCAGCCTTGCGGGGCCGCCTTGATGCCTTTGACTTGATCCGACCCGACAGGGGGGAAGTTCACGTTATAGAACAGACGGTAATCAGAACCGTGATCCCAAGGTGCATCGGCCAACAAGCGACGCACCACATCACCACCGTATGCCGCCGCCGCATCGAACATATTAACCAGGCCTTTGGTTCCATGGCCCATATATTGCGACAGGGCAATGGCGGGCAGACCTTGCAGGGCAGCCTCCATCGCAGCGCCAAGTGTGCCGGAGTAAAGTGCGTTTTCAGCCGAGTTGTTGCCCCGGTTGACGCCGGAAATCACCAAATCGGGGCGTTCTGGCATGACGTCATAAAGCGCCGCAATCACGCAATCGGCAGGGCTGCCTTCGGCGGCAAATCGACGCGGACTGTGTTCAGCGATCATGAAGGGATGCGTGTATGAGATACAATGCCCAACCCCCGACTGTTCAAAGGCTGGGGCGACGGTCCAGATCTCGGCTCGTTCACCTGCAAGTTCCTGTGCGACCTCTTGCGCGATCGCTTCGGCAACTTTCAGACCCGGCGCGTTGATCCCGTCGTCATTGGTGATGAGAATGCGCATGGACAACCCGTTTTCCTAAAAATCTTTTTCATTCAATAGGGCAGGCACAGCCTTGCAGCAAACGGTTTCTAGTTTCTCACCGGGCCGGTCTTCAAACGTGTTCAAGAGGCGACATAACCCATTGATGTGCGCGACGGGGGCCCTTTCAGAAATGGAACCGGGGTGATCCGTGTAAATCCAGCCCCACGCAACAAGGACTCGACCTGATGGGGATGATAAGCTTTGTGACCCCATTTCCACCTAAGTATGGCGGTACACCAATGGGGCTTGCTGACCGAAAGTGCCAGCTGCCCACCCGAAGACAGACAGCTGCGAATCCACTTTAATGCGCCGATTGGGTCGTCCACATGTTCAATCACGTGGGCGCAAAGCAGGGTGTCGATGCCCCCACTCTTGATGGAACTGGTTCCTATTCCAGCCTGGTGACATGTCATCGGCACGTTGTAGGGGGTCAAAAGAGTGCGGGCGCGGTTCAGCATCTCCCGCGATGGATCAAGCAGATGTATGTGTTTCGTCTGGTGCAGACCGGCAGTCAGAAACGCCTGTGCAAACGCGCCTGAACCACATCCCACGTCCAGCACGTGAAGCGATGTTGCAGGTTGCGGTAAGGCGCTTACCAGTAGGGTATAGGCGTCATCGTAGCCAAGCTTCATAATGGACGCATGCCATTTTGGTGCGACTTCATCATATCTGCGGCTTAAGTCGTTGGACGTGGATTGTCTTTGGGACATAGATCCATCATCCGCAGATTGGTTGTCAGATCAAGTTGGCCATCAGCCGAAACTTAGGTAAATCCTGCCTCGGAGAGAATGCGTTTGGCTTCGTCTTCAACAAGTGCCAGTTTGCTGCGGTCTTCACCAGGAAAGAAACGCGTGCGCATCGTTGTGGCCAGCGGTTTCGGCTCTGCAATTATCACCCGCGGTCCAAGCTTTGTATTCTCTGCGGCCCAACTGCGCACAAGTGCCATCTGTGCAGCCTTAGTCGCACCATAGCCGGCAAAGAATTTTTCGCCCGCGTGATCATCGGCAAAGAAAATGGCGGTGCTGTCATCGGTCATCAGCGCGTTTACCATGAAGATCAGGTTGCGCGTGGCTTCGACATTGGTGTTCATCGCCTGCGTCCATCCCTTGTCGTCCAGATCGGGCGTGGGCATCAGCGCCGGACCATAGATCGCCGTGTGCGCCCAGACATCTATCGGTCCCCAACGATCATGGATCGACCGGCACAGATGTGCCATGGCGTCCCGGTTGGTGATGTCCATGGGGGCCAACGTGGCTGACCCACCTTGCGCCTTGATCTTGTCGTCCAGTTCTTCCAGTGCACCCGTCGTGCGACCAACTGCAACAACATGATGGGTCTTGGAAAGTTCCAGCGCAATGGCAGCGCCAAGGCCGCGCGAGGCACCGGTGACAAGGGCGATTTTATTGTTCATGTGTGTGAGAGCCTATAGCCAGTATTCGCGTCTGGACAATCACTTAACAAGCCTGTTCAAAATGAACAAGGCTGGGCGCATTGACCCTTGGATTATGGGATGATAGCGAGCAGTACTTAATAATACACTCGAAAGAAATGAAAAATTCCATAACGCCCGACGCTTCACTGTCTCCGATCCTGGAAGGATTGACAGATAAGTTGATTGCGGGGAACAAAATCGGCGGCAACTGTGCTCAGGACATTGTAGAGCCGGTAAGAGAAACACCGATTGGCTTAGTTGGAGACGTGCGACTCAACTGGGCTAAAAATGCAATCTGGCATGTCCAATCTGGGCGCATGGTGTTGGAAGACGGGCGTGTTCCGGCAAGCCTTTCAGGCCTTCGCGACATTCAGAAGCCTGGAAAAATCTTGAAAGTAAGAAAAGGCGCCCTTTGGCTATGTCCTGCGTCGGAGAAAAATTATGGACATTTCATTTTTGATGCACTGACTGGATTGAATTTTCTGTCCGAGAGTGGCTTGGACAAAAGTTTTCATCCGATTGCGGCGGGGCTGAATTCCTGGCAACACGAATTGGTCGAAACTGCCGGACTGACTTCAAATGCGTATGAAAAGACTGTTAGCGAAGTTCACTTCGAAGAAGTCATTTGGCTGACGAGTATGAACCATTATTTGCACAGAAATGATGGACTGTTCCGTTCTTTGGCGATGAAATTTGAACGACCGAAGTCATTGGGGGCAGACGCCGTATACTTTTCCAGAAGGGGTTACTATGGACGAGTTCTTGTAAACGAACAAAAACTCGAAACGGAGCTTTCCAATCGGGGGGTTCGGGTACTACGTCCGCAGAAAATGTCTGTGCGAGAGCAAATCGACGCGATGCGCACCGCTCGTGTGTTGATTGGATCAACAGGAGCAGCTCTTGCCAATATTTGCTTTCTGGCCCCTCAAGCAAAGGTAATAGAGTTGCGCCCGCCGCGAATGGAAGGACCATGGCTGGACATGGCTGCTGCCAATCTGGACATCAACTTGAAAGTCATTCCAAGTTTGGCTGCGACCAATGTACCGGCTTGGGTTCGCTTCGCTCAGTTGCCCAGAAAGTTACTCAGGCGATATCATTTTTCCTATGAGATCGATATTCCGACAGTTCTTCAAGAACTGTGATTATCACTCCGCCGCTTTCAGTGCGAACCCTTTTTCGATCTGATCCGAGGGCGTCACGGGGTATTCGCCCGAGAAACACGCATCACAATACTGCGGGCAGTCTTTCTTGCGACCCGTTGCTTCGCCAACAGCGCGATACAATCCATCGAGCGAGATGAATTTCAGGCTGTCCACTTTCAGATGCTCGCGCATCTCTTCTTCGCTCATTGTGGCGGCTAGAAGTTTTTCGCGTTCCGGCGTGTCCACACCATAGAAGCAGGGCCATGCGGTCGGAGGGGAGGCGATGCGGAAATGCACCTCGGCGGCGCCCGCGTCCAGAAACATATCCTTGATCTTGCGCGTGGTCGTGCCACGCACAACGCTGTCATCAACCAGTATGACCCGCTTACCCCGGATCAGCGCGCGGTTCACGTTCAGCTTCAAGCGCACGCCCATGTCGCGGATTTGCTCGGTTGGCTCGATGAAAGTCCGGCCCATATATTGGTTGCGGATGATCCCCATCGCATAGGGAATGCCGCTTTCTTGGCTATACCCGATGGCCGCAGGCGTACCGCTGTCGGGCACCGGACAGACCAGATCGGCATCCACCGGGTTTTCACGGGCCAGTTCCACACCGATCTGGCGGCGTGTCTCATAGACTGATTTGCCGCCAATAATGCTGTCGGGGCGCGAGAAATAGACGTGTTCGAAGATGCAGAACTTCGATGGGCGCGGACGGAATGGGAAGCTGCTTTCCACATTACCATTCGAGATGACGACCATCTCTCCAGGTTCAATCTCGCGCACCAGTTCCGCGCCGATGATATCCAACGCACAGCTTTCCGAGCTCAGCACCCAGCCTTCGCCCAGGCGGCCCAGAACCAGCGGTCGCACCCCGTGCGGGTCGCGCACGCCCATCAGCTTGGTGCGGGTCATGGCGACGACGGAAAACGCGCCTTCAACCCTGCGCAGCGCGTCTTCCATCCGTTCGGGGATGTTGCGTTGAAGCGAGCGCGCCATCAGATGGATGATGCATTCACTATCGGATGAGCTTTGAAAGATCGACCCGCGTTCGATGAGTTCTTTGCGAAGCGCATTTGCATTGGTGATGTTGCCATTGTGGGCAATGGCCGCACCACCCATCGAAAACTCGCCAAAGAAAGGTTGCACGTCGCGAATGACGGCACCTTTGGATCCGGCGGTGGAATAGCGCACATGCCCGATGGCCAGAGGGCCGGGCAGGGTTTCCATCACGCTGGTCTTGGTGAAATTGTCACGCACATAGCCGAACCGGCGGGCAGAATTGAATCCTTGTTCCGGGTCATGGCAGACAATGCCACCCGCTTCCTGCCCACGGTGTTGCAGCGCATGCAGGCCCAACGCCACAAAGTTCGCCGCTTCTGCAAGCCCAATGACGCCAAAGACACCACATTCTTCCTTGAGCTTATCGTCATCAAAAGGATGTGCGGGGGGCATCGACTTGTTGGCAGCAGACGAGATGTCGGACATGGGCAGCGGCTCCGATTCCGTGGCGTTGGCCCCCTCTTAATCTAAGCGTGCCGATCTGTCATTAAACTATCACAGAACAAGGCGGGATTTCTCAGACAAAGCGCTTCTTGGGGTGATACGTCCGATGATATCGGTCCGAGCGTCGATGTTTGGAAGATGTCGCCCAGCGACGTATCGCGGCAAGCTTCGAAATGGTTTCGGTCGCCCGAATTTCGTGCGCTTTGCGGATGTAGTGATCGGTATCGATTGCGCCGTTTGCAATGCGTTTGACAGGATCGTCCATTATAGCCTCCTCTTCGTGTGTGCCTTTCACTGATCTTGCCGTGCAAGAAGGTGGTTTGCTTGAAGGGCGGCTTGTGATTGTCTTGAGATTTCTAAAGATCGGCAGAATTTTCTTGAGATTGGCGCTGTGCTGACGTCTGCTATATGCATGCACCTTTCCTTTTCAGACTGCGACCTGGATGTTGAACGGCGAATTCTGCGCCGGGCAGGTTGTGTTGTGCATGTCGAGCCACAAGTGTTTAGTCTTCTTGTGGCATTGGCAGCAGCCAAGGGCAGGGTGCTTGATCGTGATGCCATCATCGACGCCGTGTGGAACGGGCGGATTGTCTCGGATTCCGCAATTAGTGCCCGTGTTCATGCCGCGCGTCAGGCTGTTGGCGATGATGGTCGCGCACAGAATGTCATTCGAACGGTGACGGGTGTCGGATTTCAATTGGCGCAGACGGTACGCAGTGGTGGACAGGAAACAGTTGAACTAGAGGTCCCTGCAATCGAGCAGGACGTTCATATGACCAAAAGTCTTGATGGAACTGGCTTGGCATGGGCTTCGTCGGGGGCTTCTCATGATGGGCAACCCGCCTTGCTACGTGGCGGGCATTGGTTGACCCATCTGGAACTTGACCTAAAGAATCATGTTTGGGCACCGCTGTTGGCTCATCTAAATCAGGGGCGGCGATTGCTGCGATACGATGTGCGTGGCACGGGGCTTTCGACTCGAAATGTGAGTGACCTGAGCCTTGACCGGTTTGTCGAAGACATGCTTGTGGTGCTTCAAGCCAGCGGCGAGCAACAGGTCGACATTGTCGCCGCGTCACAAAATGTGCCGGTCTCGATCGCTTTTGCTGTTCGCTATCCAGAACGCGTCCGGCGTATCGTGCTTTTGTCGGGATTCTTGCGAGGTGCTGATAGGCGCAGAGACAGCGCACCATCCATGACAGATGCGTTTCTTGCGCTGCTTCACAATGGGTGGGGGGATTCAGGCAGCCCATTCATGCAATCATTCTATGCGTTCTATATGCCTGAATCGACACGCGCGGAACGCGAGAGCTTGGCGGAGATCCAGTTTGCATCGGCCAGTGCCGAAATGGCGGTTGCTTATCGACGTGCAATCGCATCATTCGATGTCACAGACCTGGCGAGCCTTGTCGATGTACCTGTCTTGATTGTCCATGCACAAAAGGATGCGGTGAATCCATTATCCGAAGCTCAGGACATCGCGACGCACATTCCTGACAGCCAGTTAATGATGCTGGACAGTGCAAATCATATTCCGCTGCCACGTGACCCTGAATGGGCGCGCGCGTTAGAACATATTACGAGGTTTTTGTCAGATTAGCAGCAAATTAGCTGGCTGTTACTGCGACATCTACAACTGTCCGCTCAAAGCGACGTTGACGTGCAAGCACCGACAAGCTCTTCGTATTTGCCGACGATCCAACCGGGGGCGTCCTCGGGGATCTGTTCGTTGATCTTGTCCTGTGTGCGGGCAAAGATTTTCGCTGTGCGGCTGTCATCGACCATGGCAATCGTGTCCGTGGTCACGATGCGGTCATAGACAACCAGCGCAATGGCAACCAGAAGCAAGCCGCGCGCGACGCCGAAAATAAAGCCAAGTGCCTGATCCAAGCCCCCAAGTGCGGAACGTTGCACGGCAGAGGAGAAAAGCGGCGTGAAGATCGACACGATCACCAGCGCCAAGGCGAAGACCCCTGCGAAGGCCGCGATCATCGACAGTTCGCAACTGTCAGCGATGAAGTCTTTCAGAACCGGGATTTCCTTGACCAGCGGCAGGGCGCGGGGCGCGAATATATAGGCCAGAATGGCCGCAGCGATCCACCCGAGGATGGACATGCCTTCGCGCACGAACCCACGCGAATAGGCCAGAATGGCCGAAATCAGGATGACCGCCGCAACGATCCCGTCAATCAAGGTAAAGCCTTCCATGTCGTCTCACTTCGGCTCAAGCACTGCTTGCGACCGTCCCTGTCTGTGGGGCTAACCGGCCCCGAAAATCTCACCAACGAACCTGGTCAGGTCCGCCATTTTCTGTATCTTCAGTCCGGAACCCGAACCTGTCTTGCTGCGCGTGGGCGCAATTGCGGCTGTAAAACCAAGTTTTTGCGCTTCTTTCAACCGGTTTTCGGTCTGTCCCACGGGGCGCAAAGCCCCTGATAGACTGATTTCGCCAAAAACCACAGTCTCTTTCGGAATTGCGGCGTCCTCGCGCGCGGAAAGTAGCGCCGCCGCCACAGCAAGGTCCGCAGCGGGTTCGGTTATTTTCATGCCGCCTGCGACGTTTAGATAGACATCCAGCCCCGCGAAGGGAATGCCGCACCGGGCTTCAAGGACCGCCAGGATCATTGCCAAACGCCCGCTGTCCCAACCCAGAACCGACCGCCGTGGTTGGCTGAGGGAGGAGGGCGCGACAAGGGCCTGAAATTCGACCAGCACAGGGCGCGTGCCTTCGATGCCTGCAAAGACGACCGAGCCGGGGGCGGGGTCTTCGCGGTCGGACAAGAACAGGGCCGAGGGGTTCAGAACTTCGGCCAAGCCTTTGCCTGTCATCTCGAACACGCCGATCTCATCAGCCGGGCCAAAGCGGTTCTTAACGGCGCGCAGGATGCGGAACTGGTGGCCGCGCTCGCCTTCGAAATAGAGCACCGTGTCGACCATATGTTCAACAACACGCGGGCCAGCGATCTGACCATCCTTGGTGACGTGGCCGACCAGAACGACCGAAATGCCGCGTTTTTTGGCAAAGGTTGTCAGCTCGTGGGCGGCGGTTCGAACTTGGCTGACCGACCCCGGTGCGCTGTCCACATGATCGGCCCACATAGTCTGGATGGAATCGATTATCGCCAGCGCCGGGCGTTCCGAATCCAGCGTCGTCATGATGTCGCGCAGATTGGTCTCGGCGGCCAGCCGAACGGGGGCGTCAGTCAACCCCAGCCGTTGCGCGCGCATCCGTACTTGGGCCGACGCTTCTTCGCCCGAGACATAGATCGTGGGCAGACCAGCGCGGGCAAACTTTGCAGCGGCTTGCAGAAGCAAGGTGGATTTGCCGATGCCGGGGTCACCACCCACCAGTATGGCCGAGCCGGGGACCAGCCCACCGCCCAAAACCCGGTCAAGCTCGGCCATTCCGCATTCGGTGCGCGGCGGCGGGGCTTCTTCCGTGGACAGGTCGGTCAGCGTGATGGCAGCGCCACGTTTGCCGCCCAGTGATTTCGATGCAGGTCCCGCGCTGAGCGGTGCGTCCTCGACAATCGTGTTCCACGCGCCGCAGCCTTCGCACCGCCCCGACCATTTGGACGAGGACGCGCCGCAGACGTTACAGGTGAAGGTTTTCGGAGCTTTTGCCATGCGGCTTTTTGCCTGACCGTTCGAGGGCTTGCAAGAGGTCTCAGGCCCTCTGGCGTTTGGCCGTTGCGAAGCTGATCGCGATGGAGGTCAGGATGCAGGCCGTAAACAGATACAGCCCCCAGCCCGTCTCGATCTTCGCCATGCCGACACCCTTCACGATCACGATGTATAGCGCGATCAGGAAGATATCGGCCATCGCCAGTTTGCCCAACACATTGAAGATGGACAGCATCTTGCGGCGCATCATGCCGAATTGGATGAGCGCCAGCCCCAACACCTTCATGATCGGCGCGAAGACCGCGAAAAAGGTGACGAGAAGGGCAAGGATCACGTCCGTGTCCCACAGCGCCTGCAGGCCCGAGATCACGCTGACTTCCTTGAGGCCGAAGAGCGGCAGGTTGAGGCCTGCCCGCATAAGCGGGGCGAACCACGCGATCGGGAAGGCGATGAGGAGGGCGAGGTTTAGGTATTTGAGCATTGCTATGCGATGTCCGGGATGGCGAGCATTAAAGAGAAACTCCGGGCGAAGGGAGTGGCTACCGCACCGCTTCGATCGGTCCCTCGGCACTGCCCGAAATGAACTGCGTCAGATAGGGATCGCCCGAGGCGTCCATTTCTCCGACCGGACCCGTCCACTGCACCTTTCCCCCGTGCAGCATCGCCACCTTGTCGGCGATCACGCGGACCGAGGACATGTCGTGGGTGATGGTCATGGCGGTGGCGCCCATTTCGACGACAATCTCGCGGATCAGGTCGTTGATGACGCCGGACATGATGGGGTCAAGGCCGGTGGTGGGCTCGTCAAAGAAGATGATTTCAGGTTCGGCGGCGATGGCGCGGGCAAGGCCGACGCGTTTTTGCATCCCCCCTGACAGTTCGGCGGGGAACAGGTCGGCCACGTCCGGGGTCAGGCCGACGCGGCGCAGCTTCTCGACCGCGATCTCGCGTGCCTCGGGCCAGGGACGGGCCAGTGAGCCGCGCAGCAGGCGGAAGGCGACGTTTTGCCAGACCGGTAGGCTGTCAAACAGCGCGCCGCCTTGGAACAGCATCCCGAACCTGGCCAGAAACGCGTCGCGTTCTGCTTTCTGCGTGTCTTCGCCGTCCAGCGTGATCGTACCGCTGTCCTGCGTCATCAGACCCAGAACACATTTCAGAAGCACGGATTTCCCGGTGCCGGACCCCCCGATCACCACCATGCTTTCGCCGCGCGGAATGGTCAGATTCACACCTGCCAGCACCTTCTTGGGGCCGAAACTTTTATGGACGTCTGTCAGTTCAATCATGTGGCAAAGAAAAAGCTGGTGAGAAGGAAGTTGGCGGCAAGGATCAGGATCGCAGCGGCCTCCACCGAGGTTTTGGTGGCGCGGCCCACACCCTGCGCGCCGCGTCCGGAATTCATCCCGTGATAGCAGCCCATCACGGCGGCTATGAACCCGAAAACCGCGCCTTTCACAAGGGACGACACGATGTCAGCGGTTTCAAGGAAGTTCCACGTGTTGTTGATATAGGCGCCCGGCGCGAAGCCCAGTTGCTTGGTGCCGACGATATAGCCGCCCATGATGCCGATGATGTCCCCGATCCCGACAAGGGCCGGGACGACAAGGATCGCGGCCAGTACGCGCGGCGCGGTGAGGTATTTCATCGGGTGGGTGGATAGGGTGACAAGGGCGTCGATCTGCTCGGTCACTTTCATGGTCGCGATTTCAGCGGCGATCGAAGATGTCACCCGCGCGGCAATCATCAGGCCCACCAACACCGGGCCAAGTTCGCGCACCATGCCGATGGCAACGATCTGCGGCACCACAGCCTCGGCCGAGAAGCGTTGCCCGCCGGAATAGATTTGCAGGGCAAGGGCCGCGCCGGTGAAGATCGCTGTCAGGCCCACCACGGGCAGGCTGAAATAGCCAATATTCAAAAGCGCGTTCAGAAACTCGCGCGGATAATAGGGAGGGCGCACGATATGGCTGAGTGACTGGCCCGCGAAAATCGCCACACGACCCACCATAGCCAAAAAACCCAGCGTGGCACGGCCAAGAGCCGCCAGAGGGTATGTGATCGGCTTCATCCGCGACCTCGTGCATAGTATCGCGCATAGCGTGCGCCAAGCTGTGTCAGCACTTCATAGCCGATCGTTCCGCCCACGTCAGCCAAATCGTCCGGGGTTTGGTGCGCGCCCAAAAGGGTTAGTGCTTTGGGCTCTTCCTTCAAGTGGCTAACATCCACGGAAATTAAGTCCATCGACACGCGGCCCAGGATCGGGCAGGGCGTGTCTAGATGAAACATTACTGCTTTGTTCGAGATATGCCGCGTGATCCCATCGGCATAGCCACCGCTGACGGTGGCCACACGGGTTGCGTGCTCAGCGACCCAAGTATTAGAATATCCAACGCTTTCGCCTATTGCCAGATCGCGGATCTGCACCACGGGAAGGTCAAGCGTCACAACTGGCTCTGCACTGTCAAAGGGCAGGCCGCCATATAGGCCGATGCCCGGGCGGGTCAGGTCGAAATGATAATCTGCCCCCATCAGGATGCCCCCGGTCGCAGACAGGCTGCGCGGCACATCCACGCCCTCGGTCATTTCGTGGAAGGTATCAAGCTGTTGGCGGTTCATCAGGTGCATGGGCTCGTCCGCGCAGGCCAGATGGCTCATGATCAGGCGCGGGTTCTGCGATAAGATCAAATCGCGCAGGGTGGCCCATTCGGGTGGTTCCATCCCCAGCCGGTTCATACCGGTATCCAGCTGAATGCCGAACGGGTGGCCGGGCAGGGATTCGAAATGGCGGGTCAGTTGGTCGACAGAGTTCAGCATGGGCACAAGGCCCAGATCATGGATCATGTCGGTGTCGCCGGCCATGTGCCCTGCAAAGACACTGATTTCTGGACCCGGCCCAAGGGCTTCGCGCAAGGCGGCCCCTTCTTCGGCAACGGCGACAAAGAAACGCCGCGCCCCTGCAGCAGCAAGCGCACGCGCCACTTTACCCACGCCAAGCCCATAGGCGTCGGCCTTGACCACCGCGGCGGTTTGCACCTCGGTGTCGGATTTCGCGTCCAGCGCCCGCCAATTGGCAGCCACGGCGTCCAGATCAATGGTAAGTCTGCCTGTACTCATAAAGGGGGTTTTTGACGTGTGAAGGGCGCAGGTCAAGGCCAAAAGGCAATCCTGTCAGGTTGCGCGCATCTTTCCCCGCCGAGTGTTGTCAAGAACCGTCCGCCTTTTGGCTAGTCCACCAGCTTGGTCATAACCTTGCTGGAGCCTTCCAACGTGCGGTGTACCGGGCAGCGGTCGGCGATCTCGAGCAAACGGGCTCGTTGATCGGCGTCAAGCACGCCATCAAGACAGATTTCACGTTGGAATTGATCGACACGGTCGCGGGTTCCGGTTTCGGCGTCCTGTGCGTGCACCTTGTCGTGGCTGACATCGACACGGACATGATCCAGGGGCCAACCCTTGCGTCGGGCATACATGCGGATGGTCATTGAAGTGCAGGCCGCCAAACCCGCCGACAGAAACCCATAAGGCGACATGCCCTTGTTTGTGCCTCCATAGGCCAGCGGTTCATCGGCATATGCGTGGTGGTTCGGTCCGGACTGGATGTCTTGTAGAAAACCTCGTGGATCGGCTTCGTTGGCGCGCACGATGCCTTCCGGGGCGCCGGGCGGCGGCGCGGGTGGTGTCAGTTCGACATATCTTGTCGCCCATGCTGCAATGACTTCGGCTACATATTCAGCGTCTTCGGGGCGTGTGATCAGGTGATCGGCGTCGTCCAGCGTTATAAAACTTTTCGGATGTTTTGCAGCCATGAAGATGCGAGCGGCATTGTCGATCGAAACCACCTCGTCCCGTGGGGCATGTAGGACAAGAAGCGCGGGCTTCAGTTTGCCTAGAATCGTTTCCAGTTCGCTGGTGTTGACGTCTTCTATGAAATCTTCGCTAACACGGAAAGTTCGACCACCTAGACTGACCTCGGCACTGCCTTCGGCGCGGATGCGGGGCAGGGCTTCGCGGAAGTTTTCGACCACATGTGCAGGGTCTGCCGGGGCGCCGATCGTCACGACCGCTTTTGTGTCCGGCAACAAGCTGGCAGCTTTAAGGATAGCTGCACCACCCAGTGAATGCCCGATCAACAGACTGGGCGACATGTCTCGATCTGACAGGGTCTTCGCAGCCTGCACGATATCTTCGACATTGGACGAGAAATGCGTGTTCTCGAACTCTCCCTCTGAATGGCCCAACCCGGTGAAGTCGAACCGCAGCACGGCAATCCCAAGCCCGGCCAGCCGGGCAGCGATCCGGCGGGCAGCGACGATGTCTTTGCTGCAGGTGAAGCAATGGGCGAACAAAGCCGTTGCCAAATGTGGCCCGTCAGGCATATCAAGCCGCGCGGCCAAAGCATGACCCGCATGGCCGGTGAACGTGAATTTCTCGGTCTTCATTGGCAACTCCCCTAGATGCGTGCTTGCAGATTGGTCATCCAAGGCTTAGCTCACAAGATCGGCGGAGCGTTGCTCACGCAGTGGTGATTGAATGTTCCTTTCGACAATGATCCGGGTAACAAGGGCGCATGATTAAACGCGGTATAATAAACCTTTTACTGCTGGCACTTATCGTGTTGGGGGTCGGTTATTTGGGGCGTTATCATCCGGCAGGGGACAGCCTTGCCGTATTTCGTCCGCAAATCGCGCTGGTCATTCTGTTGTTGGCGATTCTTCTGTGGATAACGCGGGCACGGAAATGGGCATTGCTGGGGATCGTGGCCACAGGCGTTGCGGTTGGCCCGATTTTTTGGATGAGCGGCGCGCTGAGTGCATCGGGCGGAACAGGGTTGAGCCTGTATCAAAAGAATATGCGATTTCGGGTCGAGGATCCGGGCTTGCTGGCGGCAGATATCCTTGCGCGTCGCCCCGACTTCGTGACCTTGCAAGAAGTGAGCGGTGCGAATATGGCGGTGTTCGACCCTCTGGATGTTACCTATCAGGCGCGTCAATTCTGCCCATTTGCCACCGTTGGCGGCGTCGCCGTGGCGTCGCGTTGGCCGGTGGTGCCCGGAACCGGGTTTTGTGCCGAGGCCGACGGGCTGGCCGCGATGCAAGTGACGACGCCCAAAGGCCCAGTCTGGGTCGTATCGATCCACCTTCATTGGCCCTGGCCGAAAAGCCAACCGGCCCATATCGCACGGCTGTCGCCAATTCTGGAGAAGCTCGCAAGTAGTGAAACAGGTGCCCCTATGGTCATCGGAGGCGACTTCAACATGGTGCCTTGGAGCCATGCCCTGACCCAGCTGTCGAGGGTGAGCAACACTGAACGGATTGGACCGCCACATGTGACCCTGACAAAGATGCAAGGCTGGATGCGGGTGCCGATTGATCATGTACTGGTCAGCGGAGGGAATGGCAGTGTACAGCGCATTGAGCGGCTGGGTTCGGATCATTTTGGATTGTTTGCCCGGTTTGCTTTGCCATTCGGTCGGTAACTGGTCCAGCCTTTATCATTTTTTGGATTGTAGGCAGAGAGTTGCCTCCGCTGCCAGTCAGAGCCTTCAATGGTTGAAATATGCCAATCACATCTGCCTATCCGCCCGTGGGAAGATGTTCGCCTGACACGCCTTCCTGGATTGCAACCTATCGCGCCCGGAAAATGGTTGGTGCAGGGCGATGCTTATGCCGCGCAGATGGCGCAACGGATTGCGTTGATCCAGAACAAGCCCTGCGTCCTGCAGAAGATGTGTGATGATACGCGACCCGCTGCAGACGAATAGCTGGCGACGGTTTTGAACGAACTTGCCAACCTCCAAGGTCTTGATGTTGTCGAAGGGAACGTAAATTGCCCGGATGGGTGCGTTGTGCAGATCGACCTTGATGCGCCGTTGCTGACTTGCGGGATACTTGTCCAAGAAAACCTTGTTGTGATGCAGAAGCAGGGAAACGAACACGTCGTAACTGGGGCCGTTTCGTGCTTTTCGGCAAGCTGGTCGCTGGACGGGAAATTCAATATACCGATGGTTCGCATTCACAAGCCGGTTGCAGATTACACACTTGATATCGCAAAGCGCGTGCCGCGACTGTTTGAAGGCTTCAAGTCGGGTGGCCGATTTGGCGTGCAAACTGCCGGACTTAAGATGATCCGGAACATCACCAACCAAGGCGCGAGAGTGAACGTTGTCCGGCACCGAAACACTGCCCGAAATGGATCAGGGTTGAACGTCAGGGTTTGCGGCGTCTTCTTATTACCAACACGGTGATTTTCATGATCCATACTTGTGAGGTGTGCCAGCCGATTGATGATTCTTGAACTGATATCTGTTAAGATCAGTGACGAGACTATGACGTTGGTCGGTCGACAGAATGGCGCTTGGCCTATGTTCGGTAGAGCTGGTGTTTCAAATGCTATCATTTGGTGCGGAAATCAGCCTTTTAGGCCGAACTTTCGTGTACTGGCTTGAAAAACAGGATCATTTGGTTATCGGTGAAGCGGACTTTAATTGTTGATCGGTATGAGTAGTAAAAGCTGCGGTCTATCGTGGCTTTCTTGATCGGTAGCTTGGTATGAAAGGTAGAGAATATGATCCGGACAGGTTTGGTGGTTTTGGGTGCAGCGGTAGTATTGTCAGGCTGCGTGCGGGCCAGTTATGAAAGCACACCCGTTGAAGTGAACACATCAAAGGGGAAAGTGACGTGTCAACTTTATACTCCGGGACGCGTGCAATGGGACGAAGCAATTGCGAAACCTGAAAGCATGTCGAAGAAGGAAGCAGACAATATTTGCATCGAACAGGGCGCCAAACAACTGGAAGCCTACCGTGCGGCCGGCGGGCGCGTTTGATCATCCGCCAAGTGAGCGACTTGTAATAGCCTCTTTTGTTGGACTTTTGATAAATTGAATTGAATAAGGGCGCCAAATTCGGCGCCCTTTCTTTGTTTCTGTGTTGGTATCAGCAGCTGTAGTAAAGCTGATACTCGATCGGGTGCGGTGTGTGCTCGTAAGCGTAGACCTCTTCCCATTTCAGATCCAGATAGCCGTCGATCTGATCCTTGGTGAAAACGTCACCGGCCAGAAGGAAGTCGTGGTCAGCTTTCAGGCTATCCAGTGCTTCACGCAAGGACGCGCAAACCGTGTCGATGCCTTCCAGCTCTTCTGCGGGCAGATCATACAGGTTCTTGTCCTGTGCCGGACCGGGGTCGATCTTGTTTTTGATGCCGTCAAGGCCAGCCATCAGAAGGGCAGCAAAGGCCAGGTAGGGGTTCGCGGCCGGATCAGGGAAACGTGCCTCGACGCGTTTGGCTTTCGGGCTTTCGGTCCACGGAATACGCACACACCCGGACCGGTTGCGAGCCGAGTAAGCGCGCAGGACGGGGGCTTCGAAACCCGGGATCAGACGCTTGTAGCTGTTGGTCGACGGGTTGGTGAAGGCATTCAGCGTTTTGGCGTGCTTCAGGATGCCACCGATGAACCAGATCGCTTCTTGCGACAGGTCAGCGTATTTGTCACCCGCAAACAATGGCTTGCCATCTTTCCAGATCGACATGTTCACGTGCATCCCCGTGCCGTTGTCACCTGCGATGGGCTTAGGCATGAAGGTGGCCGTTTTGCCGTAGGCATGTGCGACGTTGTGGATCACATACTTATATTTCTGCAGTTCATCAGCCTGTTTGGTCAGGCTGTCAAATATCAGGCCAAGCTCGTGCTGGCACGACGCCACTTCATGGTGATGCTTGTCGGTCTTCATGCCAAGCTGCTTCATCGTAGTCAGCATTTCCGACCGCAGGTCTTGCGCGTCGTCAATCGGGTTCACGGGGAAGTAACCGCCTTTGATGCCCGGACGGTGGCCCGTGTTGCCCATCTCGTATTCGGTGTCCGAATTCCAAGACGCGTCAACAGCGTCCACTTCGAACGACACTTTGTTCATGGTGTTCGAGAAGCGCACATCGTCAAACAGGAAGAACTCTGCTTCCGGGCCCATATAGGCGACGTCACCGATGCCGGAAGATTTCAGGTAGGCCTCGGCCTTCTGCGCGGTGCCACGCGGGTCGCGACCATAGGATTCGCCCGTGTCCGGCTCGACGATCGAGCAGTGCAAACACAGTGTCTTTTCTGCGTAGAACGGATCGACATAGGCGCTCTCTGTGTCGGGCATCAGCTTCATGTCGGAGTTTTCAATCGACTTCCAGCCCGCGATGGACGAACCGTCGAACATGAAGCCTTCTTCAAGGAAGTCTTCGTCGACAAGGTCGCAATCCACGGTGACGTGCTGCAGCTTGCCGCGCACATCGGTGAAGCGGATGTCGACATAGGCAATGTCGTCATTCTTGATCATTGAGAGTACGTCTTTAACGCTCATGGTTTTTCCTCTGGTTCGTATCTTATCGAGATTGGGTCAGATCGCGTCCAAACCGGTTTCACCGGTGCGGATGCGGATGGCTTGTTCGACGGGGGTGACGAAAATCTTGCCGTCGCCGATTTTATCTGTCTTTGCGGCTTCAACGATGGCTTCGATGGCCTCGTCCACCTGATCGGCGGGAAGCACAACTTCGATTTTCACCTTGGGCAGGAAGTCGACGACATATTCAGCACCGCGATAAAGCTCGGTGTGACCCTTTTGGCGGCCAAAACCCTTTACTTCGATCACCGACAGGCCTTGCACCCCGATGTCCTGAAGCGCTTCTTTCACTTCATCCAGCTTGAACGGCTTGATGATGGCTTCGATCTTTTTCATCTGCATCCCTCATGTGGTTGCTCGCGTTGCGACCCAAAGACCACTTTCCTATGAGAGGGACAATTGGATAGGCTGATGTAGAGCAGCCCGGAACGGCTGTATTCCGGGCAATTGCATAAAAAATAGGCAGTTGGTTCAAGAATTGAGCAGATGGCGAAAGGAGACCCATGACGGAACTGCTGACAGCGACCCAAATGAGGGCGATCGAGCAAGCGGCCATCGACTCAGGTGAGGTCACCGGGCTTGAACTGATGGAGCGCGCGGGCAGGGGCGTGGTCGAGGCGATATTCGAGGAATGGCCAGAGCTCGCGAAGACTTCTCATAAGGCGGTGGTGCTGTGCGGACCGGGGAACAACGGCGGCGACGGGTTTGTGGCAGCACGGAGGCTTTTGGACAAAGGTTGGGGCGTCGAAGTGTTTCTTTTTGGCGACCCGGAAAAATTGCCGCCTGATGCTCGGACAAATTACGACGTCTGGTGCTCGATGGGGGCAGTAAAGAAATTAGAAGTCGACGCGGTTGCTTCCGGGTCGCGGCCAACGTTGCTGATCGATGCGATGTTCGGGACGGGACTCACACGTGCGATACCTCTCGATTGCGCGCTTGCATTTCACGCGATTGAAAAAAGAGATGTTGGCGATAGGCATCCCTGGCTGGTGCCTTACCATCGGGTTGCGATAGACACCCCTTCTGGGCTGGATACTGATAGCGGTAAGTTTCTTTTACCTGAGTTCAGCGGGGACCCAGAAGACGAAGAGAACTGGGAGAGTCACTGGGAGTGGTGGCAGAATGACGCGTCAAAGCGGCTTCTTCTACCTGATCTGACAATTGCGTTTCATCGACGCAAGCTTGGGCATGTTCTGTCGGATGTCAGTCGAAAAGTGGTGGTATGTGACATCGGATTGGGCAAAGAGGATCGCCATCCGGCGCACTTGCTCTGGCCGCATTCGAATGACGTGGCACGCTTGCTAGATTTCGACGTTCCAAAGGGTCGATCCAAGCGTGCATGGCCCGGAAACGATCTTGATAAGCGGAGGGGTGCGCAAAGCCACAAATATGCCCACGGCCATGCCCTCATCCTCTCTGGACAATCGGGCAAAGGCGGCGCGGCGCGGCTCGCAGCGCGCGGGGCGCTTCGGATCGGGGCAGGGCTTGTCACCGTCGCCCCAACACCCGGCGCGCTTCAGGAAAACGCGGCGCGGTTGGATGCAATTATGCTGTCGCCTGTTGGGGACGCGCAGACGTTGACGGCGGTGCTCGCGGATGAGCGGCTCAATGCGCTGTGCCTTGGCCCCGGATTGGGCCTTGAGCGTGCGCGGGATCTGGTGCCGGTAGCTTTGGCCGCCAAGCGCGCGACTGTGTTGGATGCGGATGCGTTGACTGCCTATGTGGACAATCCCGCCGAGTTGTTTGGAGCGCTGCATGAAGATTGTGTGCTAACCCCCCATGCCGGTGAATTCGCGCGGCTGTTCCCGGATATCGCCGAGAAGCTGAACGCCCCCGCCACAAAAGGTCCAGCTTACTCTAAAGTGGATGCGACCCGCGAAGCCGCCGCGCGGGCAGGCTGTGTCGTGCTGTTCAAAGGTTCGGATACCGTGATTGCTGCGCCGGACGGGACGTGCTCGATCAACTCAGCAGCATATGAACGGTCTGCGCCGTGGCTAGCGACAGCGGGATCTGGCGATGTGTTGGCGGGGTTCATCACAGGGCTGATGGCGCGTGGGTTCAGCCCAATGCAGTCGGCAGAATCCGCAGCGTGGCTGCACGTCGAATGCGCGTTGGAGTTTGGACCGGGATTGGTCGCCGAAGACTTGCCCGAGATGTTGCCGCAGGTATTTCGAAAGCTGGGTGTCTAACGGGCGTACTGTTTGCTGGGGGTTGCGAGCATTTGCAATCCGCCTGCGCAAAACAGGGCTGGCGTCTCGCAATGCAACTGGAACAGCGGAAGTTCGGCGTCCAGCGTCATTTTGCGCACGAAGTCACGGTCCACCAACGCGGAAACGGGTACAAGCGCTTGATTGCGCCTGAACATTGCACGTGCCAGCCAGCCTGTGACCCGAATGATCTGTTGCAATGATACGATCAGTGGGTTTGATTGTCCGCCCCTTCGATCTTCGGGCAATGCGTCGGGCGAAATTCTGCATAATGTTCGCGTCGGGACGACTAAGACTGAGATTGCCGATACGCGGGCGCGTCCGCCGTCTGGGGTGATGATGCGATCGCCGGGGACAATTGTTTCGATCAATCGGTCGCCGTGTTGAGTGTGAATCGCTGCGCCGGGGCCAATACCAGCGGTTGGAGGCGTGCTGCGCACATCCCCAGCCACCATGCCGCCCGAAAAGGGGTTGGGTGTCATTAACGTCCTGCCTTCGTCTGTGGCCCGGTATCCGGGCTCTGCTTATTCTTCGCACGCTAGCAACGTCGTTGATAAAAGCACCCGATTTCTGACCTCTGGCGGCGTAGTCGGGTCAATCCTGGCACGCCTGTGACCAATACAGCGCGTTTTGCCGCTGATCCGTGGTGGTCTGGCGCGTTTTTCCTCTCGCATCCCGACTATACTGGTGTTAGAAGGGCGCGAATTTGGGCGGCCCCTGCGAAACCAGTGCGGGCTGCCCACGGTTTTTGCGGGTGTGGCGAAATTGGTAGACGCACCAGATTTAGGTTCTGGCGCCGCGAGGCGTGGGGGTTCAAGTCCCTCCACCCGCACCAAAAGACGGAAAAGGACGAAATGATGCAGGTCACCGAGACCCTGAACGAAGGTCTGAAACGCGGCTATAAGATTGTGGTTCCGGCCGCTGATCTGGACGCTAAAGTCAACGAAAAGCTGGTTGAAGCGCAGCCCGAAGTCGAAATGAAAGGCTTCCGCAAAGGTAAAGTTCCGATGGCGCTGCTGAAGAAGCAGTTTGGTCAGCGTCTGATGGGCGAAGCCATGCAGGAAGCTGTCGACGGTGCGATGAGCAAGCATTTCGAAGACAGTGGCGACCGCCCTGCGATGCAGCCTGACGTGAAGATGACCAATGAAGATTGGAAAGAAGGCGACGACGTTGAGATCGAGATGAGCTATGAAGCTCTTCCCGAGATTCCGGAAGTCGACCTGAAAGGTATCAAGCTGGAAAAACTGGTTGTAAAGGCCGGCGACGCGGACATCGAAGAAGCCTTGGGCAGCCTGGCTGAAACCGCGCAGGACTTCAAAGACCGCAAGAAAGGCTCGAAAGCCAAAGATGGCGATCAGATTGTGATCGACTTCCTTGGTAAAGTTGACGGCGAAGCGTTCGACGGCGGCGCGGCGGAGGACTATCCGCTTGTGCTGGGGTCAGGATCGTTCATTCCGGGCTTTGAAGAGCAGCTGGTCGGCGCGAAACCGGGCGATGACGTCGAAGTCAAAGTATCTTTCCCCGCTGAATATGGCGCTGAAAACCTGGCGGGCAAAGACGCCGTTTTTGACTGCAAAGTGAAAGCAGTCAAAGAACCAGTAGCTGCCGAGATCAACGACGAGCTTGCCAAGAAATTTGGTGCCGAAGATCTTGATCGCCTGAAAGGTCAGATCAGCGAACGCCTTGAGGCCGAGTTCTCGGGTGCCGCGCGCGCCGTGATGAAACGCAATCTGCTGGATGCGTTGGATAAGCTGGTTGATTTCGACTTGCCGCCGTCGCTTCTGGATGCCGAAGCCAAGCAAATCGCGCATCAACTGTGGCACGAAGAGAACCCGGAAGTGGAAGGTCACGACCACCCGGAAGTAGAGCCGACAGATGAGCATATCAAGTTGGCTGGACGCCGCGTGCGCCTTGGTCTGCTGCTGGCCGAACTTGGCCAGAAGGCCGAGATCGAAGTCTCGGACGCCGAGATGACTCAGGCGGTGATGAATCAAGCCCGTCAGTATCCGGGACAAGAGAAACAATTCTTTGAATTTGTTCAGCAAAACCCGCAGATGCGCCAGCAAATCCAGGCACCGCTGTTTGAAGACAAAGTCATCGACTATGTGTTCGAGCTGGCAAAAGTGTCGGAAAAAGACGTGTCCAAAGACGACTTGCAAAAAGCCGTTGAGGCGCTGGAAGACGAATAAGACTGGCTTTGCCGATTACCAAGAAGGCCGCCTGATTGGGCGGCTTTTTTCATTGCGCCGTGTGGTTAGCCCGGACGCAACCCGGTTTCGACCAGAAGACCTTGTCGTTTGGCCTCGTAATAGTACCCCTTGGCGTACCATTTCATAGCGCCTTCGATACTGCCGCCTGAAACCATGTATGCACCGCGCAGATATTTACCCGCATATTTCAGGTTGATGTCAGGGTCCAGAAGTTCGGACGCGGGTCCGCGATGGCCCATCGTGCGGGCGGTTTGAGGCAGGATTTGCAGAAGTCCCCAATACGGCCCGTTGCGCGCCCACGGTCGATGCGTACTTTCCCGCACCGCCTGCCGATGCACCAATTCGCGCGGGATTTCGTAGTGGTCTGCCCACTTGTTGATCAGAACGCGCAACTCTGGCGTTTCGTTGGGATAAAGCGGGGGGATTTCACCGCCGCGCGCTTTGCTGGTTGTCGTTTTGCCGCGCGAGCAGGCGGTCATGGTCAATGCGGGCAGGAAGGCCAGAACGGCGCGCCGGGGGAACTGTTTCATAACTTCGCTTATAGGTGCCGACCCGGTGATGAGATAGAGCGACTATCCATGATCGGCAATGGCCTGCTGATTTTGCGCGACCGTGTTGCATGGAACCATCGGGCTGCATTTGCGTTGAGGTTGTAAGACCTGAACAGGAGGCTTGAGATGATTGATCATTCGGATACCTTGCAAAACGCCCCGGGATACCAAGCCGAAAAGGACCCGTCGCAGGACGATCGAGGAATGCACGTCGGCTATGGTCGGTTTTTTGCGATGATCGCGACATCGACGGTTGCGATGTTTGGGCTGATGTATCTGAACACTTACGCGATGGATCATGTGTTTTTCTCGCAAACGCGGTTGTGGATGGCGCTTTACATGGGGGGCATGATGGCGGTTGTGATGCTGGTTTTCATGCTGGGCATGTATACGAACCGTACCGCTAACATCGCCGTTTTTACTGGTGCTGCGATTGCGTTCGTGCTGGGCGTGGGTCTGGTCCGGTCGCAGGCAACAGTCGGGGATGTTGCGTGGATGAAGGCGATGATCCCGCACCACTCCATCGCTGTTCTGACCAGTGAGCGGGCGGACATTTCCGACCCACGGGTTCTAGCCTTGGCCGATGCGATCATTGAAGCGCAGCGGGCCGAAATCGAGGAAATGAAACGCTATATCATGGATATCGAAGCCAATGGCGATGTGCCAGCGGGCACGCCGCGCGAAACGCAGGCAGATTGATCCGAGCTTGGACAAGAGAGGTTTCCATGACCCCTGCAGACGAAATCGACGGCCCGGACATTGCGCGGGCGAAAAGTCAGGGCGCAGGGTTGCGCGCCGCACTTTACCGCATGGCAATGCCGGGGCACCTGTGCCCGTTCGGCTTGAAATCGAAGTCAATCCTGGAGCGTAAAGGATATGTCGTTGAAGACAACCTGTTGACGACGCGCGAGCAGGTGGATGCTTTCCAAGCGGCGCATGAAGTGGACGAGACCCCGCAAACCTTCATAGATGGTGAGAGGATAGGGGGCTATTCTGATCTGAAAGAGCATTTTGGCTATCGTGTACTGGGCGAAGACGACACGACTTATCAGCCAGTCATCGCCATCTTTGCGGCGACGGCACTGATGGCACTGGCGATTGTTCTAAACGTATATGACGGGTTTCCCATTTTAACATGGCTTAAATGGTTTTTTGCAACCTCGATGGTGGCGCTTGCCATCCAGAAATTGCGCGATGTCGAGGCGTTCGTTAACAGTTTTTTGGGTTATGATCTGCTGGCGCGCCGTTATGTGCCCTATGGCTATGCCTATCCGTTTGCCGAACTTCACACCGGCATCGGCATGATGGCGTTGATCGGGACCGGCAGTGCGCTGATCTGGTTGGTGGCGCCGGTGGGCATGTTCATCGGTACGATTGGCGCGATCAGCGTGATCAAAGCCGTATATATTGATAAGCGCGAGTTGACCTGCGCCTGTGTAGGCGGGGGGGCGAATGTGCCGCTGGGGGCAATTTCGTTGACCGAAAACCTGGTCATGCTGGGTATGGGGTTCTGGATGCTGGGCGCGTGGATGACCGGTTAGCCGTCTGGCACGAGCTCATCAGTGACTCCGAACGAAAAAGGCCGCCCCGGATAAGGGCGGCCTTTGGTAGTTCTGGTGAGAAGAGGATCAGTCCTCTTTCTCGGCCTCTTCCGCGGCTTCAGCTTCGTCCTCGACGGCTTCAGCCAGTTCGTCGTCTTCCGATGCGGCGGCGCCGATATCGTCAAACAATTCTGCAATCTCGAACTCGGCTTCAGCTTCGGCTTCGGCAGCCAGCTCTTGAATCGATTTACCTGATGCCTGCAGTTCGGCTTCTTCTTCCGAGCGGGCGACGTTCAGGTGGATTTCGACCTCGACTTCGGGGTGCAGGATGACATGAACGGCATGCAGACCCAGATATTTGATCGGGGCTTTCAGAGCGACCTGTTTTTTGTCGACGGAGAATCCGCCTTCGGTGGCAACATCTGCGGCGTCACGCGGTGTGACCGACCCGTAGAGGGCGCCTGCGTCCGATGCAGACCGAATCACGATGAACTGCTGTCCGTCGAGTTTCGCGGCCAGAGCCTCGGCTTCTTTTTTGGTTTCCAGGTTGCGTGCTTCCAGCTGCGCTTTCTGGGCTTCAAAATTGTCAATGTTGGCTTGCGACGCGCTGAGAGCCTTGCCTTGGGGCAGAAGGAAGTTGCGGGCGAAGCCCGGCTTGACGTCAACGACGTCGCCCATCTGACCCAGCTTGGCCACACGTTCCAGAAGGATAACTTGCATAATCAGATCTCCTTACTTCACGGCGTAGGGAAGCAGGGCGAGGAAGCGAGCGCGTTTGATGGCGCGCGACAGCTCGCGTTGCTTCTTAGCCGACACAGCGGTGATCCGCGAGGGGACAATCTTGCCACGCTCAGAGATATAACGCTGCAGAAGGCGTGTGTCTTTATAGTCAATCGTCGGTGCGTTGTCGCCCGAGAACGGGCACACTTTGCGACGGCGGAAAAATGGTTTAGCTGCCATGGTTTAGATCCTTTCGAACTTAGCGGTCACGGGGGCGACGATCGCCACGCTCGTCACGCTTTTGCATTTGGATCGACGGACCTTCGGCGTGATCGTCAACCTTGATGGTCAGAATGCGCATGACGTCGTCATGCAAGCGCATCAGGCGCTCCATCTCCTGAACAGCCGGTGCGGGCGCATCGGTTTTCAGGAACGCATAGTGACCCTTGCGGTTCTTATTGATCTTGTAGGCCATCGTTTTGACGCCCCAGTACTCGCTGTCAACGACTTTACCGCCGTTGTCACCCAGCACGGTGCCAAAATGTTCGATGAGGTTTTCAGCTTGCGTATTGGACAAGTCCTGACGCGAGATGAAGACATGCTCGTAAAGCGGCATGTGAGCTCCAGTTCTTTTTTCAAGCGCGCTTCAAAGGATGGGGCTTCACCTTTCCGCCCCCATCCACGAGAGGCCACGCGGTTCATAGACACACGGAAAGGACGGTGCCTTATACACGTCTGGACCAATGGTGCAAGGCCGTTTCCTGTTGCCTGCTTGGTGTGCGAAGTGTTGGCAGGCGGAAGGGTTTAGGTCGTGCAAATGCCTGCGAAAGACCAGACATGTGCCCTAATCCCGTCACAGTTGCATGGGAGCCATGTAGACAAGGGATATGTCGCGATTTTTTGCTGATAGTCCCAGCGGTATTGAACTGAAAAGGGCGGCACAATGATGCAGGGCAATATTCAAAACACCAAACACACTGAAGTAATGCCACAAGACCGGAAAGGTCCTGCGATGTTGCAAACCACGTGGGGATACCGGCTGAGCGCCGTGGGCGCTGAAGCAGGGTTGTTGCGTGTGACCCATGCGGCGGGTCGGTTTGTCGGACTGGTGCTTCTTCTGATCATCGCGGGTGTCTGGTCGTTCTCGGCGAATGCTTTCGCTGATCCATTGATCATGGCGATGAAACTTGGCCTGACCGGACTTCTGTTCGTTGTGGGCTGGATGTTGTTCTGGTATGGGCGCGACGCACGACAGGTCGAAGCGCAGGTTGATTTAGATGGATGTGAACTGCGGATTGGGCATCGGAACGGGCTGAATCGGTTTCGGCAAGAGACGCGGATACCCTTCAGCGACATCGGTTCGTTTTTGATCCTGCGCACAAAAGACGACCCCAACAAAGCAGCGCTTTACGCTCGGATCGGCAGCGGTATGGACGCCTATGAAGTGATCGAGGGCAGCGAGGCAGCACTAGAACCCATTCAAGCGCGGCTTGTTTCGGATTTGACCGGAGAGCGGCGCAGACGCGACCCAAAGAACCGCAGGATTTCGCGGCCTACAGGTAATGCCATTTCGCTGGCACGCGTCTCTGCCCTTTAAACTAATCAGTTCAAAATTTGGATCGGTGCTCGTCTTGGTTGGCGCGCGCCGATTTTCATTTATGGCAAAGCGGATTGCGCCACACGCCCCTGCGCGCTATGCCCATTGGTACAGATTTAGCAACAGGAGAGCCCATGAGCCGCGCATTCGTATTTCCCGGGCAGGGGGCCCAGAGCATCGGAATGGGCAAAGCCCTTGCTGATGCATACCCTTCCGCCAAAGCCGTGTTTGACGAGGTTGACGAAGCGCTTGGTGAAAAGCTGTCAGCTCTGATCTGGGAGGGCGAGCAAGACGCACTGACCTTGACGCAAAATGCCCAACCCGCGCTGATGGCCACGTCTCTGGCGGCCATGCGGGCGCTGGAAGCCGAGGGCGTTTCGGTCGAAGTCGCTTCCTTTGTCGCGGGGCACTCTTTGGGAGAATACTCGGCTTTGGCGGCTGCCGGCACCTTCACCATTGCGGATGCGGCCCGTTTGTTGCGCGCGCGCGGCATGGCGATGCAAGAGGCTGTTCCCGTTGGGGTTGGGGCGATGGCTGCGATTCTTGGTCTGGATTTCGAAACCGCCGAGTCTGTGGCGCTGGAAGCGGCGCATGATCAGGTGTGTCAGGCGGCAAATGACAACGATCCGGCACAGGTGGTCGTATCCGGTCACAAGGAAGCGGTCGAGCGTGCTGTTGAAATCGCGAAAGGCAAAGGGGCGCGGCGTGCTGTGCTGTTGCCAGTGAGCGCGCCATTCCATTGTGCCTTGATGCAACCCGCTGCTGAAGCGATGGCCGAGGCGTTGTCACATGTCGAGATGAAGTCGCCTTTGGTGCCCTTGGTGTCCAATGTGCGGGCGCGGGCCATCTCTGATTCAACGACGATCAGATCTTTGTTGGTGGAACAGGTAACCGGCTCAGTTCGCTGGCGTGAAAGCGTGGCGTGGATGGCTGAACAAGGTGTGACCGAGATCTGGGAGATCGGTGCCGGGAAGGCCTTGTCTGGCATGATCAGGCGCATCGCGAAGGACGTTGAAACTCGCACCGTGGGAACACCTGAAGACGTAGCTGCCGCCGTTGGGGCGCTGAAGGGCTGAGCAGAGCCAGGAATTATACAAAATTCTTCTTGTTCCCGTCTAAGGGGATAGGCTTTGGTGGATTATGAAGAAGGAACGATAAATGTTTGATCTGAATGGAAAAAACGCACTGATTACCGGAGCTTCTGGCGGGATCGGGGGTGCCATTGCTAAGGCTCTTCATGCAGCGGGTGCGACCGTCGCATTGTCTGGCACGCGCGTTGAACCGCTTGAGGCCTTGGCTGCCGAATTGGGCGAGCGGGCACATGTATTGCCTTGCAATCTGTCAGATGGCGAGGCCGTCGATGCGTTGCCGAAACAAGCGGTTGAGGCGTTGGGCTCGGTTGATATTTTGGTGAACAATGCCGGGATCACACGCGATCAGATCTTCATGCGTATGTCGGATGAGGAATGGGATAGTGTGATCAACGTCAACCTGACCTCAACGATGCGGCTGTGTCGTGGCGTGATGCGTCCGATGATGAAAGCCCGCTGGGGGCGGATCATCAATATCAGTTCGATCGTCGGGGCTACGGGCAACCCCGGACAAGTGAATTATGCCGCGTCGAAGGCAGGGATGGTTGGGTTGACGAAATCCATCGCCTATGAGGTCGCCAGCCGTGGTATCACCGCGAACTGTGTTGCACCCGGCTTTATCGCGACCGCGATGACCGACAAACTGACCGATGAACAGAAAGATAAGATCAACGCACAAATTCCAGCCGCCCGGATGGGCACACCAGAAGAGATTGCGGCTGCAGTGCTTTATCTTGCGTCGTCAGAAGCGGGCTATACCACAGGGGCTACGATCCATGTGAATGGCGGGATGGCAATGGTGTAGCGGATTTGGTCAGGCTGGAAGCGCTTGACCGCCCGGCCTATTGAAGGTCTAAAGCGTTTGCCTATCTAATGTGATGTGCTATAGGCGGCGCATGTTTTTCTCCAACATACCTTTCGGGGTGGGGGATATTGGCGTAACACGCTGAAAACTAAATGGCCCATCCCGGGTCTACCGAAAAAGGCCATGTGCCTGAAAATACGTGAGGATTTATCATGAGCGACGTCGCAGATCGCGTGAAGAAAATCGTTGTTGAGCACCTGGGTGTTGAAGAGGACAAGGTAACGGAATCGGCCTCGTTCATTGACGACCTTGGCGCAGACAGCCTGGACACCGTTGAACTGGTCATGGCCTTTGAAGAAGAGTTCGGCATTGAAATTCCGGATGACGCTGCCGAGACCATTCAAACCTTCGGCGACGCCGTGAAATTCATCTCGGAAGCCGTGTAAGGTTTCGAGACTTTCTAATTCCTGAAACGGCCTGCCAATCGGCAGGCCGTTTCTTTTTCCGCATCAGTGTGGACTCCGCGACGCTTTCAGCATGCATTCAGACGATTTTGGATACGCTTCCAGGGGTGTGTTACTATTTCACTAAACCATTGATGGTTTGGCGAAGGAGGCGATCCATGATCATCTATCCGACACTTGAATTGCAGAACGGGCGTTGCGTATCTTTGCGTCGGGGGCGTCTTGAGGAACCCTCGATCTGGCACGTAGACCCGGTGGAGACGGCGCAAAGCTTCGTCGAAGTAGGCGCCGAATGGATACACATCACTGACTTCGACGCGGTTGACGGTGTAGGCGAGAACTCCGCGCTGATTGAAGATATCATTAAACATACTGGATGCTCGGTTCAGGTTGCGGGTGGAGTCCGCACCCGCGATATCGTTGAAAACTGGATCGATAAAGGAGTTGGACGTGTTGTGCTGGGCTCTATCGCGGCGCGTGATCCAGACATGGTGAAAGAACTTGCCAACAGACATCCCGACCAGATCGTGTTGGCGGCCGATATCTGGCAGGGCCAATTGATGACTGATGGCTGGCGCAACCCCGTGGCGATTACACCCGAGAGTTTCCTGGCATCCTTTGCAGATGTTCCGCTGGCCAGTGTTCTGATCACCGATATCGACAGCGACATTGACCAACCCGACGCTCAGCTTGGTCTTCTGAGCAAGCTGGCGGGGAAAACCAGACATCAGGTCATTGCCGCTGGCACTGTCCATGAGTTGGATGATGTCGCGCGACTAAAATATGTTCCCAATATCGCGGGCACTCTGATTGGGCGTGCACTGTTCTCGAAAAACGTGGATTTGAGCGAGGCGCTTGAAGTGGCGCGGCCAGAGCCTGAGGCCAGAGCAGAGTTCATATAATGTAAAGAGTAGTCAGACGTTGGCCGGGTGGCGCGTAGAAGGTGAGCAATTCTTACCGGCCGACTTCTGAGATCATCCGAATAGACCCTGACATCGGCAGCTTTTGCCTGACAGGCCGAACGCCTCTTGCCCCTAAACCCTTCGCCGCGCTATCAAGCGTGGGATGAAAGACTTCCTGAGAAAGGGCAGCATAATGCGTCGAGTGGTCGTTACAGGTCTGGGTATGGTTTCTCCTCTTGCGTGCGGGGTTGAGGAAACCTGGAAACGTATTTTGGACGGGCAGTCGGGTGCAGGTCCGATTACAAAGTTCGATGCGTCACGTGTCACCACGAAATACGCGTGTGAGGTGCCGCTGGGCGACGGAACAGATGGCACGTTCAATCCTGATGATTGGATGGAGCCGAAAGAACGCCGCAAAGTGGATGATTTCATCCTCTATGGGCTGGCGGCATCCGAGATGGCCGTTAAAGACGCAGGTTGGATGCCCGAGGACGAAGAAAGCCTGCTGCGCACGGGTGTCATGATCGGCTCGGGGATTGGGGGGCTGGCAACCATTGCCGAAACCTCAATCATTCTGAACGAACGCGGTCCACGTCGTGTATCGCCATTCTTTATTCCCGGTTCGTTGATCAATCTGATTTCTGGACAGGTGTCGATCAAGTTTGGCTTCAAAGGGCCAAACCATTCGGTTGTTACCGCCTGTTCGACTGGCGCACATGCGATTGGTGATGCATCACGTCTGATTCAGACAGGTGATGCCGATGTGATGATTGCGGGTGGTGCCGAGGCTGCGATATGCGAACTTGGCATTGCCGGGTTCAATGCTTGTAAAGCCCTGTCGACCAAAGCGGAAGACAACCCGCAAGCAGCCAGCCGTCCCTATGATGTGGATCGCGATGGCTTCGTTATGGGTGAGGGCGCAGGTATTGTCGTTCTGGAAGAATACGAGCACGCCAAGGCACGCGGTGCAAAAATCTATGCCGAGGTGCTTGGATACGGCCTGTCTGGTGACGCCTATCACATCACTGCCCCATCCGAGGACGGAGATGGCGGTTTCCGCGCCATGAAAGCGGCCCTTGCCAAGGCCGGACTTGAGCCGTCAGCGATTGATTACATCAACGCGCACGGCACTTCGACCATGGCAGACACTATTGAATTGGGTGCTGTTGAACGCCTGCTGGGTGATGCGGCGGATAAGGCCACGATGAGTTCGACCAAAAGCTCGATCGGTCACCTGTTGGGGGCTGCGGGAGCGGTTGAAGCAATTTTCAGCATCCTTGCCCTGCGCGACCAGATCGCACCACCCACCATCAATCTGGACAACCCCGCGGTGGAGCCGCGCCTAAGCCTTGCCGCTAACAAGGCTGAGAAGCGTGAGATCAACACGGTTTTGTCCAATAGCTTCGGTTTTGGTGGCACCAATGCCAGCCTGATCATGGGCAAGGTCACGGACTGATGTGGCGCAACATAGCCTCGAACGCGCTTAGCCTGTTCATTGTCATCTTGATCATCGCGGTTGGGATGATTGCATGGGGCAAGAGCCAGTATACCAACCCTGGCCCGTTGGCAGAGGCAATTTGTCTGCGCGTTGAGAAAGGTTCAAATTTCTCTCGGGTGGCCAGCAAGCTGTCTGACCAAGGGGCGATCTCTAATGCGACTATCTTTCGGTTGGGCGTCGAGTATTCCGATAAGAAATCTGCGCTGAAGGCTGGATCGTTTTTGGTCGATGAAGGTGCGTCGATGGAAGAAATCGTCGATGTGGTCACTCGCGGCGGGGCGTCGACCTGTGGCACCGAAGTTGTCTATCGAATTGGCGTGTTGGCTGCCGAGGTTCAGGTGCGAGAACTGGACCCTGCGACGCAGGAATATGAAATTACGGCTGAATTCAAACCTGCTGAACTGGAAGGCGCGGCACCTGAGACTTACACCAAGGTTCGCAATGAGAGTGATACTCGCTATCGTATCGCCTTGGCCGAGGGCGTTACCAGCTGGCAGATCGTGGACAGCCTTAATCGCGCCGATTTCCTTGAGGGAGAGGTTGCCGAGGTTCCGGCTGAAGGCACGTTGGCCCCGGACAGCTATGAAGTGAAGGAAGGCGCGGACCGTGCCACGCTGCTTGCAGACATGCAAACGGCGCAGTCGGCCATCTTGGCCGAGGCTTGGGAGGCACGTGCACCGGATTTGCCCTATGACAGCCCGGAAGCGGCGCTGATCATGGCATCTATTGTCGAAAAAGAAACTGGCTTGGCCGAGGAGCGGCGCCAGGTGGCCAGCGTATTCGTGAATCGTCTGAACCAGGGGATGCGCCTGCAAACGGACCCAACGGTAATCTATGGCGTCACCAAGGGGCAGGGCGCCTTGGGTCGTGGATTGCGGCAAAGTGAGCTGCGGTCTGAAACGCCTTACAACACCTATACCATCGACGGATTGCCGCCGACGCCCATTGCCAATCCCGGCAAAGCCGCGATTGAGGCGGCATTGAACCCAGACAGCACGGATTTCATCTTCTTCGTCGCTGATGGCACCGGCGGACATGCCTTTGCAGAGACGTTGGACGAGCACAATCGCAATGTTGCCAAGTGGCGCGAGATTGAAGCGCAGCGGGCAACTGAGTGATTTTGTAAACAAAAAATAACCTTGCCGCACGCTGTTGCGGCGGGTTGGTTTGACAGAACGCACGGTCCCTCGTAACTTCTGACATACGCTAGAAGACGTGAATGTAACGGCCTTGGGCTTCCGCCCGGGGCCGTTTTTTCATGTCGCTCGTGCGGAGAAGAGCATGAGAGGCAGACACAATAATGACAATGATCACGCCCTTGGGGAAGGACGCGGCTTCGGAAGATTACCTGAAGATCGCGGACACGTTTTTTCTGCGTGTTTTGAAAGAGCTAGACCGCCAGTTGAGCGCGGCGGAACTGGCCGATTGCGAGACCACACCGGGATTGGCGAAAGCTGTGACCGAGGTGCGCCGTGCCATGCAAACTGTATTCGAAGAAAGGAAACGTCTTGAACAAAGTGGTATCAACGCCTTTGGCGGGGCGGGAGCAGGTGCACTCGACCTTGCTGAGGCCCGAGATGAAATCGGGCGCAGACTGGCTTGCCTGCGCGACGCAAGAGGAGCGGGAAGCATTTCTGAATAGCCTAAGTGATGGCGCATTGGCGGCCTTGCCATTCCTGTTTGAGTTCTGGGCGTTGGATCATCAATTGCCGCCGGACGGTGATTGGCGCACATGGGTGATCATGGGCGGTCGTGGCGCGGGGAAAACCCGCGCTGGGTCCGAATGGGTGCGCGCCGAGGTTGAGGGGGCAGGCCCCCTTGATCCTGGTCGATCGCAACGGGTCGCGTTGGTGGGCGAGACCATTGATCAGGTCCGCGAGGTGATGATCTTTGGTGACAGCGGTATAGTGGCCTGCTCGCCGCCGGATCGGCGACCGGATTGGCAAGCGGGGCGACGGCGCCTGGTGTGGCCAAACGGAGCGGTGGCACAGGTGTTTTCCGCCCATGAGCCGGAAAGTCTACGCGGCCCGCAGTTTGATGCAGCTTGGGTGGATGAATTGGCGAAATGGAAAAAGGCCGAAGACACTTGGGACATGCTCCAGTTTGGTTTGCGGTTGGGCAGCCATCCACGGCAATGCGTCACTACCACTCCGCGCAATGTCGGAGTGCTAAAGGCAATCCTAAAGAATCCTACAACCGTCGTGACACAGGCGCCGACAGAGGCAAACCGTGCCTATCTGGCAAAGAGTTTCCTTGACGAGGTGCGCTCGCGCTATGCCGATACCCGTTTGGGCCGGCAAGAGTTGGACGGCGTGTTGTTAGAAGACACCGAGGGCGCGCTGTGGACGATGGCGGCGCTGGACAAGGCGCGCAGCACCGAGGACCTGCCTGAGTTTGACCGGATTGTTGTGGCTGTTGATCCACCGGTCACGGGGCACAAAGGGTCGGATGATTGCGGAATCATCGTGGCGGGCGTTGTGGCGCAAGGTGCGCCAGGGAATTGGCGCGCTGTTGTTCTGGAAGATGCCAGCGTGTCTGCCGTGACACCGTCCCAATGGGCGCAAGCGGCGATTGCGGCCATGCAACGCCACGGTGCCGATCGGTTGGTGGCCGAGGTCAACCAAGGCGGCGATCTGGTAGAAAGCGTTATCCGACAGATTGACCCAACTGTGCCGTTTCGCGCGGTGCGGGCTACGCGAGGCAAGTGCGCACGGGCTGAACCTGTTGCGGCGCTTTATGAGCAGGGGCGCGTTATCCATACGGGCGGGATGCCGCTTTTAGAGGATCAGATGTGCCGCATGACGGTGCAGGGTTACGAGGGCAAGGGCAGCCCTGATCGCGTTGATGCATTGGTCTGGGCATTGCACGAGTTGATCATCGAACCCGTTGCCAAATGGCGCAGGCCGCAGGTGCGTTCGCTGAGTTAAACAGTTTTTTAACCTTGGATGGCAGAGTGCAAAACATCGAAAGGCAGGGCATGGGCCGCAACGGTTCACTGACTCTGACTGATCATCACTGAGACGAAGGTTTCAACGACCGGTGCTGCGACCTGCAGCCCACCGGGAGAGAGAGATTTGCCGGGGGTCACACCCCAATAGGACAGAACGCGAGGAGCACCAGCACATGGTATTCGACTTTCTCAAGCGGGGCGACGCTGCGCATATATCGGCACAACCGACCGAGACCAAGGCGTCCGCAACAGGTCCGGTCATTGCCTATGGTGGTGCCGCTCGTGTCGCCTGGAGCCCGCGCGACGTGGTCAGCCTGACCAAAACCGGCTTTGCCGCAAACCCGGTCGGTTTTCGGTCCGTCAAGCTGATCGCCGAGGCCGCCGCCGCCCTGCCGTTGGTGCTGCAAGACGACCAGCAACGGTTTGACACGCATCCCCTGCTAGAGCTTCTGGCGCGACCGAACCATGCTCAGGGCCGGGCCGAATTGTTCGAAGCCTTTTTCGGACAGCTTCTACTGACCGGCAATGGCTATGTCGAAGCGGTGACGGGTGCTGATGGCAGGCCGACCGAACTGCATGTGCTGCGGTCAGATCGAATGAATCTTGTGCCAGGGGCGGATGGCTGGCCGGTCGCCTATGACTACACGGTTGGCACGCGCAAACACCGGTTCCATGTCGGTGAGGGTACGTCCCCGATCTGTCACGTCAAGGCGTTCCACCCGCAGGATGACCACTATGGCCTGTCCCCCTTGCAGGCAGCGGCCACGGCCATTGATGTGCATAACGCAGCCAGTCGTTGGTCCAAGGCGTTGTTGGACAATGCCGCACGACCGTCGGGCGCGATTGTCTACAATGGTGCCGATGGCCAGGCACAGCTGAGCGCGGATCAGTATGATCGCCTGCTGGCCGAGATGGAGACCCATCACGTGGGCGCACGCAATGCCGGGCGGCCGATGCTGCTGGAAGGCGGGCTGGACTGGAAGCCGATGGGGTTCAGCCCCTCGGACATGGAGTTCCAGAAAACCAAGGAAGCCGCCGCACGCGAGATCGCGCAGGCCTTCGGGGTGCCGCCGATGCTGATCGGTATTCCGGGCGACGCGACATACGCCAATTACCAGGAAGCCAGCCGTGCCTTCTATCGCTTGACTGTAGTGCCTTTGGTGTCGCGCGTGGCGGCCAATGTGGGTCATTGGCTGGCGGGGTTCACTGACGAAAGCGTGGTTCTGAAACCCGATCTTGATCAAGTGCCGGCGCTGTCTGCTGAACGTGACCAACAATGGCGTCGCGTGGCCGAGGCCAGTTTTCTGTCAGACGCTGAAAAACGCAGCCTTCTGGGCCTGCCGCCGCTGACATCCGACGACGCATAACCAACGAGGAAAAGCACATGAGCGATTTCCGGCCCGATCTGGGGCTTGAACACAAATTCGTCAAACTGGGCGAAACGTCCGAAGTGGACGAGGGCATTCTGATCGAAGGCTATGCCAGCTTTTTTGATCAATGCGACACGGGCGGCGACATCGTGGCCCCTGGTGCCTATGGCAAATCCCTGCGCGCACTGAAAAAGGCGGATCGCGGTGTGAAGATGTTGTGGCAACACGATCCGGCCCAACCCATCGGCGTCTGGGACGAGGTGCGCGAAGATGCGCGCGGGCTTTACGTCAAAGGCCGCATTCTAACGGATGTCGCCAAGGGGCGAGAGGCCGCCGCGCTGATCGAAGCGGGCGCGATTGACGGGTTGTCGATTGGCTATCGCACCAAGCGGGCCACCAAGAACGACAAGGGCCAACGGCTTTTGACCGAGTTGGAGCTGTGGGAGGTGTCGCTTGTCACTTTCCCCATGCTTCCGACGGCGCGAGTGGGGGCGAAGGGCGATGCGCCTCAAGCTATTGATACCACATTGCGCGAACTGGCAGCTTCGATCACCGAGGCACGCCGCATGCTGGCCCGCCACTGCTGAGCCAGCGATCTGAACCCCTGAAAAGGACCCATAGATGAGCAAGAACGAGACCAAAGCTCAGGGCCAGTCGGCCGTGACTGGCGTGACACCGGCTGCCGAGGTGAAGACCGCTCTGGCTGGCTTCATGAGTGATATCAACGCCTTTCACAACGATATTTCGACCAAACTTCAACAACAGGAAGAGCGACTGACCATGCTGGATCGCAAATCAAATTTCACCGCGGGGCGCCCGCATCTTGCCGCTGCTGCCGATCTTGAGGCGCCGCACAAAAAAGCATTCGAAGCGTATCTGCGCTCGGGTGACGATGACGGGTTGCGCGGGCTGGAACTGGAAGGCAAGGCCATGTCGACCGCGGTCGCAGGCGACGGTGGTTATCTGGTTGACCCGCAGACCGCGGCAACCATCCAGAGTGTTTTGAAATCCACCGCATCGCTGCGTGCGGTTGCCAATGTGGTGAATGTCGAGGCGACGTCTTATGACGTGCTGATCGACCATTCCGATGTCGGGTCGGGCTGGGCCACGGAAACCGACCCCTCGGTCGAAACGGGCACCCCGTCGATCGAACGCATCACCATCCCGCTGCACGAGCTGTCGGCCCTGCCTAAGGCGTCGCAACGCCTGCTGGATGACAGCGCGTTCGAGATCGAGACCTGGCTGGCCGGTCGCATTGCCGACAAGTTTGCCCGCGCTGAAGCTGGCGCCTTCATTTCAGGTGATGGGATCGACAAGCCCAAGGGCATTCTGGCGCACCCGTCCGTGGACAATGACATCTGGACTTGGGGCAATTTGGGCTATGTCGTAACTGGCACGTCGGGTGATTTTGACGCGTCGAACCCGGCGGATGCAATCATTGATCTGGTCTATGCGCTGGATGCTGAATACCGCGCAGGCGCAAAGTTCGTGATGAACTCGAAAACCGCGGGGGCTGTGCGCAAGATGAAGGACATGGATGGTCGCTTCCTGTGGTCGGACGGTCTGGCCGCTGGGGAACCGGCACGCCTCTTGGGTTATCCGGTGCTGATCGCCGAGGATATGCCGGACATCGGCACTGACACCACCCCGATTGCCTTTGGCGACTTCGGGGCGGGCTATACGATTGCCGAACGTCCCGACACCCGCATCCTGCGCGACCCGTTCTCGGCCAAGCCGCATGTGCTGTTCTATGCCACCAAACGCGTGGGCGGCGATGTCAGCGACTTCGCAGCGATCAAGCTTCTGAAGTTCTCGGTCTCGTAAGAGACTGAACCCGAGACCCGCATTCTGCCGTCTGGCAGGTGCGGGACCGGGCGCGCGCCGACCTCACTCCGTGTTGTCTAGCTGCTCCCCCTCCGTCCGAGCAACGCGGACGGTGCGCGCCTACCTTATCCCAAGTGACGTGAGGGACCCGAATTTCGGAGATGATCCATGATGTTAGTCGAGCAGACCACTGTGCCGGGCGCGGTCCTTCCGGTCGCCCAATTCAAGGACCACCTGCGGCTGGGCACCGGGTTTGCCGATGACGGGGTGCAGGATGCCGTGTTGGAATCCTATCTGAGGGCTGCGATTGCCGCCATCGAGGCGCGTACTGGCAAGATCCTTTTGTCCCGCAGCTTTACCTGGACATTGACCGCATGGCGCGATCTGGCCACGCAGGCATTGCCGGTGGCCCCGGTCAGCCAAATCACCAGCCTGAAGATCATCGACCGCCTTGGCGGAGAAGAGGTGATCAACACGGCTCGCTATGTGTTGGAACCCGATATGCACCGGCCACGATTGGTGTCGACGGGCCTGTGTTTGCCAGCCATCCCGGTGGGTGGACAGGTGGTAATCGCATTCGAGGCTGGGTTTGGTGCGAGTTGGGCGGACATGCCTGCCGATCTGGCACAGGCTGTGATGCTGCTGGCTGCGTCCTACTACGAAAACCGTTCTGATATGGGTGGGACTGCAATAGGACAAAGCCAATGGCCTTCTGCGGTTGCCGCGTTGATCCAACGCTATCGCACCGTGCGCCTGTTTGGCGGTGGGGGTGGCCGATGAAGCAACCCGTCCTGAACCGCAAACTAACCCTTGAAGCGCCGGTGCGCACACCGGACGGGGCCGGGGGATTTACGCAAAACTGGCAGGCATTGGGAGAGCTGTGGGCCGAAATCTCGCCCCGCACGGGCCGCGAACGTGCCGCCGGGTTTGCCACTGTCTCCACCATCGCGTTTCGTATCACGGTGCGGGCCGCCCCCGATGGTGCTCCGTCGCGCCCCCAGCCCGACCAGAGGTTTCGCGCCGGATCGCGCCTGTTTCGCATCCTGGCTGTGACCGAGGCCGATGCCGGCGCCCACTACCTGACCTGTTTTGCCCAAGAGGAGGTGTCGGCATGAGCTATGGTGTTTCAGCCGCCTTGCAGCAGGCAGTCTATCAACGGCTGACCGGGGATGTGACCCTGTCGACCCTCGTGGCCGGTGCGATCTATGACGCGGTCCCTGCGGGCATCATCACCGGCACCTATGTCAGCCTTGGCCCCGAGGATGTGCGCGAGCGGTCCGATATGACCGGGTATGGCGCCCTGCATGACATCACGGTCAGCGTGGTGACGGATGAAGCCGGGTTTCAAAGTGCCAAGGATGTGGCCGCCGCTGTTAGTGATGCGCTGGTGGATGCGGCGCTGCCCCTGGCGCGTGGCCAGCTTGTTTACCTGAATTTCCATCGCGCGCGGGCGCGTCGAGTCGAGGACGCGGATGTGCGCCGGATCGACCTGTTCTTCCGCGCCCGTGTTCAAGACGACTAACCCTTAATAACGGAGTGATCCCATGGCTGCGCAAAACGGCAAGGACCTTTTGATCAAGCTCGACATGACCGGCAGCGGCGTGTTCGAGACCATTGCGGGCCTTCGGGCCACACGTCTGAGTTTCAACGCGGAAAGCGTTGATGTGACAAGTTTGGAAAGCACCGGTGGCTGGCGCGAGTTGCTGGGCGGGGCTGGTGTGAAATCCGCCTCGATCTCGGGCTCGGGCGTGTTCAAGGATGCGACCACGGACGAGCGGGCGCGGCAGATCTTTTTTGACAACGAGGTGCCGGATTTCCAGGTGATTGTGCCCGGTTTCGGCGTGGTCGAAGGACCGTTCATGATCACTTCGGTCGAATATGCGGGATCGCATAACGGCGAGGCCACGTATGAGCTGTCGATGGCGTCGGCGGGTGAACTCAGCTTTACGGCGCTGTGATCATGGCAAATCCCTGGACAGGAGAGGTAACGTTAGAGATCGACGGCACGGCGCATGTCATGAAGTTGACACTGGGCGCGCTGGCCGAGCTTGAGGCGCAACTTGGCGAGGATACGATCATCGCGTTGGTCGAACGGTTTGAACGCGGTGCGTTCTCAAGCCGGGATGTGCTGGCGTTGATTGTTGCCGGATTGCGGGGCGGCGGCTGGCGAGGGCGCGCGCAGGATCTGCTGGCGGCCGAGATTGCCGGTGGCCCGGTGCGTGCCGCGCAGGCGGCGGGACAGATTCTGAGCCGTGCCTTTGCCACGCCCACGGACAGTGAGCTGCAATCGTGAGCACCTGTTCCGCCTTTGACTGGCCCGGCCTGATGCGGCTTGGGCTGGGGCGGCTTGGGCTGCGCCCGGATCAGTTCTGGGCGCTCACCCCGGTCGAGCTGATTGTGATGGCCGGGCTGGATGATCAACCCGCGCCGTGCCTGCGGGCGCGGCTGGAGGAATTGGCGCAGGCGTTCCCGGATACGCCAAGTCGCCGGGTGAAAGGAGACCCCGAATGAACGGTCTGGACAGCTTTGATGAACAACTGGATGCGTTGGAAACAGCCCTGGGCGGTGCGCAGGCGATGACCGCAGGGTTCGTGTTTGAACTGAAGGGGATGCATTCGACAGTCTCGGATCTGAGCGCGGATGTGAACACCTTGTCCTCGGGCATCTCGTCGGGGTTGCGCAAGGCGTTTGATGGATTGGTTTTCGACGGCATGAAACTGTCGGATGCCCTGAAGGGCGTGGCGCAATCCATGTCGCAGGCGGCCTATAACGCGGCGATCAAGCCCGTCACGGGACATTTCGGCGACATTCTGGGGCAGGCGGTCGGGGCCATGACCAATGCCTTCCTGCCGTTTGAAAAGGGTGGGGCTTTTGCACAGGGACGTGTGGTGCCATTTGCCAAGGGCGGCGTGGTTTCTAGCGCAACAACGTTTCCGATGCGTGGCGCCACCGGCCTGATGGGCGAGGCGGGCCCAGAGGCGATCATGCCGCTGGCGCGTGGGGCGGATGGCCGATTGGGCGTGCAGGCCGGGGGCGCTGGTCGTCCCGTCAACATCACCATGAACATTTCGACCCCTGACGTCGAAGGGTTCAGGCGGTCGCAAAGCCAGATCGCCGCGCAAATGTCGCGCGCGCTGTCACGTGGCCAACGCCACCGTTAACCCAGTCATTTCGAACCTAGGAGGGTTTCCCCATGTCTTTTCACGAGGTCCGGTTTCCGGCAAATCTGAGCTTTGGGTCCGTTGGTGGCCCGGAACGGCGCACCGAGGTTGTAACGCTGGCCAATGGGTTCGAGGAACGCAACACCCCGTGGGAGCATTCCCGCCGCCGCTATGATGCGGGCATCGGGATGCGGTCGCTCGACGATGTGGAAACGCTGATCTCGTTCTTCGAGGCACGGCGCGGTCAGCTCGTCGGGTTTCGCTGGAAAGACTGGTCCGACTTTAAAAGCAGTCTGCCGTCGAAATCCCCAGAATACACCGATCAGATCATTGCCTGGGGGGATGGGGAAACGGTCGAGTTTCCACTGATCAAGACCTATCGATCAGGAGAGCAGACCTATGCACGCCCCATTCAAAAGCCGGTTGACGGCACGGTGAAGCTGGGCCTGAAGGGCGATCCGCTGAGCGAAGGCACACATTTCACGGTGGATTACGCCACCGGGAACGTGACCTTCATGACCGCGCCGGAAACTGGCGCAGAGGTTACGGCAGGCTATGAGTTTGACGTGCCAGTTCGATTTGATACCGACCGCATCCATACGTCCGTTGCCTCGTTTCAGGCCGGTGACGCGCCAAATGTTCCAGTGGTGGAGGTACGGGTCTGATGGCGTTGTCTGCTGAGTTTGAAGCCCATCTGGGGCAAGGCGTCACCACGATCGCAAGGTGTTGGAAAGTCATGCGGCGTGACGGCGTCGTGCATGGATTCACCGATCACGATCTGGATCTGACGATTGACGGTGTTTCATATCGTGCAGACACCGGGATGACAGCCCATGCGTTGAGCCAAACCACCGGTCTGTCCGTTGATAACACAGAAGCATTGGGCGTTCTTAACGATGCCTCGATCACTGAAAAAGACATTCGCGCGGGCCGGTATGACGGCGCCGAGGTGGAAGCATGGCTGGTCAACTGGAACGACACAAGTCAGCGGTATCTACGTTTTCGTGGCACCGTGGGTGAGCTTGCGCGCGAAGCCGGTGGGTTTCGGGCCGAGCTGAATGGATTGTCAGAAAAACTAAACCAGCCGCAGGGCCGCGTCTATCAGATGCCCTGTTCAGCGGTTCTGGGCGACGGCGCGTGCCGGTTCAATCTGAACCAGTCCGGATATCAGCTGGACATTGCTGTGGGTGAAAACACGGACGTAACCACGTTTCAGTTTGCCAATATGGCGCTTTATCCAAATCGCTGGTTCGAGCGTGGCAAGTTCACTGTGTTGACCGGCGCGGCCAAGAATCTGACTGGTCTCATAAAGAATGACCGCAAGGGCACGGAAGGCAATCGGACCATCGAGTTGTGGGAATCCATTCGCGCGTGCGTGGAACCGGGTGACATGGTTCGTCTGGAAGCAGGCTGTGACAAGCTTTCGACAACCTGCCGGGTCAAGTTCAACAACTTCCGCAATTTTCGCGGCTTTCCAGACATCCCCGGCGAAGACTGGTTGATGTCCTACCCGGTTGGGCATGGAAAGAACGATGGCAGCGATGCGCGCGAGACAAACGAGTTGCCAGATTGGTCGGTGCTGGGCGGGGACGACACCAACCCATTCTTCCCTAACGCTGGTGATTGAAATGACCAGTTTGCAGAAGGACATTGTGTCTGAGGCTCGGTGCTGGCTTGGCACGCCTTATGTGCACCAAGCCTCGTTCCGGGGTGGTGGGTGCGATTGTCTTGGGCTGATCCGGGGCATATGGCGTGCGGTGTTGGGCGGCGAGCCTGCTTTGGTGCCCGCCTACACGGCTGACTGGTCCGAAGCGGCACAGGTCGAAGTTCTATGGGATGCTGCCCGCAAGCATCTGGTTGAGCGTCCAATCCCGAATGCCCGGCCCGGCGACGTGCTGCTGTTTCGGATGCAGGGCGGCGCGGTCGCCAAACATCTGGGCATTCTGACCCGCGCTGACATTTCCCCAACTTTTATTCACGCCTACTCGGGGCATGGCGTAATCGAAAACTCATTATCAGACCCATGGGCCCGCCGCATCGTGGCGTGTTTTGCATTTCCTGAAAGGATCAACTGATGGCAACGATCTTACTATCCGCAGTCGGTGCAGCTGCCGGGGCCTCGATTGGTGGCGGCGTTCTGGGCCTGTCGTCCGTGGTGATTGGAAAGGCAATCGGCGCGACAGTCGGGCAAGTCATTGATAGTCGCATTCTGGGGGAAGGGTCCGAGCCTGTCGAAACTGGCAAGGTCGACCGGATGCGCCTGACGGGTGCTTCGGAAGGGGCGGCGATTCCGATGGTCTTTGGCTGCGCCCGGTTGGGGGGGCAGGTGATCTGGGCCACGCGCTTCAAGGAATCGATTACAACGACCGGGGGCGGCGGAGGCAAGGGGATGCCATCGCCGCCCGAACCCGAAGTGACAACCTATAGCTATTCGATCAGCCTTGCGATTGCGTTGTGCGAGGGTGAAATCACCCGTGTTGGTCGAATCTGGGCGGATGGAAATGAAGTATCGCGCAACGATCTGAATATGCGCGTTTACCGCGGCACGGAAACCCAGCTTGCGGATCCAAAAATCGAGGCTGTGAAAGGTGCGGGCAAGGCACCGGCGTATCGCGGCGTCGCCTATGTCGTGATCGAGGATCTGTCGTTGGGCCAGTTTGGCAACCGAGTGCCCCAGTTCAGTTTCGAAGTTTTCCGCCCCGAGCAACGGGACCAACCCAAGGAAGTGGCGCGAGGCACGCGTGCCGTCGCGCTGATCCCCGGCACGGGTGAATATTCTTTGGCCACCACGCCCGTCTTCTATAAAAGCGCCCCCGGCGCGGTCGAGGGGTCGAACATGAACACGCCATCCGGGTGGACCGATTTCAAGACCTCTTATCGTATGATGCGGCAGGAAATGCCCAACTGCCGTAATACCGCCCTTGTTGTGTCGTGGTTTGGTGACGATCTGCGCTGTGGCAATTGCCGTATCCGTCCTCGTGTTGAACAGCACGAGGTGGATGGTCATAACATGCCGTGGAGTGTGTCGGGACTGAGCCGAGGGCAGGCGGGTCTTGTGCCGAAAGACGATAAGGGGCGCCCGATCTATGGCGGAACCCCGTCCGATCGTGCCGTGATGGAAGCGATTGTGATGGCGTCTGATGACGGGCGCAAGGCTACATTTTACCCGTTCATCCTGATGGAGCAGATGAAAGACAACATGTTGCCCGACCCGTGGAGTGGTAATCTGGGGCAAGCTGTGCTGCCCTGGCGCGGTCGGATCACGACCTCTTACGCGCCGGGCCATGTTGCTTCTCCGGATGGCACCGCTGGTGCAGTGGCACAGGTGGATGCTTTCTTTGGCAATGCCCAGCCGGGGGATTTCACAGTAACAAAAAATGGTGTCAGTTATTCAGGCCCGGCTGGATTTTCTTATCGTCGGTTTGTCCTCCATTACGCCCATCTTTGTGCGGCTGCTGGTGGGGTCGACGCGTTCTTGATCGGATCCGAACTGCGGGCACTGACGCAAATTCGCGGCCCCGGAAACAGCTTTCCAGTGGTCGATCACCTGATCGCGTTGGTACAGGATGTGCGCGCGATCCTTGGAGCGGGGACTAAGATTTCGTATGCCGCTGATTGGTCCGAGTATTTTGGATATCATCCGCAGGACGGGTCGGGGGATGTGTTCTATCACTTGGACCCTCTTTGGAGCCATCCTCAGATCGACTTCATCGGCATCGACAATTACATGCCACTTTCCGATTGGCGCGACGGGTTTGACCATGCGGACGCCCATCACGGGTCGATCTATGACCTCGCCTATCTTCAGTCCAACATCCAAGGCGGAGAGGGGTATGATTGGTATTACAAGACACCAGATGCCCGGGCGCTTCAAATCCGTACCCCCATCACAGATGACGCGCATGGTGAACCATGGGTTTATCGCTACAAGGATTTGCGCAATTGGTGGGAGCGGTCACACCACAATCGTGTGGCCGGTATACGCGACAGCGATCCAACCGCTTGGTTGCCGGGATCAAAGCCGTTCTGGTTTACCGAACTTGGTTGTGCGGCGATAGACAAAGGCACCAACCAGCCCAACAAGTTTCTGGATCCCAAAAGCTCGGAAAGTTCAAAGCCGCGCTACTCGAACGGGCGTCGGGATGACCTGATACAGGCGCAGTATCTGCGGGCTATGTATGAGTATTGGGGGCAGGCCGAAAACAATTCGACCCACAGTGCGACGGGTGTGCAAATGTTGGATATGTCGCGTGCGCATGTGTGGGCCTGGGATGCCCGTCCCTTTCCGCAGTTTCCCAATCGCAAGGGGCTTTGGAGTGACGGGGCGAATTATGACCGCGGCCATTGGCTGAACGGGCGAGTTTCTGCACGCTCGCTGGCCTCTGTCGTTGCTGAAATCTGCGAACGGTCAGGTGTGACGCGCTACGATGTCTCGAAGCTTTATGGTCTGGTGCGTGGCTATATCGTCGATCAGGTCGGTGGGGCGCGGGCGGCGTTGCAACCCCTGATGTTGGCTTATGGCTTTGAAGTGATGGAACGCGAAGGAGTGCTTGTCTTCAAAACGCGGACCGGACGGTCCGATCACATGCTTGATCCGAACAAAATGGCATTGTCGTCGGATCGCGATACCACGCTGGAACGAGTGAGAGATCCGGAAGCCGAGATCGCGGGACGGATCCGTCTGACCTATGTCGAAGGGGCGGGCGATTACGACGTGCGGTCGGTCGAGGCGACATTCCCGGATGAAACCAGCCGCTCTGTCGCAGTCTCAGAGATTCCGTTGATTCTAACGCGCGTCGAGGCTCGGACAATCGTCGAACGCTGGTTGTCCGAAGCCCGCGTGGCCCGCGACAAGGCGACCTTTGCGCTGCCACCATCCGAGTTGTCAAAGGGCGCGGGCGATGTGATTGAGCTGACGACTGACGCGGGGACCGAGCAATACCGGGTTGATCACGTGGATCATACTGGTGTGCAGACCTTGCGCGCTGTGCGGGTCGAACCAGGATTGTTCCAACCAGCAGACAGTGTTGAGCCCGCTCCGGCGGTAAAACCTTATATCCCGCCAGCGCCGGTGTTTCCGCTGTTCATGGATTTGCCGCTTTTGACCGGGGATGAGGTGCCGCACCAACCGCGTATCGCTGTGGCGGCCAGGCCATGGCCGGGACGTGTCGCGCTTTATAGCTCTGTCACTGATAACGGCTATGCTGTGAACCGAATGATTACAGACCCGTCGATTGTCGGCGTGACACAAACGGTGCTGGAGCACGCGCAATCCGGCATGATCGACCGTGGCCCGGCCGTGAGGGTTTCACTGACCGACGGAGCACTGTCTGCCTGTTCCATTGACGACTTGTTGAACGGCGCGAACGTGGCCGTGATCGGTGATGGCAGCCTGGACAACTGGGAAGTGTTCCAGTTTGCCGGGGCAGAACTGGTGGGCGATCGCACATATGACCTGACCTTGCGGCTTCGCGGGCAAGTAGGCACCGATGCGGCTGTTCCGCAGACATGGCCGGTTGGCAGTTATTTCGTGTTGTTGGGTGGGCATCAGGCGCAGGTTGGACTGGCTTCCTCGGCGCGCGGCTTGAACCGGCACTACCGGATCGGGCCCGCACGTAAGCCTCTGTCAGACCCGTCATTCCTGCATCAGGTCCATGCCTTCAAGGGGATCGGTCTACGTCCGTATGCCCCCGTCCACCTTTCGGCGCGTGATGCCGCCGGTGCGCACATGATCCACTGGATCAGACGCAGCAGGATCGACGGTGACACTTGGGGCGAGGGCGATGTGCCACTGGGTGAGGCGTCCGAACGCTACCGCCTGCGAGTGATCGACGGCGGGACGGTCAAGCGAGAGGTCGAAGTGGTAGCCCCGGAATGGAGTTACGACGCGATGATGCGTACGGCGGATCTTGTCAATGGTTCCTATGTTGTTGAGGTGGCGCAGGTCTCGGACCGGTTCGGCCCCGGACCGTATGCGCAACTGGATGTGGCGCTGTAAACCATGCGTCCTGTCTTGCCCGGAGATGTCATGGCCGCCGGTTGCGCGCTTCTTGCGCTTCCGGTCCGCAAACGGCCCGGTGCCATGCTGGAAATGCTGAACCGCGCTGAAGCGGCGGACAGGTACCGGTTGGCGCTGGGCCACGCGCATCCTGATTGGGGCAACGGAAGTCTTGGTTCGGTTGCGATGTCCCTGCCACGTTCGGCTGAACCTTTTCTTAACGACCCAGATTATGTCGACTGTATGTTGACCGTGTTTGCGGCGCTCAAGACGCGCAATGACCGGCGTGTGGCGCTTACCCGCTTGCGTAACTGACGCATCTGGTGACGCAGGGGTCTAGATCCAGCCGTCCCTTGGGAATTTTCTCGCTGCAATCTTCGCAATATCCAAACTCGCCCGCGTCTATCCGGCCAAGCGCGGCGTGTATACGTTCGCGCTGGGCGGCTCGGCGTGCGCCTGTTGCTTTTGCCATGGCTTGATTTTGCAGCGCATCCATTCGGCTCAGCCGCCCAACAGCCTGTTGGTCCAACTCCACGGTCTTTTGTCCTGACTCACCAAGAGCATCGCCGTGATCAAGCGTGTCTAACGTCTTGGTCAACTGTGCGCGATAGGCAGCGATTTGGGTTTTATTCATGTCAGTTATCCGTGATACCACGGGTTTGAATTTTGAACTCTGACCTTATCTGGTGTAGGGAATGGCTTCAACACAAGGAAAGACCATGGCCGAGAAGCGCGCAACAGTTACCGAAATAGAACCTGTCTGGGATCGGATCACCCGAGAAGCCCGTCAGGCTGTCGCGGATGAGCCGCTTATGGGCGGTCTGATCCATGCGTGTGTGCTGCATCACCGCACCCTTGAAAAAGCTTTGTCTTATCGGTTCGCCGCCAAGCTTAGCTCGAATGAGATGAGCATGGTGCTGCTGCGCGAGATTGCGGATGAAGCCTATGTCGACAACCCGGAACTGGCCGAGGCGGCACGTGCCGACATCACCGCCGTTCTGGACCGCGATCCGGCCTGCCACCGCATGTTGCAGCCTATTTTATACTTCAAAGGGTTTCAGGCAATGCAGGCCTATCGTCTGGGGCATTATCTTTGGACGCAAGGGCGTAAAGAACTGTCTTACTTCATCCAGATGCGCTGTTCCGAGGTTTACGGGATCGACATCCATCCCGGAGCACGGATTGGACGCGGGATCATGATTGACCACGCGCACTCCATTGTCATCGGTGAAACCGCTGTGGTGGGCGACAATGTGTCGATGCTGCATTCCGTGACACTGGGTGGCACGGGCAAGGAAGATGAAGATCGTCACCCCAAGATCGCTGATGGTGTTCTGATTGGTGCGGGCGCGAAGGTGCTGGGCAACATCAAGGTTGGCACTTGTTCGCGTATCGCGGCGGGGTCTGTGGTGTTGGAAGATGTGCCAAGCAACAAGACTGTTGCAGGCGTTCCGGCCCGGATCGTTGGCGAGGCAGGGTGCGATTGCCCATCAATCAACATGGATCAGCGTCTGATTCAGTGACCATCGGCGGAAATCCGCAAATTTGCAATAAATCAATGTTTTGATCAGTCGACTTCATCTATACGGAGCCGTGGACAATGATCGGAGATCCGAGATGAAACAGATTTGGTTTGCGACAGTGGTTGGGTTTTCGACCCTTTTTCTTGTCGCCGTTGCCGGGTAACCGACACGCGTGAACCGGGTGATACACCCGAAAATGACGAAGGGCGACGCGATTGCGCCGCCCTTTTGCGTTTCTGGACCGCCGTTCATTGCGACAGTTGATCAAACGCCTTCAACGCACGTGCGCCATACATATAGCCGGGACCACCACCCATCATGATGGCAACCGACACGGTTTCAGCCACCTCTTCACGATTAGCGCCTGCCTTGATTGCCGCGCGGATATGAAGCCGATGCAATCGTTGCAGTTCTTGGCAATGCCGATAGCAACGCACTGTAATTCCTTGTCTTTCGTGGACAACGCCCCGTTTCCCATGGCTGCACGGTGCATCCCGGTGAATACCTTTGCAGCCTCTGAATAAGCCGATCGAAAGTTTTACGTATTGGGCGGAATGTCGTTGAGCAAGGTTTTGAAACCTATTGAGTTTCTCCGAAACTGAGGTTTCGAAAAAGCAAATGGCTCAAGGCAGGGAAATCCGCCCTGAGCCATGCCAATAATTTCGCGATTGCGAATGTTATGCCAGCATCGTCATCGGGTTTTCAAGGTTCTCGACAATCGCTTTCAACAGGTTCGCGCCTATGGCCCCGTCAATGACCCGGTGATCGACAGACATCGTCACGCTCATCACTGTTGCGACCATCAACTCACCATCTTCGCCGACGATGGGTTTCTTGACCCCCGTGCCCACGGCCAGAATACCCGCATGAGGCGGGTTCACGATGGCGTCGAAATTGTCGATGCCGAACATGCCAAGGTTCGAGATCGCGAAGCTGCCGCCCTGATATTCGTGCGGAGCAAGTTTGCGGTCGCGTGCCCGCGCGGCCAGATCTTTCATTTGGGTCGACAAGCTGGACAGGGATTTCTGATCCGCGTCCTGCAAGACCGGCGTGAACAGACCGCCTTCGATGGCCACGGCAACAGCCACGTCGGACGCTTTCATTTGCAATACGCGATCTCCGGCCCAAACGGCGTTGGCCTCGGGCACTTGTTGCAGGGCGATCGCGACCGCCTTGATGATGAAGTCATTGACCGACAGCTTGACGCCACGGCTTTCCAGTTGCTTGTTCAACTGGCTGCGGAAGGCCAGAAGCGCATCCAGCTTGATGTCACGCCGCAGATAGAAGTGCGGAATGGTCTGCTTCGCTTCGGACAGGCGGGCGGCGATGGTCTTGCGCATTCCGTCCAGCTTGACCTCTTCAAACTCGCGGCCTTCATACATCGCGGCCACGGCATCCGCCGACACGGATGGAGAGGGTGCTGCTGAAGCGGCGGGCGCTGACGCAGCGGCCGGGGCCGCCTTCGGTGCGGTGGTCGCGCCTTCAACATCGGCCTTGATGATCCGCCCCTTGGGACCTGAGCCTTTGATCTGGGCCAGGTCCAACCCTTTGTCCGCCGCAATGCGCCGCGCCAGAGGGGAGGCGAAAATGCGTGTCCCATCAGCGGCTTGCGGGGCAGGGGTGGCAGGTTTTGCAGCCGCAGGAACCGATGCTTCCTTAGCTTCCGGCGCAGCGTCAGCCTCGGCGGCGGCGGCAGGCGTAGCGGGCGCGCTTTCGGCCAGCACTCCGATCTCTTCGCCTTCTTCAACAAGGATCGCGATGGCGGTGTTCACCTTCACGCCCTCGGTGCCTTCTTCGACAAGGATTTTGCCGATGATGCCTTCGTCAACGGCCTCGAACTCCATCGTCGCCTTGTCGGTTTCAATCTCGGCCAGCAGGTCGCCCGACGCGACCTCGTCACCTTCCTTGACCAGCCATTTCGCCAGCGTGCCTTCCTCCATCGTGGGGGACAGGGCGGGCATCAGAATTTCGGTTGCCATGTCAGTGTCTCCTTAACGGTAGGTTACGGCTTTGGCGGCGTCGATGACCTCTTTCGTCGTCACCAGCGCAAGCTTTTCAAGATTGGCGGCATAGGGCATGGGCACGTCCTTGCCGGTCAGGTTGATCACCGGCGCGTCAAGATAGTCGAATGCGCGTTCCATGATCGTCGCCGACAGGTGGTTGCCGATCGAACAAACCGGCCAGCCTTCTTCCACCGTGATGCAGCGGTTGGTCTTCATGACCGAGTTGATCACCGTGTCATAGTCGAGGGGACGCAGCGTGCGCAGGTCGATGACCTCGGCGGAAATGCCTTCCTCGGCCAGCGCATCGGCCGCCTCAAGCGCGTATTTCATGCCGATGCCAAAGCTGACGATGGTTAGGTCATTGCCTTCACGCCAGATGCGCGCCTTGCCGAAGGGGACGGTATAGTCATCCATCACCGGCACATCGAAGCTCTGCCCGTAAAGCAGTTCGTTTTCCAGGAACACGACCGGGTTGTCACTCTTGATCGCCGTTTTCAAAAGCCCTTTGGCGTCGGCTGCCGAATAAGGCATTGCTACATGCAAACCGGGGATTTGCGCATACCATGCAGCGTAATCCTGGCTGTGCTGCGCGGCCACACGGGCTGCAGCACCATTGGCACCGCGGAACACGATGGGGCAGGACATCTGTCCACCGGACATGTATCGCGTCTTCGCCGCGGTGTTGATGATGTGGTCAATCGCCTGCATGGCAAAGTTGAACGTCATAAACTCGACAATCGGTCTCAGACCACCCATCGCAGCGCCGGTGGCCAGGCCTGTAAAGCCGTGTTCAGTGATCGGGGTGTCAATCACGCGCTTGGCGCCGAATTCGTCCAGCAGGCCTTGGCTGATCTTGTAAGCCCCTTGATATTCAGCGACCTCCTCGCCCATCAGGAACACGGTGTCGTCCGAGCGCATTTCCTCGGCCATCGCGTCGCGCAACGCCTCGCGTACCGTGGTCGAGCGCATTTCGGTGCCTTCGGGAATGTCTGTTTCCGGGGGCGCCACCGGGGTGATCGGCTGGGCGGCGGCCTTGGTTTCGACCGGAGTGTCGGCGGCCTCGGGCGCATCGGTGTCAGGTTGCGCTGCCGCCGGGGTCGCGATGTCATCGGCGCTTTCGCCTTCTTCGATCAGGACGGCAATCGGCGTGTTCACTTTCACGCCCTCGGTGCCTTCATCGACAAGGATCTTGCCGATGATGCCTTCGTCCACGGCCTCGAACTCCATCGTGGCCTTGTCGGTTTCAATCTCGGCGATGATGTCGCCCGACGCGACCTCGTCGCCTTCTTTCACAAGCCATTTCGCCAGTGTTCCTTCTTCCATCGTGGGGGACAGGGCGGGCATCAATACTTCAGTAGCCATGGATTAGCGCTCCGTATTCAAAGGTTTGATGAGGCCGACGACATTTCCCTGTCCGTCCTCTACATATGCACAACGACCGACGCCGGGATAATCCTGGGGCGGCAACGCTTCGCTGCCGCCGTTAGATGTTGCCCATGCATAACGCTCGTCACAATCGCTGACCTCGAAGGTCATCGTGCAACCGCGAATGGGTGCCCCTTTTTCGGGATCTGCGCCCATGCGTTGCATCAGGCCACCGGTCACAGCTTTTTCCAAACCGATATCGCCACCTTCGATCAGGTGATAGGAAACCTCTTCACCGCCTTCCATCGGGTGGAACTCCCACCCCAAAAGCCCGGCATAGAACGTCTTGGCCGCATCGACATCGCTTGCGTGTATTTCAAAATGTGGCATCAGGCTCCAGCCTCCTGCCGAGCGTCATCTGCGTAAATATCGGTCCACAGCTCTTCCAGAGCGGGTTCCGGGCTGTTTTTCGAGAATTCCGCAGCCTCGTTCACGACGCCTTTGATCTCTTTGTCAATTGCTTTCAACTCGTCTTCAGACGCGTGTTTGCCTTGCAGCAAAAGCTCACGCACATGTTCGATGGCGTCGCGTTCTTCGCGGACCTTCTGAACCTCTTCGCGGGTGCGGTACTTGGCAGGGTCCGACATGGAGTGGCCACGATACCGATAAGTCTTCATCTCAAGGATATAGGGTCCATTGCCCGACCGGCAGTGTTCTGTGGCGCGCAAACCGGCCTCTTTCACCGCCAGCACGTCCATACCATCGACCGCTTCGCCGGGAATGCCGAAGGCTTCGCCACGCGTATAGATGTCGGGGGTCGAACTGGACCGCTGCAACGAAGTGCCCATGGCATACTGGTTGTTTTCAACCACATAGATCACCGGCAGCTGCCAGAGCGATGCCATGTTGAAACTTTCATAGACCTGACCTTGGTTGGCCGCACCATCCCCGAAATAGGTGAAGGTGACGCCGCCATTTTCCAGGTATTTGTCCGCAAAAGCGAGACCCGTTCCAATTGGCACCTGTGCGCCCACAATGCCGTGACCGCCATAAAAGTGCTTATCGGTCGAAAACATGTGCATCGACCCGCCTTTGCCGCGCGAATAGCCGCCTTCACGGCCTGTCAGTTCGGCCATCACACCCCTCGGGTCCATTCCGCACGCCAACATATGGCCGTGATCGCGGTACGAGGTCAGGCGCTTATCGCCTTCCTGTGCCGCGGCTTCCAACCCCACGACGACCGCTTCTTGACCGATATACAAGTGACAGAAGCCACCGATCAGCCCCATGCCATAAAGTTGGCCTGCCTTCTCCTCGAATCGACGGATTAGCAGCATCTCGCGATAATGATTCAGAAGCTCTTCTTTGGATGTATTTGATTTGGCGGGTTTTTTCTGGGCGCTTTTCCGGGCTGCCATATGGCGTCCTCCTCCTGGCGTCAGCTGGTGCTTTTCGGTAGTTTAGTATTAAACTATCTTATACAGAAATTGCGCTTTCAGGTCGACAAAAACTTGACGCTGGGACAGGAAGGCAGTCTTGCGCCACGCGCATGACCGTTTGCTAGTTTAAATATTGCTGTTTATTAAGTAAAACGACGGGCAGACAATGCGATTGTAGTCAATTGCGATCAGCGCAAAACGACCTCATCACCACGCACCATGCCCAGAACGGATCGGGCCTGTTCGTCCAGCAGATCCAGATCCAAATAGTCATCGGATAAACGGTGGGTCTTGTTGGACAGCGCTGCAATCTTGGCTGAGAGCGCATCACGCTCTTTCACAAGCGCTTGCGTCTCAGCCTCGATCTGCACGCGACGGAAAAGCCCAAAGTCGCCCTGCACACTGGCAAAGGTGAAGTATAGGCCAAGACCCACGATCACTACGAAGTAGATCGCCCCACCAAAACTAGCTTGTGCACGAGGTGCGCCCATAGGCTTCCTGTCTGTATGTACTGCCTCTTGCCCGTCTCTTTTCGGACGGTGCAAGGGCACTATCGCACAGGTGATTCGTGTTGTGAATCCCAAATCGAATCACCAGGCGCTTTTTTTCTGCAAGGACAGGGTCGCCAGGACAGGGCGATGAAACGGATCGTTTTGGTCAGCCTTCCAAGTGGCGTTCTTGTTTCAGCGGTTGTTGGAATGCAGCCAGCATTTGTCGCTCGTTCTTAACATGCCGTTTCACCAAAGTTCTGACACGCGCGCCACTGGTCAACGGCCGCGATGGCGTTTGCGACAGGGCGGGTGCCTCAAGGCCGTCATAAGGGAAAAGAAGGCGTAGTTCCTCTTGCGCATCTTTCGACAGGATCGCCATGGCCTCTGATCCCAGAAACAGGCTTTCCGCCGCAATTCCGTTTGCGTTCAGTATTTGGTGTTTTTCCAACAGGACGTGGTAATAGAAAAAACTGGTGTTGGGGCGGTGCACCCTGATGCCTTCACATCCGGTAAGATCCTTCGCGGCGGCTAAAATCTGTTCAGAGCCAAACATGCGTTGGGCGATCTTTCCTTCAATCAAAATACGATGCTGACGCGAGATCAAAAGCGGCTTGGACGGCTGGTCATCACCCATAATCTTGGCGCTGACTTCAATTGGCAACAGATGCGGGTCCGCAAGTAGATCAGCCAGGGTGACACGTCGGGCGAATATCCAGCGAATGGGCTGCCAACCATCATCCATGGTGTTCACAAGGTCTCCCGTGCGCAAAGTGGCGATCGGGGTGAAGCCCTTGGGGGTCTCTAACAATGTGCCGGATGCAAAACATACGATGTCGGCCCCCGGCGTCGGGGTCAAAGAGTTGTTGAACCCCGCCGAAGTCCGCTGGATCGAAAACCCATCCTGATCGTTTCCGAAATCTTCGGTTGTCCCGGACTGGGTGGCAGTGCTGGAAAATCCGGAATAGCCCGGCCCAGCGACGGGATCGTCCACGGTGTCAACGTTGTAGATCGCCTGAATAAACTCGTCATTGGTTGGGTCATAGACGACGATGTTGTCGCCGTTGTTGTTGAAAACTCCGCTTCCATAGTTGGCATCGAACGCAAGGTTGTCGCCGGTAACAGACGGCAAACTGCCACCGTTTTGGACATTTCGCACGACCACCGCGACAGCGCCTGGTTCCAGGACTGTTCCGGGTGGAAAGGTAAACCAGTTGTCACGCCCTCGATCCCAAAGCTCCAACCCGGAAATGTCGATGGCGCTGTTCGAAGTATTGACCAATTCAATAAACTCGTCCGCACTTCGTGCGACACCATTGCCATCCGTGTCGAAATTGTTCGCACCATTAGGATCAACAAGAATTTCGTTAATCGTGATGCCGCCAAGAAGGGTGCTGGCCATAAGGCGCGCCTTTTCACTGGTTCACTTGCTCAAACTCATCTCTAATCAGTATGCAGGGTTTCACGGAAAAGGCAAAACTCGGAGGTGCAGCACGTATCTTCGTGGACCCAAAACAAAAAACGCCCGCAGCGTGAGCCACGGGCGCAATTCAAATCTATCGCTGTGTTACCCCGCGATCGAAGCCTGATAGATGCTGTCGATCGTATCAGCGATGGTCGTGTTGAACTCTGCGTCTGATTGTTGGACCGAAAGTCCTTCGGTCAACGCGCGCGAGAAACTGGCGATCATACCGGTGTTCTGGCTCAGTCGTTCGTTGGCTTCAGCCCGGCTATAACCGCCCGACAAAGCGACCACCGCCGCAATGCGTGGGTGATCCACCAGCGCCTTGTACTGATTGGCAGTCTCGGGCAGTGTCAGTTTCAGCATGACAGTTTGATCATCCGACAGAGCATTCAGTTGCGCGGTAAGCTCGGCCAGAAGCAGGTCTTCCGCGGCAGCTTTGTCAGAGATCGAAATATTGATCTCGGGCTCAATGATCGGCACCAGACCGTGGGCCATGATCTGTTTTGCGACTTCGAATTGCTGCGCCACGTTGGCCTTGATACCATCTTCATTGGCCGCATTGATGACTGATCGCATCTTGGTGCCAAACATGCCAGCCTTCACCGCGCGTTCGCAAACTGCGTCCAGCTCCGGCATGGGCTTCATTAACTGCACGCCGTTTTCTTCGTCAGCCAGCCCTTTGTCGACCTTCAGAAACGGCACAACGCCGCGTTCTTCCCACATGTATGTCGCGGTGGGCTTCCCGGCGATCTCGCGATCCATCGTCATTTCGAACAGGATCGCGCCGACCACCTTGTCACCGGTAAAGGCTGGAGCTTGTGCGATGCGTGAGCGCATGGCGTGGATCATGTCATACATTTCGGCTTCGCTGGAATAGGCATCTTCCTCGACTCCATATAAGCGCAGCGCCTTCGGGGTCGAGCCGCCCGACTGGTCAAGTGCGGCAATGAAGCCTTGTCCGGCTTTGATCTTGTCCATTTGTGCTTGGTTTCGCATGTCGGTCCTGTCTCAATCTGGTGAGTTTCCCCTGTTCTAGGGGAGTGGTCCGAACCATGCAATTGTGCTGGCGCTAACGAAAGCAAGAAGAAGGCAGATTGTGGTCAGCGGATCAGTTTTGGGGGCAAGGCTGGATGAAACGGTCGTGGGCCTTGCCCCCAGCTATGGCGCGCGGGGAATCAGTCGGGCGGGATCGCAGCCAGACACGCGCCGTGGCGTTGGCTATTTTGTCAGGATCAGCTTGCCAGCCCGCGTGATTGTCAGCGTGTAAACCATATCGTTCAGAACGATCTGCGCTTTCTTCCCGTATCCGGTCAGATCCAAGGCGTCGTGTTTGGGTGGTGTTGTCTGGCTTGCCGAATCAAAAGCCGAGCTGGGCAGGGGGGCAGTCATCTGTGGTCTCCTTCAAGGCAGGCATCGATCCAGGTGGCCAGCGAACGCAGGCCGGGCAGGATAGGCAGCGGGGATGGGATGTCGGATTGGGCCAGGTGGGGGCCTTCAAATGGGCTGGTCATTGTCACGCTCCTGTCGGGTGAGCATACATCGCTCGCAAAACTCCGGCTGGTTGCGATGGCAACTGGCTGATATTCATAACCTACTAAAATACTCAGGAAATAGTCAAGTCAAGAAATCAGACAAAAGAAAACCCCGCTGCCAATGAAGGCGCGGGGTTTGAAACTACCGATAATTCAGTTGATTAATCGGAAAGGGCTGCCACACCCGGCAGTACTTTGCCTTCCATCCATTCCAGAAACGCACCGCCTGCAGTCGAGATATAGGTGAAATCCTTGGCCGCATCGGCTTTGTTCAACGCAGCGACCGTATCCCCGCCACCTGCCACCGATACCAGTTCACCCGCAGCCGACAACTCGGCGGCTTTTTTGGCCGCGGCATTGGTGGCAGCGTCAAACGGCTCGATTTCGAACGCGCCAAGCGGGCCATTCCAGATCAGCGTGTTCGCAGCGTCAAACACCTCGGAGATGCGGGCGACAGTGTCGGGTCCCGCATCAAGAATCATTGCGTCTGAAGGACAGGCGTCTGCGGCAACCGTTTCATTCGCTGCACCGGCCGCAAACTCTCGCGCCACCACAACATCCGAAGGCAAGATAATCTCGCAGCCCTCATCCTCGGCTTTTGCAAGAATATCGCGTGCGGTGTCGGCCATATCATGTTCGGCCAGCGATTTGCCCACATCAATGCCCTGCGCGGCAAGGAACGTGTTGGCCATACCGCCCCCAATGATCAATTGGTTCACCTTACCCACCAGATTGCCCAGCAGGCCAAGTTTGGTCGAGACCTTGGCCCCACCAACCACAGCAACCAACGGGCGCTCGGGATCTCCCAATGCAGCCTCAAGCGCGGACAGTTCCGCCTGCATCAACCGCCCGGCACATGACGGCAGCAGATGGGCCAACGCCTCGGTCGACGCATGCGCTCGGTGGGCAGCCGAGAACGCATCGTTACAATAGATGTTCCCAAGTGCGGCCAGCGATGCTGCAAAAAGGCCGTCATTCTTGGTTTCGCCCTCATGAAACCGCGTGTTTTCCAGCAGCAAGACTTCTCCGCTCTGCAACGCCGCAACCGCTTTTTTGGCAGGACCACCAATGCAGTCTTCGGCAAACTTAACCGGGCTGCTCAATGCTGCCTCCAGCGCCGGTTGCACCACGGACAGTGACATCTCTGGCACGCGTTGGCCCTTAGGTCGTCCAAAATGCGCCAGCAGGACTGGTTTGCCGCCAGCGGCCAGAATGTCGCGCACCGTGGGCAGGATCCGTAGGATGCGGGTGTCGTCGGTGACTTTCCCATCCTCGACCGGCACGTTGATATCCACGCGCGTCAGCACAACCTTGCCGTCCAGATCCATGTCGTCGAGTGTTTTCCAGGCCATTGGTCCCTCCATCAGGTCTGCTGCAGTTGCACATCAAAAGCGAGCCGGGGTCAACGGGTATGGTTAGGAAAATGCGCCGGTCACCTCTTTAATCTTGCCCCGTTGAGGCTTAGGTTGGCCCGCGAATACAGACCCAACAGACGAACCGGAAGGAGGCCCAAATGGCCGATTACAAAGACCCAGAAAACACCATCGTAATGGAACTGAAAGGCGGCACCGTGGTGATCGAGCTTTTGCCCGACGTGGCCCCCAAGCACAGTGAGCGGATGAAGGAACTGGCGCGTGCCGGTGAATATGACGGAGTTGTTTTTCATCGCGTGATTGACGGCTTCATGGCCCAAACCGGCGACGTGGCAAATGGCAAAGACCCGATGACCCTGCGCCGTGCGGGCACTGGTGGCTCGTCGCTGCCTGACCTGCCGGCAGAGTTTTCAAAACTGCCCCATGATCGCGGCACGCTGGGGGCGGCGCGTTCGCAGAACCCCAACTCGGCCAACAGCCAGTTCTTCATCAACTTCAAAGACAATCATTTCCTGAATGGCCAATATACCGTTTACGGCCGCGTCACTTCGGGTATGGAACATGTCGATGCCATCACCCGTGGCGAGCCGCCAGCGGAGCCTGATGTGATGGTCTCGGTCAAGGTCGCGGCGGATGTCTGAGGACTACGGCAAACGTGACAAGGCAACCTTCTGGGTCGCCTTTCTGGCAGGTGTCGCAATGATCGTCGGCTACGCGGTCTACACCCTCTGGCCCCGTGAACCGGCCGAGGTGGATCTGTCCGCGCTTGGCGATGCGCCCAAACTGGAATTGTCCATCGCAGGGCAGGCACAGGGAAAAGTGGTCATCACGCTGCGCCCCGATCTGGCCCCGAAACATGTTGAGCGGATCGCCCAACTGGCCAGCGAAGGGGCCTATAACGATGTGGTGTTTCACCGTGTGATCGACGGCTTCATGGCCCAGACCGGAGATGTGGAGTTTGGCCGCGTCGACACCAGCGATGCCAGCCGCGCCGGTATGGGTGGGTCCAGCTATCCTGACCTACCAGCCGAGTTCACGGACGAACCCTTTGTCGAAGGCACTGTCGGCATGGCACGCGCGCAAAGCCCGAATTCTGCCAACAGCCAGTTCTTCATCATGTTCGCCCCCGGTCCTTTCCTTGATGGGAAATACACCGTGGTGGGACATGTGACTGACGGGATGGACGTGGTCCATGCCATCAAGCGCGGCGAGGGGCAAAACGGCGCTGTCACCAGCCAACCCGATGTGATCATGGATGCGCGCGTGGTTGATTAACCCTCGCGCACGATATCTCAAACCCCTGTGAAGGGGGCTATGGGGCCTCATCTTTCTCTGTCAGGATGTCTCCGGACACATAGGAAAGTGAGGCCCCATGCGTATCCTCCTAACGATACTCGCCATAAGTCTCGGGTTTTGGGCGCATGAACTGCGCGCCGAACCAGACAGCTGGGCCTCGGAATTTCCAAAGACTGATTTTGCTCGCACGACAGTGGGCGGCTGGTCCGAAATCCTGTCCGGCGGCCCCGGACGCGACGGCATTCCGGCGCTGAGCGACCCGAAATTTGTAAAAGTTGCCAACGAAACCCGTCTGGGTGCGCGCGAACCTGTTATCACACTTGAACTGAAAGGTGCCGAACCCCGCGCCTATCCGCTGCGCTATCTGACATGGCACGAGATCGTGAATGACAGCGTGGGCAGTGTTCCCGTGGCCGTTACCTTCTGTCCATTATGCAATTCCGGCATGGTGTTTGACCGCCGCGTGTCCGGCAAGACGCTCACCTTCGGAGTGACGGGGAAGCTCAGAAACTCCGACATGGTGATGTATGACCACCAGACCGAAAGCTGGTGGCAACAGGCGCTTGGCGAAGGTATCGTCGGAAAACACACCGGAACGCAACTCAAACAGATGCCGGCATGGATGGAAAGCTGGGCCGAGTTTGCCAACCGTAATCCAGGTGGGTTGGTGATGGACCAGCCGTCCGCAAACCGTCCCTATGGCCAAAACCCCTATGCTGGATATGACAGTCGCAATCGCCCATACCCTTTCTTTACAGGCGACAATCCCCCTCACGGAGTGCCTGCACTGGCCCGCGTCGTTCGTGTTGGTGAACGCGCATGGCCAGTGACACGCCTGTCCAAAGCGGGCCAGATCAACGAGGCCGGGCTGACGATCAGCTGGACCTCAGGTCAGGCGTCTGCTTTGGATACGGCGCGAATTGCCAAGGGCAGGGATGTCGGTACCATTCGGGTACGCGATAAAAACGGTCGCGACGTTCCCCATGACGTGCTGTTCGCCTTCGCGTTCCACGCCTTTTGGCCAGACGGCACATGGATGCTGGGCAACTGACCCAGCGGTTTCTTCTGGCTCAAAATATCCTGGGGTGAGGCCGCATGGCCGAGGGGCAACGCCCCTTAACCGTTTCCACCCCGCGTGAACATTGCCGCATCTTCCGCCGCTCGTCGGATGGCTTTGGATTTGTTCACCGTTTCTTCGTATTCCGCCTCTGGGTCGCTGTCATAAACAACACCACCGCCCGCTTGAATGTAAAGCTTCTCATCCTTCACAACGGCGGTCCGCAAGGCAATACACATGTCCATGTCGCCACCGGCGCTGAAATACCCAACTCCCCCACCATAGACACCGCGTTTTTCCGGCTCCAACTCGTCAATGATTTCCATCGCGCGCACCTTTGGTGCACCGGATACTGTGCCCGCTGGCATCCCCGCAAAGAAAGCGGACAAGGCGTCCTGATCTTCATGCAACTCGCCCACCACGTTCGACACGATATGCATCACGTGGCTATAGCGTTCGATGATGAACTCTTCGGTCGGGCGCACGGTGCCGATCTTGGCCACGCGTCCCACATCGTTGCGCCCCAGATCCAGGAGCATCAGATGCTCGGCCAGTTCTTTCTGATCGGCCATCAGATCTGCCTCGTAGGCCTTGTCTTCCTCGGGCGTGGCACCGCGCGGACGGGTGCCGGCGATCGGGCGGATCGTGACCTCTCGGTCAAACACCCGCACCAAAATTTCGGGCGACGCACCGACAACCTGAAAGCCGCCGAAGTTGAAATAGAACATGAATGGCGATGGATTGGTGCGGCGCAGACTGCGGTAAAGCGCAAAGGGCCGCAGGGGGAAGTTCTGTGTCCAGCGTTGGCTGGGCACGACCTGAAAGATATCACCAGCGCGGATGTAGTCCTTGGCCGTGTCCACCGCCGACAGATAGTCCGCTTTCGCGAAGTTTGACACCAACGGCCCCAGCTCGCGCGCCTCACCCAGATTGCGCGTTTCGGCAGGGGCGGCGCGCTCCAGATCGCGCAGCGCATCCATCACCCGCTCGGCCGCCTGTGCATATGCGGCCTTGGCCGACAGGCCGCTGTCCACAAAAGCAGGCGACACCAGCGTGACATCGCCTTTGACCCCATCCAGCACCGCGACAACAGACGGCCGCATCATCATCGCATCGGGCAGGCCCAACGGGTCCGGGTTCACATCGGGAAGGTGCTCGACCAACCGGATCATGTCATAGCCCAGATAGCCAAACAGCCCGGCGGATGCGGCAGGTAGATCGGCGGGCAGGTCGATCCGACTTTCCGCCAACACCGCCCGAAACGCGTCCAGCGGATCGCCTGCCATATCCTCGAACGCCTCGGCATCAAATCGCGCTTGCCGGTTGATCCGTGCGTGATTGCCTCGGCATTCCCAGACCAGATCAGGCTTCATACCAACGATGGAATAGCGCCCGCGAACTTCGCCACCTGTCACGCTTTCCAGCATAAAACTGTCGCGCCGTGCCTCGGTCAGCTTCAACATCAGGCTGACCGGCGTGTCCAGATCGGCGGCCAGACGGGTATAGACCACCTGATTCCGTCCGGCATTCCAACCGGCTTCGAAATCCTCGAACGAGGGTGTCAGAGCCATTGGGTGTCCTTTCTGGTCGCTGGGATATGGGTCACTGGAACTGCGCGTTTACCGCATTGATTACAGCGCGGTTCAGCTCGATCCCCGCCCGGGTCTGAACGGCGCGAGCAAAAGCATTTTCGACATCCAACGCGATTTCTTGCGCGACGCCGGTCGCGAAATTGGCTTTCAGGGCCTTCGCCTCGTCGCTGTCCTGATCGGCGGCATGAATGGCATCAAGCCGCACCAAAACCACACCGTTGGCTGCGTCCATTATGCGCCAATCGCCCGGCTCTATTTCGAACACCTCAGCCATGAATGCAGGGGGCGTGCCTTCGACAAAGGCTTCACGTGATTGCGCCTCTTCAACCACCTCGGTCAGACCCAGCGAGGACAGGGTTTCCCCTCCCTCAAGCTGTGGGATCAGCCCGCGGGCTTGTTCGGACAGAAGTTCCAGCCGTTTTTCAGCCTCCCAGCCCACCTGTACGGCCTCTGCCACTTCGGACTGTTCTTGCAAACGAGGGGCTTGCAGCTCGTCCAGTCGCAGTGCGAAAACACCGCCATCCTCCAGAAGTGTGATCTCGGGGAAATCATCTGTGGTGACGACTTCAGCGATCTCGCGGAACGCATCGTAAGCGGCAATGCCATCGCTGTCCCCTGCAATCCAATTCAACGTGCCAAGCCGCATGTTGTGGCTTTTCGCGACCTCTTCGATCGTTGCACCACCGGCCATCTGGTCGTCAAGCTCGGTCACCATATCGCCGATCAGCCGGCGTGCCGCATCTGCGGCCAATTCGCCATGCAACTCTTCGCGCGCATCCTCGAAGCTCGTCTCGCGCGCTTCCAGAATGGCATTCATACGATAAAGCGCCGGACCAAGGTCACTGTCATGCGGTCCGGTTACTGTTCCGGGATTGACCAGCGCGAAAACGGCATCTCCTGCGGACCCCAATTCGTCCTTGGACACGTCGCCCAGATCGATGTCTGCAAGTTGCAAATTGCGCCCAGTCACCAGACCCTCGAACGTCTGATTGCCGGTGGAAAGGGCGTCCATCGCCGCCACCGCCTCGTCCTGCGTGTTGAACACCAATCGCTCGACCATCCGACGTTCCGGGACAAGGTATTCCGACGCACGCTCGTCATAAAGTGCGCGGATCTGTGCCTCGTCCACCGTGATCGTCGGAATGACATCTTCCGGATTCATCCACGCATAGGTGATGACTTTGGTTTCCGGAAGGGTGAAATCTTGAGGATGCGCTTCATAGTAGGCGGTCAACGTCTCTTCGGTCGGGGCAGGCAGTTCGGTATCCAACTGTTCCACCGGAAGCGTTGCCCAGGTAAAGTCTCGTGTTTCACGTGCATAGCCATAGAGCGTGTCAACATAGACTGGCTGCGTTGCAACACCATTGATCACAGCAGCCTGTAGAATCTGGCGGCTGACCTCGTCGCGCAGGCTTTGTTCGAACTCGGTCGCTGTCAGGCCGGATTGCTCCAGCGCGAATGTGTATCCTTCGCGGTCGAACTTGCCATCGACGCCTTGAAACGCCGGAATGTCGACGATCCGATCACGCAATTGTTCGTCGCCGACCGAAATGCCCAACCGTGCGGTTTCATCCTCCAACGCCGCCGTTGCGATAACGCGCGCCAACACCTGTTGATCCAGTCCGAAGCCCTTGGCCATTTCCATGGTCAGACGCTGTCCGGTTTCGGCCTGAAACGCGTTCATTTCCGATTGCAACTCGCGCAGATAGCGGTTGGCATCCACTTCCGTGTCCCCCACGGTCGCGATCGACCGGACCGAGCCGCCAAAATTGGTCGAGCCAAAGCCCACGAGCCCCACCATCACCAGACCCATCAGGATCCAGCCGAAGGTGCGGGATGTCTTGCCGGTTGCCATACGCGTGTTCCTTTTACCACCTGTTTGCAAGGGTTTTAGGTGAGCCAGCCGGGAATGCCAATATCTGTTGATACGCCGCAGTCAGGGGCAGAACGCGGTCAGCCGTTTCTGAACCTCGGTGATGCCGGTTTCATCAATATTTGCAAAGGCCACACGCAACTGCCGCGCGCCGTCCAGATCCCCTTTCGGGGCAAACATTGTTCCGGGCAAGGCAAGGATGGCGCACTGATCCACCAACGCCCGTGCCAAATCGTCCGAAGGTATGTCATACGGATGCTGCAAATAGGCAAAATATGCTCCGCATCCCAGAAGGTGCCAACCCTGCTTTGCCAAGGGAGTGAACCCGTCCCGCATAGCGGAGGCTCGCGCCAGTATCTTCTCGCGTTCCAGCCCCAGCCAATTGTCCAGATGGCGCAAACCCCAATGGGCGGCATGTTGACCGATTTGCGCCGGGCAGATCGTCACCGTGTCCAGAAACTTCTCAACTTCTGCCATGCGCGCAGGCGCGGTGACAAGCGCCCCGACCCGATGCCCGGTCAGTCGATAGGATTTTGAAAAACTGTAAAGATGGATCACCGTGTCGTGCCAGTCGGGGTCTACAAATAGTTCATGCGGCGCGCCGGGCTGGGAATGAAAATCGCGATAGGTCTCGTCGATGATCAGGGCGATCCCGCTTTTGCGAGCCAGATCGCGGAAGGCGGAGATGACTTCAGGCGCATATTCGACACCAGTCGGGTTGTTGGGTGTAACCAAGACAATCGCGCGGGTGCGCGCAGAGATCAGAGCAGCGGCGGCGTCTGGGTCCGGCACCAAATCGCCACCCGTCGCCAGTGGAACCGCTTTGATCCCACTCATTTCAAGCCACATCTTATGATTGAAATACCACGGCGTCGGTAAAATAACCTCGTTCCCCGGGCCAGCCAGCGTGGCAATTGCGGCACAAAACGCCTGATTGCAGCCCGAGGTGATGGCGATATTCTCTGGCTGTATGCTCCCTCCATAGTGGCGCGAGATGTTAAGTGCCAGTTCAGACCGCAAATCCGGCAAACCCAACACTGGACCGTAAAGATGCGCCTCAGCTTGGTGCAACACCACATCCGCCATAGCTCGCCGCATCTCGGCGGGCGGCGGCTCAACCGGCGCGGCTTGACTGACATTGATCAACGGCCGATCTGCGCCAAACACCTTGCCTTCAATCCACCGCCGTGCCTCCATCACCGGGGGCGAAACGGTCGCGGAAAGTTTAGGATTAAAGGGCGTCATGGCAAGCTCGTCCTGTCTTTTGCAGACACCGTAGCCGCCACATTCCGAAACGGCAATTCACCTTGATGATGCCGGGTTTCTTCTGGCTTCAAATATCCCGGGGTAGGTCCAAATCGCAGATTTGGGCCGAAGGGGAAGCGCCCCTCAGGCTCACAACGTGAGCCACCGTATGTCGATCAAACGTTCAACACCACGAGCGCGTGTCGTTTTTTCCCGGCGGACAGTTTCATAGGTTGACCAAGGTCTGCCGCAGCCACCATTCGCCCTGCATCCGTAAGTGCCTCGTCATTCACCTTGGCCCCGTTCTCCAAGATCAGGCGTTTCGCATCTTTACCGGATTTGGCCAAACCGGATTTGACGAAAAGCTGCACAATGGACATGCCTTCACCCAGATCATCGGCGCTCAACGTCAATGTCGGCAGGTCATCCCCGGCACCACCCTTTTCGAACACTTCACGCGCGGTCGCTTCGGCGGTCTTGGCAGCGTTTGCACCATGCAGAAGGGACGTGACTTCATTGGCCAGAATGATCTTGGCCTCGTTAATCTCGGCCCCTTCCAGCGCGCCCAGGCGATTGCATTCCTCGACCGGTAGTTCCGTAAAAATATTCAGGAACTTGCCAGTGTCGGCATCTGTTGTATTGCGCCAGAACTGCCAGAACTCGTACGGGCTGAGCATGTCACCGTTCAACCAGATCGCGCCACCTTGGCTCTTGCCCATCTTGCGCCCGTCAGATGTGGTCAGAAGCGGTGTTGTCAGGCCGAAAATCTCGTTGTCCAAGACGCGACGGGTCAGGTCGATCCCGTTCACGATATTGCCCCACTGGTCAGATCCGCCCATTTGCAGCAGGCAGCCATAGCGGCGGTTCAGCTCAAGGAAATCATAGGCTTGCAGGATCATATAGTTGAATTCCAGAAAGCTCAGACTTTGCTCGCGGTCCAGCCGCGATTTCACGCTTTCAAACGACAACATCCGGTTGACCGAGAAGTGCCGCCCGATGTCGCGCAGGAAATCAAGGTAATTCAACCCGTCCAGCCATTCGGCGTTGTTCAGCATGATCGCGTCTGTCTCGTCGTCGCCATAGCGCAAAAACTTTGCAAAAACCTGCTGCATCCCGGCAATGTTTGCCTCGATCTGCTCCGGCCCCAACAGCGGGCGTTCGTCTGACCGGAAGGACGGATCACCCACTTTGGTGGTGCCGCCACCCATCAGGGTGATGGGCTTGTGGCCACATTTTTGCAACCAGCGTAGCACCATGATGTTCATCAGGTGTCCCACATGCAGCGACTGCGCGGTTGCGTCATAACCGATATAGGCCGGAACCACCCCCGCAATCAGCGCATCATCCAGCGCCTGATAATCGGTGCAATCGGCCAGAAAGCCGCGCTCGATCATCACACGCATGAAGTCGGATTTTGGGTGGTAGGTCATGTTCTTTTGGTCCATCCTGATCATTGAACCCCCCATATAGACGGGGGGCGGGAAAAGGAAAAGAGCGTGTTGAAAACCGTCGACAAGACTGGAAACAAGGGCGCCTTGCGTGTGCAGTTGGGGCAGGGACCAGTCTGGGCGATGGGCTGCATGTCGGGCACATCGCTTGACGGGGTGGACGCAGCACTGGTTGAAACCGATGGCGATGTGATCGCCGGGTTTGGTCCGACCGTGTTTCATCCCTATTCCGATGCGCAGCGCCAAACCCTGCGAGGGGCTTTGGGCAAATGGCAGGATGCGCCCGAAGTTCCTGCCGCCGCTGAAATCGTTGAAGCTGTGCATCTGCAGGCGATCACCAGTCTGCTGCAAAATGACCCGAGACCCGTTCTTGTCGGGTTTCACGGACAGACCTTTGCTCATGATCCGCAGGGGAAGGGCACCCATCAGGCGGGTGACGGACAGACATTGGCACAATCGCTCGGATTGGTGGTGGTGTGGGATTTCCGCAGTGCAGACGTCAAGCTGGGCGGAGAAGGCGCACCGCTTGCGCCTTTTTTTCATCACGCCTGTGCGCGGTTTATCGAAGCTGATGCGCCCATGGTTTTTCTGAATTTGGGCGGCGTGGGCAATGTGACATGGGTTGATCCATCGCGTCCCACGCCTGAAGCACCTGATGCTTGTCTGGCCTTTGACACAGGCCCCGCGAATGCACCATTGGACGATCTGATGCAGGAACGGTTAAGCAGATCGCGGGATGAAGGCGGCGCGCTGGCGTTGTCAGGGACGCCCGACGAGGCGGTTGTGGACAGGTTCCTAAGCCATCGGTATTTCCACAGGATGCCTCCCAAGTCACTGGATAGAAATGACTTTCCAGACCTTCCCGCAATGGTCAAAGATTTGTCGGATGCCGATGCCCTGCGCACGCTGACCGCCTGTGCTGCGGCGGCTGTTGCGCGCGGGATGGAACACTGTCCAACCCCGCCAACGCGGGTGCTGGTGACAGGCGGTGGGCGTCACAACGCGGCGCTGATGGACGAAATTCAGACGCGGTTGTCCGTCCCGGTCGAAGACATCGACTCCACTGGGTTAAACGGCGATATGCTTGAGGCACAGGCTTTTGCGTATCTTGCGGTGCGGGTGGCGCGGGGGCTAACCACGTCAGCGCCAACCACGACAGGCGTCGCCGCCGCTGTCGGCGGGGGTAATATCGCGACTCCTAAAAAGGATTAAACGAGAAGGGATCATTGACCGCGCATTCGGGCGATCAAGTGCGGGCAACTGTTGCCTTCTCGGCGTAAAAAGCCAGATGGTCCTTCAACTCGGACAATCCTTCGACCGGCGCGTCATACATATAGCCTGCATCCTCGATCACCGTCGATTTCGTCTGGATCGAATAGTGCCGGGCCTCGCCGCGATAGGGGCAAGTGGTGACCGTGTCGGTTCTGTCCAGAAACGCCATCGCCACATCAGCCGCGGGGAAATAGATCACCGGGGCGCGATTGCCCTCGGTCACCTCCAACGCTGACCGGCTTTCACCAAGCACGGCACCACCTGCACGAACGGTCCATTTTCCTTCTGCGGGCCGGATCTTGATTTGGTCAGCCATGGTCATCCTCGTTTTGCAGGTCACTCGCGCGGGACATTATCAGAAATTATGTGAAGGTCGCGTGTCAAATAGGCGCACAGGCCGATTTGAGCCACTGCAACGCAGCGTCACTAAGCCACGGCGTCAGCTTTTCGACACATGTTGCGTGATAGTCGTTCAGCCAAGCCCGTTCTTCGCCGGACAGCATGTCGGCGATCACAAGGCTGGTGTCGACAGGGACAAAGGTCAGCGTCTCGAAGGACAACATCTCGCGCTCGGCGTCGCCGCCGGCGGGGCAAGTTGCCTGTTCCACCACGATCAGGTTTTCCAACCGAATGCCAAATGCCCCTTCGCGATAGTAGCCCGGTTCGTTTGACAGGATCATGCCTGGCAGTAGTTCGACATCCGAGATTGAATTGAACCGTTGCGGCCCCTCATGCACAGAAAGATAGGCCCCGACGCCATGCCCGGTGCCGTGGTTGAAATCCTGATGCGCCGCAAACAACGGATAGCGGGCGATCGGATCCAGATCTCGGCCCGTGCGGCCCTTTGGAAAATAGACGCGCGACAAGGCAATCATGCCTTGCAAGACGCGGGTATAACAGCGTTTTTCTTCATCGCCCACGTCACCGACCCGCAAAGTTCGGGTGATGTCTGTGGTGCCATCACGATATTGTCCACCACTGTCCAGAACCACCAGATCACCGGGGGCAAGCGGGCGGTTCGTGTCATTCGTCACGCGGTAATGCATGATGGCCCCGTTCGGCCCGGCACCGGCAATCGTCTCGAACGAAATGTCCAAAAGCGCGTTTGAAGCGCGGCGTTTTTCTTCCAGTGTCTTGACCAGATCAATCTCGGTCAGCGTGGCTTTGTCTTCTGCATCATACCAAGTTAAGAACTCGATTACGGCGGCGGCATCGCGAAGATGCGCTTCACGTGCGCATTTCAACTCGGTCGGGTTTTTTTGCGCCTTGGGCAGGATCGCCGGATCGCTGCCCCAATCGACGGATATTCCAGCCTTTTCCAGAATACGCGACACCGCCAGCGGTGCGGTCGATTTGTCCACGCGCACGGGGCCGTCGAGGGTCTTCAAGTGGCTTGCAAAGTCCTTGACCGGGTGCAGCGACACATCTGTGTCCAGTTGTGCCTCGACCACACGTCCTTCCGAGGTGAAAAACGCGACCGAGCTGTCGTCACCCAAAATCGCAAAGCCTTGCACAACAGGAATGCTAGGCAGGTCATCGCCGCGGATGTTCAGCATCCATGCGATGCTGTCTGACAAAGTCATCACGCATGATTTTTGCCCCGCTGACAGCAATCCATCGGCCAGTTCTGATCGCTTGTCTGCACTGTTCATGCCTGCAAATTCAACGGGTTGTTCGATGATCTTGCCATTGGGGGCAGGGGGACGGTCGTCCCAGATCTGATCGACCAAATTGTCGGTAGGGAGCAACGTGATCTTTGTGCCTTCAAGCGCTTTCTCGATGGTTTCGATCTCGCCTTTGGTGTGCAGCCACGGATCAAATCCGATCTTGGCCACCTTTCCAGCAAGTGTCTCCTTCAACCACGGGCCGGGCAGCGTTTCGGGCCAGTGGACCGGTGTAAACGCCTTCATGTCAGCCTGCGCGCGCACCTGTGTGCGATAACGTCCATCCACGAAAATCCCTGCATGGTCATTCAAAGCGATACAAAACCCGGCGGACCCGGTGAACCCGGTCAACCACCGCAATCGCGCATCACACGCAGCAACATATTCGCCCTGATGGGCATCCGCGCGCGGCACGATGAAGCCGTCCAAACCTTTCATCGCCATTGCGCGGCGCAATCGGTCTAACCGGACGGGTCCATGTGTCGGGTCGGCTGTTGTGTCAAAGGATTGGAACATGGACGTTCTCCGGGTTCTGGCGTGATCAGAAAAGGGGTGCGCGATGTCATCGCTGCTCGCGCGCAACATGCCGTGAAATGAAGTCGGTGGAAAGGGGTCAGCTGACCTTCTTGATCCCCAAAAGACGCGCCCGCGCCCGTGGGTCGCTGTCAAATAGTGACGCAAGCTGTTCTGTCATCGCGCCCGCCAATTGTTCAACATCCGTGATGGTGACAGCGCGGTCATAATACCGTGTGACATCATGGCCGATCCCGATTGCCAACAGCTCGACCTGTTTGCGTTTTTCAACCATTGCGATCACGTCACGAAGGTGTTTTTCCAGGTAATTCGCAGGGTTAACAGACAAAGTTGAATCGTCCACCGGCGCCCCGTCCGAGATCACCATCAGGATTTTACGCTGCTCGGGCCGGGCCGTGATCCGACGATGCGCCCATTCCAGCGCCTCGCCGTCGATGTTTTCCTTCAACAGCCCTTCTTTCATCATCAGGCCCAGATTGTCGCGGGTCCGCCGCATCGGAGCGTCGGCCTTCTTATAGATGATGTGGCGCAAATCGTTCAGGCGACCGGGCTGCTGCGGGCGGCCGTCGGCCAACCATTTTTCACGCGCCAACCCACCCTTCCAAGCGCGGGTGGTGAAGCCCAGAACCTCGACTTTCACCTGACAGCGTTCCAGCGTGCGCGCCAAGACGTCGGCACAGATCGCCGCGATCGAGATCGGGCGCCCCCGCATGGACCCTGAATTGTCCAATAGCAACGTCACCACCGTGTCGCGGAACTCGGTATCCTTTTCCATCTTGAACGACAGTGGTGTTGTGGGGTTGGCGACGACGCGCGCCAAGCGACCTGCGTCAAGAATGCCTTCTTCCAGATCAAACAGCCACGACCGGTTCTGTTGAGCCTGAAGCCGCCGTTGCAACTTGTTCGCCAGACGACTGACAGCGCCCTTCAGCGGCTCCAACTGCTGATCCAGATAGGCGCGCAGGCGTTCCAATTCGGCCGGTTCGGCAAGATCTTCGGCCATGATCTCTTCGTCATGTTCGTTGTTATAGACCAGATAATCGGGATCCGCGTCCGACGCTGGTGGCGGCGAGGGCGGCTCCAGTGGGGCGTCCGCCTCGGGCATTTCCGCCTCGTCGCTCATCTCGTCCTCGGCCATGTCATCCAAAGACACCTGCGCTTCGGACTGATCCATCTGATCCTCTTGCGACCGTTCTGGATCAGCCTCTTCTTCCTGATCGTCCTGTGATTGCTCGTTTTGCTGATCGTCCTCGGCCTGATCCTCATCCGGTTCGGCGTCATCCTCGGCCTGGTCGTCTTCGCTGTCCGGGTCGTCACCAAGCTGATCGCCATAGCCCAGATCTTCAATGATCTGACGGGCAAAGCGCGCAAATTCCTGCTGGTCGCCCAGCTTCTCGCCCAGATTGTCCAGATGGTCGCCCGCCTGACCCTCGATAAAGTCGCGCCACAGATTCATCACGTTGGCCGCAGCAGGGGGTAAGTCGCGCCCCGTGGCCAGATGGCGCATCAGATACCCCGCGGCAACTGCCAAGGGCGCGTCGGCGGTGGCGGTGATCTGGTCATAGCCTGCGCGCATCGCGTCTGTTTCAATCTTCGCGTCAATGTTGCCCGCCGTGCCCGGCATGTCGCGTGCGCCCATCGCCTCGCAACGGGCGGTCTCCATCGCCTCGTAAATCTCGCGCGCCATGCCGCTGGCAGGGGCGTATTTCGCGTGGGTCGCCTCGTTGTGATAGCGCAGCTTCATCGCATAGGCATCCGCCGTGCCACGCGCCAACAACACCTCGTCCCGCGTCATCCGCCGCGTGACTTGCGGCAGCCGCATCGCGTCCTTCGTCACCCCCGACGGGTCCACCGTGAAGCTGACCGATAGCTCCGGCTCGTCGGCAAGCGTCTTCGTCGCCTCAGCCAGCGCTTTCTTGAACGGATCAGCAGGGTTGTCGGTGGGTTTTTTCATTGGATCAGCCTATCGAAGTCCCGTAAGTCGGCTCTGCCCGATCTTGAGACGGGACATCGCAGAAGGATATCAAGCGATCACTGATCACCCCAAGCTCATGCTCACTGCGCTTTCCGGCAGTTCCTCGTCGAAACAACGCTGATAGAACTCGGCCACGATCTGGCGTTCCAGTTCGTCACATTTGTTCAGGAAGGACAGGCGGAATGCATACCCGACCGAGCGGAAGATATGCGCGTTTTGCGCCCAGTTGATCACCGTCCGCGGGCTCATCACAGTCGACAGATCACCATTCATAAACGCGGTGCGGGTCAGGTCGGCGACGGTGACCATCTGGGCCACGGTCTTGCGACCCTTCTCGGTGTTCAGAAGTGGATTCTTCGCCAGCACGATGTTGGTTTCCGCGTCGTGGCTCAGATAGTTCAGTGTGGCGACCAGAGACCAGCGGTCCATCTGCGCCTGGTTGATCTGCTGCACGCCGTGATACAGCCCGGTCGTGTCGCCCAGACCCACGGTGTTTGCTGTCGCAAAAAGACGGAAGGATGGATGCGGGGTGATCACCTCGTTCTGGTCCAGCAGGGTCAGCTTGCCGTCATGCTCCAGCACTCGCTGGATGACGAACATCACGTCCGCGCGGCCTGCGTCGTATTCGTCGAACACAATGGCGGTCGGGTTGCGCAGCGCCCACGGCAGGATGCCTTCCTGAAATTCGGTGACCTGCATCCCGTCTTTCAGCTTGATCGCGTCTTTCCCGATCAGGTCAATCCGGCTGATGTGGCTGTCAAGGTTCACTCGCACGGCGGGCCAGTTCAGACGGGCAGCAACCTGTTCGATATGGGTCGATTTCCCGGTGCCGTGATAGCCTTGGATCATCACGCGACGGTTGTGTGAAAACCCTGCAAGAATTGCCAATGTCGTGTCAGGATCAAACTTGTAGGTGCTGTCGATTTCGGGCACACGTTCCATGCGGTCGGCAAAGCCTTTGACATGCATATCGCTGTCAATGCCGAAAACCTCGCGAACCGAGATCTCTTCGGTGGGTTTTGCGTTCATATCCTGTGTGCCGTCAGCCATCTGCGTAGTTCCTTCTGCCTCGCGCGTCGCAACCCGGCTTTGATGCCTGATCAACGAGACGGGTTCAAGGGGAAGAGGGTGAGATTTATGACGCCAGATCATGCTGGTCCCAGAAACAGATGGAACTGGCCCGACAGCTTCTCTCTGTTTCTTCTGGCCTCAAATATCCTGGGGTGAATGCGCGCAGCGTAGAGGGGCAACGCCCCTATACCCCTCCTGCAACTCAGGCCGGCGGTGCCTTACTTGAAGCTACGGCTTTCCTTGATCTGATCCCACGCCCAGACCACCTGCTGCAACTGTTCTTCCTGCGACCGATCACCGCCGTTCATGTCTGGGTGCAGCACCTTGATCAGCTTCTTATAGGCTTTACGGATCTCGGCCTTGGTCCAGTGGTCCTTGGCTTCCAGAATATCGACGGCACGGCGTTCGGTGGGCGGCAGTTTGCGGGTGCCAGTGATCGACTTACCGGGGTTGCGTGTGGCGTTTTCACCCAGCACCTGATGGGGGTCATCCACACCTAGGCGCGCCCAAGCCCGTTGTTCATCTTTTGACCCGAACGGTTTGGTCTCACGCTCCCACACGCGATCTTTTTCGAACTGTTCATGGACTTCGTTCTCTGGCGCCCCGTCGAAGAAGTTCCACTTCAGATTATACTCCCGCACGTGATCCTTGCAGAACCATTTGAACTCATCCAGATGATCAGGCGAACGCGGCGCGCGATATTGGCCCTGTTCTTGGCAGCCATCGTGCTCACACACCCGTTTCGAGGTTTCGAATGCCCCCGACATCCCACGCTTGCCGCGTGGGTTCTTTTTCTTGGCGGCCGAAACCGACATATCAAAACCAAAAGGATCGTTGTTGGGCATGGGAATACTCTTTTCGACTCGGACCCGAGAGTTTACTGCATTTTCAAGCTGATTGAAGAGGGAAAGGGCAGGAAATGAACAGGGCAGACCAGATTTATCAGGCGTTGGATGCAGCGTTTTCGCCTCAACATCTTGAAGTTATTGATGAAAGTGAAAGCCACAGGGGGCATGCGGGTTATCAGGAGGGCGGGCAAAGTCACTTCCGCGTCGTGATCCGCGCGTCCATGTTCGGCGAAATGACGCGCGTTGCCCGTCACCGGGCGATTCACGCCGCACTGGGGGCTGAACTGGTCGGGCAGATACACGCGTTGGCGTTGGACGTGGCCAGCTAAGTCACCGCGTCAAGCTATGTTTCCTGACGGTTGATGGCAGGCGCGCGCTCGCTGACTGTGTTTGCTTCTTCGGCTGACGGCAGGGTCGGAGCCTTATGGGCGTCCTCGACATCAATTGGGGCCGCAATGGTTGGCGCACGGTGGACCGGTTCGTCCTGTGCCTCGTCGACCTCTGCTTCCACAGCTTCATCCACCACCAAGGCGCGGCGAAACACCAGAATGCTCTGGTAAACGGTCGTGCGCCCGGTAAATCCAGAGCGTTCTTCGCAAGGCAACGTGTCGGCGCGCAGATATTCCCAGCCATCCGCTGCCATATCATTCAAAAGCTCGGTCACAGCATGTGCGAACCGGTCTTCATTGGTCTTGATCCCGCGGGCCTTCTTGCCCTTGCGCGGGGCGGGGATCGCTTCATATTCGAACTGCGTCATGGCATGTTTCCTTAAATTGGCTGGCGCACCCTAAACGATCGGCGCCCGGCCTACCAAAGAGGATTGAACGGCTTGCGGAATTCCGCCTGAGCGCGGCCCAGCCACGCTCAGCGGGCTAGGTTTACAATCCCAGTTTCGCGGTCACGATATCATTGACCGCTTTTGGATTGGCTTTGCCACCGGTGGCTTTCATCACCTGACCAACAAAGAAACCCACCAATTTCGGGTTTTCTTTGGCTTTTTGGACCTGTGCGGGGTTGGCGGCGATGACCTCGTCCACCGCAGCTTCGATGGCACCAGTGTCGGTGACCTGTTTCATACCACGATCTTCAACGATCTTGGCCGGGTCGCCGCCTTCGGTATAGACGATCTCAAACAGATCCTTGGCGATCTTGCCCGAGATGTCGCCCTTGGTGATCAGTTCGATGATAGCGCCCAGTTGCGCCGGGCTGACCGGGCTCTGGGTGATCGAATGATCTTCTTTCTTCAGACGACCGAACAACTCGTTGATGACCCAGTTGGCGGCCAGTTTGCCGTCGCGACCTTCAGCGACGGCTTCAAAGAAGGCAGCACTTTCGGCGTCAGCGGTCAGAACGCTCGCGTCATATTCGGACAGGCCAAACCCCGTTACGAAGCGGGCTTTCTTCTCGTCCGGCAGTTCGGGCAGGGTCTTGGCGATGTCATCGACCCAGCCTTGTTCGATTTCCAGAGGCAGCAGATCAGGGCAGGGGAAGTAACGATAATCATGTGCTTCCTCTTTGGAGCGCATCGACCGCGTCTCATTCTTGTCGGCGTCATATAGGCGCGTTTCCTGCGTGACTTCGCCCCCGTCTTCCAAAATGGCGATCTGCCGGCGTGCCTCATAGTCAATGGCCGCCTGAATGAACCGCATCGAGTTCATATTCTTGATCTCGCATCGGGTGCCGAGATGGCCGAAATCCTGCGTTTCCATGTATTTCTCATATTGCCCCGGTCGACAGACCGAGACGTTCACGTCCGCGCGCATGCTGCCACTTTGCATGTTGCCATCGCAGGTGCCCAGATAACGTAGAATTTGGCGCAGCTTGGTCACATAGGCGGCGGCTTCTTCGGGGCCGCGAATATCAGGACGGCTGACGATCTCCATCAAGGCGACACCGGTGCGGTTCAGGTCCACGAAGGACATGTTCGGGTCCATATCATGCACCGATTTTCCCGCGTCCTGTTCAAGGTGGATGCGTTCGATGCGCACCTTACGAGCCACGCCGGGGCCCATATCTACGATCACTTCGCCTTCGCCCACGATAGGGTGATATAGCTGGCTGATTTGATAGCCTTGCGGCAGGTCCGGGTAGAAATAGTTCTTGCGGTCAAACGCCGAAAACAGGTTGATCTCGGCCTTCAGGCCCAACCCTGTGCGCACCGCCTGTTCAACGCAAAACTCGTTGATCACGGGCAACATGCCGGGCATGGCAGCGTCCACAAAGGCGACATTCGAGTTGGGTTCGGCACCGAATGTAGTGGACGCGCCTGAGAAAAGTTTGGAATTGGAGCTGACCTGCGCGTGGATTTCCATCCCGATAACCAGCTCCCAATCGTCCTTGGCTCCGGCGATGGTTTTAACGGCAGGGGCTTCATAGGCGAGATGATCCAGCATGTGCTCTTTTCCCGTGTTTCGTGATCTTCTGGCCTTCTAGGGCAGGTGCAGGCGCGGGGCAAGAGGTTGCGGGCGGGACACGGCGTAGGGCGTCGTGCGACCCGCAATAGCGGGTTTATCGCCATAAGATTGTGCTGCGGTGCAGCATTGGGGCGAATTTCTGGTATGAGTAGAAAAGCGTGAGCGCATACCGGCCTTGCACACAAGGAATATCAGCGAGACTCTGCCAATTGCTGCGCTGCCGCATTCGTGAGGTTGCTTAATGCAACCGCCCCCCTTACGAGGCCGGGATGATTTGAGTGAGAACGCAACCGGACCTGAGCGAGGGACGATGAAACGACTTATTATGGGCCTGTTGGCGGCGGTGATGATTGCCCCAGCTGCGCAGGCAAACGACATATTCGGCTCGCGCGGGGTGCGTGCGCCGGTGTTGACGATGAAATGGGATACCAAGCCGCAAGCTTCGGCCTGGACAGACGCCACCATGCAGGCGCTGGAATCGCATGGGACGATCCTGTCGGAAACCGTGCCCGATGACATCGACGCCTGGTGCCCGGGCTACGAGGCGCAGGACACAATCGGCCGCAACGCCTTCTGGACGGGACTTCTGTCGACCCTATCATTCTACGAAAGCACATGGCGCCAGACCGCCGTCGGTGGCGGTGGAAAATGGTATGGCCTTGTGCAAATCCTTCCGGCCACCGCACGTGGGTATGGATGCGAAGCACGCTCTGGCGATGCATTGAAAAACGGAGAATTGAACCTGAGCTGCGCGATCCGCATCATGTCTGTGACCGTGCCGCGTGACAACGTGGTATCGCAGGGTATGCGCGGCGTGGCGGCTGATTGGGGACCGTTTCATTCCAAGCGCAAACGCGAAGCCATGCGGGCGTGGATCAAAGATCAGCCCTACTGCTCTGCGGGTTGATAATCGTCTATGTCCGACACAGGAAATACAAGGTCATAGACGAAGTTGAAGATAAAAGCATAGACCAAGTAAAACAGGACGAATGCTAGATCCATCAACAGCGCCTGCCATAGGCTGACACCCAGATACAGCGCGATCAGTGGTAGGGTTGCGATCAAAAGACCAAGTTCAAAAAGAACGGAATGCACGACCCGTTCGAACATGTTCTTGATCACTTTTCCCTTGATCCTCAGCATCGCGCGATCAAACAGGATGTTATAAAAATAGTTCCACACGGTCGCGATGGTCGCAGCTGCGATTGTAACGACCCCGATGTCGCCGGCATGCATACCAAATCCCAAAGAACCAAGCGGGATGGCCAGAAGAATGCCGATGATTTCAAAGCTAATTGCGTGTCGGATTCGGTCGCGGTTCGTTCGCATGTTTGGCCCCTGATAGGTCCGGGCCGTCCCGTGTGGTTTCCCATGTTGGGGGAGGTCGTCCTCACCCTTTCTAAGATAGGATTGTGATGGGGCGTGTCAATCAGGTTGCATATACTGGGTGCGAAAAGGCGGACCTGATTGGTCCGCCTTGTTCAAAGTTCGACGAATGCTCAGTCGCCCAACATCCGCCCGACCATTTCCTGACTGTCGCGGCTTAAGCCCTGAATCGCTTGAATGCGCTTCAAGGCAGCCGTCATCATGTCCTGACGATCTGCATCATAGCGGCGCCACGTCTCAAACGCGGTTGTCATCCGTGCTGTGGTCTGCGGGTTCACCGGATCAAGCCGGATCAACCAGTCTGCCGTCAGCGCATAAGCCTTTCCGGACACATGGTGGAACCCTGCGTGGTTCATGGCCAGCGCGCCGAACAAGGCGCGGAAGCGGTTGGGGTTCTTCCAGTTGAACGCGGGGTCCTTGGTCAGCCTCTCTGTCACATCCGCCGCTGTCTCAGGCGTCGCATGGGCGACTTGCATGGCGAACCATTTGTCCATGACCAGTTCGTCATTTTCATAGCGGCTGCGGAAATCAGAAAGCGCCGCTTCGCCTTTCTGGACTTGCAGCAGATACCCCAACGCCCCCAGCAGCAAGCTCATGTTGTCCGCCCGGTCATAAAGCGCCTGCGCCGCGGCCCCGCCGTCCAGACGGTTTAGCAGGTTCAACAGGCCAAGGCCAAGGGCACGCTTGCCGGCTTGTTCTGCGTTCGGCGCATACGGCTCGGTCACGTCCATTTCGGCCATCATGCGGGGCAGGAGGTCATGCACATGCTCCGCCATGGCCTGCCACAGCGTTTGCTGCGCGTTGTAAATCTTCTGCGGGTCAGGTGTGACACCGGCATCAAACAACGTCTGCGCCAGATCATCCTGACTTGGCAGCCCCAGCGTCAGCGCGCGGAAGGCCGGGTCAAGGCTGTCGTCGCGCAACATCACCGCAATCGCGTCAAGATATGCGTCCAATGGCCCGTCTTCGCCGGTAATCAGCGCCACAAGCACCTCTTTGGCCAGCGTGCGCCCGGCTTCCCACTTGTTGAACGGGTCGGTGTCATGGGCTAGCAGGAAGGCACGCTCCTGCGGCGTGCTATCACGCTGCAAGATCACTGGCGCCGAGAAGTGGCGTAGGATCGACGGCGTAGGTTTTGCACCCAGACCGTCGAACGAAAAACTCTGCTTGGCCTCGGTCATCTCCAGAACTTGCGTGCCGACCACCTCGTCCCCGTTGGGGCCGATCAAGCCAACGGCGATTGGGATATGCTGCGGCAACTTTTCGTCCTGCCCCGGTGTGGGCGGTGTTTCTTGTTCAAAATGAAGCGTATAGGTGCCATCCTTGAAGTCATCCGCCGCCTTCACTCGGGGTGTCCCGGCCTGTTTGTACCAGCGGCGGAACTGGGTCAGATCGCGGCCTGTGCTGTCTTCGAACACGCGCACCCAATCTTCGATGGTCGCAGCCTCGCCATCATGGCGGGTGAAGTAGAGGTCCAACGCCTTGTAATATTCCTCTTCGCCGACCAGTGTTTTCATCATCCCGATCAGCTCGGCGCCTTTTTCATAGATGGTCGCGGTATAGAAATTGTTGATCTCGACAAAGCTGTCGGGCTGCACCTGGTGGGCCAGAGGGCCGTTGTCTTCGCGGAACTGGCGGCCACGCAGGGCAGACACATCGTTGATCCGGCACACGGCCTTGGATCGCATATCGCCCGAGAACTGCTGGTCGCGGAACACGGTCAGCCCTTCCTTCAGCGACAGTTGGAACCAGTCGCGGCAAGTGATCCGGTTGCCGGTCCAGTTGTGGAAATACTCGTGCGCGATGATGGCCTCGATCCGTTCAAAATTCGCGTCCGTGGATGTTTCGGGACTGGCCAGTACGGCGGAGGTGTTGAAGATGTTCAACCCCTTGTTTTCCATCGCCCCCATGTTGAAATCGGACACGGCAACAATCTGGAAGATGTCCAGATCATACTCACGCCCGTAAACCTCTTCGTCCCATTTCATCGAGGCTTTCAGCGCCTCCATCCCAAACGCGGTTTTGCCCTCGTCACCGGGGCGCACCCACAGTTTCAGGTCCACCTCTTTGCCCGACATGGTGGTGAAACTGTCTTCGCGGGCGATCAGCTCACCGGCCACCAAAGCGAACAGATAGGCGGGCTTGGGCCATGGGTCGTGCCATTCAGCCCAACCGTTGCCTGACCCGGCCGGGTTGCCGTTGGACAAAAGCACCGGCATGTCGCCTTCGATCCGCACCTTGAAAGGCGCCATCACGTCGGGACGGTCGGGATAGAATGTGATGCGGCGAAACCCTTCGGCCTCGCATTGGGTGCAATACATGCCGTTCGACATGTAAAGGCCGGACAGCGCCGTGTTCGTTTCCGGGCTGATTTCGACTTCAGCTTCCCATGTGAAGGCTGCATCGGGCACGTCTGCTGTCAGCCCGTCATCGACCAGTTTGGGCGTGACCTCGGCCCCGTCAATGGCAGCGCGGACCAGCTTAAGCTGCTCACCATGCAGGAAAAAGTTGCGCGACGTGGCATCAGGATTGGGGACAAAGCGGATCGTGGATCGCACTCGTGTCGCCTTTGGGTTTAGCATGAAGGTCAACGACACCTCTTCGACCAGCCAGTTAGGCGGGGTATAATCGGCAAGGTAAACGGGTTGAGGTGCGGTGTCGGTCATCAGATGTCCTTTCGGCTCGCGTGCAAGTCGGCAGGTTAGACCCGCCATCCGAAGGCTGCAAGGCAAGAGCATGGCGCGGACGACGATTAAGTTTTGCTTATCTACAGGGGCAAGAAATCCCGCTTGCGAAAAGCTGCTGTATGCGAGAGTCTACCGCAAATTCGAGACTGCTGGGCAAAGGGACCGGGGATGAGCGACTATATCGACCGCAAAGGGCTTTCTGTACATCGCGAGCTTGGGCGTTTTCTTGAAACGCGCGCGCTTGCCAAGACAGGTTTGAAATATGACGACTTCTGGCGCGGGTTTGCCGATATCATCCACGAGCTTGGCCCAAAGAACCGCGCCCTTCTGGAAAAGCGCAAAACGATCCAGCAACAGGTGGACGACTGGCACAAAGCCCGTGCTGGCAAACCGCATGACGCCGCAGCCTATCGTGCGTTTCTGGAAGAGATCGGATATCTTGTCCCCGAAGGCCCGGATTTCAACATTGAAACCACAAATGTAGACCCCGAGATCGCCGAGATTCCCGGCCCGCAACTGGTGGTGCCGATCATGAATGCTCGGTTTGCCTTGAACGCGGCGAACGCGCGTTGGGGCAGCCTTTATGACGCGCTTTATGGCACTGATGCGCTTGGCGCGTCTCCTAAACCGGGTGGCTATGATCCCGAACATGGCGCGCGTGTGATCGCTTGGGGGCGTGATTTTCTGGATCAGGCGGTACCTTTGGCAAGTGGCAGCTGGGCGGAAATTGATGACGTGTCGGTAAAGGGTGGTGTACTGGCCCCCGTGCTGAATAATCCTGCGCAATTCGCAGGTCATGCCGAGGGTCGAATCTACTTGAAAAACAACGGCTTGATGATCGAGCTTCGTTTGGATGATACGACACCCGTTGGTCAGCAAGACCGGGCCGGTATCTCGGACATTCGTCTGGAAAGCGCGATGTCGGCAATCATGGATTGCGAAGACAGCGTGGCGGCCGTGGATGCCGAAGATAAGGTTCTGGCCTATTCCAACTGGCTGGGTCTGATGGATCGCACATTGACCGAAGAGGTTGCGAAGGGTGGCAAAACCATCACCCGCAAGCTGGCGGATGACATCCACTATTCCGCGCCTGACGGAACGCCCGTGACCCATAAAGGCCGGGTGCTGATGTTGGTGCGCAATGTTGGCCACCTGATGACCAATCCGGCCATTCTGGACCGCGACGGACAGGAAGTGCCCGAGGGAATTATGGACGCCGTGATCACCACGCTGTGTTCGATGCATGACCTGATGCGCGATGATGGCAATTCGGTCAAAGGTTCGATTTATGTGGTGAAACCCAAGATGCACGGGCCGGATGAAGTTGCCTTTGCGGATGAGATTTTCACCCGCGTCGAAGAGATGCTGGGCCTGCCGCAATACACCGTTAAGTTGGGCATTATGGATGAAGAACGGCGCACCAGCGCGAACCTCAAAGAATGTATCCGGGCGGCAAAACACCGCGTGGCCTTCATCAACACCGGCTTTCTTGATCGCACCGGGGACGAGATTCATACTTCGATGGAGGCCGGTCCGATGGTGCGAAAGGGCGATATGAAAGACGCCGCCTGGATCAGCGCCTACGAGGATCGCAACGTTGATATCGGCTTAGCCTGCGGGTTGCGTGGCAAAGCGCAGATCGGCAAAGGTATGTGGGCGATGCCAGACCGGATGGCGGATATGCTGGAACAGAAAATCGGCCACCCCAAAGCGGGTGCAAACTGCGCTTGGGTGCCAAGCCCGACCGCCGCGACATTGCACGCAACCCACTATCACCAGATCGATGTTCTGGCCCGTCAAGACGAGATCGCCGCCGTTGGGCCGCGTGGCACGTTGGCGGATCTACTGACCATTCCAGTCGCGCAAGGTGTGAATTGGTCTGACGCCGAAATCCGTGACGAGATCGAAAACAACGCACAAAGCATTCTTGGCTATGTTGTCCGCTGGGTCGACGCGGGTGTCGGATGCTCGAAAGTGCCCGACATTCATGATGTTGGGCTAATGGAGGATCGCGCAACCTGTCGGATTTCCAGTCAGGCGCTGGCTAACTGGTTGCATCACGGCGTGGTCTCAGAAGACGAGGTGATGGATGCAATGCGCTCCATGGCGGTGAAAGTGGATGGCCAGAACGCCGGCGACCCGACCTATGAACCGATGGCGCCAGACTTCGATGGTGAAGCGTTCAAAGCTGCCTGTGATCTTGTTTTCAAGGGACGCGCGCAACCTTCGGGTTATACTGAACCCATGCTTCACGCACATCGACTGGCCAAAAAGGCACAGATGGCGGGATAAGCCAACCTCTGAAGGAGGACTGAGATGAACAAGATCACACTGGACACCGCACGCCTAATTGTCCGCGAAGCACTAAACCATGCCAGCAAGACCAAGATGAAACCCCTGTCGGTTGCTGTGGTCGATGCGGGTGGGCATCTGATCGCTTTTGAACGGGCAGACGGTGCGCCCGTGGGGCGGTTCGAATTGGCACTGGGCAAGGCTTATGGCTCGGTCATGTTGGGCATCGGAGGCACCGCACAACGTGACCGTGCCGAGGCCCAAGCCTATTTCATCGCCGCGGCCAATGCGGCCTATGGTGGTAAGTTGGTGCCGGTGCCGGGTGGCTTTGTGGTCCGGAACGCCGCGGGCGATGTCGTTGGCGGTGTTGGCGTCACGGGCGACACGTCCGAAAACGACATGGCCGCAGGGGATGCAGGGATCACAGCTGCCGGTCTTGTGGCAGAAGGGTAAACTGTATCCCCCGTTGTGCGGCTTCATGCGTTCCAGTATTCTTTGCAATCAAACCTATTTCCCGGAGCAGGTATGACACGGCCCATCATCGGAATCATTGGCAACGCCTATTTGATTAATGACCAATATCCGTCCCACGCCGGCGGGACGATGAATTCCGAAGCAATTTCGCAGGTTTCAGGCTGTCTGCCACTGATCGTGCCATCTGATCCGCGCTTCGTGACGGTGGATGAACTGCTAGACACCTGCGATGGCTTTCTGTTCACCGGCGGGCGTCCCAACGTCCACCCCGCAGAGTATGGCGAGGACGAAACAGAAGCACATGGCGAGTTTGACCGCTGCCGTGATGCCATCACCTTGCCCCTGATCCGCGCTTGCGTTGATCGCGGCCAACCTTTCTTTGGCATCTGCCGCGGGTTTCAAGAGGTCAACGTCGCCATGGGCGGCACGCTCTATCCCGAAATTCGCGATTTACCCGGGCGCATGAACCATCGGATGCCGCCGGACGGCACGTTGGAGGAAAAGTTTGCCATCCGGCATGATGTGCATTTTGAGGAAGGCGGAACCTTTCACAGGCTGTTGGGGTCCACCTGTGTGCGCACAAACACTTTGCACGGGCAGGGGATCAAAACCGCCGGGTCGCGAATTGTGATCGAAGGTCACGCCGATGATGGTACGCCAGAAGCCATCGTGATTAAGGATGCGCCGGGCTTCACGATGTCTGTGCAATGGCACCCAGAATACCAAGCCACACAGGATCCCGTGTCACAGATCTTGTTTCGCGCCTTTGGGGATGCGGTGCGCATGTGGGCTGCCAGATCGAATAAACAGCGTCCCATGCGGTCTTCTGTCGCCTGATCTGCATTCTTCTGTGTTGACCTTCCTGTAGCTGGAACGCCCATGGTGGCGGCTAAGAAAAGGAGTTCTCATGATTCGAGCCAACACAACTGTGGTCTATGCTGGTATTGCCTTGGTTGTTGTTTCTCTGGCGGGTCTCAGCGTGTCGCGTCTTGTCGGCTCGCAAGATACGCAAGCAACGACGACAGATAATGACGCCATGCCCGCAGATATTGCATCAAACGATCAGATTGTTCCGGTGAAGATGCCGACGCTGGATGACGCCCAACAGATCGGCCAGAAGGTATTTACCGCGAAATGCGCGTCCTGCCATGGGAACACCGCCGGGGGTGTTGACGGGGTAGGGCCACCCCTAATTCACAAAATATACGAGCCGTCCCACCACGCTGACTTTGCTTTCTACCGCGCCGCCGAGCTTGGCGTACAGGCTCATCACTGGAAATTTGGCAATATGGAACCGGTCACGGGTATTACCCGTGCTGAAGTGACAAGTGTCATTGATTTCATTCGCGCGGTGCAGCGAGAAAACGGCATCTATTGAAGGGTAAATGGGGTGCCCGTCGGACACCCACTTTTCGCTCTAAGCAACGCGGGGTAGGGCGCGCGCCTCATAACCCTTCAATACCATGCGAGCTGTGTCGCCATAATGGCGCGGGTCTGCGCGCAGGTCGGGAAACAGCACAAACAACTCTTCTCGCGCGGCAGCTTCGATGGCACCAAGGCCTTCATGGCCCGGATGGAAGCTCTCGGTCGCTGCTTTGTTGGCAAACACAACCTCGTGCCGATCGAACATCATGTGGAAATAGGTCACCTGATCCATGGGTTTGGTCACGACGCCTTTACCATCCAGCAAGTGTTTGGCTGGCACCATCACTTCGCGTTGGGCAAATAGCAATGTGGCCTCGTGCCCGGAATAAACCATCCGGTGTTGAGGCGAGACCAGCAGAGGCTTGTCATTCCCAAACTGTCCCTGAGCGATCTGGATCGGGGCGAGTTTTCCGGTGCCCGACACCGTTTTCTGACCCATCCAACGAATAGGCTGCAGCCCGTTGTCGCGGGTTACGACCATGTCACCGGGGCGAAGATCCTGAATGGGGCGTTCACCACGCTCCGTCAGGATCATCGTGTCCGTGGTAAAGCAGATGATCACGCTTTCGATGTTGGTGAAAGTCAGGGTGGTGCCGTCCGAAAGGGTCGCGGTCCCGTTCTCTGAATTCCCCGGATCGAAAACCACATCGTTCCAGTCATCGACCAGGTGGTTCAGATAGAGTGTATCGGTGTCGCCGTCATCGTCGTCTTCGCCACCATCAATGGTGATTGTCGGGCCAGATCCGTCCAGCGCCGTCGCGGCATCCAGATTGAACGTATCCGATCCAGCACCGCCCGAAGCGGTGTCACCAGCCGCAACGTTCAGCGTATCCGTGCCATCACCGCCATCCAGTGTGTCGGCACCCAGGCCGCCGGTTAGCGTGTCATTGCCGCCCTGACCATAGATGACATCATCGCCATCGCCACCATCGATGGTGTCATTGCCACCCACGGACGGATCGGGGATCGTTTCAAAATGCACATCCGAGACCCAGATCGCCTGTGTGCCAGACTGAAGGTTGCCATAAACAATCTCAATCTCGCTGACCGGCCCCGAGATTTCGACCAGAACTGATCCGTCAAGTTGGTTCTGGCTGTTAGCTGCCGTGCTGGCGGTGACTGTGTTGCCGGACACGGTGTCGCCGCCGCCCGGTGTCAAGGTGACGGTCACCGGATTGCCGGCGGCGTCAATCGCGTTCACCGTAATTATATCGGTGTGGTTACCAGCGCCCCAGTCCACATCGTTGATCCGGAACGAGACATTTTGAACATCATCCAGCGAATTGCTGCCTGCCGCAGCTGCGAAATCGATTGTCGTCGTCGACGTCGTTCCATCGCCGCTACCATAAAGGTACAGGCTCGAATTGTTGTCAAAATCCTCGCCAGCTGCGACATAGGTCGTATCACTTGTCTCGACCCGATAGACAGGCGCATTGGTCCCATCACTGCTAAAGCTGACGGATACGTCCATTTCGCCGGTGTTTTGAGTGAAACCCGCGCTTAGATTGGTACCGTCGCCGCCTTGCGCACTCCAGTCTAGAACTTCAGTTGTGTCAACCGGCGGTTTGTCGTCGCCATAGATGACATCATCACCTGCGCCGCCATCAATCGTGTCATTGCCTTCGCCACCTTCGATTGTGTCATTTGCCGCACCGGACGCGATTGTGTCGTTGCCCGCGTAGCCGAAAATCACATCGTCATTGCCGCCTACGCCGGTGCCATCGCCACCATCGACCACATCGCCGTCTTCATCGGTGAAGCTGCCATCAATGACGTCGTCACCCGACGTACCGGTCAGAACCCCATCATCTGTTGCATAGGCGGGTGCTGACACCACCGAAGATGATGAAATCGTGGATACGGGGCCGTAATCGGGTACGAAATAGACGTTCCCGTCCGATGCTTCGTAATACACGCCGGGTTCGGTGGTGTTTGTATATGTGGTGCCATTATAGGTCCCAGACCAAACCCATTCGCCCGCACCAATAGTCGAAGTGGTCGTGAAGGTTACCAGTGGGCCGCCGATGCTGTCGCCTGCATCCAGCGAATAGTCGCCAAGTTGAACCAGATAACCCTGGGGCATTTAAATACTCATACATTCGTTAACACTATTGGAAGTTCCACCTTCCGATAGTTCCATTACTTAAACGTCAACCGGGCAAAGAAAAGACAAAATATAGAAAAAAGCGCCATAATTCATGATTTTGAAATTCGGCACCTCACTATTTTAGGGGAGGGACGCGTCAAACTGGTCTCGGGTGCTGCATTGTCCACCGATCGTAGAAAATGACCGTTTTCTGATAGGTCGATCAAAGGTGCGCAGCAAAGCTGATTCGCTTTGCGTGTCAGCGCTTATCACAGGACCGGGTCGCCATTAACCTAGCCAGCCGTGTTAGCCCTTCCCGGATCTCATCGGTCGACCGCGCATAAGAAAACCGCAGTGTCTGATGCCCGCGCACCGGGTCGAAATCCAGTCCGGGGGTCACCGCGACGCCTGCCTTGTCCAGGATTTCAGCGGCAAGCGCACGGCTGTCATCGGTAAGGTCACTGACATCGGCATAGATATAAAACGCGCCATCTGGAGGCGCGATTTTGTCGAAACCGATCTTCGGCAGCTCGTCGATCATAAGTTGGCGGTTGGTGGCATAGGTGGCAAGGTTCGCGTCCAACTCATCGCGCGCATCAAGCGCGGCGAGGGCGGCAATCTGGCTGGCATGCGAGGGGCAGATGAACATGTTCTGGGCCAGCCGTTCGATCAGTCGCACGTGATCTTCCGGCACGATCATCCAGCCGACACGCCAACCGGTCATCGAAAAATACTTCGAGAAACTGTTGATAACATAAATGTCGTCGGACACTTCCAACGCCGAGATCGCACGGCCTTCGTATTGCAGACCATGATAGATCTCATCCGCGATGAAACTTGTGCCTTGCGCGTGGCAGGTGCTGATCAGGCTTTCAAGGGCTGCGTGGTCCAGCATGGTGCCCGACGGGTTGGCGGGCGAGGCGGTGATTAGCCCGGCCAGATCGCCGGGGATCTCGGACGGCACCGGTTGCAAGCGGTTTTCCGCGCGGGTCGGAATGCCCACCGGCGTCAGATTCAGGGCCTTCAAGATCTGGCGATAGGAAGGGTATCCTGGCTCGCCCAGCCCCACCTTGTCGCCCGCATCAAACAGCGCGGTGAAGGCGAGGATGAAGGCCCCCGAACTGCCCGGCGTGACCACAACACGTGCCGGGTTGATATCCAGATTATACCAATCTTTATAAAGCTTTGCGATGCCTTCTCGAAGCGCCGGAAGGCCAAGGGATACAGTGTATCCCAGCGATTCACCCTCCATTGCGCCAACAAGGGCTGCGCGTGCCTTGGCGGGTGCCGGGGTTGAAGGCTGCCCCACCTCCATATGAATGATGTCCCGACCAGCGGCCTCGGCGGCACGGGCGGCTTCCATCACATCCATAACGATAAACGGATCGACAATCCCGCGGGTAGAGCTTTTCATGGTGTCCTCACTATGCTGCGCGCCCGTGTGGGTGCCCTTGACGGGCAGCAAAGTCAATGGCGCGCGGTCGCGGTTTTTGTCGCAGGTGTTGGGGCAGGTCGCCGGTTGGCAGCGCCGCGCCAATGGCATAAACGCGTTATGATCGCGGGATTGTGCAGTTACATGGCGCGCCCGATTGCTAGAGTATTCGCGTGCCTAAGCGGTGCGACCAAACAAGAACGGACGAACGACATGAAATTCACACGGACCCTGGCCCTGACCACCGCGCTGACAATGGCTTCGGCCTTGCCGGGCACAGCGTTTGATCTGACCAGCATGACGGATGACGAACGCAACGCCTTCCGCGACGAGGTCCGCGCTTATCTTATGGACAATCCCGAGGTGCTGATGGAAGCCATCGGTGTGCTAGAGCAGCGTCAGGCAGCGGCACAGGATGCGATGGATGAGGACCTTGTTAAGGTCAATGCCGACGCGCTGTTCAACGACGGCTATTCCCACGTTTCGGGTAACCCCGATGGCGACATCACAATTGTCGAATTCGTTGATTATCAATGCGGCTACTGCAGAAAATCCTATGACGTTCTGCAAGAGCTTCTGGAAAAGGACCAAGGCGTACGCCTGATCCTGAAAGAATTCCCAATCCTCAGCGAAGCCAGCATGCTGTCCGCGCGTTATGCGATTTCGGCCCAGAACCAGTTTGGGGAAGAAGCCTATGCCACGTTGCATGATGCTTTGATCACCCTCAGGGGCAATGTGACAGTCGAAAGCCTGATCAAGTTGGGCGACGATCTGGGGCTGGATGGACAGGGAATTGCCGACGGCATGAATGCGCCCGAGGTTGACAAAGTCTTAGCCGAGAACCGGGCGCTGGGACAGCGTTTGCAGATCACAGGCACCCCGGCTTTCGTCATGCACGACACCATGGCGCGCGGCTACATGCCGCTTGAGCAAATGGAACAGATCATCGCCACCAAGCGCGAAGAAAGCTGAAGCCACGACCATTAGCGGCTGACCTTCCGGGCGGGGCTTGATAAGCTCTGCCCAGAACAAAGCTCGGTCAAGGTCAAATCACGATGACAACACGGAAGAAGCGCAGGGCAGGGGCTATCTTGCTGGCTGTGGCGGGGTTTGCCCTTAGTGCAGGGGTGGGCATGGCTCAAGAAGCCGCCGCGCCGCTTACATCCGTGCCGCCGGAACCGCGACCTGCGCATGCTGCCGTCGAAGTGCCCGAGATCGCGACCGCCATGACGACCGCTCCCCCAGCGCGTGTGCCTGACACCACTTCGCAAACGCTGACCGGGTTGGCACGGCTCACAGGCTCGAGCGTTACAATCACAGATCGCTGGCGCGGAGCCGCGCTTGAGATCGGAATGACCCGCACTGTGCCTTGGCGGGTCTTTACACTAGATGATCCGCAGCGTGTTGTGGTGGACTTTTCCGAACTGGACTGGGCGGGGCTTGATCCGCAAGCGGTGCTGGCGTCCTCAGAGCGGGTGGTCGAAGTTCGGGCGGGGCTCTTCCGTCCCGGTTGGACACGCCTTGTCCTGACACTTGCTGCCCCGATGGTGGTAGAAAAAGCGTGGATGACCAGCCCCGAAACTGACGGCGCGCCAGTGATCATGCGGCTAGACCTAGCGCAATCGACGCCGGACGCGTTCGCAGCCACCAGCGGCGCGCCGGACAGCGCCGTCTTCGCCCCAGATGCACTACGCCCCATGCCGTCGCCGAAAACCCGGCAGACCGGGTTTGGTGACTTGGTGGTGGTGCTCGACCCTGGCCATGGCGGTATTGATCCCGGAGCAGAGCGCGAGGGTGTGGTGGAAGCAGACCTGATGCTGACTTTTGCGCGGCAACTGAAAGAAACGCTGTTGCGCGCCGGTGGCTTCAAAGTCGTGATGACCCGTGACCGCGACATGTTCGTTCCATTGGAGGAGCGAGTGACCATTGCGCGCCGGGCAGGCGCGGATGTGTTTCTGTCTCTGCACGCAGACGCGCTGGTGCAGGGAAGGGCAACCGGCGCCACGGTCTATACCTTGTCAGAAGACGCGACCGACGCGGCCTCGCAATCGCTGGCCGAGCGACACGATCGGGGTGATATACTGGCGGGCGTCGATCTGTCCCGGCAATCTGACGAGGTGGCGCTGGTCTTGATGGATCTGGCGCGCACTGAAACCACACCACGCGCCGAGTCGCTGGCCGATGCGTTGGTCGAAGGGATATATTCCGCCACTGGATCCACCTATAAAACCCCGCGGATGAAAGCCGGGTTTTCGGTGCTGAAAGCGCCAGATATTCCGTCGGCATTGATCGAATTGGGGTTCTTGTCGTCACCCCGCGATCGCAAATTGTTGCAAGACGAAAACTGGCGCAGACAAGCGGCCGAGGGCATACGCGATGCCCTGCAATATTGGTCGCTGCAAGACGCTGCCAAGGCCGAACGGCTACGGCAGTAAGTCTTTTTATCCCAAAAGGTTGCGCCGCCTTCTTTACGTGTTGGACAATAAGGCGGCTTTTAATTAAAGACCCTTAGCGCGGTAACTTGCCGCCACGCGTTTGATGGCAACAATATAGGCCGCCATCCGCAAGTCATCCACGTCATCACGGGAATGCCAGACCTCTCGCATGTCCTGATAGGCGGTGCGCATTGTGTCATCCAAACCCGAGCGTACAAGCTCCAGTTCATCCGCGCCGCGCAAGTATTTTTCCTTGAATTGCGGTGTCATCGACCACGCATCGCCAAGGTAACGATCCAGCCGCTCCAGTTCGTCCACCACCAGTTGGTGACGGGCTTCTTCCTGACGGCGTTGCATCCGACCGAAGCGGATGTGGCTCAGGTTCTTGACCCACTCGAAATAGCTGACGGTCACACCGCCCGCGTTGGCATAAAGGTCAGGAATGATCACCGTGCCTTTTTTTCGCAGAATTTCATCCGCGCCCGAGGTCAAAGGCCCGTTGGCCGCTTCGATGATCAAAGGTGCCTGAATGCGATCCGCATTGGACAGGTTGATGACCCCTTCAAGCGCTGCGGGGATCAGAATGTCACAGTCAGATTCCAGAACCTTCGCCCCGTCTTCATGATACTTCGCATCGCCGAACCCTTTGACGCCGCCATGTTGCACGATCCACTGGTGAACGGCTTCGACATCCAGCCCATCGTCGTTCACCAATGCGCCGTCACGTTCAATGATACCGACGATTTTCGCACCGTCCTCTTCCGACAGGAACTTGGCGGCGTGATAACCCACATTCCCCAAACCCTGCACAACAATGCGCTTGCCCTCCAGTTTGCCAGACAAGTTTGCGATCGCGACATCTTCGGGATGGCGGAAGAACTCGCGCAGGGCATATTGAACACCGCGCCCGGTGGCTTCGACCCGGCCAGCAATGCCGCCGGCATGGGTGGGTTTGCCAGTCACACAGGCCCGTGCGTTGATATCGGTCGTGTTCATGCGCGCGTATTGGTCGGCGATCCACGCCATCTCGCGTTCGCCGGTGCCCATGTCGGGCGCGGGGACGTTCTGCGACGGGTTGATCAGGTCACGCTTGGCCAACTCATACGCAAAGCGACGCGTGATCAGCTCTAACTCGTGTTCTTCATAGTCGCGGGGTTCGATGCACAGCCCGCCTTTCGATCCCCCGAACGGTGTTTCCACCAGCGCGCATTTGAAGGTCATCAGAGCAGCCAGCGCCTCGACCTCGTCCTGGTTTACAGCCGAGGCATAGCGGATGCCGCCTTTAACGGGTTCCATATGTTCAGAATGGACAGATCTGTACCCGGTGAAGGTGCGAATTTCCCCCCTGAGCCGCACACCAAATCGAACTGTATAGGTCGAGTTACAGACGCGAATTTTCTCTTTCAAACCGGTGGGAATATCCATCAATGCGACCGCCCGGTCGAACATCAGGTTTACGGAATCGCGGAAACTCGGCTCTTTGATATTAGCCATATCAGCCATTTTTTTACACCTCTGAGGTCTTTTCTGCGCTGCCGCAGAATCAATTCCTGCGGCGCTTCTTTGAACAGGTTAGGCTTAATTGCCACCAATGCCACCCCCGCAATCCCTGTGCGATTGGTGCGCAAGCTGGGTCAGAGGTCGCTTTGTGCAGTTTCTGTCGCCTTAGCGCGAACAATAACGTGTCATTCTATGGATAAAATCATATTTGTTAAAAAAATGCCTTAGTTTCGCCACAGCCATTGATAATCTACAAATAGGTTAAACCGTGTATTGGTTTACGAGTTGTACCGTGCGGGGGCATGGGAAGGGAGTTCGAAATGGCGCGACGTAGGGACCGCTTGGGGATTATGAATTCACGGCTGACCGGCCATTTGCGCTGGGGACGTATCGGCAAATTTGCAGATGACGAGGATGGCGCGATGTTCATCCTCGCAATGTTTCTGTTCATCACGCTGCTAATTGTCTCGGGCTTATCTGTCGATCTTATGCGATACGAGCTTCAGCGGACGCGCTTGCAGGCGACCATGGATCGCGCGCTTTTGGCAGCAGCGCATCCCGATCAGGAAAACGACCGCAAAGATGTGGTTCTAGATTATTTTGCACGTTCCGGGCTGGGCAACTACATCAAAAGAGAAGATGTAAAAGTGACGGTCGCGTCCGATGGCACGATGGTGACAGCCACCGCGAATATGAGAGTAGGCATGCCGTTCCTTGGCGCGGTTGGTGTCGACTTCATGAATGCACCAGCCAGCGGCGGGGCGGCGAAGATCAACCAGTTGACCGAAATTTCGCTGGTGGTGGACGTGTCCGGGTCGATGAACGATAATGCGACGACGGGAAATACAAAGATTTACGAGCTGCGCAAGGCCGCGAAAGAATTTTCGAACCTGCTTTTGTGCAACCCCAATGACGGCAGCAAGTCGACCGACTGCACGATTGACAACTTCAAGACGTCAATCTCGTTGGTGCCATATTCGACGCAGGTGAATGTTGGGCAGACATTGCTGACCAAGTTCAACCGGATGGACGCGCAGACGGACGCCTATTGTGCAACATTTGAGGACGCACAGTTCAATCAGGCGGGGGTCATGTCAGATGCCGATCCAATCGCGGATCCGACAAGGATCATTCGGCAAGCGGCGAAGTTCTATCGGTATGGCGGAAGCTACAAGAACACCAACTCTGATGCCTACCTGTCCTGCCATACGGATGGCTGGCGCGAGATTGTGACCTTTGAGCATTCGCCGACCGTCATGAAAACCAAGATCGAAGCCCTGCGAGCCGAGGGTGACACCGCGATTGACATCGGGGTGAAATGGGGCGCGGCCCTTCTGCACCATGAAGCCGAGCCTGCGATCACCAGCCTGATCGGGGACGGTGTTGTGAACAGCAAGTTTGCTGGCCGCCCGTATAACCCGGCAACTACGTCATCCTCGAAATTCCTCGTGTTGATGACGGATGGTCAGAACACCAACCACCATCACTTGTATGATGGCTATCGCACTGGACCTTCACCGTTCTGGCTAACCAATGCGCCTTATAAAGACAGCCGCGGTCGGGACAAAGAGCGCGAAATCATGTCAGTCTATAAGTCCAGTACAGATGAGTATCTGTGGTTCTATTACCGTGGGTCGAGAAACTCTCCTCGGACCGAATGGCATGATCATCCATTTGGAGATGACCCTGACGATTGCTTTAGCGGATCATATGATTATGTCTGCGCTACTGAGACAGGGACCAGCAGTTGGGAAACACCGCGCGTCGCAGAACCGACCCGTCTGTCTTGGCAAAATTTCTGGAAAATGGATTTTGTCTGGGGCTATGTCGATCGGTTTAGCTGGCTTGGAGACCCTGGCCGAAAGATCTCGAACAGCAACAACTCGGATGGTGACCTGGCCGGAATTGGTGATATTGATGAACGTTTGCGCGATCAATGCACCGCCGCGAAGAACGCCGGGATGACAATCTATACGATCGAGATGGAGACAAGCTCGTCAACAGATACAAGCTCGCTGGAATCCTGTGCATCTGTAAAAGGAGGCAAACGCCTGCACTATAAGGTGACCAAAGGCGACAGCAGTGTGAACTTGTCACAAGTGTTCTCGAAGATCGCTGCAGACATCAACAAATTGCGGCTGATCAACTGACAACGCTGGGCTGCGCGTGCGAAGAGCAGCCCAAAGTAACCACGTGTTTTCTTTTGCGCCTGTATCGAGGCGAAACGTAGAACGGAATGTAACGAATGAAACAGGTATTGCAGGCATATTGGCGGCGGATGCGCGCGTCCGATGGCAGCTCGACCGTCGAATTCGTGTTATGGTTCCCATTGTTCATGACGTTATTCCTGACATCGTTCGAACTGAGCTTTTACGGGATGCGCTCGATGATGCTGGAACGCGCACTGGATTTGAACGTGCGTGAGCTGCGGCTGGGCGTCAGCCGTCCTGCCAATCTGGCTGATTTCAAGAAAGCCATCTGCGAAGACACGATCCTGTTCCGAAATTGCGAAGACGAAATTTCGGTTGACCTGCGGCTGGTCGATCAAGGCAGTTGGAACCTGCCCACCGGAGCGATCCCCTGTGTGGACCGTGCCCAGAATATCAAACCTCTGACGACCTATGCTCCGGGTGGCGGCGGCGATCTTATGTTGGTACGTGCCTGTCTTGTGCGCGATCCGTTTTTTGGCACAACTCCGTATGTAATGGGCTTGCCGCGCGACCCGTCCGGTGGCGTGTCAATTGTTGCAGTGTCAACCTTTGTGAACGAGCCATAGGGGTGAGCATGACAAACACAATCCTTAGCCAAATGCGTGCTGCTCTGGGTCAGCGTCTAGCTCGGTTCGTTCGAACCGAGCGGGGGACCGTGACCATCGAAAGCGTTATCATTCTTCCGCTTCTTCTGTTCGGTCTTCAGGCAGTGCATACCTATTTCGACGCCTATCGCCACCAAAGCCTGGCCCTGAAAGCGAATTATGCTGTCTCGGATTTCCTGTCACGGATCGACAAATATGATCGCATCACATTGGAAGGGCTGGACGAGCTTTTTGAGTATATGTCACGCACCGGGGAAGAAAGCTGGGTGCGTGTCACGGTTGTGAAATGCGAACTCACCGCTGCGGAATGCAACGACGCGATTCCGCGCAAGTTGACGCTGGACCCGGGCGATTCACAGGTCAGCAACGGCAGTGGCATCAACCCTCACACGCAACCAACCATGCGTCAGTATCTGGGGCCACATATTCCGAAGATGTATGATGGTGAAGAGTTGATTGTGGTGGAAACCGTCGCGAAGTATGAACCGCCATTTGCTGGTTTCTGGACCGGAATTTATCCGCGCAACACCGAACATGTGGTCGTCACCAGCCCGCGCGAGTATCAGACTTTGTGTTTCGACACTCAAGCAAACCCTTGCCCGGTGCCAGTCACACAATAAACCTGTGCTGTGTCGTGCTGGGAATGGGTAGCCTGATCCAAATCGGCATATGGTCTGACAGATCGTGGGCAAAGCGGTCATAGTCGGGTGTGCCATCTGGCAAAAGGCCGGGCCCAGCATCCATGAACAACTGCGTGAAATCGAACATGCCGTAATCGAACTGGTCTGGACCAAGTGTACCCGACAGATTGTTATGCCGCCCGCGCGGAAGGCGTGTGTCATCGGCCAGCCAAGCGATGTGATCATAGGTCTGCGTGCGTCGCGCGTTGGTGTTGAAACTACCGTCTAAGAACGGAAAATTCACCTTAGCATCCAGCCGTCGCTTTGCATTGATCCCGGTGACATAGTTTTCGATCCCGATCCTCCGGTCTTCGTTGGACTTGTCGAAATCCAGATTAAGGTCCCCCATGATCAGAATGATCTTACTGCGTTTGCTGACCGTCTTGCGGCTGTCATGTAGCAACCATTCCAGCAAGGCGAAAAACTCTTGTTCGCGTTCATTCTTTTTGCCGGATACTAGATGGGCATTGACCGCGTAGACCTCGTATTGCCCATCCGGCCCGTCGATCAGGAACTCGACCAAATACGGGCTGCGAATAAACTGTACGAATTTTGAAAACTGCGATCCCATAAGCCGCGTGGTGTTCTGGACCCAATTCATCAATTGCTCCAGATAGCCGGGGTCATCCTGCCCGGGTACGCTGGTGTCGAAGGATTCTTTCAGCGCCTCGTTCATGTTTGCGGCAATTGCGGTGCGGTCATAGGAGAGGTCAGATGCCAGATTTCCCAAATGCAAGCGGTCATGACGATACAGAAACGCAAACCGCTCGGACATGCCCTTGTAACCGGGGCTGCGCCCGGTGACGTCGCTGTAGATCACGCTGTAAGCACCGTTTTGGGACGCAACCAATGCCTCAAGCGCGCCGGTGTCGTCTTGTTGTTCCTGTATCGACAACAGATCGGCCTGTGCCGTGATCCGTTCGATCATCCGCGTTGCGCCCGCGCTTTTCTTCAGACCATCCCGATCAGCCACGGCACCAAATTTGCGGATGTTCCACGACATCAGGATCACCGACTCGTCACGTCGTTCGGGCAGGCCATAGGCTTGCGGATCCTGCGCAAGGGCCGCGTCCAGATGCGCCTCGATCTCAAGCCATTCGGCGTCGGTGAAATGCTGGGCCATGATTGCCTCAATCCATAAAAGAATGCTGCAAGTATAGCAGGAATATGCCCGGCGCGCTTTCCCCTATGCGTTTTGTGCAAAAATGCAAACGTGTTGTTATGCTGTGCGCAATTGTAGAACAAGCAGGCCGTGCCTAGATTGAGGTCAACGTTATTTGACCTTCTGAAAGGGGGATCACATGTCCATTCGTCCTGTTTTGTCGGCCACGCAGTCGAAACCCACGCTGGAGGGTGCAGGCGTTCACCTGCATCGCGCCTTCGGCTTCCACGAGCCGGAAGCCTATGACCCGTTCCTGTTGTTCGACGACTTCCGCAACGATGATCCGCGCTTGTCTGAAAAAGGCTTTCCGTGGCACCCACATCGGGGGATCGAGACGATCACTTATGTGCTGGCGGGCGAGGTCGAGCATGAGGACAGCCTTGGCAACACCGGCCGTCTTGGTGCGGGTGACATACAGTGGATGACCGCAGGCTCTGGCATCATGCATCAGGAGATGCCCCACGCAAACACCAAGGGGCAGATGCACGGTTTCCAGCTTTGGGCCAACCTGCCGCGTGACCTGAAGATGACCGCGCCGAAGTATCAGGACGTGCCCTCGGTCGAAATTCCGGTGATCGAGGAAGATGATGGCACCAAGGTGCGCGTCGTCGTCGGTGATTTCTGGGGCAAGTCAGGTCCCGTGGACGGGATCGCGGCGGACCCGCTGTATCTGGATATCAGCGTGCCCGCTGGTGTCACAAAGACCTTCCCCGTGGACACGCGCCGTCAAGCCTTTGCCTACATCTTTGAAGGTGCGGGTGCGTTCACCGACGCGGCCGCACCGCAGGGTGTGCTTCTGGAAAAAGAGGTTATGGGGCAGGAGGTCAACATCCGCGACTTGTCCGGCAACCGCACCGTTGTGCGCTTTGGCGCGGGCGATGATGTGCGCGTGCAGGCGGGACCTGAAGGTGTGCGCTTTCTATTGGTCGCAGGCACACCGATCCGTGAACCCGTCGCGTGGCATGGCCCGATTGTGATGAACACCAAGGACGAACTGCGTCAGGCCATGGCCGATCTGCGCAACGGGACATTTATCCGCCCCGCGCATTAGATCAAGTCACGGCGGCCCGGGTGTGATACTCGGGCCGGTCCCATTTGCGCGTCGCCATGATGTCAGACAGGGTCTCCACGGCGCTGTCGACATCCCCTTCGTCGATATAAAGTGGCGTGAAACCGAACCGCATGATATCCGGCGCGCGGAAATCACCGATCACGCCACGTGCGATCAAAGCCTGCATCGCCGCATAGCCATGTTCGAACCGGAAACTGACCTGAGACCCGCGCATCGCTGCATCGCGCGGGCTGGCAAGGGCTAGGTCTGGGCAGGTGGCCTCAACCCCCTTAATGAACCGTTCGCACAGCACGACGGATTGGGTGCGCAAGGCGTTCATGTCCACGTTGTCCCAGATATCCAATGCGGCCTCCAACGCGGCCATTTGAACGACGGGCGGCGTGCCGACGCGCATCCGGTCAATGCCGGGGCCGGGGCGATAATCAGGGTCGAACGCGAACGGTGCGTCGTGGCCCAACCAACCTGACAGGGCAGGTCGCACCTGATCGGCAAGGCGCGGTGCAACATAGATGAACGCAGGCGCACCTGGGCCGCCATTCAGATATTTGTAAGTGCAGCCGACCGCGAAGTCCGCATCCGTGCCACCTACATCCACTGCAAAAGCTCCCGCCGAGTGGGCCAGATCCCAAATCACCAGCGCGCCTACCTTGTGTGCGGCCTTAGTCAGCGCGGCCATATCGTGCCGCCGTCCGGTGCGGTAATCGACCTCGGTCAGCATTAACGCGGCAAGGTCTTCGCCAATCGCGGCAATTCGGTCGCCAACCTCCTCGGGGGGAGGGGTCTCGATCCGGTGGCCTTGGCCAAGCGACCGTGCCAGCCCGTCAGCCATGTAAAGGTCAGTGGGAAAGTTGCCACTGTCAGACAAGATCACCCGGCGGTCGGGGCGCAGTTCCAGCGCTGAAGCCAGCGCCTGATAGACCTTGATTGACAAGGTGTCGCCAACAACCGTGCTGCCCGGCGCTGCGCCGATCAACCGCCCAATCCGATCCCCCAAGGCGCGTGGCTGGTCCATCCAACCTGCCTTGTTCCACCCGGTGATCAGCATTTCGCCCCATTCATCCCGCAGGCAGGCCGTCACGCGCTCCTTGGCTGCAATCGGCAAGGGGCCAAGCGAGTTCCCGTCCAAATAGGTCACGCCTTCTGGAAGGGCAAAAAGCGGTTTGGTGCTGCTGAAGTCAGTCATTTTGTCCCCCGGCTGTGGTTTGAAGGCAGAGTATGCATTTCGCAGCCGCGGACAAGGGAGATATCTGTGCAATCGGCGTTGCACATCGCCCCTGATCCATTACAACTTTTGCAACATGGAACGACCCAAATTTAGTACCTTGATGAAACATCTGATCCGCTGGCTTGATATGCCGCCGGTCTGGCTGGTGGCAATGATCGCATTGGCTTTCGGTTTGGACCATGTCGCGCCCGGGATGGGCTTCGGTCTGAGTATCACATATTGGTTGGGAAATCTGCTGATCGTGCTTGGTCTTTGTCTGCTGGGGATAGCGATGTGGGAATTCATGCGTGCCCGCACCACCGTAATCCCCGGCGAACAGCCGACAGTTTTGCTGACGCGCGGGATCTACCGCTGGACACGCAATCCCATCTATCTGGGCGACGCAATGATCCTGACGGGTCTTATACTTAGGTGGGATGTGTTGCCAGCGTTGCTGCTTGTGCCAGTGTTCACCACTATTATCACCAAGCGGTTCATTTTGTGGGAAGAACAGGCGTTGACCGCCAATTTCGGTCACGCTTTCATCGACTGGTCCGGGCAGGTGCGTCGCTGGGTTTGATGGCCCTGCTGCAAAGCAGCATTGCTCTGCGATGGGGAAGCGCGTATTGAAACAATATTGTCGCAATACGCTCCGTAACGATAGCATCTTGCGCCTGAGCCGCGTATAGGATGCGCAGGAAACCGCCGGGGCTGAGGGATACCCCCTCGTTCGGCACACGACGGGAGAAGGAAGATACTGTGAAGATCGGTGTACCCAAGGAAGTTTTTGAGGGCGAAAACCGGGTCGCAATGACCCCGGAAAGTGCCCAGATGCTGCAAAAGCTGGGCTATGACTGCGTGATCGAAACCAAGGCCGGTGCGGCCGCGGGGTTTTCGGACGCAGTCTACAAAGAGGCAGGTGTCGAGGTCGTCAAGACTGCCGCCGCCCTTTGGAAGGCGGCTGACATCATCGCGAAAGTGCGCCCACCCAATGATGCTGAACTGAAGCGCTTGTCATCGGACAAAACGCTGATCAGCTTCTTCAATCCCGGCGGCAATGAGGCCGGGATGGAGAAGGCCAAAGCGTCAGGCGCAAATGTCATCGCCATGGAAATGGTGCCACGTATTTCGCGCGCGCAAAAGATGGACGCGCTGTCGTCGATGGCCAATATCGCGGGTTATCGCGCAGTGATCGAAGCGGGCAACAATTTTGGCCGCTTCTTCACCGGTCAGGTCACAGCCGCTGGTAAGGTGCCGCCAGCCAAGGTTCTGGTCGTCGGCGCCGGTGTTGCCGGTCTGGCCGCGATTGGCACCTCGACCTCGCTGGGCGCAATCACCTATGCGTTTGACGTGCGCCCGGAAGTGGCCGAGCAGGTTGAGTCGATGGGGGCCGAGTTCGTCTATCTGGATTTCGAGGAAGACCAGCAGGACGGCGCTGCCACCGGTGGCTATGCGTCTGTGTCCAGCCCGGAGTTCCGCGAGGCTCAGTTGGCCAAGTTCCGCGAACTAGCCCCGGAAGTCGACATTGTCATCACCACTGCGTTGATCCCCAACCGCGAAGCCCCCGAGCTTTGGACCGAAGACATGGTGAAAGCCATGAAACCCGGTTCAGTCATCGTAGACCTTGCGGCAGAGAAGGGCGGTAACTGCAAACTGACCGTGCCAGACGAGAAGATCGTGACCGATAATGGCGTGACCATCATCGGCTATACCGACTTCCCGTCGCGCATGGCGTCGCAGGCCTCCAGCCTTTATGCCAATAACATCCGCCACATGATGACTGATCTAACGCCTGAAAAGGACGGAAAGATCAATCACGACATGGAAGACGATGTGATCCGTGGCGCGACCGTGACACATCAGGGCGAGATTACGTTCCCGCCACCACCCCCGAAAGTGCAGGCCATCGCGGCCAAACCGAAAGCGGTGGTGCCGGAGCTGACACCGGAAGAAAAACGCGCCGCCGAAGTGGCCGCGTTCAAAGCCCAGACCAAACAGCAATTTACCTTGCTGGGGGTCGGTGGTGTGCTGATGCTGCTTCTTGGGCTTTATGCGCCCGCCAGCTTCATGCAGCACTTTATCGTCTTTGTGTTGGCCGTGTTTGTCGGCTTCCAGGTGATCTGGAATGTCTCGCACTCGCTGCACACGCCGCTGATGGCTGTCACCAACGCCATTTCGTCGATCATCATTCTGGGCGCACTGATGCAAATCGGGTCGGGGTCGTTCCTTGTGATCTTGTTGGCGGCGGTGTCCATCTTCATGGCCGGGATCAACATTTTCGGCGGGTTCCTCGTCACACGGCGCATGCTTGCCATGTTCCAGAAATCGTAAGGGGGTAGGGATCATGGAATTTGGTTTCACCACAGCCGCATATGTTGTTGCGGCAGTTCTTTTCATCCTCTCCCTTGGCGGTTTGTCGGGGCAGGAAAGCGCGAAACGCGCGGTGTGGTATGGCATTGTCGGCATGGCGCTGGCGGTTGTTGCCACGCTGGTTGGCCCCGGTTCGGGCTTGTGGCTGTTGTCGATCCTTCTGATCGTCGGCGGTGGTATCATCGGCACCTATGTGGCGCAAAAGGTCCAGATGACCGAGATGCCTCAGCTTGTGGCGGCGATGCACTCGCTGGTTGGTCTGGCCGCCGTATTCGTGGGCTACAACGCCCATATCGAACTAGGCAATGTGCTGGCGATGAGCGAAGAAGCCCGCCACGGGCTTGAGGGTTTTGCTGCCCTTCTGGCGCATAAAACACCGGTTGAGCAGAACATCCTTCGGGTCGAGCTGTTCCTCGGTGTCTTCATTGGTGCCGTGACCTTCACCGGCTCAGTGATTGCCTATGGTAAGTTGGCCGGCAAGGTAACCTCGGCTGCGGAAAAGCTGCCCGGTGGGCATATGCTGAACGCGGGCGCTGCGATCATCTCGTTGATCTGCCTGATCTGGTATTTCAACACCGGTGGCTTCCTGCCTTTGTTCATCATGACGCTGGCCGCCTTTTTCATCGGCTACCACCTGATCATGGGCATCGGCGGCGCGGATATGCCCGTCGTTGTGTCGATGCTGAACAGCTATTCAGGCTGGGCCGCGGCGGCGATCGGCTTCTCGCTTGGCAACGATCTTCTGATCGTAGTCGGCGCGCTGGTTGGCTCGTCGGGTGCGATCCTGTCCTATATCATGTGTAAGGCGATGAACCGGTCGTTCATCAGCGTGATCCTGGGCGGCTTTGGTGGCACCTCTGGTCCCGCCATGGAAATCGAAGGCGAGCAGATTGCCATCGATGCCGATGGTGTGGCAGCCGCTTTGGAAGATGCCGACAGCGTGGTGATCATCCCCGGTTACGGTATGGCTGTGGCGCAAGCCCAGCAGAACGTGGCCGAGCTGACCCGCCGTCTGCGTGCCAAGGGCAAGAACGTTCGCTTCGCAATCCACCCGGTTGCGGGTCGTCTGCCCGGACACATGAACGTGCTGCTAGCGGAAGCCAAGGTTCCTTACGATATCGTGCTTGAGATGGACGAGATCAACGACGACTTCCCGTCGACGGATGTCGCCATCGTCATCGGCTCGAACGACATCGTGAACCCTGCTGCACAGGAAGACCCCAACAGTCCCATCGCCGGCATGCCGGTTCTGGAATGCTGGAAGGCGAAGCAGGTCTTCGTGTCGAAACGTGGTCAGGGGACCGGGTATTCGGGCATCGAGAACCCGCTGTTCTTCAAAGAAAACACCCGCATGTTCTATGGAGACGCGAAACAGTCGCTGGATACGCTACTGACGATGATCAGCTAAGGCAGAGCATACCAAGTTAAACGCCCCCGCGAAAGTTGGGGGCGTTTTTCGTTTCCGCCACTCTCCAGCTTTCGCAAGGCGTGAAAACGCGCTAAGCGAGTGGCATGAACCCTTCACGCGGTATTGCCCTCAAACTCGGATCCGTCGCTTTTTTCATCTCGCTTCAGTCGATGGTGAAAGCCGTAACCGTCCATGTTCCAGTGGGCGAGGCCGTGTTTTTTCGTTCACTGTTCGCGCTGCCTGTGATCCTTGGTTGGTTGGCGTATGAGGGGCGGTTGCATTCCGCACTTCGCACCACCAATCCATGGGGGCATATCAGCCGGGGAACGATCGGTGTGTTGGCAATGACCCTTAGTTTCACCGCCCTAGGCTATCTACCACTGCCCGAAGTCACAGCGATTTTCTACGCTGCTCCGATCATTACCGTGGTGCTTGCCGCAATCTTTCTGGGCGAACAGGTGCGCATGGTGCGGATCGGCGCGGTGCTTGCGGGATTGGTGGGAGTTCTGGTGATCCTCTGGCCACGGCTGGAAGGTTTTGGCGGATCAGGCGAAGATGATGCGCTTCGGGCTTTTGGTGCCGTTCTGGCGCTGGTTGCTGCCTGTTGTATGGCTGTTGCGAAGATCCTTGTGCGCAAATTGGTGGGGATTGATCCGCCTTCCACAGTTGTCATCTACGCATCAATGACGGCGATTTGCCTGTCTCTGTTGTCGCTACCCTTCGGCTGGGTTTGGCCAACCGGGTGGGAGTTCGCGCTTTTGCTGGGGGCAGGGCTGTTTGGAGGGGTGGGGCAATTGATGCTGACCACGGCCTATACGCACGCCGATGCTTCGACCATCGCGCCGTTCGACTACTCTTCAATGATCTTTGCGCTGGCGCTTGGTTATGTCTTTTTCGGCGAGCTGCCGACGCTGCAAATGCTTGCGGGCGCGGGCATCGTCGTTTGCGCTGGGTTGGTGATCATCTGGCGCGAAAGCCAGCTTGGGCGCGACCGCTCGAAATCGCGCGCCGTCGGCCCTCCCGGCAGTTGATTGCGCATCTGGATCGCGTGTGGCGCGAATTCTCTGGAAAACCAATGAAAACCTAGCTATCCTTCGCGCAATGACCCGCATCAGACGGGCGAATGAGGATCAGTAGCAGAGATAGCCCGAAAACGGGGCCTGCTGTTGGTGAAGACGAGCGGTACAGACAAGTGGCAGGCATTTTCCCATGACAGAGATGGTATATGGCGCGGTTCCCGCGCGTGACGGCGACCCCATTCTTCCACGGTGGTGGCGGACGATCGACAAGTGGTCGGTGTCCTGCATCCTGATCCTGTTTGGGATCGGCATCCTGCTGGGGCTGGCCGCGTCGCCGCCCTTGGCGGAACGCAACGGGCTGTCGCAGTTTCACTATGTCGAACGCCAACTGGTGTTTGGTCTGGTCGCTCTGATCACCCTGTTTGCCACCACGATGATGAGCCCGCAAATGGTGCGCCGCCTTGGTGTGATGGGGTTTTTGGTTGCCTTGGTGGCGGTCATGTTCCTGCCGGTGCTGGGCACAGATTTCGGCAAAGGGGCGGTGCGCTGGTATTCGCTGGGCTTTGCCTCGATCCAGCCGTCCGAGTTCCTGAAGCCCGGTTTCGTCGTGGTCGCCGCGTGGCTTATGGCCGCCAGTCAAGAGATCAACGGTCCTCCCGGCCGCTCGATGTCTCTGGCGTTGGTTCTGGTGATCGTCGGTTTTCTCGCGCTGCAACCGGATTTCGGGCAGGCCGCGCTGGTGCTGTTTGGTTGGGGCGTGATGTATTTTCTGGCCGGTGCGCCGATCCTGCTTTTGGCCGCTGCTGCCGGGGTGGTCGTTCTGGGCGGGATGTTCGCCTATAACAATTCCGAGCACTTCGCCCGCCGCATCGACGGGTTTCTGAACCCCGATGTCGATCCGACAACGCAGCTTGGCTATGCCACCAATGCCATCCGCGAAGGCGGGTTCTTCGGTGTTGGCGTGGGCGAGGGGCAGGTGAAGTGGTCGTTGCCGGATGCGCATACAGATTTCATCATTGCAGTTGCCGCCGAAGAGTACGGCCTTATTCTGGTCCTTGTGATCATTGCGCTTTATGCCACCATCGTCGTGCGCAGCTTCCTGCGCCTGATCCGCGAACGTGACACGTTCACGCGTTTGGCAGGTTCGGGTCTGGCTGCGATGTTTGGCATTCAGGCGCTGATCAACATGGGTGTGGCGGTGCGCCTTCTGCCGGCCAAGGGCATGACGCTTCCGTTTGTCAGTTATGGTGGATCCTCCCTGATCGCGGGGGGGATTGCACTTGGCATGCTTTTGGCCTTTACCCGCACCCGCCCGCAAGGTCGCATGCAGGACGTATTTGCAAACAGGCAAGGACGATGAACGAGCCACAGCCCCTTCTAATCATCGCAGCCGGCGGCACGGGTGGGCACATGTTCCCTGCCCAAGCCCTTGCTGAAGCGATGTTGCGTAAAGGATGGCGGGTGAAACTGTCCACCGACGCGCGCGGCGCACGGTACACGGGCGGCTTCCCCCATGTTGTCGAGATCGAGGAGGTCTCTTCGGCAACCTTCGCGCGTGGAGGGATTTTGGCCAAGGCATTTGTGCCCATGCGCATTGGTGCAGGCATCATTGGCGCAGTTCTGAAAATGCGCCGTGACAAACCCAAGGCGGTCGTTGGTTTTGGAGGTTATCCGACCATTCCCGCGCTGGCAGCGGCCAAGGTGTTGAACTTACCGCGCATGATCCACGAACAAAATGGCGTGCTGGGGCGGGTAAACAAGATTTTCGCAACGCGGGTCGATGCAGTTGCCTGCGGCACATGGCCGACCGAACTGCCGGACGGCGCGAATGGGATCTATACCGGCAACCCGGTCCGGGCAGAGGTGCTGGCCCGTGACACCTCGGGCTATATCGCGCCCGGCGACTATCCGATGTCGATCCTTGTGATCGGTGGCTCGCAGGGCGCGCGCGCCTTGTCAGATACTGTGCCACCTGCGATTGCCGCCCTGCCGACCGAGTTGTCGCAGCACATCTCGGTCAGTCATCAGGCCCGTGATGAGGATATGGAGCGGGTCAGTACGTTCTATGCCGAACATGGCATCCGGGCCGATGTGCAGCCCTTTTTTAACGATATCCCACGCCGCATGTCAGAGGCCCAACTGGTGATCAGTCGGGCAGGTGCCTCGTCGGTGGCGGATATTTCGGTGATTGGTCGCCCATCGATCCTTGTGCCTTATCCTTACGCGACGGACGATCACCAGACGGCAAATGCGCGCGGATTGGTCGAAGCTGGCGCAGCGATCCTGATTCCCGAAAGCCGGTTGGATGTGGATACGTTGTCCGAGCAGATCAGAACGGTTCTGGACAATCCCGAAGGGGCGATGCAAATGTCGCGCGCCGCGCAAGGGCACGCCCGGCCAGACGCGACCGAAGCGTTGGTGGATTTGGTCGAGCGATTGACACGAACCGCCCCAACTGCATGACGCTGCGTGAAACAAGGCCGGCGTCCCCCGACGAGTGAAAGGTATTTAGATGAACGCAGCAGCGACCAAACTTCCCACCGAAATGGGGATGATCCATTTTGTTGGGATCGGCGGGATTGGCATGTCGGGCATCGCCGAGGTTCTATTGAACCATGGCTATCGGGTGCAGGGGTCGGACCTGAAGACCTCGAAAATCACCGATCGCCTGAAGGATCTGGGGGCCGAGATATTCGTCGGGCAACGCGCCGAGAACCTTGAGAATGCAGAGGTCGTGGTGATCTCGTCAGCCATCAAGCCGGGCAACCCGGAACTGGACGCGGCACGTGCACGTGGCCTGCCGGTGGTGCGCCGGGCCGAGATGCTGGCCGAGTTGATGCGCCTGAAATCCAACATCGCCATTGCGGGCACGCATGGCAAAACGACAACCACCACCATGGTCGCCGAGTTGCTGGTGCATGGCGGCATCGACCCCACCGTGATCAATGGCGGCGTCATTCACGCCTATGGCTCGAATGCGCGGATGGGGCAGGGTGAATGGATGGTCGTGGAAGCTGATGAAAGCGACGGCACATTCAACCGTTTGCCCGCGACCATCGCCATCGTGACCAATATCGACCCCGAGCATATGGAGCATTGGGGCGATTTTGACACGTTGCGTCAGGGCTTTCTTGATTTTGTGTCCAACATTCCGTTCTACGGTCTGGCCGTCTGTTGTACAGACCACCCGGAGGTGCAGGCATTGGTCGGCAAAATCACCGACCGCCGCGTCGTGACGTATGGGTTCAATGCGCAGGCCGATGTGCGGGCAGTGAACCTGACCTATAAGGGTGGTGTTGCGCAATTCGATATTGAGCTGCACAACGAAGGCACCCGGATCGACGGCTGCACTCTGCCGATGCCGGGGGATCACAATGTTTCGAACGCGCTGTCGGCCGTGGCGGTGGCCCGCCATCTGGGCATGAAGCGCGACGAAATTCGCACAGCATTGAAGAATTTCGGCGGCGTCAACCGACGGTTCACCCGTGTGGGCGAGGTCAATGGTATCACGATCATCGACGATTATGGTCACCACCCCGTAGAAATCGCCGCGGTTTTGAAAGCGGCACGTCAAGCGACCGAAGGTCGTGTGATCGCCGTGCATCAACCCCACCGCTATAGCCGCCTACACGGATTGTTCGAAGACTTCTGCGCTTGTTTTAACGAGGCCGACGTGGTGGGCATTGCCGATGTCTATGCTGCTGGCGAGGACCCGATCGAAGGCGCAAGCCGCGACGACCTGGTCGCGGGACTCGTGCGCCACGGTCACCGCCATGCCATCGCGATCCCGGACGAGGATGCGCTGACTGCGCTTGTCAAAGACCATGCCAATCCCGGTGATATGGTGGTGTGTCTTGGGGCGGGCACGATCTCGACCTGGGCAAACAATCTGCCGAAACGATTGGGCTGAGGTCGTTCGTCGCAACGGGTTACGCGCCGCTTAATTTTTAACGGTGAAGGTCCAGATTTGAGCAATGGTGCTTTGCTGTGCGCCGTTTGACGAAAGATGGGAACATGAAACCAGCCCCGCTGAAACGCAATCTCGGTCTTGGCCTTTTGACCATGTATGGCGTCGGCGTCATGGTGGGGGCTGGCATCTATGTGCTGGTGGGTGCTGTTGCTGCCGAAGCGGGTATCTGGGCGCCACTGGCCTTCGTGCTGGCCGGGGTAATCGCAGCCCCGTCCGCCCTGTCATATGCCGAACTTAGCTCGCGCATCCCCGAAGCCGCGGGCGAGGCTGCTTATGTCGAAAAGGGGCTGAACAGTCATCTGCTGGCTGTGTTCATCGGTCTGGCGATTGTGCTGGCTGGCACAGTCTCTGCCGCAGCCGTATTGCGCGGCGGGGTCGGCTATCTGCTGTCGCTGATCGACATACCCTCGACTTGGGCGATCATCGGGATCGGAGTGGCCCTGACGCTGGTGGCCGTCGCGGGTGTTCTGGAAAGCCTTGCTCTTGTGGCCCTGTTTACCATCATCGAAGTGTTGGGGCTGGCCACTGTGATCTGGGCGGGGTTCAGCGCCCCGCCGGTGGCCGAGTTTACCGACCTGTCATCTATTTATTGGCCCGGCGTGGCAGGTGCCGCCGCTCTTGCCTTCTTTGCATTTATTGGGTTCGAGGACATGGTGAACATGGCCGAAGAAGCCCGCGACCCCACCCGCACTGTGCCACGTGCAATCTTGATTGCACTGGTTGTGACCACTGCGCTTTACGCCATGGTTTCGCTGGCGGCGATTAGGGCCGTGCCGGTGGACGAACTGGCTGGCTCTGACCGACCCTTGGTTCTGGTGTGGGAGGCCGCGTTCCTGATGTCCCCGGCCATGTTAGGGGCCATTGCAGTGGTTGCGGCGCTGAATGGTGTGTTGGCGCAGATCATTATGGCGGCGCGGGTGCTGTTTGGGTTGGGACGGCGTGAAAGGTTTCTGTCGATCTTCTATCGCGCCCATCCCCGGTTTGGAACGCCGATTCTGGCGACGGTTCTTTTGGGCGTTGGCGTGGTTGCAGCGGCTCTGGCATTGCCGGTGTCCGATCTGGCCGAAGTAACGTCGACCGTCCTTCTGGTCGTCTTTGCGGTCGTGAACATTGCCCTGATCGCACTGAAGCGCAAAGAACCTGAAGCCCCGTTTCGCACAGCACAATGGGTGCCCTGGCTTGGTCTGGTCGCGGCACTTTTGGCGCTTGTCGCGTCCTTTCTGACCGGTGAAATGCAATGAGCGCGCCGCTGATTGCCGCAGCCCTTTGGGTGATTGCCGCCAGCGCCGTGGCATTTCTGCCCATGCGTCGCCAATTCGCGCCGGGTCTGGTGCTTCTGGTCGCGGCACCCGTTCTGATCGTCTGGATCGGGATGTCACATGGGTGGCTATGGTCTGCCATTGGATTGGGTGCTTTCATTTCCAAGTTTCGCCGCCCGCTTTGGTATCTGGCCCGCAAAACGTTGGGGCAGGTATGACGCTGTCGCTGATCCTTACCTGTTTCTGGGCCGTCATCGCGCAAATCATCGCGCTGTTTCCATCGCGGGATCATCATTGGCGGGTGGCTTACGTCTTGATTGCCGTGGGCATTCCGCTATTGGGTTACGTCGTATACGAAAACGGACCGCTGGTGGGCGGGCTGGTCTTGATTGCAGCGATGTCGATCTTGCGCTGGCCAGTGATTTACCTGATCCGGTGGCTGCGCAAGACACGAGGTTGACGTGACCCACCCAAGCAAGATCGAAACGCGTGGAACTTTGGTGCAGGAAAAGGACTTGTCTGCGCTGACATGGCTGCGTGTTGGTGGCCCGGCAGAGTGGTTCTTCATGCCCGCGGACGAGGATGATCTGGCCGCGTTTCTCGCCGCGCTCGACCCTGAAGTGCCGGTGTTTCCCATGGGCGTCGGGTCAAACCTGATTGTGCGCGATGGCGGCATTCGAGGTGTGGTGATCCGGCTGGGGCGGGGCTTCAACGGGATTGAGATTGATGGCAACCGCGTGACAGCGGGCGTTGCTGCATTGGATGCGCACGTGGCGCGCAAAGCAGCGGACGCGGGTGTTGATTTGACCTTCCTGCGCACCATTCCCGGTGCCATCGGCGGCGCGGTGCGGATGAATGCGGGTTGCTATGGCTCCTACGTCGCAGATGTATTCGTCGAAGCACAAGCCGTCACGCGGGCAGGTAAGCGGGTGACGCTGACCGCAGACGACCTGAACTTCCAATATCGCCAGTCAGATCTGCCAGACGGGTGCGTGATCATCAGCGCTACCTTCGAAGGCCCAACGGGCGAACCTGCCGAGTTGGTCGCCCGTATGGACGCGCAACTGGCCAAGCGGGATCAGACCCAACCCACCAAGGACCGAACCGCCGGATCGACCTTCCGCAACCCGGCAGGGTTCAGCTCGACCGGGCGCACCGATGACAGTCACGAGCTGAAAGCGTGGAAGGTGATTGAAAATGCGGGCATGCGTGGCGCCACCCTTGGTGGGGCGCAGATGAACACGATGCACGCCAATTTCCTGACCAACACCGGTGACGCCACTGCCGCCGACCTTGAAGGATTGGGCGAAGAGGTCAGAAAAAAGGTTTACGAACACAGTGGCATAGAGCTAGTATGGGAAATCATGCGCGTGGGTGAATTGGCAGAAAAATAAGCCAACGGATGCGCGCAGATACCGGGGTCGGGCAGGCCCTTCAGATCCGGTCGAAAAGAACCGGTGATAAGGGGCAAACGCCCTTGCAAACAAGGGGCATAAAGCCCTGAGCAAAGGGGCGGTACAGCCTCCGACAAAGATAAACACCGCGCGCAAAGTGCGGATTGGCGCCGGAAACGGCTGGGCAGTTGGTTGCGTCTTCGCGACCAAGGACGAGGCAAAGAGCAGGCATGTCGGGCAAGACAGTCTCGAAAGTTGTGGTACTTCTGGGCGGCCATTCGGCTGAGCGGGAGGTCTCGCTGAGTTCCGGGCGCGAATGCGTCGCGGCGCTGAAAGGCGAGGGCTATGACGTGGTCGCGATTGATGCCGGCCCTGATCTTGCCGAACGTCTGCGCGCGGAAACCCCCGATGTTGTGTTCAATGCGCTGCATGGCCGCTGGGGCGAAGACGGTTGCGTCCAAGGTCTGCTTGAGTGGCTGCAAATCCCCTATACCCATTCGGGTGTGTTGGCCTCGTCGCTCGCGATGGATAAGGAGCGCACGAAAGATACGTTCCGCGTGGCAGGGTTACCGGTCGTGGACAGTGTCCTGGCGTCGGCCGATGAAGTGCGTGCGCGCCACGTGATGGACCCGCCCTATGTGGTGAAGCCGTATAACGAGGGCAGCTCGGTCGGGATCTACATCGTGCAGGACGGTGCGAACACGCCGCCACAACTGGCTCCGAGCATGCCAAAGACGGTGATGGTGGAAACCTATGCACCGGGGCGCGAGATGACGACCACTGTCATGGGGGATCGGGCGCTTGGTGTGACCGACATTCTGACCGATGGCTGGTATGACTATGACGCAAAATATGCCGAAGGTGGGTCGCGCCACATCATGCCTGCCGAAATCCCCGCCGACATCGAAGCCGCCTGTCTGGATTATGCTCTGCGCGCCCACGAGGTCTTGGGCTGTCGCGGTGTCAGCCGCACCGATTTCCGCTGGGACGAGGCGCGCGGACTAGACGGGTTGATCCTGTTGGAAACCAATACCCAGCCGGGCATGACGCCGACATCACTGGCCCCCGAGCAAGCAGCCTATCACGGGATCACTTTCGGGCAGTTCTGCGCATGGATGGTGGAGGACGCTTCATGCGATCGTTGATGCGAAAGTCACGCCCTTCAGGCACTTACCATTCCGTTGCAGCGCGGCGTGCGACCGGTGCTGGTAGCATTGCTCAGGGACCTGCGAACTCTCATCGTGATCCGGCCCCATCGCGCCTGGCCTATAAAGTGCATCGTTTGTGGTTGACACCAACCTTTCGGGCGATGCTACGGGTCGGGCTTCCGATTGGTGCCGTTCTTCTGACAGTTGGTTGGTATTTCTCAATCCCCGAAAACCGCGCGGCGGTTGCTGACACATTCACCAAAGTTCAGAGGTCAGTGCAGGAACGCCCCGAGTTTATGGTCAAGCTGATGGCAGTCGAAGGTGCGACACCGGTTGTAAGCGACGCCGTGCGGCAAATGCTTCCGATCGACTTTCCAATTTCCAGCTTTGATCTGGACTTGGAGGCCATGCGTCAGGAAATCACCACGCTGGATGTGGTCGAAAAGGCCGAACTGCGGGTGCGGCCAGGCGGGGTGTTGGAAGTTGCCATCACCGAACGCCAGCCGGTCATCATCTGGCGCCATGAAGGTATCCTCGATCTGCTGGATCGCACCGGTCACAGGGTGGCAAGCCTTATGGCGCGCAATGGCCGGTCGGACCTGCCGCTGATTGCCGGAGCCGGGGCAGACGATGCTGTCAAAGAAGCGCTGGACCTGATCGAAACCGCGCGGCCATTCGGTCCCCAATTGCGCGGCCTTGTGCGCGTGGGGGAACGTCGTTGGGATGTGGTTCTGGCCACAAAACAGCGCATCCTTTTACCAGAAACTGATCCCGTGGCGGCGCTTGAACAAGTGATCGCTCTGGATCAGGCGCAAGAAGTAATGGCGCGTGATCTGACCGTAGTTGACATGAGAAATCCCCTGAGACCGACGCTTCGATTGGGCGAACCTGCCGTCGAAGAATTGCGTCGCATACGTGCGATTGAGTTTGGAGTAGACGACCAATGACCGATATTTACAGCCAGCAGCGCGCCATGCGCTCGATGCGTGAAGCCGCCATGCAGCGAGGTGTGATTGCCATTCTGGATATCGGCAGCTCCAAGATTGCCTGCCTGATCCTGCGCTTTGATGGGCCGGATCAATTTCGCGAAAGCGATGGGGTGGGCAGCCTGGCCGGGCAAAGCGCGTTTCGCGTGATCGGCGCGGCCACCACGCGGTCGCGTGGTGTCCGGTTTGGCGAAATCGACGCGATGCAGGAAACCGAACGCGCTATTCGCACCGCCGTTCAGGCGGCGCAGAAAATGGCAAATATTCGGGTCGATCACGTGATCGCCTGTTTCTCGGGTGCCAACCCGCGCAGCTACGGTCTGGACGGCGTGGTCGAGCTAAACAATTCTGCCGTTACCGAAGATGATGTCGCGCGGGTTCTGGCGGCTTGTGACATGCCGGATATCGGCGACGGGCGCGAAGTGTTGCACGCCCAGCCCGTAAATTTCGCTCTGGATCACCGGTCGGGCTTGAACGACCCACGCGGACAGATTGGAAACCGGCTGGCGGTGGACATGCATGTTCTGACGGTTGATAGCACGGTCATTCAGAACCTGCTTTACTGCATCAAGCGCTGCGATCTGGAACTGGCTGGGCTGGCCAGCTCGGCCTATGTGTCCGGCATCTCGGCCTTGGTGGAAGATGAACAGGAACTTGGCGCGGCTTGCATAGATTTAGGTGGAGGATCAACTGGTCTGTCCATCTTCATGAAAAAGCACATGATTTATTCCGACAGCGTGCGGCTGGGCGGCGATCATGTAACCTCGGACATCTCGAAGGGGTTGCAGGTGCCACTGTCCACGGCCGAACGGATCAAGACCTTCTATGGCGGCGTCGTGGCCACCGGGATGGATGATCGCGAAATGATCGAGATTGGCGGCGACACGGGCGATTGGGAACATGACCGGCGCACGGTCAGCCGGGCCGAGCTGATCGGCATCATGCGCCCGCGCGTCGAAGAGATTTTGGAAGAGGTTCGGGCCTGTCTGGATGCGTCAGGGTTCGAACATCTGCGCAGCCAGCAAATTGTCCTGACCGGCGGTGGCAGTCAGATTCCTGGCTTGGACGGCCTTGCGCCGAAAATTTTGGGCCAACAGGTTCGTATTGGTCGACCATTGCGCGTGCAGGGCTTGCCGCAGGCGGCGACGGGGGCGGGGTTCGCCTCGGCTGTTGGGCTGTGTCTGTTCGCTGCCCACCCGCAGGATGAATGGTGGGATTTTGACATTCCGGCCGAAAGCTATCCCGCCCGCAGCCTGCGACGCGCTTTCCGGTGGTTCAAAGACAATTGGTGATAGGGCCGTCACGACACCAACATACGGTGTCTTCGGCGAAATCCTGCTGAAATACCCCCGATTTCCTCAATATTTTGCGGCTTTCCGCCCCTTTAGGAGGTGACGGAAGGCTGTTTTATGGGGTATCATGGTAAAAATGAGGCAGTAACCGGCGATTCAGTCGGAATTAATAGACAGCATTTGCCGCCATCGGGGGACATCGGTGCGGCGCGGACATAAACAGGCGGACATATCATGACTTTGAACCTTACCATGCCCGGTCAGGAAGAGTTGAAACCTCGTATCACGGTATTTGGCGTGGGCGGAGCCGGTGGCAACGCGGTCAACAACATGATCGAGAAGGAACTCGAGGGCGTAGAATTCGTTGTAGCCAACACCGACGCGCAAGCATTACAGCAGTCGCGATCGAAAGACCGCATCCAGATGGGTGTGAAGGTAACCGAGGGGCTGGGCGCTGGCGCCCGCGCATCGGTTGGTGCAGCCGCGGCGGAAGAGTCCATCGAACAGATTGTCGATCACTTGGCTGGCGCGCATATGTGCTTCATCACAGCAGGTATGGGTGGCGGCACCGGAACCGGTGCAGCCCCGATCATCGCGCAAGCAGCGCGAGAGCTGGGTGTGCTGACGGTCGGCGTTGTGACCAAACCCTTCCAGTTCGAAGGCGCGAAACGTATGCGTCAGGCGGAAGACGGTGTCGAAGCCCTGCAAAAGATGGTCGACACGCTGATCATTATTCCGAACCAGAACCTGTTCCGGCTGGCCAATGAGAAGACGACCTTCACCGAAGCGTTCTCGATGGCAGATGATGTGCTTTATCAGGGCGTTAAGGGTGTCACGGACCTGATGGTTCGCCCCGGCCTCATCAACCTCGACTTCGCGGATGTCCGCGCCGTGATGGACGAGATGGGCAAAGCCATGATGGGCACCGGCGAGGCTGAAGGCGAAGATCGCGCCGTTCAGGCCGCCGAGAAAGCCATCGCAAACCCGCTGCTGGACGAAATCAGCCTGCGCGGCGCGAAAGGCGTGTTGATCAACATCACCGGCGGCTACGACCTGACCCTGTTCGAACTGGACGAAGCAGCCAACCGCATCCGCGAGGAAGTGGATCAAGACGCCAATATCATCGTCGGTTCGACGCTCGACACCGACATGGAAGGAGCGATGCGCGTATCTGTCGTTGCCACCGGTATTGATGCCGTGGACGTCAACTCCGAGATGCCAGTGCCGCGTCGCAGCCTGGCAACCCCGTTGCAGGCACCGCTTGAGGTCGAGCAGAAGATGGAAGCTGAAGCACCGGATGCGGTTGCTGCGGCAGCGGCGATTGAAAACGCACCTGCAGCAGAAACCCCTAAAGCCGAGGTCGCCAACAGTGAACCAACCTTGTTTGGTGACCTGGAGCGCGAAGAAGAAGCGCCGACAGCGCCGACAGAAAACGTGTTCAATGTCGATCAGGCCGGTGGTGATATTCCTCCGCCCGCTTATCAGCCGCGCGAACCCGAAGCGAAACCGACGGACTATGACGCACAACCCGATGTGGCAACATTTGTAGCTCCGCGTGCGCCTGCTCCGGGTACACCATCGCCCGAGGCTTTGGCCCGTTTGCAGGCCGCCGTGCACAACCAACCGCGCACGCAACAACCTGCATTACATCACGAAGGCCCAACCCATTCCGACACCTCTGCGCATGACAAGCCGCGCTTTGGTATCAATTCGTTGATCAATCGGATGACAGGATCGGGGGCGGCTGGTGCAGAAGATCAGGCACGCAGCCAACCGCCGGTTCAATCCGAACGGCCCGCCCAACCGCAGGCCCCGGCAGCCGATCCCGAACAAGACAAGGTTGAAATTCCGGCCTTCCTGCGCCGTCAGGCGAACTAAGATTGTAACAAACCAGATCGCGCGGGGGCAGCTTCGCGCGATCTGGATAGTTACACCAAGGCCACAGCGGACCATCATTGTGTATGACACGCTGTCGCACTGTTCACTAAACTACAAATAATGTCCTGCCAAACGGCGGGTCATTTGCGTTTAAGAACAATACCTTGCGGAACGGAAGAAGGTGTTTCGGCAACCTCCCGCCGGGGCGAGTTTCCATGTTACAGACCGTTACAGAGGTTTGAATTGTTATTGCACCGGGCAGGATTTACCTCTGTGTCACCAAGCCCTACATGCTTGGAGCGCGTCAGACCTGCCGCTGCATGAAACGGTTTCAAACACCTTTCATCGCACGGAGACTGGCAGTGGCAATCGGACAAATCCGGTCACCACACAGACCCAAGACGGTAAGGACCTGTGACACTCCACACAGAACCCTGTCGTCTGCGGCTCCTGGCGCGGCGAAGAATGCGGTTGCGTCTGGGCTTTGAGGAACAAGGGCAGCGCGAACCAAGCTGAGGCAAATTAAGAGGCAACACGTGCAAACCACAGTTGCAAGCAGTGTGACATTTACCGGCACCGGGCTTCATTCAGGACGCCCGGCGCGTATGCGCGTGCGGCCTGCTTCGGCTGAACATGGCATCTGGTTCAAACGCATTGATATCACGGACCGCGACAATCTGATCCCCGCCCATTGGGCTTCGGGAGTTCCGACACCGCTTTGCACCCTGATCCGCAATGATGCGGGGGTCGAGGTCAAGACCATCGAACATATCATGGCCGCGCTTGCGGGCTGCGGCATTCACAACGCCTTGGTTGAGTTGGACGGCCCGGAAGTGCCGATCATGGACGGCAGCGCCGCCCGGTTTGTGGATGGACTCGTAAAAACTGGCGTGCGCGAATTGTCTGCGCCGGTGCGGGTGATCGAGGTTCTGAAACCAGTTGAATACCGCGAAGACGATGGTGAACATGCCGTTTGGGCGCGGTTAGAACCGTCAGACGGGTTCGAGATCGATTTTCATATCTCGTTCCCGGACCGTGTGATTGGCACGCAAAACAAGCGTCTGGACCTGTCTAATGGCAATTTTGTACGCGAGCTTAGCGATTGCCGTACCTTCTGCCGTCGCGCCGATGTGGACGCGATGCATGAGGCCGGGCTTGCGCTTGGCGGCACCTATGACAACGCGGTTGTTGTGGATGGCGACGAAGTTCTGTCACCCGGTGGACTGCGCCGCATTGACGAGGCCGTGCGTCACAAGATGCTGGATGCGGTGGGCGACCTGGCCCTGGCGGGCGCTCCGCTGAAGGCGCGCTATGTCGGGCACCGGGCGGGCCATGCGATGACCAACAAGCTTCTTCGCGCCTTGTTTGACTCACCAGATGCGTGGCGCATGGTCGAATGTGACGCCGCAACCGCCCGCCGATTGCCCGGGGTAGGGGTGCGCCGCTCTGATCTGCCGATGACGGCATAATCGCAACTGGAACCTATTGATTATAATACGGAAGCCACGCTTTTCAGGCGTGGTTTCTCTGTTTTTGGGCGCAGGTGGGTTCATTGAGCGTGTGCCAAGTGTCCCTGAGGTGCGAAAATTGCCGCGCAAACCATTTTGCCTTGAAAATTTCTGTGCTAGGACAGGCGAGAGCAATTCGGACCTTTGGGTTGGATAACAATTTTTTGGGGTGGCACCGGTCATGATCCGCGTGAAATTTGGCAAAGCTATCAGCGTGGCGCTGGTGTCGGGAATTGTTCTGTCCTCGTGCGGTGGTGGCTCTGGCAGCTTGGGGTTTGGCAGTCTGGGTGGCAGCTCGGGCGGCGGTGGCGGATCCGGCGGCGGCCTGTTTGGCGCTTTTTCCAAACCGGTTGAGAAAAAGCCGATCGACCAGTGGACAGCGGAAGAAATCTATAAACGTGGTGAATACGATCTTGATCGTGGTGACCCTTCGGAAGCTGCCAAGTGGTTTGGCGAAGTGGAACGTCTGTATCCCTATTCGGAATGGGCCAAACGCGCGCTGATCATGCAGGCCTTTGCGCACCACAAGGATCGTGACTACGAACAGGCGCGGGCCAGCGCCCAGCGTTACATCGACTTTTATCCGGCCTCTGAAGATGCAGCCTATGCGCAATATCTTCTGGCGCTCAGCTATTACGACCAGATCGACGAAATCGGACGTGACCAGGGTTTGACGTATCAGGCGTTGCAAGCTCTGCGCACGGTGATCGAACGCTATCCCGATACCGAATATGCGAAATCAGCAATCCTGAAGTTTGACCTCGCGTTTGACCATCTTGCTGCGAAAGAGATGGAGATCGGGCGGTACTACCTGAAGCGCAAGCATTACTCTGCTGCGATCAACCGATTCCGCGTGGTGGTTGAACAGTTCCAGACAACGACCCATGTGGCAGAGGCCTTGCACCGACTTGTGGAAAGCTACATGTCGCTTGGTTTGGTAGACGAGGCACAAACCGCCGGGGCGATCTTGGGGCACAACTTCCAATCGACCGAGTGGTATCAGAGCAGCTATCGTTTGCTGACCAAGTCCGGGCTGAAGCCCGAGGCGAAAGGTAACAATTGGCTCAGTGCAGTCTATCGCCAGTTGATCAAGGGCGAATGGCTCTGACCCTTCGCCGTGGCAGGGCAGTAAGCGACCGAGGGCATCATGCTGCGTGGTCTTGATATCCGCGACCTTCTGATCATTGACCGGCTGGAACTTGAGTTTCAGCCGGGTCTGAATGTGTTGACCGGGGAAACCGGGGCGGGCAAATCCATCTTGCTGGACAGTCTTGGCTTCGTGCTGGGGTGGCGCGGGCGTGCGGATCTCGTGCGCGCCGGGGCCGAACAAGGCGAAGTCACAGCAGTGTTCGATCTTCCAGATGGCCACCCAGCCCGTGTGGTGCTGGACGACGCTGGCTTCCCGGTCGAGGACGAGCTGGTCCTGCGTCGGGTGAATCGTGCTGATGGGCGCAAGACGGCGTGGGTCAACGACCGTCGTGCCTCTGGCGAAGTTCTGCGCGCGCTTTCCGATACGCTGGTCGAACTGCACGGGCAGCAGGATGATCGCGGATTGTTGAACCCGCGTGTGCACCGGAAACTTCTGGATGAATTTGGCGGGCTGGGCTCGCAGGTTGACACGACGCGCACAGCTTGGCGCGACCTGTCGCGTGCAGCAACGGCACTGGATCAGGCGCGCACCGATCTGGCGGCCGCACAGGCCGAGGAAGAGTTTCTGCGCCACGCGGTTGCAGAGCTGGATGCGCTTGCCCCAGAACCGGGCGAAGACGCCGAACTGGACAGCCGACGCCGATTGATGCAAGCCGCCGAGCGTATCGGCGAGGACATCACCAAAGCGCATCAGGCCTTGTCGTCGGGCGAGGGGGCCGAGGCGCGGATGGGCGACGCGTTGCGCTGGTTGGAAGGCGTCGCCGATCAGGCGGGGGATACGCTGGATCCGCCAATCTCGGCGCTTGGGCGTGCTTTGGCAGAACTGGGCGATGCGGTGCAGGGGGTCGAGACTGCATTGGACACACTGACCTTCAACCCGCACGAGCTGGAAACCGTAGAAGAACGACTGTTCGCGATCCGCGCGATGGCCCGTAAACATCAGGTGGCCCCGGATGAATTGGGGGGATTTGCCGAAGATCTGCGCGCGCGGCTTGACGCGTTGGATGCAGGTGCCGATGCGATTGCCGGGTTGGAACGCGATATGGCCACTGCGCAAAGCCACTACGACAATGCCGCAGCTTCTTTGACGCGGTCCCGGTCATTGGCCGCGACCGCACTGGACAATTCGATGTCGGGCGAACTTGCCCCGCTGAAGATGGAACGCGCTGTCTTCACCACTCAGATCACGCGGTCGGAGGCTGGTCCCGACGGGTGCGATCAAGTGACATTCACCGTCGCAACCAACCCCGGCGCGCCGTCGGGCCCGTTGAACAAGATCGCCTCGGGCGGAGAACTCAGCCGGTTCCTGTTGGCGTTGAAAGTGTGCCTGACCCGCGAAACAGATGGGCTTACCTTGATCTTTGACGAAATTGACCGCGGTGTGGGCGGGGCCACAGCTGATGCGGTTGGGCGACGTTTGGCGTCCTTGTCACAAGGCGGGCAGGTTCTGGTTGTCACGCACAGCCCGCAGGTGGCGGCATTGGGCGATCATCACTGGCAAGTTCAGAAATCCGTGTCGCAGGGCATGACATTGACTACGGTTAGCCCCTTGGACAGCACTGCCCGCATCGACGAAGTGGCGCGCATGATCTCGGGTGATACGATCACTGATGCGGGCCGCGCCGCCGCGCGCGAACTTCTGGGCGGCTAGGCTGCGTTACCCTTGCGGTATAAGCTTGCCGGGGTTCAGAATACCCTTGGGGTCCAGCGCCAGTTTGATATCCCCCATGACCGACCAGGCTGAACCGTGCTCTGCCTCCATCAGCCCCAGTTTGCCCATACCAATCCCATGTTCGCCGGTGATTGTGCCGCCCATTTCTAGGGCGCGGGTGCTCATCCGGGCTGCAAGGTCTTTGGCTATGCTTTTCTCGGCATCGTTGCCGTCTTCGATCAACAAAGCTGCGTGAAAATTTCCGTCCCCCACATGCCCAAGGATCGGCCCCATCAAGCCGGACGCTGCAATGTCGGCCTGTGTCTCGGTGATGGCTTGGGCCAGTTTTGAAATCGGCACACAGATGTCCGTAACCACGGCGCGCGCACCCGGGCGCAGCGCCAGCACCGCATAATACGCGTGGTGGCGGATCTTCCACAGCGCATTGCGATCTTCGGTGCGTGTCGCGTGTTCGTATCCCGTGGCGCCAAAATCCGAGGCAGTTTCACCAAAGGCTTCACTGGCTTCGGTTACAACGGTGGGACTTCCGTGAAACTCAACCAGCAGATGCGGGCATTCAGGCATGTCGGTCCCGGCATAGCCGTTGAATGCGCGCGCAGTGTCGGCGTCCACGAATTCAATCCGCGCCACGGGAATGCCCATTTGGATTACCTGTTGCACCGCCCCCACAGCAGACGACATGTCAGGAAAAGCGCAAATGCCCGCGCTTATCTGTTCCGGCACACCGTGCAGCCGCAAGGTCAGTTCGGTGATGATGCCAAGCGTGCCTTCCGACCCCAGAAACAGCGCGGTCAGATCATAGCCCGACGCAGATTTTGCCGCGCGTGACCCGGTCTTGATGACACGCCCATCCGCAAGCACCACGGTCAGGCCCATCACATTGTCGCGCATCGACCCATAGCGCACCGTGGTTGTTCCAGATGCCCGCGTCGCCGCCATTCCGCCGATCGAGGCATTGGCCCCCGGATCAACCGGAAAGAATACGCCCAACGTGCGCAGTTCGTGATTTAGATCTTCGCGGGTCACGCCGGGTTGCACCACCGCAAGCATGTCGCCCGGATCGACCGAAAGCATGCGGTTCATTCGCGACGTGTCGATGCACAGTCCACCCATCGGCGCGCTGGTATGGCCTTCCAATGACGTGCCTGCGCCATAGGGAATGACCGGCACACTGGCCGCATGGCACAGTCGCAGAATATTGCTGACCTCGTCGGTGGTTTCAGGCCAAGCCACCGCATCGGGCGGAGCCGGTTCAAAATGGCTTTCGGAACCGCCATGATGCGACAGATCGGACTTGGAGCGGCTGAGTCGATCGCCTAGCATGGACGAAAGCTCGGTAAACACGGTGTCGATGGTCATCCCATCCTCCCCAGCAAAGCCGGAACAACTTATGGTAAATGCGTGATCTTGGGAAGGGCCGCGCGGGCGGGGGACGATGCCTAGACGGCTAAAATTGTTTCTATATCGCTCTAGGCGGGATTTGCGAAAGCGGACCTCTACCGGCTGGCATATTCTGCTCGAGAAAGGACCTAGCCAGGTGCAATTCTGGCTGATCGCACTGGTGATCGGGATTGCGTCCGGATTTGCGGCGCTGGGGTTTCGAAAGGGAATCGAAACGCTTCAGGCGGCGCTGTATGGCACCGACGATCTGGCGCATCTGCACAGTTTTGCGGGTACGCTTCCGTGGTATTGGGTGCTTTTGCTGCCCGCTTTCGGCGGGTTGGTTGTGGGCATCATCCTGAACTGGTTCACCCATGACGGACGTGTGCGCGCGGTGGCTGATGTGATCGAGGGCGCTGCCCTATGGGAGGGCCGCGTCGAAAAACGCGCGGGGCTTGGATCGGCGCTGGCCTCTCTGATCACGCTTTCAACCGGAGGATCGTCTGGTCGTGAAGGTCCCGTGGTGCATTTGGCGGCTGTCATTTCAAGCTGGGTGTCCGCCCGGATCAAGGCAGACGGCGTAACTGGGCGCGATCTTCTGGGCTGTGCGGTCGCGGCGGCAGTATCGGCCAGCTTCAACGCCCCGATCGCAGGCGCGCTGTTTGCGCTTGAGGTCGTGTTGCGCCACTTCGCCGTACACGCTTTTGCGCCGATTGCCATCGCGTCGGTTGCGGGCACAGTGATCAACCGTATCGAATATGGTGACGTCACCGAATTCATCCTGCCCGCTGAAGGTTCGCTTGCCTTCTATGTCGAACTGCCCGCCTTTTTGCTTCTGGGGCTGGTGTGCGGCGTGGTCGCCGTCATCCTGATGCGATCTATTTTCTGGGCCGAAGATGTCGGCGATTCTCTTCAGAGGTCTTTGCGCCTGCCCAAAGTGCTGCGCCCGGCCTTCGCGGGGCTGATCCTTGGGGCCATGGCCATCTGGTATCCGCATATCATCGGTGTGGGCTATGAAACCACATCTGTTGCCCTGACTGGCGGACTGGGACTGCAACTGGCAATTACATTTGTTGTGGTCAAGGTTGCCGCCGTCGCGATTACCATGGCCGGACGCATGGGGGGCGGAGTATTCTCACCGGCCCTGATGGTCGGAGCTTTGACCGGGTTGGCCTTCGGGATCGTGGCAACTGCTGTGTTCCCCGACGTATCAGGATCCGAGACTCTCTATGCGCTGGCGGGCATGGGGGCGGTTGCAGCGGCGGTGCTGGGCGCACCGATTTCGACCACGTTGATTGTGTTTGAACTGACCGGTGATTGGCAAACCGGAATCGCCGTGATGGCCGCAGTGTCACTGTCCACAGCGCTGGCCAGCCGCTGGGTGGACCGGTCATTCTTCCTGACCCAACTTGAACGGCGCGATGTGCATCTGGCCGCAGGACCGCAAGCTTATCTTTTGTCCACCGTTCGCGTTGCCTCGGTCATGCGAACCGTTGATCACGAACGGGCGGCAAACGAAAAACAGTGTTGGGAGCTGATTGAGCAGGGCGTGTACATCGACGGCAACGCCACTCTAGAGGCCGTGATGCCGATGTTTGAAACATCCGCCGCGCGGTTCGTACCGGTGGTCACGTTGGGCAGCGAGGGGGATCCACCCGAGCTTTGGGGGGCGGTGTTCCAAGTGGATGCGTTGAAAGCGTTCAACCGCGCGCTGGCCGAAACCGCGGCGGAAGAACACAGCTAGACTGCACCGGTTTAGCCGGCCAAAGCCCGGCTGAGCGCGCAGAAATCTTCAATGCTGATCTCTTCGGCGCGCGAGGTGGGTTTGATCCCAACCGAGGTCAACACGTCCTCGATATTCGGATGCAGCCCTTTCAAAGACGCGCGCAGCATCTTGCGGCGCTGGCCAAATGCCTTGGCCACAAGCGCTTGCAGCTTGTCCGCGTCCGCCGGAAAACGTGGTTCGGGCAGGGCGTCGAAATGCACCACGGCGGAATGGATCTTGGGCGGCGGCGTGAAGGCCTCGGGCGGCAGTTCCATCACCACGCGCGGGGTCGTGCGCCATTGCGACAGCACTGCCAGACGGCCATATTTCTTTGATCCCGGCTGGGCGACGATACGTTCGGCGACCTCTTTCTGGAACATCAAAGTCAGGCTGTCCCAGACCGGCGGCCAGCGGGGTGGGGTCAACCAGCGCACCAGAAGCTCGGTGCCAACGTTATAGGGCAGGTTGGCCACGATGCGGATCGGCGGGGTCAGATGCTCCAGCGGATCAAGGTCGAGCGCGTCGGCGTTGATCACCTGAAGCCGGTCAGGATAGACCGCCTGTATCTCGGCCAGAGGGGCCATTGCGCGGCTGTCTTTTTCCACTGCCAGCACTTTGCGTGCGCCTTCGACTAACAATCCGCGCGTCAACCCGCCGGGGCCGGGGCCGATTTCCAGTATGTCGGAGTTACTCAGATCCCCCGCCTGTCGCGCGATCTTGGCGGTCAGGTTCAGATCCAACAAAAAGTTCTGTCCCAGTGATTTCTTGGCCACCAAACCATGGGTAGATATCACCTCGCGCAGGGGGGGTAATCCGTCGATCTGACTCATATGGCACGCTCCTGCCGGACGCGGCTCATCTGATGTGCCATGCGCAGGGCGGCGATCAGAGAGCTAGGGTCCGCCTTGCCAGTGCCCGCGATGTCAAACGCGGTGCCGTGGTCGGGCGAGGTGCGCACGAAGGGCAGGCCCAGCGTGACATTCACGCCACCGGCAAAGTCGATGGTCTTGATCGGGATCAGCGCCTGATCGTGATACATGCAGACCGCAGCGTCATAGCCTGCACGCGCGGCGGCGTGGAACATCGTGTCCGCCGATTGCGGCCCGATCAGCTCCAGCCCCTCGGCCCGCAGATTGTCTAGAAGCGGGGTAATCATCTCGATCTCTTCCATCCCCATCGCGCCGCCTTCACCCGCATGGGGATTCAAACCAGCCACGGCGATGCGCGGATTTTCAATGGCGAAGTCGTGGATAAGGGCTGCATGGGTTGTTCGAATGACTTGCGCCAAAAGGTCAGGCGTGAGCGCATCCGACACGTCCGACAAAGCAATATGGATGGTGGCGGGCACAACACGCAGACCTTCACAGGCCAACATCATCACCACATTGGCCCCGCCCGCCAGGTGGGACAGAAATTCTGTATGACCGGGGAAGGCAAAACCGGCGCCATCCTTCAGAGCCTTCTTGTGGATCGGATTGGTGCAGACTGCCGAAGCGTTGCCTGCGCGCGTCAGTTCCACCGCCCGTTGGATCACCGTGATCACATGCTGAGCATGGTCTGCCTGGGGGGCGCCGGGGCGGCGAGCGCTGCCGAAATCGTGGCGCAGCACCGGCAAGCTGGATGCGGTTAACGCTTCGGCGGGCGCAGAGATTTCGGTGAATTCGGTGCCGGGCGGCAGGTGCGACGGATCACCGATCAGAAAAAACGGCACCTTATCCTTCAACGCTTTGAAGGCAGGGCCGGTTATGTCAGGGCCAATGCCAGCCGGTTCACCAATGGTCAACGCCACCGGTGCCAAATGGTCCACAGACGGCGTTCGTGCGATCATTGACCGCTGTAATCTTCGATATAAGCTGCGGCCTTCAGCTCATCCAGATAGGCATTGGCAAAGCTTTGCAGACGCTGGTTTTGTAACCGCAGTTTGATGTCTTCTCGGCTGACCTCTTCTGGCAGATCACGAGTGCGCGAACACAGCATCAGGAACACAAGGTTCTGACCCGAAGCCGAGGTCAGGTTGGTCGATACTTCGCCTTCGTCCAGTTTAGCCAGTTCCAGTGCATAGTTGGTGGGGATCTGACCGATGGGAAGGGATTCGCGTTGCAGTTGCTCGGGCGTCGCATCCCGGACGATACCATAAAGGTCGTCGCACGTATCAGCTTTCGCGCGGATCTTCGCAGCCTCGCCAAGCGCGGTCTCAGACCGTCCACCGGGCAGGAACAGGGTGGCATAATCCACGGTCACGTCTTTTGGTTGAGGAGCGTCGATTTCCTCAATCGCACGCATCTGAAAGATCGCCACGCCGTTTTTGACCGGGATCGGGTCACTGACATGACCCGGTGCCAGCGGCAGAATCTGTGCAGCGACGGCAGGTGGCAGGTTGGAGAGATCCATCCATTGCAACCGTCCCGAACGCCCACGCGAAGGCGCCACGGAATACTGCCGTGCAGCCGAGGCAAACGCGGGCAGGGTGGTGATCTCGCTCAGTTCCGAGGCACGGGCATTCGACACCTGCAACTGCGCTGGGGTCTGGGCGGGCAAGATAATCTCGGATAAGAGTACACGCACGCCTTGGCCGGGGCGGGTCAAAGCCAGTTGGCGATCCACCTCATCGTCCGAGACCTGAACGCGTCCGGCCCAACGGGCGCGCACAACGCCGCGCCAGGCAATCCCGCCGGATACGAAGTCGCGGAAAGTTTCAGGCGCGATACCGGCCTGAGCAATGATCTTGTTGAAGGTTTCAATATCCAAATTGAACCGGCCGGTGAATTCTTCCATCCCGGCAAGAATTTCTTCAGCAGTGGGTTTCACATCCGCGTTTTCGGCAGCTTGGCGTTGCAAGGCTTCGTTGGTCAACTGATCCATCGCCAGTTCGCGAAGGTTGCCGGGTGCTTTCAGTATGGTCAGAAACGCCATGCGTTGTGACAGTTCATAAGCGGTTATTACCCGGTCGTTGATTTTCTTTACCGGGGCGAACAGATCTTGCGCGACTGCCGGTGCCGCACCGAAGGAAGTCACGACAAGCAGTCCGGCCACCAAACTCGCCGCAAGACGCTGGGTCCACCGGGGTTTCGGCAACGTGCTGGCGCGGCTGTTATTCTTGCGTTTCACCATAGTCCTGTCCGATCTGCTCATCGTCATCTCAACCTGTCATCTCATTTATCGGTTCCGGTCAGCCGCTGCATTTATGGGCCGTTTTACCCCGTGCGCCGCCGAAACCCGTCAGTTCAACCTTGAAGCCGAAATCCGTTGTTGGCGTCACATTAATGGAGGATGTGAAACGACGCGAGAGGGAAAGGTCCACAAAAAGGCATTCATTTTGATAGCGCAGCCCCAATCCGGCCCGTGTAGCTTGTTGTGCCTCAAGATCAAAGCTGCCATCGGCCGACACGCGCCAGAAGTCGCTGATCTGATAAGCGCCGTCCAGCCGCAATTCGTGGGTCGGGTCAGGGCGGTTTTCAGCAGTGTCTTCGATCACCCAGATATGGGCGGCACTAATCTCGAAGTCCTCGGCCAGATAGGCGGCGCGCGTTTCCGACTTGGTCACGCCGAAATCGTTGTTCAGAAGCGCGCGGCCCTGAAGTGCGAACCGCCCACCAAGGTTTACATGCGCGCCCAACAGCCAGTCCGAACTGTCCCCTGCCAACCCCGATGCATCGGTGAACTGGTCGAACCCGCTTTCACGGAACACCCGACCGGCGGCCAGCGTAAAGGCCCAGCCTGAGGGTGAGTGGCGTGTCCAGCTTAACCCGACCGCTGCACGCGCGCCATCTTCGCGCTGGTCATAACCGGGAAACCGGTTCAGATCGAACAGATTGGCCTCGTCAAACTCGACAAACACGCTGTCTTCATTGGGGATATCGGCCCCGACCTGTTTGGACCATGCGATATGGGCGACGGGTTCCAGAATATCGACCGCCCCCGATGCCGCCACGCGCGACATGGGCCATCGAAGAGTCACACCGGCAGAGGGCGCCGCAAAACTCTGTTCAGATTCAAACCGGCTGTCTTGTTCGATCCAGTAAACATTGGCATCCACGCCCGCTTCGGCTTCGATCACCAGACCAGCGGGGCCGATCCAGCTGCGGGTCCAGCCTATCCCAGCCCCCAATCGCGCCATGTCGCGGCCAAGAATATCCTCACTGCTTTCGCGAAAATGCGCCTGCCATGACAGATTGCCGCGCACTTCACCGCCCAGCCAGTTCGGAAAGAAGCGGCGTTCATAGAAGGTGTCGATCTGCGCAAAGGGCAGTTGGTCCGATATCGGCAATTCGGATTCACGCAACGTGTCATAGCGGGTGATGCCCCCGAACACGAACTCGTCCCGTCGTGCCCGCATCACGTTGATCGCGTTGCGCAGTCGGTCCTGATCGGAATAGCCGTAATCAAGCAAATAAGCGGGGTCCGAGACCTCTTGCAGTTCAAACGAAAGCGTATAGTCGCGAGGCAGATTAAATTTACCCTCGCCAAAGACGTAGTATCGCGTCTGGTTGGGCAGAACGTTGTCCCGACTGACTGCGCCGGAAAACTCGATGTCCCCCGCCTGGAACGCCTGACGATACCGCAACTCAAGCGTGGTCGTCTTGGCGGCCAGAAACGGGGACAAGGTCAGGTCCGCATGATCACCCAGGCGCAAAAAGAATGGGGTGACCACACCGACGCCAAGCGTCGATGTGGTGCGAATGCGAGGGGGCAGGAACCCAGTGGCGCGCTTTAGGGTGGGGTCGGGCAGACGCAATCGTGGCAGATAGAAAACTGGAACGTCGGCGATGCGAAGCTGTGCGCCATGAAAATACAATTGCCGGGCTTTTTCGTCATGCACCACGCGTTCGGCCCGGATCTGCCACAGCGGCACTGGGTTGGTTTTGCACACGTGGCAGGACGAGGCCGCAACGCGGGTCATTTGCGTATAGCGGTCATTCACGCGATTGATCTGGGCGGCGGCAATCTGCAACTGTTCATTTAGGACAAGTCGCGCGCTTTTCAGGATGCCGTTGCGCAGATCTGACGACAACTCGGCTGCGCCAGCTATCAGGACTGTGCCGTCGGGACGGCTAATGGTGATCGGCCCTTGAATGCTGAGCTTGTCTGTCGACTTGTCATAAACCACGCGCGATGCCGTCAACCGTGTGCCTTCGTACAATACAACGACATTGCCCTGTGCAATCAACGCGCTATTGCCTTCGACACGCACGTGGTCCGCGATCAGGCTTGCCTGCCCTGCCAACGCGGGGCGCGACGTCGTGAATATCGCAGCTGCGGTGACAGCGACTCCCAACCACATCGCCAAAAGGCTTGTGCGTAGACCTGACCGAAGACCCATCATCCGTCCTCCAGATGCAACAAAAGCCCCATGGGCATCATGATTGCGGCGATGGGTGGCACCCACGCGGCCAAAAGCACCGGAATCTGACCGTTTTCACCCAGAATCTGCGCGAAATTGCGAATGAAATAGGCCCCGAAACCCATCATCAACGCCAACAAGACCATGATGCCAGTACGCCCGAACCGAGTGTGGCGCATGGTGAAGCCCGCGCCAATCAGCACCATCGCTACTAGGAAAAATGGCGTTGCAAGCTCCATATGAAACCATACTTGGTGCGCGCGGGCCGAGAATCCGGCGGCTTCCAACTGACGAATAAAGTGCGGCATGTCCCAGATCGAGATCGAGCTTGGCTTGCCGAAACTGTCCCTGATCTGCTCCTGTGTTAGGTTCGAATCCACGAGGTATTCGTCATAAGATTCGGCGTCCATCTCGGGATTGTCTGCGTTCTCAAGATCCCAGACCTTGGCCTTGGTCAACATCCATTGGCCCGGTTCCAAGCTGGCGGTTTTCGCTTCGATCCGAAGGGTGGGAAGCCCATCCGGCGCGAAAGAAAAGAAGGTTACGCCCGACAGGCTGGTGCCTTCCAGATCAGACTTTGTCGCGCGGATCACCGTCTGACCGTCCTCGTTGCCCTGTCTGAGCCACACACCCTCGGTCGAGATCGACAGGACGGATCCCCCCGTGCCTTTGTACTGTGCCGCGATGCGCTCGTATTTCTTGGACGTGGCCGCTGCTATCGGGTTACCAACAGCCACGGCCAACAAGCCGAATAGAAAAACCGTCAGCGCAGGCGAAACCAGAGTGTTCAATGCCGAACGCCCCGCGGCGCGAGTCACGACCATCTCGGAACTGCGCGCAAGGCTCAGGAACATCCACAAGGTCGCCAGTATGACGATCAGCGGCAGAATGCGGTACATCCAGACTGGTGCATTCAACAGGGTCAAACCCAGCACATTTCCAAAGCCAACGGCGGCGCTGTCAAACCGGCGCATGCTTTCCACCATGTCCAGAAGAACGAAAATCATCGCCAACACGACGAGCATGGTCAAAAAGGCAAACAAGAACCTGCGCGCGATATACAAGTGAAGTTTCATGCAACCCCTCCTGCCGGTGTCCGGGACATCTCGCGCAACGTGCGCCGCCGTCGACGCATGTCGCGTGGAGAGGGGCGGCTGGCCAAGATCAGGATCACGATGTTCAGAATGAACCCAACGCCGGTTGCGACATAGACCAACCACAACTGGCTTGCATTCCGGCGCGCCATATCCAGCATCGTGTTGTCCAACGTTTGCAGAAGCGCAACCGCGCCAAGTGCCAGCACAACCTGCCGCCACAACCCAAATCGGCTAAACCCCGCGACGATCAGCATCGAGAACCCGGTCATCGCCGTCACGATAGAGTAAAGCGCCTGTGCGTTGCGGAAGTGCCCTTCGGCGCGCAAGGCTTCGCGGGTTTCACCGGTTTCAGACAGGGTGGCGGTGGGCGGGTTCAAAAGTTCCGGCGTGTAGATCTGGGTAACGGTGCGATTGCCGCCAATCGGGCCGGTCAGAAGCGCAGAAATGTCATAGGTAAAATTCTTGAACCCCGTGGTCGACAGCCTTTGTGATTTTACATTCAGGAACTGCGCCAGCCCGTCAAACATGATCAGGCGCGGTCCGGCATCGGTGCGCAGAATCAGAGCTTTCTTGGCTGTATATGTATATTTCTGTGTGGCATCGCGTTCATCGGACAGAAAGATGTCCAATAGCTCGCCCGATGGGCTGATCTCGCGGATATAGAGGGTGACACCATCGACCGGGTGCACGAAGCTGCCTTCGGTCAGGAAACGTGCAGTGATGTTTTCGGCGATTTCGGCCTGTCGTTCGGCAAAGCGCAATTGGCTCATTGGCACAAGAACATGGGTCAGGATCAGCATGAATAATGCGGTGAAGATCCCAAAGACCAAAACAGGGCGGGCTAGCCGAAAGGGGCCAAAGCCTGCGGCTTGAGCCACGACCAGTTCGCTTTCCGAATTCAGCCGGTTCGTCACAGATACGGCCGCTGCGAAGGACGCAATCGGGATGATGAACACGATGACACCGGGCACGATCATTGCCGAGAATTCAAGAAACACCATGGCGGTTTGTCCGTTGGCGATCAGCTGATCAAATAGCTGCACTGCCCGGTTCACCCAGAAGAGCAAAACAAGCACCAGCCCGTAAAAGCCAAACAGCAAAATCAATTGCGACAGCATATAGCGGTCGAATCTGGCCACGTTACCCCCGGTGAACCCCAACATGTTGTGGGTCATTTTCTAGCCGATCCCTCCGCCGGGGAAAACTGCTATCTGGTCTTTCGGTGTGCCTCTGGCTAGGAATGGCAAAAGATTGCCTGAAAGGAATGTCCCATGACGACCCCGATCCAGCCCGTTTTTAGCGAAGTAAACCTTGATGCCATTGGCGAACACGAAGGTCGTGTGGTCGTAGTTTTGTCTGAGCCGGGCAAGCTGCACCCGGCGGCGCGACGGGTCAACAAGCTGACCCGTGGTGCGCTTCTGCGTTTCGCGGAAAGCGACGCGTTCGAGAAGATGAAAGACGGCGACACCCACGAAATGGCCTTTCCCACGGGCATGAAGGCCGAGGCTGTGCAGGTCATCCGCCTGGCCCCGCGTGCCGATATGAATATTGCTCGTAAAGCAGGTGGCGCGATTGGTAAGTCTATGACAAGCAAGGATGTTCTGGTTCTGGCCGGACCGGTCAAGCATGCCGATGACCTTGCTCTTGGGGCGGTGTTGCGCGCCTATGCGTTCACCGACCATAAGACGGACAAAGAACAAGATACCAAGCCGGGCAGCTTGACCGTGATGGTGTCGCGGGTTGATCAGTTCGAGGGGGCAGCGGATCGGATCAATGCCCAAAGCGACGGGGTCTTTTTCACCCGTGATCTGGTGAACGAGCCCGCCAATGTGTTGACCACCACCGAGTTTGCCGACCGCCTCGTGGCGCTGAAAAAACTTGGGGTGAAGGTCAAGGTGCTGGAAGAAGACGCGCTTGAGAAACTTGGGATGCGTGCGCTTCTGGCCGTTGGGCAAGGGTCGGAATCCCCGTCGAAAGTGGTCGTGATGGAATGGATGGGAGGCGAAAAGGACGTCGCCCCCTTGGCACTGGTCGGGAAGGGAGTCGTTTTTGATACCGGCGGCATCAGCCTGAAACCCGGCGCAGGTATGGAAGACATGACCATGGATATGGGCGGCGCTGGCACCGTATCGGGCGTCATGAAAACGCTGGCCACCCGCAAGGCAAAAGCCAACGTGGTCGGGCTGGTCGGTCTGGTGGAAAACATGCCCGATGGCCGTGCACAACGCCCTGGCGACATCGTGGCCTCGATGAAGGGCGACACGATCGAAGTGATCAACACCGACGCTGAAGGGCGGCTCGTCCTGTGTGACCTCATGTGGTACACTCAGGAGGAATACAAACCGGCTGGCATGATCGACCTGGCCACCCTGACCGGGGCGATCATCATCGGGCTGGGGCACGAAAACACCGGTGTCTTCTCGAATGATGACACCTTGTGTGATGGACTGCTGGACGCTGCGAAGGCCGAAGGAGAAGGCGCGTGGCGGATGCCGATGGGGCCGGGCTATGATCAGCTGATCAAGTCGAACAAGGCCGACATCAAAAATGTTGGTGGCCGCGCTGCGGGCTCGATCACGGCCGCCCAGTTCCTTGGCCGGTTCGTCAAGGAAGGTCAGCCTTGGATTCACCTTGATATTGCAGGGACGGCGCAAGTGGCTCAGGACGGTCCGTTGTGGCCCAAAGGTGCGACCGGCTGGGGTGTTCTGGCTCTGAACCGTCTGGTGCAGGACATGTTCGAGGCTGAGTAATGTCGGACTCGGCAAGCAACACCCCAGACGAGCAAAGCGCGCCAGCGGAGAAGATCGGCGAGGTCTTTTTCTATCACATGACGCGCAGTCCGCTTGAGGCAACTTTGCCGGTACTTTTGCAAAGATCGCTGGAGGCAGGTTGGAAAATCTGCCTTCGCGGCACCGACCCGAAGCGGATGGACTGGCTGGACGAACGGCTTTGGACCACCACGGATGACGGGTTTTTGCCACATGGCCAATCAGGTGGGCCGCATGACGCGGATCAGCCTGTCTTGCTGACCACGGACACAGAGATAACAAATCAGGCGGACGCACTGATCGTGGTCGATGGGGCGGTTATAGACACCAACGAAATGGCAGGGTTGACGCGCGTCAGCATCCTGTTCGATGGCAACGACGCAGATGCAGTGGCCCATGCGCGCACCCAGTGGAAAGACGTGGTTGCCGCGGGCTTGACTGCGAAATACTGGAGTCAGGAAAGCGGGCGATGGGAGATGAATGCAAGCTCGTAAGCTTTTGATTGCGATGCGTTTCTAGACTGTTAGTCGCCGCGTGTCAGGATCAGCTTGTCCCGCTCAATCTCGATCTTCTCAAACCGTTGCAGATAGTCGTTTCCGAGGAGCGATCCCGGCATTTCGCCGTCGTTTACCCAAACTTCAACACCGAAATCCTCGATACCCAGAAGCTCGACCCGAGCGATGCGGGCGGGCGCCGTGCGCACCGGGCCATTTGCGCTCATCGCACGACCGAAAAAGCGCAACGCGTCCATCTGCACACCAGCGCGTTCCGCATCTTCCTTGGTCAGAACGATCTGACTGGCCCCGGTGTCGACAACAAACTCTATCGGCTGACCATTCATCAGTAACGTGGCATAGAAATGGCCGTCATGCGCCCGCGGCAACTCGATCTGTCCGGTTTCCTGCACCACGCTTTGGCGCGGCGTGATGTCGTTTCGGATATCCTGCCAAAGCCCGACACCCGCCATCGCGCCGACGAAAATCAGGCCCCAAATCAGGGCGTGGCGAAAAGTTTGCCCGATGTTTTTCCGGTTCTCGGCGACGAAATACCCGCCCACCGCCACCAGCAGCAAGGTCAGATAAATCGCGCGTGCATAATCGTCGCCGGTCATTCTTGTCTCCCAAACCCCTTACCGAAAGATATAGGAACGGCAGGCGCAGTTGTCACCGGGGCACGAAAGATCATCCCATCAGGCCAAAATCCCGCAGCCCTTCCAAAATGAACTGAACGGCCAAAGCGGACAGAAGCATACCCAAAAGCCGGGTGACAACCTTGATGCCTGTTTCGCGCAGGACATGTTCCAACAGGGATGCGGCGTTGAACAGGATAAACGCGATCAACAACACCACTGCCATCACAGCAATCGCCAGGGCAATGCCGGTAAATCCGTCACCTTGGCCTGATAGCAGGATCACGGTTGCAATCGATCCCGGTCCGGCCATGATTGGGATCGCCAATGGAAAGACCGAAGGGTCGTCCTGGCTGTCGACACCATCTTCCGACTGGTCTTTACGTCGCGCTGTGCGGCGTTCAAACACCATGTCCAGCGCCAACAGCAACAGCAGAATACCGCCCGAAATACGGAAAGCAGGCATCGAGATGCCAAGGAAGTTCAAAACATTTTCGCCCAGAAATGCGAATAGGATCAGCAAGATTCCAGCGGTTCCACAGGCCCGCAGGGCGATGCCTCGTCGTTCACGCGTGGATCTGCCTTGCGTTAGCGCCATGAACAATGGCGAGATACCAATCGGATCCATCACCACGAACAGCGTCACAAACGCGGGTACAAATAGATCAAGATCCATGTTTAACCTTCTGCTTTCTCAAGCTTATCCTGGGCGCGAAGCCACAGTTCTTCGGCCCGATCCAACGCTTCGTGAACTTCGGCGTGCTTTTTTTGCCAAACCACCACCTCGTCCTTACGCTCTGGTTCGTAGATCTCAGGATCCCCCAGTTTGGCATCCAGCTTGTCGCGCATTGCTTCCAGTTTTTCGACCCGAGCCTCGGCTTTGCGCAAGTCGGCGCGCAGGGCCAGAATCGTGTCCCGGTCGGCGCGTTTCGGTTTGGTGGGTGCAGGCTTGGTTTTGGCAGGCTTCTTATCGTCGTCGGACGATAGAAGCATCTTGCGATAATCCTCAAGATCGCCCTCATATGGCGCGACACCGCCGTCATTTACCAGCCACAACCGATCTGCCACTAGGCCCAACAAATGCATGTCATGACTTACCAGAACGACCGCGCCGGAATAGGCTGTCAGCGCCTCGACCAATGCCTCGCGGCTTTCGATATCAAGGTGGTTGGTCGGTTCATCCAAAATCAACAGATGCGGCGCGTCCAGAGTGGCCAGAAGCAACGTCAGCCGCGCCTTTTGTCCACCCGACAGCCGGGCAACCACAGTCTCTGCTTGATCCGCGCCCAGACCAAACCCTGCCAAACGTGCTCTGTGACGCCCCGGCAATTCGTTGGGTCGCAGTCGTCGCAAATGCTCGACCGGGGTTTCATCCTCATACAACTCGTCCATTTGATGCTGCGCGAAATACCCGATGCGCAGCTTCGAGGATTTGGTCATTTTTCCGGTCATCAGGGGCAGACGATCCGACAGCAGTTTCGACAAGGTCGATTTGCCCTGACCGTTCTTGCCCAGAAGCGCGATCCGGTCGTCCTGATCAATCCGCAGATCCATTCGTGACAGAACCGTTGTGTCGCCATACCCGCAAGATGCGCCTTCCATGTTGATGATCGGCGGCGACAACTCTTCAGGTTCCGGGAAGCTGAACGCCTTCAACGCGGCCTCTTGCGGCGTCGTAATGGTCTTGAGCTTCTCGATCATCTTCAGACGCGATTGCGCCTGCACGGCTTTTGATGCTTTCGCCCGGAATCGATCCACGAAACTTTGCAGATGTGCGCGTCGCGCCTCGACCTTCTTGTTTTCACTTTCGGCGACTGCCAAACGCGCGGCGCGGGTCTCGGCAAACCGATCATAAGCGCCCTGATACAGCGTCAGCTTGCGGTCTTCCAAATGCAGGATTGCGCCGACCGAACGGTTCAAAAGCCCGCGGTCGTGGCTGATGATCAGGACCGTATGTGGATATTTTGTCAGGTATTGTTCCAGCCACAACGCACCCTCAAGATCCAGATAGTTGGTCGGTTCGTCCAGCAACAAAAGGTCCGGTTCGGAAAACAACACCGCCGCGAGCGCGACCCGCATGCGCCACCCGCCCGAGAAATCGGCGCAGGGCAGGGCGTGCTCATGATCGTCAAACCCCAATCCCTTCAGGATCGCAGACGCGCGCGCCTCTGCGCTCCAGGCGTCAATATCGGCAAGACGTGTCTGGATATCGGCGATCCGGTGGGCGTCGGTGGCGGTCTCTGCCTCCGCCATCAATGCTGCCCGTTCGGTATCCGCCGCCAGCACGGTGTTCAGCAGCGAGGTCTGCGAGGCTGGGACTTCCTGCGCCACACCGCCAATCCGCGCGCCTTTGGGAACCGAGATTTCACCCGATTCCAAGGCCAGTTCGCCCCGGATCAGTCGAAACAGCGTCGTCTTGCCCGTGCCATTGCGACCGACAAGACCGACTTTATGACCATCCGGGATAGCCGCGATTGCACCGTCGAACAATGGGCGGCCCTCAACGGCATAAGTGATATCTGAAATCTTTAGCATGTTGTCTCATGTGCCTGAGCCGCGCGCGGGCGTCAATCGCTGTCACGCACGGTTAGGACAGGTCACAATCGACGCTTCCCAAATCCTTGATCCCATGTTACGGGACGCGCAAATGACACGCGCGCGGGTGCTGCCATGGGGCAGGGGTCCCGTTGCCCAACCGTAAAAAGGGACCGACATGGCCATTCAACGCACATTCTCGATCATCAAGCCCGATGCCACCAAACGCAACCTGACCGGCGCAATCAACGCCAAGATCGAAGCCGCAGGCCTGCGCATCATCGCGCAGAAACGCATCCACATGACCCAGAAACAAGCCGAAACCTTCTATGGCGTCCATAAAGAGCGCCCCTTCTTCGGTGAACTGGTCGAATTCATGATCTCTGAACCGGTTGTTGTTCAGGTTCTGGAAGGCGAAAACGCGATCAAAGCCTACCGTGACGTCATGGGCGCCACCAACCCGGCAGACGCAGACGAAGGCACAATCCGCAAGGAATTCGCCCAGTCGGTTGGCGAAAACTCGGTGCACGGCTCAGACGCCCCAGAAACCGCCGCTGAAGAAATCGCTTACTTCTTCTCGGGTCTGGAACTGGTTGGCTAAGCCATCAGGTTTTTGAAATTGGAAGGGCCGTTCGGGGAAACTCGGGTGGCCTTTTCAGTTTACCCAAGCCGTTTTTTCTTCTGGCCGAAAGTATCCCGGCGTAAGCGGCCACGCCGCGAGGGGCAGCGCCTCTCAGGCTCACATTGTGAGCCACCGGATTAGATATCGCTCTGCCTCGGAAGACCGATCTCGTTTAAGATGGCTTCCATCTTATCTTCCAACGGGGTGTTCGCACGGGTCTCGGCCTTGATTGCATTAAACCGCGCTCGCAACTCGATTTTCTCCTTGCCTTTGCAGTCATTCCAAGGCCGACCCTGCAGCCCCATGACCATGGCATAATATCCGATGAAATGGGGACGAGAGCCTGCGGCCAGAAGGCGGCGATAAGCCTCATCCGCGCCCAGCTCCCGCAATTCATCTGCCGAGTGGATGCCTGCCCGGGCAAACCCCGCATCCGAGGCGGGCCCAAGATTGCGTATGGACGATACAGGATCAGTCATGATCCTAACTTAAGCGTGTTGTCCGACCGTGAAAACCGTCAGATACTGGCCCAGTCCGTGAACACCACGGCGGGTGTCTCCGGTTCCTCGGTCTTTGATCTGTCGGTTTTCGGCGGTGTTTGTTGTCGAAGATAACGAACGACGCGCTTTGGTGTTTTAATCTGTTTATTCTGTGACTTATATACCATTACCCCACTCCAGCTATTGCGGTTCGCGCCTGAATATGACGCACCATTTTCCCCACCAGAGACCTTTCGGTATTCACATGTTAACAGATTATGAACGGGGAGTGGCGACTAAATATTTCACAATTGTGTTGTCTATTGAAATATTGTGGCGTCAGAGTCACAGGCAGAGCGGCCATCAGCCCTTCAACAAGTGCGCAATTACTGCCTACACAGGATGCCGAACAGGCCTAAGGCGCTATTTGATCACCTTCACTTTTTTGATCTGAGACGGTGTTTCCCTGGCCGAATGAACCAGTTTTACGAGTTCACCTCGTAGGACTACCCACTTACTGCGCCGTGTCCGCGGGCTAGCAAGCCCCATTGGCTTCAAGCTTTGAATAGTTGCGAGGGACACGTATGCCCCTGTTTCTAGGGACTTCAGATGGGTAGCTTGAGAATTTGGCTCCGGCGGTAGGGATCGAACCTACGACCAATTGATTAACAGTTGTTTTACTCGCGAAAACATAGATTCACATTGCGCAACAAATAATGTATGTAATCCAGTAGATAAGCGTTGATATGTGAACATAGTTGATCATTAAAATGCGCCCAAACGCACATGATTCCTGAGCCTGAAATGAGCCTAAAATGAAACTCCGTCTGACTGACTTGGCCGTGAAGAAGCTCCCATTCGCATCTAATGGGCAGGTGACCTACTGGGATGAACTGACGCCAAACTTTGGAATTCGTTGTTCAACTCGCAGCAAGTCGTATGTCGTGCTTCTGGGTGAGAAACGAAGGCGAAAGACCTTGGGGCGTTACCCAGAACTCTCACTAGCGAATGCTCGCAAGCAGGCCAAACTGCTTCTCTCAACTCAAGCCTTGGAGCCCAGTAAGACCCCGGAACATGAATGCCAGACCGTGATTGAGGCTTATCTTTCAGATTGCGAAAGCAGAGTGCGTCCCACCACCATGAAGGGTTACAATCTATACTTGCGCGGGATTTCTTTTGCAGGCCCCATCAGCAAGATTACTGGGAATGATGTTCTAATAAAGATTGCCAAGCAAACCCAAAGTCCATCCAGTCAGAATTATGCCTTCACCACTTTCAAGGTGTTTTTCAACTGGGCTGTTCGCCGAGGGTATCTAACCAGTAACCCACTTTCGCCTCATAGGCGCCCGCACCGCATGACACCGAGAGAACGCGTTTTGAACGACGATGAGTTGAGGGCACTGCTTTTCTTCTGCCGTGAAAACACGGATCGGTTTGGCCAGATTGTCCAACTCCTTGTTTTTACAGGACAACGAAAAGGAGAGATTGCCAATCTGGAGTGGCAAGACATCGATCGAAAACGGCTGATACTCCCAGGGCGCAAAACTAAAAACAAGCGAGAACATGTTTTGCCACTTGGAAAAAATGCGCTTGATTTGATCAGCCAAGTAGAAGGAGGCGCAACCTACGTCTTTGGTACTACGGCTGACGATAAGCCGTTCAATGGGTTTGGAAAATCTACCAGGCGAATGTTGTCGGAAACCGGGCTGTCACATTTTACTCTTCATGATCTTCGGCGAACATTTGCGACGATCCACGCAAAAATTGGGACACCCGTCCATGTCACAGAGAAACTGTTAAATCACACATCCGGAACGATCAGCGGTGTCGCTGCAGTTTATAATCGACATTCGTACCAGCAGGAAATGCAGGCGGCGGTTGCCGAATATGACAAGTACATTGCTAGGTTAAACTCGGCCTAATATACTCGGGCTGCCTAGGCTTTGGTCTACTCTTGAGCATAGCAATGCTCTTCACTCTTGGAGGCATCGCTATGAGGATACCTACAAACCGCCAACTCAGCGGTTTATCCTCTACTTTTTTTGCCTCGAGATGCCGGGTTTTGGGGGCATCATTTCGATCTGAACAAAAAGCTTCAGATTTCCAAAATGGTCAACTTGTTCCTAACGACTAAAAAAACCCCTCTATTGCTATGTTGTCACGTGTGTAAGGGACCGGGGCGGCAAACTCGTGGAAAATGCCGTACGGCTGTCCGAATTCCAACCCCTCAATGCGGACTGGTTCCTCGAACCGGTCTCGGATACTAAATCGAAAACTGCAGCTATTTTCATAGCATATTGCCTCACGAAATAGAGATGACTTGCCCAAAGAAAATAACCCACTGTCGAAGGTTACATTGGTAATTGCTCTGTTGTCTTTGGTTTCATAGATATAGACAAACTCACTGGACCCAAAGGCCTCTGAAATAGAGTAAGATTTCTGGATGAACTCTTCTACTTTCGCCCTGACCATTGGCGCATTCTCGAAATCTGCTCCAAGCCCAAACTCAGGCAACGATACGAAGTCACTCTCATCGGGTTTGGTGGAAAAGTTCCAGTACTTTCCAAGAAACCCAATCGTATCTTGTTTGAAAGAGTTATCGAAGTCGGATCCAAATTCGTTCACCGAACGTATTCCTTGGATACGATTCGACCAGGTCCAATCGGTGCTTCCTGTGTTCCAAGGGAACAGACCTAAGGCATCACTCTGTAATAGCTCCGCTGGCATCGAATATGGTACCCCTAGCCAAGACACTTCCTGACGGTTCAAAACTGCGACATTCTGATCCAGGTTTTGGTAGCCAAAAAACTCAAGTGTAGACTTCGTAACACTGCGAACAAACTCGTAGACACCAGTCGCGGCTAAAGAAGTGGTGTCACTTGTGATCGATGGAGGCAATTCGGCTGTAGCTCGTGACGTGCTAATTTCGGCTTCCTCTCCGGGGTGAGGTCCACAATTCAGTACGGCCAGGCAGATGTAACCTTTTGGGTCCAGGTTTCCTTTCGAGTCGAAATCAATGTCAACTTCCAGGGCATCAGCTGCTTCTTCCGACAAAACCAGTTGAACCGGAATATTGCTAAACGGAATTCTCATACCATCGACCGCAAACAGTTCGCTGATTAAGAGTGTTGCGAAGGCAGTATCGATCATCTCGCGCGCTTTCGGCAATGTATCGACTTCAACGGAGGACCTCCAGAACGAAAGTTTCATCTTTTAGAGCTGTGTAGAAACCTCTCATGACCGGCTGGACAGGATCAAGTACGCGTCGGTAAACGCGCCTAGGAACCAGATTTCGCTCAGCGAACAACCAGGTTTCTACGGGGTCTACAATCGCATCATCCAAAATGAGAAACAAAGCTGAGTTCAAAGCAAGTGTGGCATTAACCCTCAATAACCCAACACGATTCACATCTCGACTGACTTGAAAAGTGATGCAGTTTTCTGAGGTACCCTGCACCCCGAGTGCAATTCTCTTTTTGTCTTGGTCGAAGTAGAGACAGCGCTTTCCTGAACTCGCAGTTTCGAACCAAACGATCGCTTGGAAATGGTTTGATCTGGGCATTCCGCTGTTTTTCGCACCTTGAAGAGTGACAAAAAAGTCCGCAGCGAAAGCTCCATGTAGGGTTTCATTCGCAAAGAAGTTTTTCACGTTGGCGCCGGAGTTGCCTGCATTCCAAAGAGTGTAGGCTTCAACAGGAACGTTGTTTGTTTCCAAGCCCAATTCCTTGTCATATTCCGCAATAACGCTTCGCAGTCTGCTACTCACTTCTCTGGACGAACGGTCTAGAACCTGTGCAATCTGTCTCTGGGATTGGATTTCCCACTCACGATCAATGGTCAGCCGCGGCAATAGGTTCGCGTTTGGTGGCGGGGTGAGTGACACTAAATCCAGTTGGAGAAAGGTATTTCTGACAAAGTCTCGTTGCTTAGTATCCAGCCATTTCTGATCATGCATAAGATTCGCTAAGTCGAATATTTCGGGGAAATTTCGAGTTGGAAGTTTCCGGTTGGCTATAACGCCACATAGACCACTATCCCTGTTCCTTCGATACCCCGGAAACCTTCGAGTAGAGTAACTTAAGAGAGGTCTATCGAAATCAACAACAAAGCGATTACTTGAGATGGGTTGAACCAAATCCGACCATCGGCGTCTTGGGTTTGGACTTGGGTTTTCAAAAAAGTTAACTCTCTGTAGAGCTGAATGGTAGAGCTCGATGTCGAATGGTTTGACGGGAAAAAGTTCCCAATAAAGGCATTTGGCAAATTGACTGAACAACTCAACCCGAGAGTCCAATTCGAACTGCATTGAAAGCGCAATACTGTCTAGGAACTTTTGATCTGCCGTGGGGAAAGCCGATTTAATTTCGTTTGCCACTTTCCCAACGCCACCGTAACGGATTTTAAATGCGCTAATTTGCTCTAATACGTACTGTTCAATGATTCCGTTTTTATCACTTGTGTTGGTACCATAGTTGGCGACAGATGGAGACCTGTCATTATCCAGTCTGCTGATGCTATACAGCAATTCTGAAATCATATTGAGCGATAGCTTTCGCGCCATCAATTTGGTTCTCAGCGAGCTTAATTCATTCGCTAAGGTTCTGACAGAAACGTCTTCGGGAGTGTCATACACAGCTGAAAGGAATTTCAAGAACGAACGGTCTAGTGCGTCTCGGATTTCTGAGTCTTCAAGGATTTCAAGATAGGACAATATCGTATCGACATTTTCAATCGTCATCTCTAGTTCTTCTGGCTTTGTTCCGCTCCTTATCAGGAACTTGCCAGCAGAGTGGTCATACCATTCAAACATCATCACCCAAGGAACAATCGCGGGCGTCGAGAAGAGTTTTGAATCAGTGACTGTTGGAGTTCCTTTCCAAATCTCCTTCAGATGTGAGATGAGGCAGTTGCGAATGAGAAATTCTTCAAACGGGTCAGATGCTTCAAACTGCTTTCGTTGTAAGGAGGCCAAGCTACTGAAAGGTAGGTCTTCAGAATCTAGGGCTATCCAGATTGACGCTTCATGATCGACTAAAGCAGCAGCCCATGAATTGAAACCATCGTCCGCCCAGTTAGAAGTAGTGAAGAAATCGTCAGCCACGTTGCTAATGAGTGACAATCTTGGATACCTTTTCCTCAAATTGGCTGAGCAAAAAATCTCCCGACTGCTTCTTGCTCGAGTAAACCGAGGTGCATCGAAGGCATTTCGAATTTTTTCCCAGCCTAGAATTTCATCGAGAAGGTGATATTTACTGGTTCTCTGAGATTCTGAAATCGTCGGTTCATTTTCTAACCAACTATTTTGGGTATCTTCCGTAGAAAGGTTCCAATCAAATGTGTCTAGAGGTGTTTCATCTATTGCTGATCTGGGAACAACCTGAAAGTAGGGCTGATGAAAAACCTCCAAAAAATCAGGTGACTGTAGAGGCGATCGCTCCATTGCTGTTGGGAGTAAAAATAAGTGCTCGGCCAAATTTCCTGGAATGAGATAGGATGCAGGGTGGTCCATTGTGGGGAAAGGCGTACTGTAGAGCAGCTGACCGATTTTTGGCTTAGTCGCACTTCGGGTCGTAGTAGAGTTATGATACAAGAACTCAACAGCAATGTCCGCAAACGCCGGGGTTTGAAAACACGATCCTGCAACAACTGAAAAAATAAGAGTTGCTGTCTTTTCGAACATCGCTCCACCTCCTGAAACGGGTAGCGTGACGATCCAATTAGCTTTTTAACATATCATCTTTTCCCTGATATGTCAGTGATTGGGCTTTCCTTCAGTTTTTGATCGCCCTCTTTTGTAGCAAATGTTGACAAGATGTTCCGATGCATCAAGTGAATTACTAGGTTTCCGACCCCCTTGATCCAAGGGCTATTCGCGATATTCTTCGTGTGCCTAGGCGTTTGTCAAACCTAGGGCATCGCGATGCTCTTCAATCATGGAGACATCGTGATGAGGATACTTTCAAAGCGCCAGCTCAAGGAGCTGGTCCTATACTCGCCGCAACACATCGCGCGGCTGGAAAAGGCAGGCCAATTCCCTAAGCGGGTACAGCTGGGCCCGAACAGAGTGGGATGGGTCGAGTGTGAGGTGCTGGACTGGCTTCAGCAACGGCTGGATAGTCGCGAAGAACCCAAACGACACTCCTGATACAGGAGCTGGGTGACCGGGCGTGCACAGTCCGGTCACCCTTTTTGGTAAATGGATTCAATTGCTAGTTGCTAATCTCTTCCCACTAGGTCACTTTGCTATTAACTGAACAAAAATATACAATGAAATCATGACTGAAGCACAAAAACAGCGGCTCGAGCAGCAACTCTGGAACATCGCCAACGAACTCCGTGGGAAGATGGATGCCGATGAGTTTCGCGATTACATTCTCGGGTTCATTTTTTACAAGTACCTATCCGAAAAACAGCACCTCTTCGGGAACAAGCTTCTCGAAACCGAGGACGTGAAGGACTACGCAAAAGTAACCGACCAGGACGACATTGAGGCGATCAAAGAATAATCTTTGGACAAGCTGGGGTATTTCCTACAACCGGACGAACTTTTCACGGCAATTAGCGACAAGGGTAATGCCGACACCAAAGGCAAAAGCAACTTCATCCTGGAAGACCTTCAGGCGATCCTCAATTCCATCGAGCAAAGCACGATGGGGACTGACAGTGAGGATGACTTCAATAAACTGTTCGAGGACCTGGACCTCAACAGCACCAAGCTCGGTCGCAGCGTGGATGCGCGGAACTCGCTAATTGCGCGTGTTCTGAAGCACCTCGACAAGATCGATTTCGAACTCGGCAAAGTTGACGCGGATGTCTTGGGCGACGCCTACGAGTACTTGATTTCGAAGTTCGCGTCCGGTGCGGGCAAGAAAGCCGGTGAATTCTATACTCCGCAGCAGGTTTCAAAGATCCTCGCCAAGATTGTTACCCTGGACAAGAAACGGATCAAGTCAGCCTATGACCCGGCATGTGGATCAGGTTCTTTGCTCCTGCGCATCGCCAAAGAGGCCGATGTCGGTTCGTTCTATGGTCAGGAGCTAAACCGAACGACCTACAACCTCGCGCGGATGAACATGATCCTGCACGATGTGCATTTCAGCCGGTTCGACATCAAGCAGGAAGATACCCTCGAAGAGCCGCAACACCTCGATCAACGGTTCGAGGCAGTGGTCGCCAATCCGCCGTTCTCCGCGAAGTGGAAAGGGGCGAATAATCCGCTCAACGAAACGGACGAACGTTTCAGCCAGTATGGCAAACTTGCTCCGAGTTCGAAGGCTGATTTCGCCTTCGTTCAGCACATGATCTACCAGCTCGCCGACAACGGCACTGCTGCTATTGTGCTGCCGCACGGTGTGCTTTTCCGAGGCGCTGCTGAGGGAACGATCCGCGAATACATCATCAAAGAAATGAACTACCTGGATGCAGTCATAGGCCTTCCGCCAAACCTGTTCTATGGAACCTCGATTCCGGCCTGCATCCTTGTTCTTAAAAAGTGCCGCGTTCACGATGACAACATCATGTTCATCGACGCCAGCGCAGAATTCGAGAAGGTCGGCAACCAGAATGCTCTGACTGACGAGTACGTTCGCAAAATAGTCGAGACCTATGAGCGCCGTGAAAAGGTCGAGAAATACGCCTATCCGGCTCCGCTCAAGGAGATTGCCGAAAACGGCTACAACCTCAATATCCCGCGATACGTGGATACGTTTGAGCAAGAGGAAGAGATTGATCTCGATGCGGTTGCAACTGCACTTCACACGCTCGAGAAAGATATGAAAACCACCGACAAGACCATCGCGGGATTTTGCGATGAGCTCGGCATTAAAGCCCCCTTTGCGCTATGAGTGTGGCAGTAGAAAACACACCGAAACTGCGTTTACCTGAGTTTTCGGATGAATGGGAGACGGCCCTGTCACACGAGGAGTTCGACTATCGAAATGGGCTCAACTTTACGCGCGGATCTGTTGGCGAGAAAATAAAGGTCGTTGGTGTTGGGGATTTTAAAGATAACACCTTGCTTTCCGAAGCGTCGAAGCTTGCCGAGATCACAATCCGAGGCAACGTTCGCGAAAATGATCTGCTGAGCGAAGGTGACTTGTTGTTCGTCCGTTCAAACGGAAACAAGGCACTAATTGGTCGTTGCCTGCAAATAGGCCCAATTTCCGAAAAGATGTCGTTCTCAGGTTTTACGATCAGAGGCCGCCGCAAGGGCTCGCGTGTTTCGAGCGAATTTGCGGGACATCTATTTCGCTCTGAGAGATTTCGAAGCTATTTGGACGTTGCCGGTGGCGGAACAAACATCAACAATTTGAGCCAAAGAATACTTGAAAATTTCCCTCTCACGTTTCCGAAGGATCGAGAGCAAGACAAAATATCCTCGTATCTTGAAACAGTTGAGACCAAGATTGAGCAGTTGACGCGCAAAAAGGCGCTGCTGGAAGACTACAAAAAGGGCTGCATGCAACAGCTCTTCACCCAGAAACTCCGTTTTAAAGACGGCCAGGGCAACGACTTTCCTGATTGGGCGGAAACGACGGTTGGGGAAACGTTTGACTGGGTTCGCACCAACAGTTTGTCGCGGGACAAGCTGAATTATGGTGCGAACGGCGAAGTTCAGAACATTCACTACGGCGATATCCATTCTAAATTCCATGCCAACTTCAGGCAAGGGCTCGAAAAGGTGCCCTACATCTCGGGTTCTCTTAGAGCTGATTTCGCAGAAGAGGATTTTTGCAAACCAGGTGATGTTGTCATTGCTGACGCATCCGAAGACTACACAGACATAGGCAAAGCCATCGAGATTGTAGAATTAAGTGACCCCCCACTGGTTGCAGGTCTTCATACCTACATTGCTCGACCAAAGGGTTGGAAATTGGTTCTTGGATTCGCTGGCTACCTACTCAGGAGCGCGACCATGCGAAGACAGACTATGCGCATCGCTCAAGGCATTTCGGTTCTTGGTGTCTCTAAGGGTAACCTGGCTACCTTGACGTTAGAGCTTCCGCACCCTGACGAACAAAGAAAAATTGCAAATTTTCTATCTGCCATCGACACCAAGATCAGTCTTGTCGAGGATGAGCTGTTCGCTGCCCAAGATTTCAAAAAGGGCCTACTACAGCAAATGTTTGTATAATGTTGGATGCTTTTACAGTTTACGATCGTTTGAAGGATTTCTTTCCAGAGGCCAAGGCCTTTCGGGTGCCACTAGAAGAAGCCTACAATGGCGCATCGACTGTGGGTAAGCAGATCGACCTCGCCAATACGATCTACGAATGTGTGGGCAAGAATGCTTGGGCAAATACTGCTGAAGCACCTGTTCACAGTAAGATCGAGACAGCCAAAATCACCGCTATTTTGAAGGGAGCCAAAGCTTTTTTCGATGAGCATGATCCCGACTTCTATGAAGAAGTGTTCTCTGCGTTGATCACTCCTGCTGGGCGCATTCTAGGCAACCGCAGCACAAGTGGCGACATTTCCCACGGGCATTTGCCCTCGAAGAAGGAGCTTAGCCCAGCGCATGCTGCGATGTCGTTGAACTTGGCCCTATCCTTTGCGGCTTACTACTTCCACATTTTGGAGATGTCTTCTGGTAAAATGAACTACGACGATCACTCAGACGAAGGCGGTTTCAACAAGTGGCTTGATGCCAAGGGTGATCGGATTGGCGGTGCGTACTACAGTTGGCTACTTTATCAGCATGACTACGACGCTTACGAAAACTATTTTGATGAATTTCAAGCATTAGAAACGAATGAATAGCCGACGATATGAATACCCAGTCAGAACAACAGCTCGAAAACAACCTCGTCGCCCAACTTGAAACCTTGGGATTTTCGAAGGTCTCGATTCCTGACGAAACGGCCCTGGTCGAAAATCTGAAGGCCCAGCTCGAAATCCACAACGGCATGACGCTCAGCGATGCAGAGTTCAATCAGGTTCTCAACAAGCTGGCCAAGGGTAAAATCTTCGAGAAGGCCAAAATCCTGCGCGACAAGATCGATTACACACGGGATGACGGCACGACTGGTTACATCGAGCTGATCGATCAGATCCAGTGGTGCAAGAACCAGTACCAGGTGACGCACCAGGTCACCATGACCGGCAAGTACACCAACCGCTATGACGTGACGCTGTTGGTCAACGGCTTGCCGCTCGTGCAGATCGAGCTAAAGCGTCGTGGCCTTGAGATGAAAGAGGCGTTTAACCAGACTAACCGCTATCACCGCCACTCGTTTTCGGCGGGCTATGGGCTCTTCGGCTACATCCAGATTTTCGTGATCTCGAACGGGGTCAACACCAAGTACTACGCCAACAACCCAATCCATAAGCGCGACTTCAAGCAGACGTTCTTCTGGGCCGATGAAGACAACAAAAAGATCGCGCAACTGTCCGAGTTTGCCGAGGCCTTCCTTGAAAAGTGTCAGCTGTCGAAGATCATCACCAAGTACATCGTTATGAATGAGAGCGATGAAACTTTGATGGCGCTTCGGCCCTACCAGTACTATGCGGTCGAAGCGATCGTTGAGCGGGTCAAGAACACCGAGAAAAACGGGTACATCTGGCACACGACTGGATCAGGCAAGACTCTTACCTCGTTCAAGACGGCGCAGATCCTCACCCAGTCGCCGAACGTCCACAAGGTGGTTTTTGTCGTTGACCGTAAGGACCTCGACTACCAGACGATCAAGGAGTTCAACAGTTTCAGCCCTGGCAGCATTGATGGCACCAACAACACCCGCAGCCTGGTCCAGCAGTTCACCGACGACACGCCGATCATCGTGACCACTTTGCAGAAGCTGAACACTGCGATCAGTCGACAGAAGCACCTAGAGAAGATGGATGCGCTTAAGGACAAGCACATGGTGTTCATTTTCGACGAGTGCCATCGCAGCCAGTTTGGCGACACGCATCGCCGGATTGTTGAGTACTTCCCAAACGTCCAGATGTTCGGATTCACTGGCACGCCGATCTTCGCGAAGAACGCCTCCAAGAACGCACTTGGCAAACGCACGACAAAGGACCTCTTTGGCGACTGTCTGCACAAATATGTCATCACTGATGCGATCCGTGACGAGAACGTTCTGAAGTTTTCAGTTGAGTACATCCGGACGGTGAAGCAAAAGGACGAAATTGCTGATATCGAAGTCGAGGCGATTGACACCGCCGAAGTGATGGAAGCGCCGGAGCGACTGGACAAGGTATCTGACTACATCATTGCCAACCATGCCCGGAAGACACACAGCCGCGAATTCACGGCCATTTTCTGCGTTAGCAACGTGAAGACCCTTTGCGCCTATTACGAGCTGCTACGGGCTAAAAAAGGCGCAGGAGGGCACAATCTGCGCATTGGTACGATCTTCTCATACCAAGCCAACGAGGATGACCAGGAAGTTGCTGGTTTCATCGATACCGACATCATTCCTGATGGATGCGACGATACCCCGATCAACAAACACAGCCGCGACAAGCTTGATGAGTATATCGATGATTACAACAGCATGTTCGGCACCAACTTCTCGACCGACAATTTCTATGGCTACTACAAGGATATCGGAAAGCGCGTGAAAGCGAAGCAGCTCGACATCCTGCTGGTCGTGAACATGTTCTTGACCGGTTTCGACAGCAAACCGCTGAACACAATTTACGTCGACAAAAATCTCAAATACCACGGACTGCTTCAGGCATATTCGCGGACCAATCGAACCTTGGGTCAGAAAAAATCCCAAGGGAACGTGGTGTGCTTCCGCAACCTGAAACCGGCCACCGATCAAGCGATCGAACTCTTTGCCAACAAGGATGCAATCGAGGACATCGTCCTCGCCCCATACGAGGACTACATCGAAAAATTCCAGGAGGCGGTCGACAACCTGTTCGAGGTAACGCCGACTGTTGAAAGCGTGGATGACCTTCTAACTGAGGAGGACGAAGCCAGGTTCATCCAGGCGTTCCGAGAGGTAATCCGCGTGAAAAACGTCCTGGATTGCTTCACCCAATTCAGCTTTGATGACCTGCCAATTAACGAGCAGTTATTCGCAGATTTCAGGAGCAAGTATCTCGATCTCTACGACAAGGTCCGCAGTGACCACGAGAAGGAAAAGGTGTCGATCCTTGACGATATCGACTTTGAAGTTGAACTGATCAGCCGCGATAAAATCAACGTCAGCTATATCATCGCCCTGCTGCAAAACATGCGGGATTCCAAACCGGAAGATCAGGCGAAACAACGCAAAGCGATCATGGATATCCTGGACACGGAAGCCCAACTGCGCAGCAAAAAAGAACTCATCGCCCGGTTCATTGCTGAGCTCTTCCCGAACATCCCAGCCGAGGCCGATGTCGGCGATGAATTTGAAACCTATTGGGCCGAGCAAAAGCGCCAAGCGATCCGGCAGCTTTCGGAGGACGAAGGACTGGATGCCGAAGGTCTCGAAAGGGTCATCGGGAACTACTTGTTCACAGAAAAGCCGCCAATGCGCGACGAGGTCATCGGCATCATGGAAACGCGCCCGAAGCTCCGTGAACGCGGTAGCATCGCGGAACGCGTGATCGGCAAAATCAAGGATTTCGTTGAGACTTTCATCGACGGTATCGACTAGGGAAAGCTCGGCTCGAAGCCCCGGGTCGTCTACGAAGGCAGGTCGATCATCTGAAACAGCTTTGATCCAATTGAAGCCCAATCGCCTAGCACTAGCTCGGCATTGACGTTCTTATAGAGTCGCACGGGATTGACGGCTTGGGAAACGATTGCCCTTCCAGCGGGATGTGATTTTTCCTTTAGAACATCAAGGAATTTTGCCTGTCGGGACCGGCTTGTGAACAACCACAAAACAAGCATGTTTGCCTTCAGGCCATAGTGCGACTTTTGTAGCTGACGTTCGAGCACTTCAAGATACTGATCGATCGAACGGCCAAGCGATTTCCTTGCAGCTGTGGATTTGATTGGCTCTGTCCCACGGTCGACCTCCAGCATGAATGCGCGGAAGCTGCCACCGTAGTCGAGTGCGAACAACTGATCAGGTATCAATTTTCCGCGCTTCATCGGGATCTCTAGCGTTACGCCCCGCTTGGTGAGGATCGTGTGCGCTGGGATGTAGCGAACACGGCGTTGCGCCGCTGTGATATCGATCGAGCTAGTCACACATGACGTCGCAAAGCCATGCCACCAATGGCCTGTCGGACGAACGGTCGGTTCCGCTAGCCCCAGATCAAACAGATGCTCTTTCGCTGCCTTGGTCAGATCATAGACGTAAGGATTGAAATCAGAGTGTTCGGTGGCTCGTTGTTGCTGAGGCAGTCGAAGAAAACCTCCCGCGCGCAGCTTCTGCATCTGCCGAAGCGCCGTATCTTTGCAGCGATGCGTGTCACGTGTCAATTCATAGAGATACTGCGATGATAGGGGGCCGTGGCGTTCAATATGCTTGAGCCAAAGGATCTCGCGATTCGTCGGCCTGACGCCAGTTTGAGGCGCTATGTGGTGGAATGTTGACCTGCCAAGGCTGTCCGTCTGCTTCATGCCCGGCATGCTAGCAGGAATCAGAGCTCTGGAGAACGGGATGTTGGGTCATCATCCTGTTTTTCTTCGGGTTTTTCTGCTTTCTCGTTCTCCGGTGGCGCGTCATGTTCAGCACTTTTGCGCAATGGTTCAGCATAGGTTTTTCGGCTGTGATCGCGGATCTCGTTTATCTCATCCTTCGACGCGCGCGGCAGGTTCTCCAGAACAAAAAACGGGAAACTGATCGGGACAGCGTTCTTAGTCAGGCCGCGCACAAAAGTGGCGAAGGTGCCCTTGGGCTGTTCCTGAATCTTTTCTGCGCCGGACGCCATCTGCCCCGCCAGAGCGCGCGCATCGCGCGCAGAGACGCCACCGGCCAGTTTAATCGACGTATTGGCTTCAAACGCCTCCTGAAGGCCGTTTGAGAGCTGACCCAGGTATTGGTGCGCCATGATCATGCCGACTTTGTATTTGCGGGCCTGACTTAGTATGACGCCAATGTTCTGGTCAAAGTAGTCCTGTGCCTCATCGACATAGACCATCACCGGCAAGCGGTCGTAGTCCGGCAGCGTGGCGCGTTCTTGAGCGGCTTGAGCAATCAGCGCGATGAAGAAGCGCCCGAAAATCTCGGTGCCTTGTTCCTTCAGCAAGCTCTTCGACGTGTTGATCAGGATAAGCTTGCCCGCGTTCATCTCGGTGAACATGTCGAACTTCGATTGCGGGTTCGTGAACATCCGCTCGAAGGTCTGGTTTTCCAGCACGCCATAAAGACGGCGCAGCACCTGGGTTTTAGTGTTGGTGAATTCCTTGCTGTCGAATTCGGTCTCAAAGAAACGGCGAGGCGTGCCCTCCAGCCTTTCGATGTGTTCGCGGTACTTGTCAGTGCCACCTGGTTCCATCAACTCGCGCAGCGTGTGGATCGTCGCACCGGGGATGTGGAACATCAGCCGGGTGACATAGCGGAAGACAACGCTTTGCTTTGCTGTCATGCCTGCGGACAAGAGCGAGCCAAGGACAAAATCATAGAGCTCGATAATCGAGTTGGTCAGCCGCTCGCGCTCCAGATCGTCATAGCGCTCCAGCCGTTCCTGGCCAACCGAGAAGAGGTTCAGACTGACCGGGAAGCCGATGTCCTCCGGATCAATCAGCACGATCCGATCGGGCGGCACAGTCTTCGCCTTCAGGATCGTATTGATCAAATCTCCCTGGCTGTCGATCACGATGACGGATTTGTCGTGCCGCTCGACATCCTTAAGATCCCTGACGATGAAGTATTGCAGCGTCTGGGTTTTGCCGTGGCCGGAGCCTGCCACGATATGCGTGTGTTCGAACCGGTTTTTCTCGGGGATCGTGAACGGTGTGCGCAGTCGGAAGAGCTCTTTCAGAACCGTGCCGGACAGGTAGGTTTCAACCACATCATCGCCTTTGTAGTCGCGCGGAAAGATCGGCTGCGACCTGTGTGTCTTCTGAAGATTGGCATCAAGGCGTTCACGAAGCTTCTTGAAATGGTTGTAATCGTTGTCCTGGAAGAACGGAGCGATCAGGCTCGAGACGGCGTTCCCCAGCGGGTGGACGAACTGCGTGACCTCGACGAGAACATCACCATCAATTGGCGGCACAGCCTCGGCAATCGTGGCCAGGCTTTGCGAGATCACATCGAGGGCCGACAACACCATCACCCGGTCACTACGAGCCTGACCAACCCGCGCCAGCATATCCCGATAGCGCGCACCTTCGACCGTGTTGCAGAGTGCCGGTGGCGGTGGGATTTCCGGCATCAGCCCTTCCTGTACGAAGAGCTCTTTGCCAATCTCCAGCAGCTGGATCTTCAGTGCTTCCGGCATGTCGGGTGGCCAGTGACGTGCCAGCGCTGCATCGACGTCATCTTCCGTCAGGTGGACGTCCCCGGCCAGAGCGTGATTGTACAGCAGCTCGGTTTCTTCGCGGGCAAGACGTTCCAAACGCTTCGGGCTTTCGCGGTACATTCGGATACCGATGTAGAGGGCTGCGCCCAGAAGCAGAAACGGTGTCACGATGATCGCAAGAACCAGAAAGCCCGCGACAATCACGAAGGCTGCGGATCCGCTGAAGAGGTCATCGAACGCCGAACGCTGCATCAGAACTCAACCACAGTTCGGGTACCAGTTTCGGCATTATCGTCCAGCCACGCTTTCATCTGGCTCAACATTTCCAAAAGATCTTCTTCGTAGATTTTGGATTTCGAAGGCGTGGCGCAAAGAAACCGATCGGTCCTTCCATCCATCAGATGTTCGACGCGCAGTTCGAACTTCTCATCCCGATCATCCACCCGAGCATTGGCTGGCCTTCGATCAACAAGCTTAGTTTTTAAGAGTCCCCTTTGCCGAATGATCTGTTTCTCTTCGTGGGTAAAGGCAACGGTGAGATGGACCTCGTAGTATGTCTTCTTCAGAAGCAATCCTTTGCGGATTGTATGATGATCTATTGAGACGCGCATCAGGGTAAGCCGGGCAGGCTAATTTTACATTTTGGGGTGGTGGGTGAAGAAGCGAAAGCGGATGAAGTCATGATGCTAATTGGCCGGTTCTTGTTCTGGTATGTTCAGCGGATTTCAAGAGTGTTTCCCCATACGGAATACCCATAGAGGTTGGGGGTCCGTATGGGGGTCATTTAGCTGCGGAAATTCGGGTTTACCCCAAGCTGGCGGACGTACTTTTCAGCCGCTTCGCGCGATGAGAACGCCATGCGGCCATAAAAGAATTTCCCGTTCTCTTCGGTGATCGTGTGGGCTGGCTCTATACTCGACTTGGTTTCGCCAACTTCAATTTCCGCTTCTTGCCCCGGGTTAGGCTCGACAATGCTGGCTATCGGCACCTCGTTCTTGTTCTCGATAGCGGGGACATCCAGTTTTGCATCAATTGCGGCCACGGCATCTGCATGTGTGGGAAACACCTGTCCAACAGCTCGATAAGTGCTGCCGATATGATAGATGTTGTGGCCACGATGCCTGCCAGGATCTTCACCGTTTGATTGACGTGACAAGCTCGGTTCGGTGCGCTCGAACGAAGCCCCAGGTTTCTCCCCTACAACGGCCTTCTGAGCTGAGAACGAGCGACTATCTGTGTCTTGTCGCTTGAGGCTTTGTTTGGAAATCTCGAGCTGCTCTCTGGCCACTTTTAGTGCTTGCTGGCCGTATTCGGCGGAGTCAACACCCGCTCGCCAGTTCTGAACAGCCCCGACCAAAAATAGACCAATCAAAGAGCCGCTCGCGCCCGTTAAGAATAGCAAGAATTTCTGACCATCTCCTGCATAGCGTCCGGCACTACTGGCCAAGATAAGGCCAACAAAGATCCCGAGCACAACAACGCTCCATCCAATGAATTCTAAAAAACTGAATGTCTTTCTTGCAACGTCATATGACCGTAGGCGATCTGCCATAATCCATCCCTTCCAATAAATACTCTTGTTAATAGCTGCTATCCTGCACTCTAACAGGTGCTCACTCAATAGTTGAGTGTTCGCGTCAAAATCGAGAAAGCCGCAGCAAAGCGCGGCGGCAAGATCTCGGTGAGTATGTCATCGAGCATACGTTACTTTGACTCGGTTTTTCTGGTCCCGATCTATCATTGAAATCATCCCAACAGCTCCGCGTCACGCGCCAACGCCAATGCCTCGAAACAGACCACGTTGTGTCCTTCGCTTTCCCAGGGCTTGGCATGTTTTGGAACCAGCCCTGCCAAGTCTGGGAACTGCTCACCGAAAGCTGAAGCTTCTTCGTAGACGTTGGCAAACCTTCGTTCTCGGCTGACGACGAGATTGCGGATAGGTAGGTCTTCTCCAACTGACTGAAAGGCTTTGAGAATGGCAATCTGTCGTTTGCCTTTCCTCGCCGCAGAGTCAGGGTTCTCGCTGACCAAGACGTCGGGCTTGTGTTCCGTGATCCAGTCCCGGAGTTTCCTGGCGGCTTTTTCCGGTGATTTTGCTTTCTTCCCGGCTGCGTCCCAGGTGACCGGCATACCATCTTCGAGAATTATACAAGCGATGCGTTTCGTTCGCGCGGCGACCGCCAGTACGCGCTGTTTCCTAGCTGTCATGGTGTGTGCCGCTTTCGTCTAGTAATCGCTGATGCAGTCGTTCCAACGTCCGCGTTCGGTTGTGATGCCCCGGTATCGTTTTTTCCGGTTCTGATAGATGTCCCAGCCGAACTTCTAGGTCGTTGCGAACTTCGTCGAAAATCGCGCCGTAGAGGCTTTCGAAATTCTTACCGAACACGAGCGACAATGTGCAGATCTCTCGGATCGTCGGCAAACGCTGACCTCGCTCTAGCTGGCTGATACGGTATTCCGACCCGCCGATAAGGTGGCCACAATCCTTCTGTGTCAGGCCAGACATTTTACGCGCGGCCTTAAGATCAAAAATGAACTCATCAAACATACTTGGTTTGGTTAGTGAATAAGGGGCTCTATGGTAGCCCTTTACTCTACGCAGGGAAACTGGTGGTCGATTGCAGCATTTGAAAACGGGTTTTGCCGGTTCCAGCCGGGATCGGACCCTGGCTGAGGCGCAAGCGAGCGAAAGGGCAAAGCCCGTTTCGCCTCAACTAAAGTCCGAGCCCGCAGATCGGCGGCAAAACCCGTTTTCACAATTTCCTAGAGGTATTTTTGCGCATTTCGCCAGTTCGCGCCAGACGGGCCGCATCGTACGACCTGCAACTCCAGTCATAAAAAGAAAACCCGCCCCATCCAGGGCGGGTCCATTCTGCAACCGAACAATGGCGTGCTCTCAGTACTCGCTGGCCAACATGATTGTCAGGACACGATGTGTCACCAGCGGATTGGCTGCATCCGCCGAATGCTGTTCCAATTTTGGATCGAAAGGGTCAATCTTCCAGAACAGTTTTACACCATCAATCTCGAACGCCCCGAAGTCATGTTCGCCATGTGGGTCGTTGTCTTCAGAAAAGCCATCGTACTCTGCGACTGCTTGCCCAGCTTTGGCGAGGAAAGCATCTCCCATAGACTTGACGCCGATTGTCACCACGATGGTGGCATTGTCGAGCTGCCCATGACGCAACGCGTCATTGAGACGCGCGATCCGCTTGGTGCGGAACTCTTTATCAATCTGCCACGTCGGCGTGTTGACCTCACCGCATTTGTCGCAAGCGAACTCGTCAAAAACCGCCTTGAGCACCCAATCCCCGAACGCGATACTCCATTTCGCCCAGGCATCCCGAACCACATTTGGTGATCCACAGTTTCCGCAAGTCGGATAAGCTCCGACCATATCCCAGATATTAATATCCTTTGGCATGTTTCTCTCCTCGCGTTTGAGTGCGCCCGACTGATTTCCGGCGCACCCATCGCGAGGCGAATATGGAACTATCCTTTTGTCATTGTTGAGAATTACCGGTGAAATGCAAAGACGTGCCCACTTGCGAATTCTGCAAGCATGACAACCGACCTGTGAGACCGTCTATTGCGAAAAGCGCAAAGGCCGCAGAATGGAGCGATGCCATCCCTACCAAATCGCGTGACAACCCTTGGTCTAGCCTATCGTGCCAACGGTCCAATTCCGTACGGAATCCAGCTTACCGATCGATTGTCGCATATGTACATCATCGGCCAGACTGGGACTGGCAAGTCGACTCTTATTGAGAACATGGTACGCCAAGATGCCAGTTCCGGGTTGGGGTTTTGCATCATTGATCCGCACGGTGATTTGGCTGACCAGCTGGCGCAAAACCTTGGCGAGCACGCGCTGTATTGGCGCGTTGCAGACACCACCAGCCCGTTTGGGTATAACCCGCTCACGCGCACCAGCGCCGCATTCAGGCCAATTGTTGCCTCGGGTCTCATCGACGCCCTCAAGAAACAATGGGCCGAAGCCTGGGGCCCCCGCATGGAGCACCTACTACGCTATGCAATCTTGGCGCTACTGGAACTGCCAGAGACTGACCTTGGCGACATACTCCGGATTTTTCTTGAACGAGATTTCCGAAAACAGGTTCTATCCCAGGTCAGCGATTTGCAGGTCCAACGTTTCTGGCAGGAAGAGTTTCCGGCTATGAATTACAAAACTGGCGCAGACGGAATCGCGCCGATCGCCAATAAACTCGGCGCATTTCTTGCACACCCCACAGTGCGACGCGCTGTGTGCGACCCAGAGAAGCCTTTGCGGTTCAGAGACATTATGGACCAAGGTCGTTTCCTAATCGTCAATCTGGAGAAAGGCCGGCTCGGTGCGGACATCGCCAATGTCCTCGGTGGCCTCTTGGTATCTAGCATCGCCCATGCTGCATTCACTCGGGCAGACCTACCTGAGACTGAACGACGTCCGTTCATGCTCTACGTCGATGAGTTTCATTCATTTACAACCGAGACCTTGGCCGAGCTGCTTTCCGAGACCCGAAAGTATCACTTTGGGGTCACATTGAGTCAGCAACATACGCTGCAATCCAGCTCTGCCGTTTTCGCTTCCGTCATGGGAAATGTCGGAAGCATTGTGTGTTTCCGGGTTGGAGCTCTGGACGCACCAACGATGGCCAATCAACTCGGACGAATCGATCCACAGGACATCATGATGCAGCCAAACTTCCGGGCCTTTGTGAGGCTCATGGTGAATGGTGAAAGGATCCGAAGTTTTTCCATGAAGACCTTGCCTTCTGGCTTTGGCTGATCTTGAAACCGGAGCCGTCTTTCGGGATGGTGACATCCCAGTATCCTTAGGAACATGAACAAAGACGAACACCTAGAACGCCATCTCGAAATTTGCCGCCAGATGTACCTGCGTATGTTGGTGGACGGAGCATGGCCTTGGAAGGAAGGTCCAGATTCGCCAAATGCTGAGGATATGGTAGAGTCTGAGGATACTGATGACGACGTATGAAACCGTGTTTTGGATACATCCGAGTGTCCACCCAGAAGCAGGGATTGGGTGTTTCACTCGATGCACAAGTTGATGCCATCACGGCCTTTGCGAGTCAGCACCACCTCGAGATCATTAAATGGTTTGAAGAGAAAGAAACCGCTGCTAAGCGTGGACGGCCAATCTTCAACCAGATGCTTCGCCAACTCAAGAAAGGCGAAGCATCCGGTTTAATCATGCATAAAATTGATCGATCGGCCCGAAATCTGCGTGACTGGGCTTTGGTTTCTGAATTGCCGAACCTAGGCATCGATATCTTCTTCGCCACAGAAAGCCTGGATTTCCGGTCGCGGGGAGGGCGTCTCGCGGCAAATCTTCAGGCAGTCATCGCTGAAGATTACATCTATAACCTGCGAGAAGAGTGCATCAAGGGCCTCAACGGACGTCTGAAGCAAGGGCTGTATCCGTTTCGTGCGCCGATCGGCTATCTGGACAATGGGCGCGGAAAGCCCAAAACACCTTGTCCGACAAAATCGCCACTAATCCGGCAGGCTTTTTCCCTTTATGCCACAGGACAATACTCGATGCGTTCGCTTCAGGTTAAGTTGGAGCGGTTGGGATTGCGCAATCAGGCCGGTCGACCGTTGAGTCAACACGGTGTCGAGACAATTCTTGGAAACCCATTTTATACGGGGATGATCGTTATCAAACGCACGGGAGCTGTTTATGAAGGCATCCATGATCCAATTGTGACAGCAAGGGTTTTTCAACGCGTCCAGGACATCAAGTCCGGAAAAGCTGGTAAGAAAGTAACTCGCCACAATCATTTATATCGGGGGCTGTTTCGATGCGGGCTCTGCGATAGCGCGATGTCGCCGGAGCGACAAAAGGGCCGGGTATACTATCGATGCCAAACGCCGTGTTGCGCCACAAAGACTGTCCGCGAAGACGCTGTTACCGACGTGGTAGTGGCTGCATTGCGGAAGTGTGAGCTAACTCAAGACCAGGCTGACAAGTTGAAGCAGGATTGGTACGCGTGGCTGGTAAATGACGATCGCGATCAGAAGGCCAAGTCACTAGATCTGCGAATTGGCCAGTGCCAAGCGCGGCTCACACGCCTGACCGACTTATTGATAGATACTGCTATCACGCGCGACGAACATGACAGTCGAAAGCGGGCACTGACTCTGGAACTTACCACCGTTCGTGAAGAACGGAAAAGGGCTGAGCAGTTCCACCTTTCCGATGACGAGATGGAGAAATTTCTCGAACTGATGAAAAACCTTGCACAGCTTCATATTTCGGCAAAACCAGCCGAAAAGCGCTGGATACTCGAAAACTGCTTCTCGAACCGGACGGTTGTGGGAAATGAGATATGTTTAGAGCCATATTCTTGGCTTCAGGTCAGCGATTTTGATCGGCTGACCCCTATGGTGAACCATAACGGCCCACTTCTCGAACTTTTGCACACAGGGCAAATTCCGATCGAACCGGAGCACACCGATGCAGGCTTAGCAAGGTGCATCGATTTGGAAAAATGACCATAACCGACACGCAGACCGAAATTTTGGACCGCCTGAAGCGATAAAGCGTTCGTTTGAGCGATATTCAGGAAATCTGGAAGAGGACTGAATCGTGGGTTCCTCTTGGTCCTCGCAAGCACTCTGGAAGAGTATGATCTTCATGTCACAGCTAGACTTGAGCGCGCAAATGTCGGTAGGATTCTTTTTATCGATTTCTTTGCGTTAGCGTTGTTTTCAAGGCCATAAAAGAAAGATATGTGGAGGAGCAGAATGATTGACACCCTTGAGTACGAGGCTCCCCGTTCCTCATCCTATGAAGACCAGTATGAAACTTACCGCTCCCTGTATCCGTCGGCCCCAGTAGTTGAGACATTATTCAAACTTACAAGCGTTGAAGCATTCGAGTATTGTCGACAGCGAAAATTCTTTGTGATTGTTGCACCGTACAATAAGCGTCATGAAATTCTGGCAGAACGGACATTCGCTGAAGAGAAGATAAAGTGGTCGCTGGTTGGCGGAAGTGTGAAGCTCACCTCTAGCGAAACATTCTTGGAAGCTGCCAACAGGCTGGCACAGCACTCACTTCCTTCCATCATCATTTCAGACATTGAGCCGTTTGCGTTTCTGAAGAATACGTTTGTGTTCGACGGCGAAGAGTGTGTGCACCACGGTATCGCCTTTACCGGCCGTGTAAGAGCTGACGACCCAGATAAACTGCTTATGCTGGGTGACCGAACTCGTGGCCACTTCGTCCCGATCACCTTACCGCCAGATGAAATTGCCATATCGCACAATAAGAAGATTTTTATTGAGGCTCAAGAGCACGTTTCAAAAAAGGCATTTGGCGAAGCACCATTTCACGAGCGTGAAATATCTATTAATGAGCAATATCAACATCGCTACGCCTTCCACGATAAGTTCGTTAAACCAGTTTTTAGGTTTGCTTCGAAGTTCTATGGAGAACACTCAATTGATGAGTACAAACAGATGGAACAGTCGATCTTGTCTGAAGACGGAACATCTTCCCTCATAGATGTCGCTTGCGGAGAAAATGAGCTTTGTGAACAGTTAGCTCGCACCAGCCAGTTTGATCTTGTTGTCGGAAACGACATCTCATTTAGCCAAGTCGAGCTGCTTTCAAAGAAATCTAATGGCGAACAGAGCCCTGATGGGCTGGTATACACTAACCATGACGCAACAAACCTACCGTTCCTAGACAACCAGTTCGATGTGGCGATTTGTAAGAACGTTTTGCATCACATGCCTGACCAGGATGCGGTGCAGCAGTTGGTTGCAGAAACGGTGCGCATCGCCAAACGAGCACTGATCGTTGAGGTTATGAACCCAGAGTTCGAAGGAAAATGGGGACGACTCCGACACAACTATTACGTTCACTTCCTTCAAGACGCCTATGTGCACTTTTTGTCAAAGCCAGAATTTGATGAGCTGATAAAACCATACAGGTGCCAGTATCGGTTTGATTGCCACACATTCCGAGGCGTATACTTCATGGCGGTTCTGAGCAGCCCATGATAGGATTTACAAGCATGCAGGAAATATTTGAAATTGAGCTGCGCTACCGGCTTGGTAGCGAAGTGCTGGCAGTTGAGTTTGGGAAAAATGTTTTAAATCAAGGCTTTAAGGTGGAGGCGTCGCTAAGCCAGGAAGACATCTACTACTCTTCCAAGCATAAGGACTTTATCGAAAGCGAAGAGTGCCTAAGGATTCGCACCGTCGACGGGCGTTCTGAGATTACCTGGAAGCCTCCTTCCACAGCTGACATGAAGGTTGCTGATGAGTTTTGGAAGGAAGAGGTGGACCTTCAAATTGGCTCCCAGCACGACATCGCCAAGAAGATGCTGAATGCTTTAGACTTCTTTGAGGTAGCGACCGTCGAAAAACAACGCCAGTCCTTTGTCGGACCGGAGGGTGTAGAGGTATCGATAGATGTGGTGAAGGGGGTCGGAGCCTTTGTTGAACTAGAGGTGAAGCATCACGATCCCGATCATGGCAAGCGCGTGATACGCAGGACGGCTGAAGGCCTTGGTCTTGCCGCAAGTGAAATCTGCCGAACGCCCTACCGTGATTTAGTACGTGAGGCGAATGATGCTGCGTGAAAATGACATTTTGACGCGTCTGAAGTATGTCACTTCGCTCGGCGAATGTCAGAAGAGAAAAGTTGGCAGCCTTCTTGTCGTTGGCAATGAGATTCAAGTTGAAGCATACAATGGGATGCCGGAGGACACTGGCCTCTCCTGTATGGACGGCGATTGTCCGCGATGCAGGACCGAGGTCGATTTCCCACATGGTGTGGGATATGACTTATGCTTCTGCTTGCACGCCGAAGAAAAGGTCATCGCAAAAGCCGCGCAAAAGGGCGTTTCGACGTCAGGAGCAATTCTATACTCTTCGTACCAGCCCTGTATCATGTGTCTGAAAAAGATATGTCAGTCTGGCATCATTGGGGTCCGGTACATTGAACGATGGGAAATTCCAAACGCTAGTTGGGGAATTAGTGAATTGGAAAAGACTTATCGCCTTCTTGCAAGCTCACTACCTCTGGGACTTGAACAAATTGAAAAATTGGATCTCAGTTCAAGGATCCACAAGGCGACGTAGCCTCAATTAATTGGGACTGATTGGTCCTTGACACCTTGTGAACCATACCAACCAAAAACACACACCATATGTCAGAACCAAGCCAAAGGTAGGCCAACCTCCAGTCAGCGTTCGAGCGAAAGCAGCTTGAAGCTATGCTGCCAAACTGACCAATGTGATCTGACCATCTTCAAAAAGGCCTCTGGAAAGAAGCTCTGCACGTGCCTTCTCAGGGCTTGGTGTGAAAAGGAGAATTCGCAAGTTTAGCTTTGCACGCGAAAAACACACATAAGCCAGCTTCCTACCGCGCTCAAGTTGACCTTCGGTGGGTTCCCCGATCGTTTCTGGGGTTAGCAACTTGTTGAAATTGTACTGGCTCCAACGAGCTTCCACGTCGTCAAACACCACGACCACATTGGGGTACTCTTCACCCTTCACGCCGTGTTGGGTACTGAACGGAGTGTTCTCGGAAATAAAGTCGAAGTACGGGGAAAGCTCTTCTGTACTCATCGCAAAAAATGCGTCAGCGAGCCAATCGCCTTTCTCGTTAGTATAAAGCTCCTTGTCGAAGTCTTCTGGCCGCGGTTGTCGGTTGAGGTGCTCCATCAAACGGTCAGGCATTCGCGCCAGCCCCAGCTCTTGAGTCAAGAGCAGCACTTCTTTGACGGTACTCGTTGCCCAAGCAGCTTGGAGTCGCTCAACCGCACTTCGCGACACTTCAATCATTTCGCCAAGGCTGCGGTTACTATTTGGGCCCTCGGAAGCGAAATCCGGGCTTTTTGCGCGAAGCAAATCTATGACACCGCGCTGATCACCTTCCTGCTGAGCTCGAATAAGGGGCAAAACCACATTAACAAACGGACGCACCAGAAGGTGATCCCCGGCCTTGAAGTCGTCCTCCGCTCTTGAAGAGGCGAAGTCGCCAATGAAGAGCGAATTGAGTTGTTCGAAACCCAATCGGCGGGCAATCATTTGGCGCACAAGGAAAAGTAGTGTGACGTCCTCACGTTCCGTCCAGCCCCACGTCTCCATAGCCTGATCCATTTTTTCCGAGGCGCGGTCGCATTGCTCACTCGTGTAGGTTTTCCTTGGACCTTCGGGAGCCTCAGCCTCAACCAGAACCAGTTCGACACTTCCCTTCAGATCGGCGGCCTTCCCAGATGGAACCTGTTCAACGTCGGTTCGAAAGGTGTTGAGGAGATCGACTACTTGGGGGCAACAACGAAAATTTTCAGTCTTTGTGATGGGTATGCCTTCTTCCGGCGGTGAAAATTTTCCGGCACGGCCTTCATAGATTTGTTGCCAAGGATCACCGAAGTATCCGACCATCGGCAGCCCCACACCCGCACCTAGTTTGTTCAAGCCCTCCACGATTGAAACAAAGGTATCTTGGGCTTCGTCCACGAAAATGAATGGGTAGCGAGAACCTAGAATTCGCCGAAAAACACTCTTTTCCTTGAGGAGGTATCCAGCCACGGAGATTACGTCGTCGTGCCCCAACAAACCTTCGCTGAAATTGCTGAAGTTGGAGTCATCATAGTTCCATGTACGCACTTCAGCCAAAGACCCAAGTTCTTCCTCTAGTTTTTCGGCTTTCTGGCGAGCAGAAATCGCAGTTTTAGATGTTCCGCCATTGTCCTTTTCTCGAGCTGCCTCAATGTGTTTGGGAATGACAAACAGAGTAACGGCTTCATGGATATCAAAGCCAAAACTACCCATCTCCCCCCAGAGGAAGCTGTGGAGGGTGGAGACCTCGAACAAGTCGTCAAATCCCAGCCGTTCTCGTATGACCGCCACAGCTCGTTTGGTGTATGTGATACACGCCACACGCTGTCCTTGTTTGAGCAGCGACGGGCCAAACGTCTTCCGGACGTGATCCAAAGCCGAAATAAGTGAAGTCGTTTTTCCGGCCCCTGCGCCAGCAATCATTGCAAAGCTTCTGCCTTCCTCAAGGCATTGGGATACTTGTTGGTCAGCTTGGGTTGGGATGAGATTAGACATAACTATACAATCTGATGATCATTGGTGACTTGATACGGTCGTTTCCAACCAAGTAAGGCCTTCGGAGATGTAACTCGGCACCTGCCATTCATCGTCAGAGGCGAGGACGCTCATTGCAAAGTCGGTCTTCTTGAATGAACTAGACTTCACCCGTTCAAAAATCTCCTTATATGCCTCTCCCAAATCTGCAGATATTTCGATACCCAAACTCAAATCACCACTACGCGCTTTCGAGAAGTTTTCGTAGGCGAAGCTTTCCTCTAGTGTCCGTGGGCGCATCGTATGATCATTACCATTTTCAGAGACCAATATATCCAACTGGTAGACAATTGCTCGATCTGGGTTGCTCCGACAATTGTCTGCAAATGACCGGTCGATGAGCTCCTGGACAGTCGAAATATCCAACAGTGTCTTTAACGAAGCGTTAGAGGTCAGCGCGTTGGGAGTATCAGCTCGAACCGTAGGGTGCCGCCCCTCGGGAGAGACTGAATCCAGATCGGTGATCACCAGGCATGGGATGTGCAAGAAACTGATCAACTCATCGAAGCGATGAGCATATGCTCCCCCAATCTCGAGAATTGTGAGGAACGACTTTCTCAGATTTGGGGCCACTTTCTGGATCATCTCGGGCAGAAGCAGTTTCTCGACGGCACCTTCAACCAAAATCGCCGCGTCAGCAAAGAACAGATCGCAGTGGGTCAAACGCAGGTAACGTTCCAGAAACTCGAGAGCCCGCGCTTCAGAATCTTCATCTTCTCCCAACGGCGACGGTGTAAAACTGCGCAGGCTCTTCACAGTAGATGCATTCATCACGGGGCAAGTTTCAGGATCATCCGTGGTGAGGTGAGACCTTCTGAAATACCTAACTTTGGCGAAGTCTACCACATCGAGAATGTGTGAGGAGTGCGTCGTGACCACCATTTGAGGTACTTCTTCCTCGATCCCTTCAGCCTGAGCCGAAGAGTCCAAAACATCCCAGATGTTCTGGATAAACGTTTGTTGGACCTGAGCGTGCAGGTGAACCTCGGGCTCTTCAATGAAGATCACTTGGCACAATGGGCGGTCCTTGGGGGTTCGCGCCCATTGCGAGTAGAAATGCTTTGCTTGGATGGCCATGTAAATGAGGTTTTTAAAGCCAAGGCCATTGTACTGCTCGGGCAGCTCGTGTGACGTGCTCTCATCAATATACAGTAAGTCAGTATTGCCTCTCAAAGCAGTTTCCGGACTGAGGGTCGAAACTAACTTCAAATGCCGGTCATTGACGGCGGGAACGCCTAGCCCACCGATCATGTCCAAAAGGGATGAGAACTGTTCCTCGTAATGGTCGGTCAGGTCGCTGTTGTTTTGGTCAATGATTTCAAAGGCAGCTTGAGCATTATCTGCCTGGTCGAGGTTTTTCTCGTAGTATCCGGCAAAGGCCGCAGACAGACGATTACTACGATGGCTGTCGTGATCATCGATGTTCCGTTGAGCGTCTACAAAGTCGACTCTCAACAAACCTTGAATCAGTTTACGCCCTTCCTTTTTGTCCAGTGGCGTTGCACCGGGATCACCTCCCTCGTTGGCAGCTAACGCAAAGAATTGTGTTTTGAAATGTCGTTCGAACAGTTTGGCGGTCGCAAGAAACTTCGAAAGCCTGTGTTCACTGCCTTCCCGGCCCGCGTCGGGATATGCCGCTAGAAAATCACCTCTGAGCTTCTCAGCATCGTCTACAGTCAATCGAAGGCGGACTCCTAGTTCGTCGAAGTCATCGGACATTCGCGGCAACAATGCCGCTGCTCGGCCATATTCTATGCTGTCAGGGTCAACTGCGAACCAAATGTCTAGGTCGATGAAGGGAAAACCCTCAGCATTTCCGGACATTCCAAACTGATCTATCGAGGGAATGCAGCCGACCGAGAAGTCATGGATGCTGAAGTCTTTCCCGCCAAGGAAACAGCGCATGATCGCGGTCGCTGATGTCTTTCCACTGTTGTTTGAGCCGACAAAAACGGTTTCGGTTTCTTCAAAATCGATGTCAACCTTTTCAAGTCGCCGAAAATTGGTGATCGTTACCTTGTTTATTCTCATAATTATCTACTTTAGACGCGAAAAATTACACTTTTAAAGTGTATCGAGCTTTCAACGTTCTGTCACTAGCCACACAGCCTCATCGGCGTGAATGACACCTCGGCTTGCTGCTTGAGGAACAAGTTTTAGAATGATCAAAACATGGTATGGGTTACGAATGACGATCTATTTTCTTACTGAAATGCGGACGGAATTTGTCGAGCCACTTCCAATAAAAATTGGCTTTTCAATGGACGTCAGGCGACGCACATCCGCACTTCAGACTGGCAACCCTAACAGGCTGGCACTGATGGGCATTATTAAGTCTCGTTCTCAGGAAGATGATCGGGCCATCGAAAGGTCACTGCATCAGCAATTCGAAGCTCAACGAATGCTGAATGAGTGGTTTTCTTTGTATCCGGCCGTAGTGATTGATGTTCTGAAGTCTCACTCCGCAAACGGGTTTGTTACAGTCGGCCAAGATGCTTTTGAAGTAGTCTCCTATGATCGTCACGGGGTGCCTGAATTCGCAAGCCCGTGGGCGTGGGGAGATGTCGAAGCTCAAGGCTTTTGCCCCTCTTGTGGATGGGCCGGAGGGTGGTCCTTCAATGAAAACTATGGATGCGAGAGGTGTCTGAAATGTGGTGCATCAGGCAACGACTACGATGTCTGCGCTTTTGACGCGCATTAAGCAGATTTGCACGTTTACCTCGACCCAACGCCACTGAGCAGTGGGAAGGGGCGCTCATCCTGGCCTAATGCTAATATATACTGCGCTGCCCGTGAACGGCAGCAATGCGGGCTGCAATCGCAGCATCGAGATTGGTCGTTAAACGGCGGCTACGCTCGGCAGATCCCTCCAGCCCTGATCTGTACGAAGCAGTTGCACATGGCGGAACATAAGTTTTCGTGGGGAAATTCAAAGATTTCTGAGCCTAAAATGAGCCTGAGAAACCAAAAGGGCTTAGCGATTTATCGCTAAGCCCTTGAATTCTTTGGCTCCGGCGGTAGGGATCGAACCTACGACCAATTGATTAACAGTCAACTGCTCTACCGCTGAGCTACGCCGGAACACGTGGGCGATATAGCAAGTGCGATTCAGGGCCGCAAGAGCTATTAGCGTATTTTCAACTGATCCTGCGAAATTCTGCGTGAGCGTCAAGTCGTGGCTCGGCGGCGACGATTTCGCGAGTGGCCAGGTCGATCAAATGGGCGAAGACGTTGCGTTCGGCGGCTGGTATCAACGGGGCGGGTGTCTCCGTATAGATTAGGCGCGTTAAGGCCGGGATGGTGATGGGGTTGGCGTTGGACAGGGCATCCAGAATATCTTGCTCGCGGGAAGTACGGTGGGCAATTAACCAAGCCATTCGCGCTGCCGGGTCTGTAATCTCTAACCCGTGGGCGGGGTAGTAGATGCGATCCTGACGAGCGGCGAGTTTTGCACAAGATGCCATGAAGGCGGTTAGATCGCCGTCCGGTGGTGAAACCAGAGAGCTGGCCCAACCCATGACGTGATCACCTGTAAAAACAACATTCTGCCATGCAAAGCTAAGGTGATTGGAGAAGTGACCAGGGGTCCAGATAGCTTCGATGTCCAGACCGCCAGCGCGAAAAACCTCGCCGTCGGCCACCCTGATGTCGGGGCGGAAATCCGTGTCAACACCTTCGCCGCCAGACGACAGTCCGCGGGCAACAAGGTCTTTCATAACCTCGCTTCGTCCGGCCAAAGCGTCACCAAAGGCGATGACCGAAGCACCGGTTGCTTCCGATAGATGGCTGGCAAGCGGTGAATGATCTAGATGGGAATGGGTGACAAGGATTTGTGTGATCCGCTCGCCACGTTGGAGTCCCGACATGATGGCGTCTAAATGGGGTCGGTCTGCCGGTCCGGGGTCAATCACTCCAACATCGCCTTCGCCCAAAACAAATGTGTTCGTGCCCCAATAGGTCATGGGCGACGGGTTGGGGGCAATAACACGCCGGATGCCGGGCTCCAACGTGGTCATCACTCCGGCGGGCGGACGGTCTGGCGGGGCTTTCCGGTTGGCCACAGGGGTCTCCGATTGTTGCGAATCCTTGTCGACAGTAACCCCGCGCTGTCGCCGCTTGGCAAGCAGGGCGCTGCGTCATAGGGTCTGGCCATGGTCCAACTGCCCAAGAACAGGTTTCTCGATTTCGGCTGGCTGAAGCAATTCATGCCGCGCGGGCTTTATGGGCGGGCGGCGATGATCCTGATCGTGCCAATCGTAACCCTGCAATTGGTCGTGTCTGTCGTGTTCATCCAACGGCACTTCAATCGCATCACCATACAAATGACGTCTGCCGTGGTGTTGGAATTGGACTATCTGTTGACCGAGGTGAACGCAGCTGAAACGCCAAGGGCTGCGCGCCAAAGCGTGGAGAGGGTGATCAAACCATTGGCGATGTGGATCGAACTCCCCGGGGCACCGGTGGATACGAAGATCCGGTTGACGGACCTGACTGGGCCGAGGGTGGCGCGCACCTTGCGTGCGGGACTGCCAGACCTAACCGGGGTCGATCTGGCGTCTGAACGCGCAGGGGTAATTGTCGGCGTTATTACCAATCATGGACCAATGCGAGTGGGGTTCTCGCGGGATCGGGTGTCAGCCTCGAACCCTCACCAGTTGTTGGTTTTGATGCTGGCGACCGGCATTCTGATGACGCTGATCGCCTATCTTTTCTTACGCAATCAGTTGCGCCCGATCCGTCAGTTGGCGAAAGCCGCCGAAGCCTTCGGCAAAGGGCAGGTGGTGCCCTACAAATTGGCGGGTGCGACCGAAGTGCGATCAGCAGGTAAGGCGTTTCTGGACATGCGATCGCGCATCGAGCGGCAGATCGAGCAACGCACACTGATGCTGTCTGGTGTCAGCCACGACTTGCGCACGCCTTTGACCCGGCTGCGATTGGGTTTGGCGATGATCGACGATGATAGTCGCGAAGATCTGGAGCGTGATGTTGAAGATATGGAGCGACTGGTCGACCGATTCCTAAGCTTTGCGCGTTCGGACGCGTTGGAGGATGACCCTGAACCGGTCGATTTGGCGTCCCTGACCCGACATCTGGCCGACAATGCTTCGCGGGCCGATCAGAATATAGTGCTGGGCGATGTGGCCGACCCTGGCCTCTATCCCGTGCGGCGCGCTGCATTGGAAAGGGCGTTGGAAAACCTGCTGGGCAACGCCACCCGCTATGGATCACTGGTGCGCTTGTCGCTTGTGACGGGGCGAGGGGACTTACGCTTCGTGGTCGAAGATAACGGGCCGGGCATCCCCCCCGAGGCACGCGAAGAAGCCTTGAAACCCTTTGCCCGCCTGGACAAGGCGCGCAATCAGGACAAGGGATCCGGTGTGGGCTTGGGGCTGGCCATCGCCAGCGACATCGCGCGCGGGCATGGTGGACATCTTCGGCTCGGTGACAGCGCTGACTTAGGTGGGTTGAAGGTCGAGTTCGTATTGCCCCGTTAACAGGCGCGTGCCCTATACAAAGTGGTAGGTCCGGAGGGATTTGAACCCCCAACCAAAGCGTTATGAGCGCTCTGCTCTAACCGTTGAGCTACAGGCCCACTGTATTCTTATCGTGCGTCCATGCCAGCAAATTGGCGCGACTCGGATGGGTGATTGAGTGTTCAAGTATAACTTTGGATAAGCTCAAGATTGATACCTGAGCCGCTTTAGTTTCTCGTAGATGCGGTTGCCAACAGCTTTATGCAGCAATTTCTTAGACAAAGATCTAAAGGTTGCCGGTTTCTGGCTGTCTAACTCGGCTTGCGATAGAGGCATTTTTGACGCAAGCCGTGTAAGCCCTGCGCGCCCAAGCGAAGCGTTCATTTCTCTGAGAAGCACTAGACGACGCAAATTGAATTCTTCACCGGTCTCTCGGCTGCTTGATCCAGATTCAGACTTTCTGAGATGAATAAAAAACTCCAAACCCTGCGGAGGCAAGATTTCGATAATGTCAAAATCGATCAGGCCCAGGTACCTAAGGTCGCTTAACAATAACTCCAGACTAGCGCCGAAGACGACATTGCAGTGAACATCTCTGTAAGCAGACGGATCTGCGATATCCGCCACATATGTGGCGTAAATGGACTTAAGCTCCCCTTTCGGCCAAAAACCGTCGGGATTGTCGCGAGGATGGGACATCCCGACCAACCGCTTTTCGCCTATGTGATAAGTTCCGATGTTTGCATTGTAATCAAACAGTGTCTCAGGCGTTGGTTGTCTGTGATTGTTGTGATAGGCGGCTAACCAGTCGCTTAGCTTGCTTGGAGTTCTAAAGTGATCGAAGCACATTCTGTGGTCAGGGATAGCCATTGTTAGGGTGCCACCAGGCCGCAGAGCGCTCGAACATCCTTGCAAAAACTTTATTGGGTCCGGCAAATGCTCGAAATTGTGCGAGGAAAGTATGTAGTCGATCTTTCCGTTAAGGCCTTTGGCTGTAACAGCTTCACCCAAATCAATCGCGTTAGATACAATGTCTACATCTTCGATTAGATGGAGATTATGCTCGGCGACATTGTGTTTTTCTACTGCAATTTCTTTAAGAGATTTAGTGTCGAAGATGTCTAGGGACAGAATATTGTAGCCGTCTGACTTCTTAGCGATCGGGCGGAAAAATGGAGCAATCTCAATACCCAGCTTTTCTTTATCGGCGAACCTTCGTAACTCTTTCCAACGAGACATTGCGCTCTTTCTAGTTATGGTTGTTTGCAGTCATGATCCTACTAAGGATTTTTTTCTCAGAGTCTACTATGTAATGAAGGCGCAGAAATTTGCGCGGCGGCTTATCGGTGGGGATGGATCATCTACCAGAAACGATCGCGCAACGAAGCTTAAGCTTTGACTGCCTTTTTGCGACAGGGGAATAATGGTAGGCCCGGAGGGATTTGAACCCCCAACCAAAGCGTTATGAGCGCTCTGCTCTAACCGTTGAGCTACAGGCCCACTGTAATCCCCGGTGCCGCCCTTGCTAGCAAACTGGCGCGCGGCGTCAAGCGAGGCGTGGACTCTTTACGCCCCTTAAGCTATCGCAAGCGCAGTTTTTATGCAGGTCAATCGGGGGACCAGATGAGCGACGCATCCAAGGGCATCACCTATGCCGACGCAGGCGTGGATATTGACGCAGGCAACGCATTGGTTGAACGGATCAAACCCGCCGCCAAACGCACCAACCGTCCGGGCGTCATGGCCGGGCTTGGGGGCTTCGGCGCACTGTTTGACCTGAAGGGGGCGGGGTTCAAGGACCCAGTGCTGGTGTCTGCCACGGATGGTGTTGGCACCAAGCTGCGCATCGCGATTGACACCGGCAACGTCGACACGATCGGGATTGATCTGGTCGCCATGTGTGTGAACGACCTTGTATGTCAGGGCGCCGAGCCGCTGTTCTTCCTTGATTACTTTGCAACGGGCCGTCTGGAAACCGACAAGGCCGCGCGGATCATCGAAGGCATCGCAAAGGGCTGCGAGTTGTCCGGCTGTGCGCTGATCGGTGGCGAGACGGCTGAAATGCCTGGCATGTATGAGGATGGCGATTTCGATCTGGCCGGTTTCTCGGTCGGCGCGATGGAGCGCGGTGAAGATTTGCCAAAAGGCGTCAAGGAAGGCGACGTTCTGCTGGGGCTGGCGTCCGACGGCGTGCATTCCAACGGTTATTCGCTGGTGCGCAAACTGGTCAAGGTCTCGGGTCTTGGCTGGGACGCGGACTGCCCATGGGATGGTAGCATCACCCTGGGTGAGGCGCTTTTGGCCCCGACGCGCCTTTACGTGCGTCAGGCGCTTGAGGCCGTGCAGGCAGGGGGCGTTCATGCGCTGGCCCATATCACCGGCGGCGGATTGACCGAAAACCTGCCACGCGTGCTGCCCGATGGGCTGGGCGCGCTTGTCGATCTGGACGCTTGGGATTTGCCGCCTGTATTCAAATGGTTGGCATCAACTGGCGGGATGGATCAGGGCGAACTGCTCAAGACGTTCAATTCCGGGCAGGGCATGGTGCTGGTTGTTGACGCGCCGCAAGCCGCAGCCTTGACCGAGCGTCTGACAAATGCCGGCGAACATGTCACCCAATTGGGCCGCATTCAGGCGGGCGAGGGTGTCAGCTATCTTGGGACGCTTCTGTGACCAATGCGGGCGGGGCGCATAAGCGGGTCGCCATCCTGATTTCAGGCAGCGGTTCGAACATGGTGACCCTGGCAAACAGCATGACCGGCGACCACCCTGCACGTCCTTGCCTTGTCCTGTCGAACGTGCCGGATGCGGGCGGGCTGGAAAAAGCGCGCACGCTTGGTATTCCGACCGCTGTTGTGGACCATCGCGACTTCAAGGGCGACCGCGCCGGGTTCGAAGCCGCGTTGAGTGACGCTTTGGAACAGGCGCACCCGGATATCATCTGTCTGGCCGGGTTCATGCGTATCCTAACTGAAGGATTCACGGCCAGATGGTCGGGACGCTGCTTGAACATCCATCCGTCGCTTTTGCCGAAATACAAGGGGCTTCACACCCATCAGCGTGCAATAGATGCCGGTGACAACGAGGCCGGGTGTTCTGTGCATGAGGTCACAGCGGAACTGGATGGTGGTCCGATCCTTGGTCAGGCCCGCGTGCCCATCATCCCCAGTGACACAGCAGACAGTTTGGCCGCGCGGGTGTTGAATCAGGAACACCTGCTTTATCCCGCCGTGCTGCGCCGCTTCGCAAATGGCGATTGCACGCCGGTTTTCCTGCCCTGATGCGCCCGTGACGCCCAAGGCTTTCCTTTTTCATGGTTTCGCCGTAAACCCGTCGAAAGGCCAGAAGGCGCACGAAAACGAGCAGAAAGACCCTGTATGATCACGATTACCACGACCGAGGCGCTGGCTGAGTTTTGCACCCGCGCCGCCAAGCATCCCTATGTTACGGTCGACACGGAATTTCTGCGCGAACGCACCTATTATTCAAAACTTTGCCTTGTGCAACTGGCCGTGCCTGGTGATTCAGACGAAGACGCTGTGCTGGTTGACCCGCTGGTTAACGGGTTATCGCTGGACCCGCTTTATACGCTGTTCCGCGATGAAAACGTGGTCAAGGTGTTCCACGCTGCCCGTCAGGATCTTGAGATCTTCTTTGTTGAAGCTGGTGTCTTTCCCAAACCGCTGTTTGACACGCAGGTGGCCGCGATGGTCTGTGGCTTTGGCGATCAAGCGGGGTATGAGACCTTGGTGCGCAAGATTGCGCGCGCGCAGATGGACAAATCCAGCCGATTCACCGACTGGTCGCGCCGCCCGCTGACCGATGCACAAAAGAGCTATGCCATTGGGGATGTTACGCATTTGCGTCAGATCTATGAGTATTTGGCCGCCGAGTTGAAAAAAAGCGGCCGCGGGGCCTGGGTGGAAGAGGAACTGGCCATTCTGACGGAACCCGCAACCTATACTATCCAACCGGAAGAGGCGTGGATGCGCCTGAAAACACGCACGAACTCATCGCGTTTTCTGGGTGTCGCCAAAGAGCTTGCCCGCTTCCGCGAAGCCTATGCCCAATCGCGCAATGTGCCCCGCAACCGGGTGATGAAAGACGATGCGTTGCTTGAACTGGCCTCAACCAAACCCCGCAACATGCAGGATCTGGGCCGGTCACGTCTACTGTTGCGTGAAGCCCGCAAGGGCGAGATCGCCGAAGGTATTCTGCACGCTGTGACCGCCGGTGTTGAAATGGCGCAGGAAGACCTGCCCAAAGCGTCGGACAAATCCCGCGACAAGCTACAAGTGAACCCGGCACTGGCCGATCTTTTGCGTGTGCTTCTGAAAGCGCGTTGCGAGCAGGAAAAAGTGGCGCAGAAACTGATCGCGTCGGCGGCTGATCTGGACGCATTGGCGGCGGGAAAACGCGACGTTCAAGCCCTGCGCGGCTGGCGGGCCGAGGTGTTTGGCAACGATGCGCTGCGCCTGTGCGAAGGCAAGCTGGCGCTGGCCGCCAAAGGGCATCGGGTCGAAGTGTTCGAAGTTTAGATCACTTCGTCATCCAGTCGGTCTCGCCTAGCGGCTGGACGACCGGCTGTTACGCTCGCCCACAACGCGGATTGTACGCACGCCTTGCAATTTGGTGTTTGACACGAACTGCCCCACCAACACTTCGCGCTGTTTCGGGCGGCCTGCGTTGGTGTGATAGGGCGGCTCGCTTATGCGGAACATGTAGGTCAGCACGCCATCGACGGGTCGTTCGAAATTTTCTGGCACGAGCTGCGCATCCCAATAACCAAGACGGGGCGGCAGGCCTTTGGCACGAATGATCGCACCACCGGTGCTGCGCAACACTTGCACTTCGACAACGTCTGTCACCAACCCGCGATATTCCTGATCTTCAAGAAACCCACCTTCGGGGATCACTGCGACTTCTTTGACGCCATCCGACCGGAACCAGTTGACGGGGTTCAGGTTCGATGTGCTGCCACAGGCGGTCAGACCCAGAACAATACTGGTCATCACGGCGGGCAGGGCAAAACGGCGCAGTGTCATGGTCGCTCCTCTTCTTCTGACCAAAGGGTTAGCCCATGTGCAGGGTTTTGAAAAGAGAACACTGCGAACCCTGTGGGGGTCTGGACCTTTGGCGCAGATCGCCCTAACTGATGAACAACGAAGATGAAGGACCAACCCGATGGCCAGCCCCGCTTTTGAAGATATAGTCGAGGATTTTGCGTTTCTGGACGAGTGGGAAGACCGCTATGCGATGGTCATCGACATGGGCAAAGCGCTACCACCGATGGAGGACGCGTTGAAAGTGCCGTCCACAAAGGTGGAAGGCTGTGCCAGTCAGGTCTGGTTGCACCCGGAAATCGACGGCGACATCTATCGCTTTCATGGTGACAGCGATGCGATGATCGTCAAAGGTCTGATTGCGGTTCTGGCGGCGCTTTACAATGATCTGCCGGTGTCTGAGGTCGGTATGGTCGACGCCCCGGCAGAACTGGCGCGGTTGGGTCTGAACGACCATCTGTCGTCGCAACGGTCCAACGGGCTGCGCGCGATGGTCGAGCGTATTCGAATGCAAGCCGCAGACGCGGTCTGATCACCTCAAGTGTTTCAGGGCTGTGGCCAAATCTCCAAAGCCGGTGAACTTTCGCTCGTATATCAGGCCAATCCGTTTGGCAGCTGCCTCGGCCATGCGGTCAAGGTCAGGATTGTCAGTCTGCGCCAGATAGATCAGCCGCGTATAATGGCCGAAATACATGTCCCGCAATTCAGGGTGGCGATCCAGACCCAGCGGTTTGATCACGAAACTTTCAAACCCACGTGCCAGAAAGTCGGTCAGATAGAAAACATCGATCTCGTCTTCGGTGCGGGCGGCAAAAGCGTCGTTGCCCTCGAAGAAGCTGTAACAGTGCGGCCCCCGGATCATCTCGATGCCCATTTCGTCACACATTGTGGCCAACTCGCCTCCGGTGCCACAATCGGCGTAGGCTAGAAAGATCTGATCAAAGTTGGCGCCGTGTTTTTCAACAGCAGCGCGGACGGCACCGGGGATTTTGTCCGGCGTGTTGTGCAGGATTGCGGGCAGGCAGGTCAGGCTCATGTGATCCCAACCGTTCAGGCGGATTAGCGCCAGAATTTCGTTGGCCAGTGCACCGCAGGCCAAAATCAAAACCTTGGCCGAGGCATCTGTTGGTGCCAACCCGTCGCGGGTGAGTTCTTCGTCGCTTGGCTTCATGATCCGTTCCGCCCTGATAAAGCCCGGATACCGATCGACGCCAACATGATCAGCGGCAACAATGCCATGGCCACCTGACCATCCAGTTTGCCGGATGCGGCGGCGAGGCTGCCGACCAAGATCGTTAAGCCACCGGACAGGATCACGAGGGTGATCAGGAAAAAGAACCGTGTTTTGCTCATGCTGTCATATCTGGGGTCTAAGAAGACAAAAGAAAAGGCCCCGCCTTCGGGGCAGGGCCTTGTCTTAACTTTTTAGGCAAGGTCAGCCTGCGGCAAGCTGGTTATGTTTGCGCAGCATGTAGTCTTTCGCCGTCTCAACCGCGACCGCGGCATCACGGCAATAGCTATCCGCCCCAATCGCCTTGCCGAACTCCTCGTTCAACGGCGCACCACCAACCAGAATGGTATAATCGTCGCGAATACCCTTTTCGATCATCGTGTCGATCACGACCTTCATATAAGGCATCGTTGTGGTCAGTAGGGCCGACATACCAAGAATGTCAGCTTGTTCGGCCTCCAATGCTTCAAGATAGCTTTCGACCGCATTGTTGATGCCCAGATCGACAACTTCAAAGCCGGCGCCTTCCATCATCATCGATACAAGGTTCTTGCCGATATCGTGAATGTCGCCCTTTACCGTGCCGATCACCATCTTGCCCATGCGGGGTGCACCAGTGGCGATCAGCAGCGGCTTCAGAATGGACATGCCAGCCTTCATCGCATTGGCGGCCAGAAGCACCTCGGGCACAAACAAAATCCCGTCACGGAAGTCGTGCCCTACGATGGTCATACCCCCCACAAGCGCTTCGGTCAGAACTTTGTACGGTTCCCAGCCGCGCTCAAGCAGGATGTTGACGCCTTCGGTAATCTCTTCCGCAAGACCGTCATAAAGGTCGTCATGCATCTGCTGGACAAGCTCTTCGTCGTTCAGCTCGCTCAGGATGATATCGTCTTCTTGGTCGGACATGGCTGCCGTTCCCTAGCTAAAACTAAAAGTCTTCAAATCCCACATGCGACGATTTCGCACGTTTGGTCTGGACCGATTGCGACATGGAGTGCCCTTTGACCGACCTAATGGCAAATGAATAATTCGCTATGAAATGGTGAATCTGCTTCATATGTTCTCTATATGTTCTTATGGTAGGCCATGGTTTCAAATTGCGATAACAAAATCCGGGCTGAAGCACGGCGCGGACGCGCGGCAAACAGCAACGACACCGGCAGGTTCGAACCTTATCAGAGAGTATGTGTCGACGATGGTTGGCAACAAGAACTGCCACGCACGATCCTGACCCATGTTGCCATCGAAAATCCGCGCAGCGTGATCACGCGCAACAGATCGCCCGATATCAGTTTTGACCGGTCGATCAATCCGTATCGCGGGTGCGAACACGGGTGCATCTATTGTTTTGCACGCCCGACGCATGCCTATCTGGGCTATTCAGCGGGTCTGGATTTCGAAACGCGCCTGATTGCGCGCCCCAATGCGCCACGACGGCTGGAGAAGGAGTTGTCGCGCGCGCGCTATGCGGTGGCACCTATCGCGATCGGCACCAATACCGATCCCTATCAACCAATCGAAGCGCAGTATCGCGTCATGCGCGGGGTTCTTGAGGTGCTCGCGCGGTTTCGTCATCCGGTCACGATCGTCACCAAGGGCACTCTGATAGAACGTGACCTTGATCTGCTATCCGAGATGGCGCAGGCGGGGCTGACACATGTAGGCGTTTCCGTCACCACGATGGATGCGGCGTTGTCGCGCAAGATGGAACCACGCGTGCCCAGCCCCAAAAGACGGTTACAGATGATCGAACGTCTGTCCGAAACCGGGATCCCGGTGCGCGTCATGGTCGCGCCCGTCGTGCCCGGCCTGACAGACCACGAACTTGAGGCGATCCTGTGCGCTGCGCGCGATGCGGGTGCCGAGGCGGCGAGCTATATTCTGCTGCGCCTTCCCAGCGAGGTCTCGGAGCTGTTTCAGGATTGGCTGACTGAACACGTGCCCGACCGCGCCGCCCGTGTGATGGGACGGATGCGCGAGATGCGCGGAGGTGATGATTATGACGCGGAGTTTGGTTCCCGGATGGTTGGGAAAGGCACGTTTTCAGACCTGTTGCGCCTTCGGTTTGACATTGCCCGCAAGCGTCTTGGGCTGTCCAAAGGCTTGCCAAAGCTGCGCTGTGATCTGTTCGCCGTGCCGCCCAAAGCCGGGGATCAACTGTCACTGTTTTGACCGACCGTATTGAGATCGCGAAGAAAAACGAGGGCGAAAATCACCCTCGTTTCTATCAAGAACAGGTCGTGTGAGCTTAACGACGCCGACGGCGTGACCGGCGGTCTGGTTTCTGCCCCGCATCGTCGCCCGTGCCATCGGAAGCCGATGAGAAGCCGCCAAGTGCCGCAGCGATCTGCTCCAACGTTGGCCGGCTGTCGCTTCTTGGACGTGTCTCCAACGCTTCGCGCATGGCGCGCAGATGCTCAGGCGTGGTGCCACAGCACCCGCCAATGATCGTGGCGCCGCAATCGCGGGCCAGAACCGCATAATCCGCCATCAAAGTCGGAGTGCCGTCATAGTGGATATGGCCATCCACATATTTCGGAATGCCCGCGTTGCCCTTGGCTATGATCGGGCGTTCGCTGCCTTGTGCCGCAAAGCCCAGGACTGTGCGCAGCAGATCGGCGGCACCAACGCCACAGTTTGCCCCAAAGGCCAAGGGTGGCTTGCTGAGTGTCTCGACCATCTTCGCCAGATCGGCCGAGGTGATGCCCATCATGGTGCGCCCGGCGGTGTCGAAGCTCATCGTGCCGCACCATGGCATGTCGGCCAGTTCGGCGGCGCGGGCAGCGGCTTTGTATTCTTCAGGTGCCGAAATCGTTTCGACCCACAGCACGTCCGCCCCGCCTTCCTTCAGCCCTTCGGCTTGTTCATGGAACATCTCAACGGCGCTGTCGAAGGTCAGGCTGCCCATCGGCTCCATGATGTCGCCGGTCGGGCCGATGGATCCGGCCACTACAACCTTGCGACCTGACGCATCGGCAACCTCGCGACCCAGTTCGGCAGCGGCGCGGTTCAGTTCGCGTACGCGGCTTTGGGCATCGTGCAACTTCAGGCGCGAAGCGTTGCCGCCGAACGAGTTGGTCAGGAAGATATCAGATCCGGCATCCACAGCACCCTTATAAAGCGTGCGAATATCGTCGGGTCTATCAACGTTCCACAGCTCGGGCGCATCGCCTGAGGTCAGGCCCATGTTGAACAGGGTCGTTCCGGTAGCGCCATCGGCCATCAGCCAATCGCGTTCCGCCATCAGTTGGGTCAGCAGGTCCGTCATCAGGGGGTCTCCGTAAAATAGAGAAACGAGTTTCGCCGCTACCTGCCACGGATTGAGTACGGGCGCAAACTTAATGCGTATTAAGAGGTGCCAATCTTACGTTGTTTCCGCAGCAGGTTGAGAGCGATCTTTCGATCCGCATACCGTCACTGTGAAAAAAGGCGCAGCCGAAACAGCTGCGCCTGTGATCTTGTATCATCGGTTGCCTGACAGCGGTGATCAGACTTCGGTGATCAGTTCGGCTTTGGCAATAGCCAGAAGTTCGGCACGTTTGGCGCGGACTTCATCGGCGCTGACGGTGCTGAGATCACCTGTGACCTTACGCACCACGTCTTCATGTCCAGCTTCTTCAAAATCTGACTTGATCACTTCGCTTGCATAGGCCAGAGCATCGTCCCCGGATTTGCCCAGTTTCTCTGCAGCCCACAGGCCCAGTTTCTTGTTGGCGCGTGCTTCTGCCTTGAACTGCATTTCTTCATCATGGGCAAATTTGGCTTCGAAGGCGTTTTCGCGATCATCAAAGGTGGTCATGGCATTCCCTTGTTCATGGTCCGGTGCCTTCGGCTGGCCGAATGGCGCTTGTCGATACTGATATGCCAACGAGAAGCGGTTATCGCAACCCCGCTAGCGCTCTCAAATTGGGGAAATCGTGCTATATCGGCGATATTCTTGCCCAGCGTCAGGCTTTCACGTATAGGGCGGGCATCAGCGGGAGTCGCGCGGGCAGGGGGTCCGCCAAGGACTGCATCCCGCTTTGACCGACGGAGGTCTTATGGCACGGCGCAAGAAACTTTATGAAGGCAAGGCGAAGATCCTGTATGAAGGCACCGAGCCGGGCACCATCGTGCAGTATTTCAAAGACGATGCGACCGCATTTAACGCCGAAAAGAAGGACGTGATCGACGGGAAAGGTGTTTTGAACAACCGCCTGTCCGAGTTCTTCATGATTGGGCTGACACAGCTTGGTATTCCCAACCACTTCATCAAACGCTTGAACATGCGTGAACAGCTAGTACGTGCCGCCGAGATCGTGCCGCTTGAGATTATCGTGCGCAACGTGGCCGCAGGCTCCATGGCCAAACGTCTGGGTATGGAAGAGGGCACACCGCTGCCCCGCCCGATCGTCGAGTTTTCTTACAAGGACGACAGTCTTGGTGACCCTCTGGTGCCGGAAGAATACATCGCCGCGTTCGGTTGGGCGAGCCAACAAGAGATGGACGAGATCGTGTCGATGGCGTTGCGTGTGAACGATTACCTGTCAGGCGTGATGTATGGTGTCGGAATCAAGCTGGTTGACTTCAAGATCGAAATGGGCCGCGTTTATGAAGGCGACTTCCCGCGTTTGATCGTGGCCGATGAGATCAGCCCCGACAGCTGCCGTCTGTGGGACATGGAAACCGGTCAGAAGTTGGACAAGGACGTGTTCCGCCGCGACCTTGGCAACCTGGCCGATGCTTATACCGAGGTGGCGCGCCGTCTGGGCGTCATGCCGTCGAATGTCACCCACACCCCCGCTAAACCGACCCTGATCAACTGAGGATTTGCCCGATGAAAGTACGTGTTGATGTGATGCTGAAAACCGGCGTTCTGGACCCGCAGGGCGAGGCCGTGCGCCACGCGCTAGGCAACCTGGGGTTTGCGGGCGTGGAACGTGTGCGTCAAGGCAAAGTGATCGAACTTGATCTGGCCGACGGCACCTCGGACGAGGACATCAAGAAGATGTGCGAAAAGCTGCTGGCCAACACCGTCATCGAAAACTACACCATTCAGGTGCTGTGATGAAAGCGGGCGTCATTGTTTTTCCGGGTTCTAACTGTGACCGCGATCTGGCGGTGGCGTTTGAGCGGACGGGTGCACAGGTCAAGATGATCTGGCACAAGGAAACAGACCTGCCGGATGATCTGGATATCGTGGGTATTCCGGGTGGGTTTTCTTTCGGGGACTATCTGCGTTGCGGTGCGATCGCGGCGCAGTCACCCATCACCCGTTCGTTGATCAAGCATACCGAGCGCGGCGGCTATGCCGTCGGCATTTGCAATGGCTTTCAGGTGCTGACTGAAACCGGCATTCTGCCCGGTGCCCTGATGCGCAATGCCGACCTGAAGTTCATCTGCAAACCTATTGGTTTAAAAGTAGAAACCACGAACTGCGGCTTTCTGTCCGGCTATGACAAAGGGCAGGAGATCACCGTTCCGATCGCGCATCATGACGGCAATTACAACGTCACAGATGAAAAGCTGGCGCAGTTGCGCGATGAGGACCGGATTGCTTTCACATACATCGACAATCCCAATGGCTCGACCGGGGATATTGCTGGGGTGATATCCAAGAACCGTCGTGTGCTTGGTATGATGCCGCATCCCGAGCGATGTGTGGACGAAAGACACGGCGGAACCGATGGCGTGGCGATGTTCCGCTCGTTGGTGGATAGCGTCGTCGCTGCGTGATTGCGAAGCTGGTCTTGCGGACCTATCTTTGAGCCATGGCCGTTTTTAAGAACCGTCCAGTGCCGCCCCCACGTCCGGGGGTCAGTCTTCGCGCGCGCCTTGTGCTTGTCGCGTTGATTTCCCTTGCGGTCTTTGTGGTCTTCTTCTCGAACCGCCTACTGACCGAACGTTACACCGAAACCACCCGTAACCGGGCCGAGCTTCGGGTGGCGCTGTATTCCGGAAACCTGCTGAGTGAATTGCAACGAAACTCGGTCGTGCCCTTGTTGCTGTCGCGCGATCCGGCGTTGATCAACGCATTGAACTCCGCAGATTACTCACAAAGCACGGCCCGACTGATTTCCTATCGCGACGAGATCGAAGCCGCGTCGCTGATGCTTCTAGACAGTGACGGGCGCGCCGTGGCCGCTACCACACGCGAGACATTGGGATCGCAGCACCGCACCAATCCTTATTATGTCGAGGCACTCAGAAGCTCGGAAACCGTTTTCACGACAGTGCAGACAGAGGCCGGATCATACGAGTTTTCCTATTCCCGCAAGATCGAAGACAGCGATGGCGTGATCGGAGTGATTGTCGTCAACGTGGATCTGCGCAAATTTGAAAGCAGTTGGTCTGGCATTTCGGATGCAGTGCTTGTCACCGACAGCGAAGGCAACGTTATTCTGGCCACGGAACCCCGCTGGCGTGGCAAACCAGAAGGCGAGGCACTTGCGACCGTGTCTGCAACCGATGCAATCCGGCGCAGTGTGCGCGAGGCGGCGGATTGGTCGGGTCTACCGTCGGATGTGCTGTTTTTGGGCGAAGAAGTGATGCGCCACGAAAGCCGAGTGCCATTTCAAGGGTGGCGGATCGCGTCCTTCACCTCTTACGCGTCGGTGCGCGAAAAGGTGAATGCGGTTTTGGCGCTGGAGATCATGGCGTTCGCGATGGTCCTGTCGCTGCTGTTTTATCTGATCAGCCGGCGTGCTCAATGGCGCTCGGTCCTGTTTGCGCAGGAATCGGCGGATTTGCGGCAGTTGAACGTCGCATTGCAACGCGAAATCGCGGAACGCAAACGGGCCGAAGAGAACCTGCAAGTGGCTGAACAGACGCTGGCGCAAAGCTCGAAACTGGCAGCGTTGGGGGAAATGTCGGCAGCGGTCAGTCACGAATTGAACCAACCGCTGGCTGCGATGAAAACGTATTTGGCCGGGGCGAAGCTGTTGTTGCAACGCAAGCGTCCGGATGAAGCCCTGTCCAGTTTCCAACGAATTGATGACCTGATCGAACGAATGGGTGCGATCACGCGTCAGTTGAAAAGTTATGCCCGTAAGGGTGGTGAGGCGTTTGAGCCGATGGATGTGCGCGAAAGTGTTTCCACCGCGCTGTCGATGATGGAACCTCAGCTGAAAAGCCGCGAGGTCCGCATCACGCGCAATATTCCGCGCGAACCCGTTATGGTGATGGGAGATCGCTTGCGCCTGGAGCAAGTGTTGATCAATTTGCTGCGAAACGCGCTGGACGCAACAAAAACTGTTGATTTGCCGCAGGTTGATATCATCGTCAGTCGGGGCGATTATGTGTTGATCACAGTGCGCGACAATGGAAACGGAGTGGAAGATCTGGATAACCTGTTCGAGCCTTTCTACACCACCAAGGCCCCCGGAGACGGGGTTGGGCTGGGGCTGGCGATTTCGTCGGGCATTGTCACAGATTTGGGTGGCCGTTTGACGGCGCGTAACGGTCAGGATGGTGGCGCGGTTTTTGAAGTCGAGTTGCCCGTTTTGGATGAACAGGAAATTGACGTTGAAGCCGCTGAATAAGGGCGACAACGGACCATTTATCAGGAGGCTGCGATGGCGCAGGCAATGAAAATCGCGATCGTCGATGACGAACAGGACATGCGGCAATCCATTTCGCAATGGTTGTCCCTGTCTGGGTTCGAGACAGAGACCTTTCCGTCTGCTGAAGACGCCTTGAAAGTGATCGGGCAGGACTATCCGGGGGTGATCATCTCGGACATCAAGATGCCGGGAATCGACGGTATGGGGTTCTTGAAGAAACTGATGAGCCTCGACAGTTCGCTGCCTGTCATCATGATCACCGGTCACGGCGATGTGCCGATGGCGGTCGAGGCTATGCGCGTCGGCGCCTTCGATTTCCTTGAAAAGCCGTTTAATCCCGATCAACTGACCAATCTGGCGAAGAAGGCGACACATAAACGGCGGCTGGCGATGGATGCGCGTGCGCTGCGCCGCGAACTGTCCGATGGTTCGACCATCATGAAAAAACTGATTGGAGCGTCCCCGGTCATGTCGCGTCTGCGCGAGGATATTCTGGATATTGGCCAATCTGACGGTCACGTTCTGATCGATGGCGAAACCGGAACCGGAAAAACGCTCGTGGCCCATGCAATGCATGCGGTTGGGGCAAAGGCGGGCAAGAAATTTGTCGTCGCCACCTGCGCGGGGCAGGAAGAAGACGACCTGACTCGCCGCCTGTTCGGCCCGATGGAAGAAGGCGGTGCGCAACCGCTGGTCGAAGAGGCCCGCGGCGGCACGTTGGTGTTGGAAGACATCGAGGCATTGCCGATGGGGCTGCAGGCCCGGTTGCTCACGTGGATGAACGATCAAGGCACCCCGGCCGAAACCCGCGTCGTGGCAATCTGCAACTTGCAAGAGCAAGGCAAGACCTGCGAAGATTGCCTGCGGCCCGATTTATTCTATCGCCTTGCCGCGATGAAGATCACCCTTCCGCCGCTGCGCCAGCGGGGCGAGGATATCCTGATGCTGTTCACCGGGTTTGCCGACCAGTTCGCGGATGAATACGGCTGCGCGGCCCCCACCGTCAGCGCGCAAGAGGCCGCCCAGCTTCTGCAAGCGCCGTGGCCCGGTAACATACGCCAGTTGATCAACATCGCCGAACGCGCCGTTCTGCAGTCACGCCGCGGCACTGGCACTATCTCGTCCCTGCTGATGTCGGACCACGACGAAGTTCAACCGGTGATGACGACCGAGGGCAAGCCGCTCAAGGAATACGTGGAAGCGTTCGAGCGGATGTTGATCGACAACACGATGCGCCGCCACAAGGGGTCAATCGTCGGGGTAATGGACGAGCTGTGCCTGCCGCGCCGGACTCTGAACGAGAAGATGGCAAAATACGGGCTGCAGAGGTCTGACTATCTTAACTAAAAGTGGGCGCGACGGTGTTAAGTCCGTCGTGCCCGACCAATCGCTTGATTGGTTTCGCGCGGTCGAATAGGCTTTGCTTGTTTACATGTTAAGCAATTGGAGTCCGCGATGAAAGCGCCGAAAAACAAGCTGAAGCGCGCGCTGGCCGCGGGTGAAATGCAGGTCGGTTTATGGCTGAACCTTGCCAGTCTTTCCGCGACCGAGCTTGTTGGCGGCACCGGGTATGACTGGGCGCTGATCGACGGCGAACATGCGCCCTATGACCCGACCCTTATCCAAACACAATTGCGCACACTTGCAACGTTCGACATCTCGCCCATTGTGCGCGTGCCGGTCGGAGAAGACTGGGTGATCAAACAGGTGATGGATTTGGGCACGCAAAGCCTTTTGGTGCCGATGGTGGATACCGGGACGCAAGCCGCCCAGATCGTCGCTGCCACCCGCTATGCACCCGACGGACGACGCGGGATGGGGTCAGGCGTTGCAAGGGCTGCGCGTTATGGACAGGTGGATGAATACCTGACAAATGCCAATGACGAGGTGTGCCTGATCGTGCAGGCCGAGACACGTCTTGCCGTTGAAAACATTGACGAAATTGCAAACACGGATGGGGTTGATTGTGTCTTTATCGGCCCGGCAGACCTGTCGGCCGATATGGGACATCGCGGCAATCCCGGCCATCCCGATGTTAAAGCAGCGATTGCCAAAACGGTCGGACGCGTTCGCGCAGCGGGCAAAGCGGCGGGTATTCTGCACTATGATCATGCCGATTTCGGCTACTACGCCGATCTTGGCGTGACCTTTCTTGGGGTAGGATCAGAAGCGACGCTCCTACGGGTTGCGTTGATAGAAAACCTGCGTGCCGCCCGTGCGGCGACCATCGGGTGACGTGCGAATATCATGGCGGTTCGCTCGGGACGTTGCGACCTGCGGCAATCGGTTGCGATTGCAGGGCTTTTTTTGCAATGTTACTCGGGTTAAATGGACCAAGTTGAGTTCAAGGATTCCCCGATGGCCAAAGCCCCGTATTTTCCGCCACCTCCACCCCTGCCGCCGAAGACCCGGATGTTTCAACGGATGCCACCTGCGGTGTTCACTCCGATTATGGGGGTGTTCGGGCTGGGTCTGGCGTGGCGGCGTGCGGCAGACACTTTGTCCGCCCCCACCGCAATCGGAGAGATGCTGCTTGGTGCCGTCACCTTGTTGTTTCTTTTCTGTCTTGCGGCCTATGCGATGAAATTCATGCAGCGCGCTGGAACGTTTGCCGAAGATTTACGCGTCTTGCCGGGGCGGGCAGGGCTGGCGGCCATGGTGCTGACGGGATATCTGCTGTCTGCCACGGTCGAACCGTTTTCGCTGGTATTGGCGGGTGCTATCCTACTTTTGACCTTTGCGGTGCATGTGATGCTGGCCATTCGGGTCATTCATATGCTGATCACCGGTCCAGTTGAAGCCCGGATCGTCACACCGGTCTGGCATCTATTGTTTGCGGGGTTCGTACTGATCCCGCTGGCGGCCGCGCCGCTGGGGTGGTCCGGATTTGCAGCAGCGTCTTTCTGGGGCGGTTTTTTTGCCGCCGCAATTGTCTGGGGTGCCAGTGCCGCCCAATTCCTGCGCACCCGTATCCCGCCGCCATTGCGCCCGCTTCTGGCGATCCATCTGGCCCCGGCCAGCGTCTTGGGCACAGGCGCCTATCTGCTGGGCGAGACGCAGATGGCTATGGTCTTTAGCGTCATGGCCATTGTGATTCTAAGCGGATTGATCGGGCGGGCGCGCTGGCTGTTAAAGGCAGGGTTTAGCCCACTTTGGGGCGCGTTCACTTTCCCATTGGCCGCGTTTTCCAGCCTGATGCAATTGGGGGCAGTGGTCACCGGCAGCGACATCATGCGGATCGTTGCAGGCGCAAGCCTTGTGATGGCGACGCTGATCATCCTGCCGATCATCTACAAGGTCATTCAGATGTGGACCAAGGGCGAACTGGCGCCGAAAACAAACGCAGCGACGGCCTAGGCGTCAGGATCAAAGGGCGCGAGCGTGGCTTGCGCTTTTTTCGTGAGGCTGGACCGGATCAGCGCATAGGATCGGTGGATGCGGTGGGTCAACTCGTCTTGCCCCGCGTCAAACGGCAACAGCACCCATGAGCGATGGAAATAGGGGGCTTTGCTGCCCACGCCAGCCTCGATTAGCATCATCGCCGTCTCAACATCCGGGGTTTTGACTGACACGCCTTCGGTCACGGAACCCATCGCGGCGAAGATCTTGCCGCCCACTTTCCAGATATCATGCCCCGGCCCGAAGGGTTCGGACCATTCCGCGCCGGGCAGGGCTTCGCATATCTTGTTCACAGCTTTACGGGTCATAAGTTCACGATAACCCGCTTGGCAGGCGCAGGGAAGGGTGCTAGCGTGCAGACCATGAAACGGAAAAGCATCAACATTATCTGCTGCATTACCTGCTGAGACACTCAGGCGGGCCGTTCTTCTATTCCATACATGTCAGGAACTTGCTAAGCCCGCTCGGGATAATTCTGTGGGAATACCTGTACGCAGACTTGCGAGGACAACATGACGGACATCAAGCTTTACAACACGATGGCGCGGGAAAAGCAGGTCTTTACCCCGATCGACCCGGATAACGTCCGTATGTATGTCTGCGGGCCGACGGTTTACGACCGTGCCCATCTGGGCAATGCGCGCCCTGTTGTGGTGTTTGACGTGCTTTATCGCCTGCTGCGCCATGTCTATGGGCCGGATCACGTCACTTACGTGCGCAACTTCACCGACGTGGATGACAAGATCAACGCGACCGCGCTGGCCAGCAAAGAGGCCGGTGCCAAGGGCAGCTTGGAAGAGCTGGTGCATGAGCGCTCGGATGAGACCATCGGCTGGTATCTGCAGGACATGGGCGCGTTGGGCGCGTTGGAGCCGGACGAGATGCCCCGCGCGACTGAGTTCATCGGGCCTATGATTGCGATGATCAAGGATCTGATCGCCAAGGGTCATGCTTACGCGGCCGAGGGCCATGTGCTGTTCGCGGTCGAAAGCTACAAGGAATATGGACGCCTGTCGGGCCGGTCTGTCGATGACATGATCGCCGGTGCGCGGGTCGAGGTCGCGCCTTACAAAAAGAACCCGATGGATTTCGTGCTGTGGAAGCCCTCGACCGATGACCTGCCCGGCTGGGACAGCCCGTGGGGCCGGGGGCGTCCTGGCTGGCATATTGAGTGCTCGGCCATGAGCTATGAATTGTTGGGGGCAACCTTCGACATTCACGGCGGCGGCAACGACCTTCAGTTCCCGCATCATGAAAACGAGATCGCCCAGTCGAAATGCGCGCACCCAGATGCCGGGTTTGCGAACTATTGGCTGCACAACGAGATGTTGCAGGTCGAGGGAAAGAAGATGTCCAAGTCGTTGGGCAACTTCTTCACTGTGCATGATTTGCTGGACCAAGGCGTGCCGGGCGAGGTGATCCGCTTCGTGTTCCTTGGCACGCATTATCGCAAGCCGATGGATTGGACCGAGAAGAAGCGGGCTGAGGCTGAAGCGACGTTGCGCAAGTGGCGTATTTTGACCGATAGTGTCGAGCCAGCGTCTAGCCCGTCGGTCGAGGTGGTGGCAGCATTGGCGGATGATCTGAATACTGCGGGCGCTTTGGCAGAGTTGCACAAGTTGGCTAAGCGAAATGAGCTTCCTCTGTTGCTGGCTTCCGCTAGATTTCTTGGAATTCTGACAGATGAGTTGGGGGGCTGGAATTGGAGAACCCAGGTGATCGTTGGCTCTTCTTTTTCCAGTGAGGACCAGTTTGGTGCCGGTATCTTCTCACATAGTATCGAACTTCCATCCCTTGCTAAAAGATTGCACTACGCCCGCACCGTCGCCATGGAAACCAAGGATTTCTCCACTGTCGATGCGTTGAAATCTATCCTTACCGAAGCTGGCGTGCAGGTTCGTATGTCCAAAGAAGGGGTTGAGCTAGAACCGGGTCCCGACTTCGATGCCTCGAAGCTTGAGGTCCTTAAATGACCGAACGCCTCTACCTCTACGACACCACGTTGCGTGACGGGCAGCAGACCCAAGGTGTGCAGTTCTCTCTGACCGAAAAGCAGCAGATCGCCGAGGCGCTTGATGCGCTGGGGATCGACTATATCGAAGGCGGCTGGCCTGGTGCAAACCCGACCGACAGCGACTTTTTCGCAGCCGCCCCAAAAACCCGCGCGACCTTCACGGCGTTCGGGATGACCAAGCGGGCAGGGCGCTCGGCTGCGAATGACGATGTGCTGGCGGGCGTGATGAATGCGGGCACGCCTGCGGTGTGTCTGGTGGGCAAAAGCCATGATTTCCACGTCACCACCGCGCTGGGGATCACGCTGGACGAGAACGTGGAAAACATCCGCGCCTCGGTCGCTCATCTGGTCGCGCAGGGGCGCGAGGCGCTCTATGACGCCGAGCATTTCTTTGACGGCTACAAGGCCAATCCGGATTACGCGCTGGACTGCCTGAAAGCCGCTTACGATGCGGGCGCGCGCTGGATCGTGCTGTGTGACACCAATGGCGGCACGTTGCCCCACGAGGTGCTCCAGATCACCAAAGCCGTGATCGCGGCGGGCATTCCCGGCGACCATTTGGGCATCCACACCCATGATGACACCGGCAACGCGGTGGCCTGTTCACTGGCCGCCATCGACGCGGGCGCGCGGCAGGTGCAGGGCACGCTGAACGGGCTGGGCGAACGTTGCGGCAACGCCAATCTGACCACGCTGATCCCGGTGCTGTTGTTGAAAGAACCCTACGCCAGCCAGTTTGAAACGGGCGTCAAACGGGATGCCCTTCAAGGCCTGACCCGCATATCACGCAAGCTGGATGACATCCTGAACCGCGTTCCGAATAAAGCGTCGCCCTTTGTCGGTTCATCAGCCTTTGCGCATAAGGCCGGGCTGCATGCCTCGGCCATTCTGAAAGACCCGACGACCTATGAACACATCCCGCCTGAAACCGTCGGCAACGCGCGCATCGTGCCGATGTCCAATCAAGCGGGCCAATCGAACCTGCGCGCGCGGCTGGCCGATGCCGGGATCGACGTCGAACCGGGCGATCCACGTCTGGGGCAAATCCTTGACCGGGTGAAAGAACGCGAAGATCAGGGCTATGCCTATGACAGCGCGCAAGCCTCGTTCGAGTTGGTTGCGCGCGACGTGCTGGGGCAGTTGCCCCGATTTTTCGAGGTAAAGCGCTACAAGGTCACGATCGAGCGGCGCAAGAACAAGCGCAACCAGACGGTCAGCCTGTCCGAGGCCATCGTGGTGGTGAAAATCGGCAGCGAGAAAAAGCTGTCCGTGTCGGAAAGCATGGACGCGTCCGGCACCGATCGTGGCCCGGTCAACGCGCTGGCCAAGGCGCTGGCGAAGGACCTTGGACCCTATCAGGATATCATCGACGATCTGCGGCTGGTGGATTTTAAGGTGCGCATTACCCAAGGCGGGACCGAGGCGCAGACACGCGTGATCATCGACAGCGAAGACCGCGACGGCCACCGCTGGTCGACCGTGGGCGTCAGCCCCAACATCGTCGATGCATCGTTCGAGGCGCTGCTGGACGCGATCACATGGAAGCTCTTGCGCGACGGGGCCAAGCCCGCATGACCGACACCCCGCGTGACCCCATCGCCGCCTGCGCCGAGATGGTCCAGAAAGGCGACCCCGACCGTTTTCTGGCAACCATGACGGGCGACGTGGAGGAACGTAAACGCCTCTTCCCGCTCTATGCCTTCAATCTGGAGATCGCGCGCGCGCCTTACATGTCGCAAGAGCCGATGGTCGCGATGATCCGTCTTCAATTCTGGCGCGATGTGATCGAAGCGGCGGTTGAGGGGCGAGAGGCTCCGAAGCACGATGTTGCGACCCCGCTATCGCAACTGGTGATCTGGGGCGATCTGCGCGCAGCACCTCTGCTGACGATGCTTGAGGCGCGCGAGGGCGACGCGCAAGGCGAGCCGCGCCGCGACACTGACCAAATTCGGGCCTATCTGCGTGGCACCTCGGGTGCGTTGATGCTGGCGGCGGGGCAGGCCACGGGGCTGACTGATTTCGAAGGCCATTACGTAAAGGATGAAGCCTTGGAAGGGGCGGGCGAGGCATTGGGCATAGCCAATTGGCTGATGTCCCAACCCGCGTTGAAAGCGGCGGGGCGGGGGCATATCACGCCTGACGAAGGCACGATCCGCGAACTGTCCGAAACGGGGCTTGCGGCGCTTAAACACGCGCATACCGTGCTGGGCAAGGATGGCAACGCCGCGTTGCGATCTGCGTGGCGCACCAAACCGATCCTGCAAAAGGCCTTGAAAAACCCATCTGCAGCTGTCGGTGGAGTTTTGGGCCAGTCCGAATTTGCCCGCCGTGGTGCTTTGCTTTGGTGTATCCTGTCAGGGCGGTGGTAGCCGATTTTCTGTACCATCTTGGGTTCGGATCATCATCACAACGCTTGCCAAGAATCACATCCTTGCGTCAGGTAGGCTGGATTACGATGTCATGTCTTGCGGGGGGATGAACAGGATGGACACACCGAAGCTTTGGTTCACGCGGGACGAGTATCATGACCGGCTGGAAAAGACGCGGCAAGAGATGGCGCGGCGTAACCTCGACCTGCTGATCGTCACCGACCCGTCCAACATGAACTGGCTGACTGGCTATGACGGCTGGTCCTTCTATGTCCACCAATGCGTGGTTGTCACGATGGACGGCGCGCCGATCTGGTTCGGACGTAGGCAGGACGCAGCAGGCGCACTTCGCACCTGTTACATGTCCCCTGAACACATCATCGGCTATCCCGATCATTACGTGCAATCCACCGAGCGTCACCCGATGGACTACCTATCCGCACAACTGGTAGATCGCGGGCTTGATAAAGGCCGGGTAGGGGTCGAGATGGACAATTACTGGTTCACCGCCGCTGCTTTCGCCTCGCTGCAAAAACATTTGCTGAACGCGCAGTTTACCGACGCCACCGCCTTGGTGAACTGGCAACGCGCCGTGAAATCTGAGGCCGAGATTACCTATATGCGGCAGGCCGGGCAGATCGTCGGAAAGATGCACCAGCGCATCTTCGACAAGGTGGAACCCGGCCTACGCAAATGCGATCTGGTGGCCGAGATTTATAATGCTGGCCTGCGATATGACAATACGCTTGGGTATGGTGGCGACTATCCGGCCATCGTGCCTCTGCTGCCGTCAGGTGCCGACGCCGCCGCGCCGCATCTGACCTGGGACGACCAACCAATGAAATCCGGCGAAGGCACATTTTTCGAGATTGCGGGCGTCGTCCACCGTTATCATTGTCCGCTGTCGCGCACCGTATTTTTGGGCAAACCCACGCAAACCTTTCTGGACGCCGAAAAGGCGGTGCTGGAAGGGATGGAGGCCGGGCTGGACAAGGCGCGCGTGGGTAACACTTGCGAAGATATCGCGCTTGCTTTCTTTGGAGTGCTGAAAAAATACGGGATCGAGAAGGACAACCGCACCGGCTATCCCATCGGCCTGTCCTATCCGCCCGATTGGGGAGAGCGCACCATGTCGCTACGCCCGGGGGACAAGACGGTGCTTGAAGAAAACATGACCTTTCACTTCATGACTGGCCTGTGGATGGAGGATTGGGGGTTTGAAATCACCGAAAGCATACGCATTGGTATGGACGGACCGGAGTGCCTGTCCAATGTGCCTCGACGTATGTTCGTAAAGGATTAGGCTATGATCAAGAACCCGATCACGCCCACCATCCCGCTGGATCAAGACGGCGAGCATCACGGCTTTCTGAGGCTGCCCTATAGCCGCGATGACAGCGCCTGGGGGTCGATCATGATCCCGATCACGGTCATTCAGAACGGCCCCGGTCCCACGGCGCTTCTGACAGGGGCCAATCATGGCGACGAATATGAAGGGCCGATTGCTCTGCAGGAACTGACCGTGACCCTGAAGGCGGAAGAGGTCACAGGGCGGGTGATCATCGTGCCGGCCTTCAACTATCCCGCCTTCCGCGCGGGCACCCGCACGTCGCCCATCGACAAGGGCAATATGAACCGATCCTTCCCCGGCCGCCCGGATGGCACGCCAACGGAGAAGATCGCGGATTATTTCCAGCGCGTGCTTCTGCCGATGGCCGATATCGCGGTTGATTTCCATGCCGGTGGAAAAACGCTGGATTTCGTCCCTTTTGCCGCAGTGCATATTCTGGACGACAAGGTGCTTGAGGCTGATTGCGTGCGCGCCATGCAGGCCTTCAACGCGCCCTACTCGGTACAGATGCGCGAGATTGACAATGTCGGGATGTATGACACCGCGGTTGAGGATATGGGCAAGGTGCTGGTCACGACGGAATTGGGCGGCGGGGGAACATCGACCTTTCGCAGCAATGCGATAGCCAAGAAAGGCGTGCGCAACGTCTTGATAGAGTTCGAAATTTTGCAGGGGGACCAGCAGATTGAAATGACCAAGACCTTGTCGATGCCCGACGATGATTGTTTTTTGTTCAGTGAAGGCGACGGGCTTTACGAGGTGATGGTCGATCTGGGCGACCCAGTCAAAAAGGGCGACGTCGTGGCCCGACGCTGGCCGCTGGATCGCACCGGACAGTTGCCGGTGGATTATCACGCGCGACGCGACGGTATTCTAATCAGCCGCCACCATCCCGGCCTGATCAAGGCGGGGGATTGCGTGGCGGTTATCGGCGTGGCTGAAGACTAACAAGACTGGATTTCGCAATTCCGATACGCTATCCAAACCCTGACCCAAGCAATAAAGGCATTGCGCGCTGCTGCTGGGGCTGAGCGGAGCTGACCCGCCCGACCCAAAGCCGCCTATCGCCAAGGGTCCCTGCGCTAAAGCTCCTATCGTCTTTGAACCTGGCGGCGCGCCGCCTGAACGACTGAGGTAAGCCATGCTTCACAATGACCAACTTGACCAGTGGGATCGCGAAAACTTTTTCCACCCCTCAACCCATCTGGCTCAACACGCACGCGGCGAAAGCCCGACCCGCGTGATCCGCACCGCATCCGGCGTGCATATCGAGGATCGCGACGGCAACAAGCTGCTGGACGCTTTCGCTGGTCTGTATTGTGTGAATGTCGGCTATGGCCGGCCCGAGATCGCGGATGCAATCGCCGATCAGGCGCGCGAACTGGCCTATTACCACTCCTATGTCGGTCACGGTACAGAGGCGTCGATCACATTGTCCAAGATGATCCTGGACCGCGCGCCTGCGAATATGTCCAAGGTCTATTTCGGGCTGGGCGGGTCGGACGCGAATGAAACCAACGTGAAATTGCTGTGGTATTACAACAATATCCTTGGGCGTCCGGAGAAGAAGAAGATTATCTCGCGCTGGCGTGGCTATCACGGGTCGGGGCTTGTCACCGGGTCACTGACGGGGCTTGAGCTGTTTCACAAGAAATTCGATCTGCCACTGGCACAGGTGATCCACACCGAGGCTCCCTATTACTTCCGTCGCGACGATCTGAGCCAGAGCGAGGCCGAGTTCGTCGCCCATTGCGTGGCCGAGCTTGAGGCGCTGATCGAACGCGAAGGGGCGGACACCATCGCGGGCTTCATTGGCGAGCCCGTTTTGGGCACCGGTGGTATCGTTCCCCCGCCGGAAGGCTATTGGGCAGCCATTCAGGCGGTTCTGAAAAAACACGACATCCTTTTGATCGCGGACGAGGTCGTGACCGGGTTTGGACGGCTGGGCACCATGTTCGGGTCGGACCATTACGGGATGACGCCCGATATCATCACCATCGCGAAGGGTCTGACCTCGGCCTATGCGCCGCTGTCCGGGTCGATCGTTTCCGACAAGGTGTGGAACGTGCTGGAGCAGGGCACGGACGAGAACGGCCCTATCGGTCACGGCTGGACCTATTCCGCTCATCCGATCGGGGCGGCAGCAGGGGTTGCGAACCTCAAGCTGATTGACGACCTGAACCTGATCAAGAATGCGGGTGAAGTGGGCGCGTATCTCCAGCAAGGGATGAAAGACGCACTATCCGACCATGCCCATGTGGGCGATATCCGGGGGGAAGGAATGCTTTGCGCGGTCGAGTTCGTGAAAGATAGTGACAGCCGCACCTTCTTCGACGCAGCCGACAAGATCGGTCCTCAAATATCGGCCAAACTGCTTGAACAGAGCAAGGTGATCGCGCGTGCAATGCCGCAAGGCGACATTCTGGGATTCGCACCTCCTTTCTGCCTGACCCACGACGAGGCGGACACTGTGATTGCCGCAACCCTGCGCGCTGTGAAGTCCGTGCTGGGATAACCTTGGCATCTGACCTGCAGGGGCCGGGCGGAAGCCTGTTCTTGCAGGTCGAGATTTTTCATAAATCGCCATTAGGTTAAAAAAACTTTCTATAGACAAACAAAAATTACCAATATAGGGCGTCTCTATGAGCCGCAGTGATTGGATTGATGATACGGCCACCCAGTTGGCCGACCTCTATGGTCGCAAGTTCGGGGGCAAACCCGGCGGGCGGTATCGCGTTTCAGCAAAGCTGCTGCGTCAGGTGGCCAAGCGGCGCAGGCTCTATGAAGATGATATCCGGCACCTGTCGCGGTCACTGATCGAAAAGGGCTATGTTCTGATTGATATGGATGTGTTCTTTGTGGTGATGAGCGCAAATTCCTTCACCAATTATCGGCGGGCCAATGAAGAAACGCTTGGATAACATGCATGGCAAAGCCTAGATCGACTCGCCCGCAACAAATCATTGGTTGGCGCGAACATATCTCTCTGCCCCAGTTCGGAATATTTGATCTGCCCGCTAAGGTGGACACCGGCGCGCGGACATCGGCGCTTCATGCGGTGGATCAAAAGCTGTTCGACCGCGACGGTGCCCCATGGGTCGAGTTTATGATCCCATTGAAAAACCGTCGCACCACGCGTCGCATCTGTGCACCCGTTTTGGAAGAACGTGACATCAAAAATACCGGCGGCGTGCCCGAACGGCGGCTGGTGGTGCGCACAACGCTTGTGATCAGCAAACGCCATTGGCTGATCGACGTATCGCTGGCCAATCGCGAGAAGATGGAGTTTGATGTAATCCTTGGGCGCAGCGCGATCCGCAGGCACCGAATGCTGGTGGATCCACGGCGGTCCTATCTGGCCGGTCCGCCAAACGCCGTGATGACCGCGCCTGAACGCGATCTGACACCCGAACAAATGCCAATCCACGACCTGCACACAGGAGAAGAAGAATGAAAATTGCCATGTTGGCCCGTAATGCAGGTTTGTATTCTCACCAGCGTTTGAAAGAGGCTGCGGAGGCGCGGGGGCATGAGTTGGATATCATCGACACGCTTCGGTGCTACATGAACATCGCCTCGCGGCGGCCTGAAGTGTATTACAATGGCGAAAAATTGCGCCACTATGATGCGGTTATCCCAAGGATCGGTGCCTCTGTGACCTTCTATGGTCTTGCCGTGCTGCGCCAGTTCGAGATGATGGGCGTCTATCCCCTGAACGAATCCGTGGCCATTGGCCGGTCGCGCGACAAGCTGCGGTCGATGCAGCTTTTGGCACGCGACGGAATCGGTCTGCCGGTAACGACATTTGCCCATGATCCGAAACAGACTGACGAGGTTTTGAAACTGGCCGGTGGCGCGCCTCTGGTGGTAAAACTGCTCGAGGGTACACAGGGCATTGGGGTTGTGCTGGCGGACACAAATCGTTCAGCAAAATCAGTGATCGAGGCGTTTCGTGGGGCCAAGGTTAATATACTTGTGCAGGAGTTTATCAAAGAAGCAGGCGGCACCGACATTCGCGCGCTTGTGGTCGGCGGCCGGGTAATTGCCGCGATGAAGCGTACGGGCGCTGCCGATGATTTCCGGTCAAACCTGCACCGCGGTGGCAGTGCCGAGGCAATCAAAATATCCCCCGAGGAACGGTCAACCGCCGTGCGGGCGGCAAAGTCCATGGGGCTGAATGTATGTGGCGTTGATATGTTGCGGGCAAATCACGGTGCGGTAGTGATGGAGGTGAACTCCACCCCCGGTCTGGAGGGGGTCGAAAAAGCCACCGGCATCGACGTGGCCGGAAAGATCATCGAGTTTCTTGAAAAAGACATTAAAAGGGGATCGACCCGAACCAAGGGTAAAGGCTAGTGACGCGGCGCGAACCGTTCCGGCTGGGCGGCGTGGACGTGGCACCGGGCAGTCGCCGAACCATCGACCTTCCGGTCAGCGTTTTGTCGGACCATACGCCGGTCACGATGTCGGTTCATGTGATCCACGGACGCAAAGCCGGCCCCACGATCTTTGTCAGTGCGGGCATTCACGGGGACGAGGTGATCGGCGTCGAGATTGTGCGCCGTCTTCTGACCATCAAGAACTTGCAAAAGTTGCAAGGCACGTTGATCTGCATCCCGATTGTGAACGCTCCCGGATTTCTGATCCGATCCCGGTATCTGCCAGATCGGCGTGATTTGAACCGCAGCTTTCCGGGGTCTGATGCTGGGTCGCTGGCGTCGCGGTTGGCGGACATATTTCTGCGCAAGATCGTTTCACGCTGTGATCTTGGTATTGATCTGCATTCGGCCGCGGCCCATCGGACAAACCTGCCGCAAATTCGCATTTCTCCCGACAATTCCGAAACACGCCGGTTGGCCCACCTGTTTGGTGCGCCGGTGGTTCTGCGCTCACCATTGCGCGACGGGTCGTTGCGGGCCGCTGCCCAGGAAATTGGTGTCGATGTGTTGCTGTATGAGGCTGGTGAAGCACTACGTTTTGACGAAATGTCTGTCCGCGCGGGTGTGATGGGCATTTTGCGGGTGCTTTTGGATCGGGGCATGATCAGCCGTCGTGGCGTGTCGAAATCCAAGGCTGATCCGGTCCTTTGTACCTCGAGCCGTTGGATACGGGCCGGGCAGGGCGGGCTTCTACGCACCTATAAGTCCGAAGGTGATACGGTCAACCAAGGCGATGTTATGGCCGTTGTTTCAGATCCGTTTGGCGAGGTAGAAGCCGACGTTGTTGCCACTTTGTCGGGCATTATCGTTGGACGTGCTGTGTTGCCGATCGTGAATGAGGGTGATGCATTGTTTCATGTAGCCCGCGTCGAAAACAGCAAAGAGGCCGACGACAAGATGACCGCCATTTCAAACCAGCTTGAGGATGATCCCTTGTTCGATGAAGATGAGATCATCTGAGGCGGCCAAGCAAAAGGGCAACAAGCCATGAGCGAATACGAACTTCCCGCTACCGACGCGCCCGAAGATGACGGTTTGGTTTTTGCCATCACCCTGACCGGCGACGGGCACGGCGCATTTGCCGACTGGCAGATGGTCGAGCGATGGCGCGACACAGATGGTCCGATCTGGGTGCATCTGGACCGTGCCAACGCGCGGGTGCAGGACTGGGTCCGCCAGCAAAGCGGCCTGTCTCCCGCCACCGCCGAGGCGCTGCTGGCCGAAGAAACCCGCCCCCGTGTCTTTCACGGTAAGACCGGGCTGACCACGGTGATACGAGGCACCAATCTGAACCCAGGGCAACGGTCCGAGGACATGATCGCTTTGCGCATATGGTCCGATGGCGCGCGGGTAATCACCTTGCGCGACCAACGTCTGCAAAGTGTGCGCGACATTCTGGCTGCATTGGTCGATCATGGCACTGGACCGGCGACAATTGCCGAGACCTATGTCCGCCTAATTGCCCGCGTCAATGAACGGATCAGTCCAACGATTGACGGCATCGAAGACGAGATTGATGACATCGAAAGCAATCTCGCTGATCGTGATGCGTCCGAGACACGCAGGACTGTCGTCGAAATGCGCCAGAAATCCGTGATCCTGCGCCGTTATCTTGCGCCACAGCGCGCGGCGATGGGCGAGTTGCTGACGGACCCACCCGCCTGGGCAGGTGACACCTGGCGCACCAGTCTGCGCGAAACCACTGATCAGGTGATCGGATATATCGAAGAACTGGACCAGTCGAAGGAACGCGCCTTGGTGATCAAGGACGACATCGTCAACGAACTTGCGGAGAAGACCAATCGCACCCTCTACGTGCTGGCGGTGGTGTCGGCGATCTTCCTACCGCTGTCCTTTTTTACCGGGCTACTGGGGATCAATGTCGGTGGCATGCCGGGGGTCGATAATAACAACGCGTTCTGGATATTCAGCGGGGCTATCGCAGTGCTTCTGGTTGTCGAGATCGCCATTTTCAGGTTGATGAAATGGCTCTAGGCCATTGAGGAACGGGGCACCACGCCCCGTTTTCCTCGCGTTCAGCGACCAAGCTGCGCCGCTTGGGTCGCAAGTCGCGTGATCCCCGCCCAGTCGCCGGATTTCACCAGATCACCCGGAGCCACCCATGATCCACCGACGCACAGCGTATTGGGCAAGGACAGATAGTCCATTGCGTTTTTCAGGCTGACACCTCCTGTGGGGCAGAATCGGATCTGCGGCAGAGGCGAGGCAAGCGATTTCAGAAATGGTGCTCCTCCGGCGGCTTCGGCGGGGAAGAATTTCTGCACCGTGTAGCCACGTTCCAAAAGACGCATGGCTTCAGACGCGGAGGCTGCACCGGGCAAAAGTGGCAAATCATTGGCTTCGCACGCGTCCAGCAGACGGTCGGTTGTACCGGGGGATACCCCAAAGGTTGCACCCGCTTTCTTTGCGTTTTCAACGTCCTTAGACGTCAAAAGCGTGCCTGCCCCAACTGCGCCACCGTCGACCTGAGCCATTTCGGCGATCACCTCAAGTGCGACGTCGGTGCGCAAAGTCACCTCAAGTGCGGGCAATCCGCCTGCGACCAGTGCTTGCGCCAAAGGGGTGGCGTGGGCGACTTGATCGACGACCAGAACCGGGACAACCGGGGCCAGGCGGCAGATTTTCTCGGCGGCGATGCTTGCCTCTTGCGGGGTCATGGATGTCTCCTTCAGGACAGAGTGCTGGCACCTTCGGTCGCGGGTCGGGCCGCACGACGGAAGGTCTCAAAAAGTTCACGGCCCATGCCGTCGGTGTTGTCGCTTAGATCGACCTGAACGACGGGGCGGTCCATGGCACCTTCTGTCAGAACCTCAAGCGTGCCGCGGTCTGCGTCCAGACGGATAATGTCGCCATCGCGAATGCGTGCGATCGGGCCACCATCGGCGGCCTCAGGGGCCACGTGTATGGCGGCGGGAACCTTGCCAGATGCACCTGACATCCGTCCATCAGTGACAAGCGCCACCTGTTGGCCTCGTTGTTGTAAGACCGACAGAGTGGGGGTTAGACCGTGCAGTTCTGGCATCCCGTTGGCACGCGGACCTTGGAAACGGACGACGACAATCATGTCGCCTTCAAGCTCTCCGGCTTTGAAGGCAGCTTTGACGCTGTCTTGATCGTGGAACACGCGGGCCGGGGCTTCGATGATGTGCCGGTCGGGATCGACGGCCGAGACCTTGATCACGCCTTTACCCAGATTGCCCGACAATTGTACCAGCCCACCGGTTTTCTGGAACGGGTCGGATGCCGGGCGCAGGATCTTGTCGTTCAGGCTTTCACGTGGGCCGGGTTCCCAACGCACGCGGTCCCCATCAAGTTTCGGCTCCTGCGTATAGGCGGTCAGATCGCCCATGATGGTCTTGGCGTCCGGGTGCAGCAGACCTGCCTCCAACAGTTCGCCAATCATATAACCAAGACCGCCGGCGGCGTGGAAATGGTTCACATCAGCCAGACCGTTGGGATAAACCCGCGCCATCAAAGGCACGATGGCCGAAATATCGGCGAAATCTTCAAGCGTCAGGATGATGCCCGCCGCCCGCGCCATGGCAGGCAGGTGCAACACAAGATTGGTCGACCCGCCTGTGGCCATCAGACCTACCAGCCCGTTCACAAAGGCCTTTTCATCCAGCACATGCCCTGCAGGAATGAAACCCGCCGCGCCGTCCTTGGTGATTGCCAACGCACGGCGCGTACCCTCGGCGGTCAACGCGTCACGCAAATCGGTGTGGGGTGTCACGAACGAAGCACCGGGCAGGTGTAGCCCCATAAACTCCATCAGCATCTGGTTGGTGTTGGCCGTGCCGTAAAATGTGCAGGTGCCGGGGCCATGATAGGCTGCCATCTCGGCCGCCATCAACTCTTTGCGGCCCACTTCGCCAGTGGCGAATTGGGTACGGACCTTAGCCTTTTCGTCGTTGGACAGACCCGATGTCATCGGACCGGCAGGCAGGAACACCGCGGGGATATGCCCGAAACTGGCCGCGGCGATGACCAGACCGGGAACGATCTTGTCGCAAACGCCAAGGAAAAGTGCGGCATCAAACGTGTTGTGGCTGAGTGCGACGGACGAGGCCAACGCGATCACATCGCGCGAAAACAGACTCAACTCCATTCCGGTTTCACCCTGAGTCACGCCATCGCACATGGCCGGCACACCACCGGCCACCTGAGCTGTTGCACCTTCTTCACGCGCGATGCGTTTGATCAGGTCGGGATAGGTTGCAAAAGGTGCGTGGGCAGACAGCATGTCATTATAGGCGGTGACGATACCCAGGTTGGGCGCACGTCCTTCGGCCAGTCGGCCCTGATCCTGTCCCGCCCCGGCATAGGCGTGGGCTTGACCCGAGCAGCTAAGATGTCCGCGACGTGGCCCGTCCTCGGCTGCACGGTTTATCTTATCCAGATAGGTCTGGCGCGTGTCCTTGGAACGGGTTGTGATCCGCTCGGTTACCTTCAGAAGATCGCTGTTCAGGGTCATGGCTGCGTTCCTGTTCCTCATCTTGGCAAAATGGCACAGATGGTTGGGTTCAAGTGGCTTCTAGCAGGAAATGATAGCGCTAACAACCTTATTCCAATATGATTCGCCCCGCGACCCGGCATTCTGCCTTTCAAACTGTGGGCGCAGGGGCTAGTCAGGACAAAATACAGCAAACAGAAAGACCGATCCATGGCGGATGCCACAGACGACGCAGGCCGCGTCACGATCCGATTGAAACCGAAAGCCAATGCACGCGCCATTCGACATGGGGCACCATGGGTGTTCGACAATGAACTGGTGACGGATCGGCGAACGAAAAAGATCGAAGCAGGTGCAATTGCCCGGTTGGAAGATGCCGCACGTGATCCGTTGGGCATGGTTGCAGTGAATCCCGATTCGCGGATTATCGCCCGGATGCTCGACCGCGACCCGGATGCTGTGATCGACCGAACCTGGTTGGCCGCACGCCTTTCAGCGGCCTTAGCCCATCGCGAAACACTGTTTGACGCTCCTTTTTACCGTCTGATCCATGCCGAGGCTGACGGGCTTCCGGGTGTCATCATCGATCGGTTTGGTGACACTGCCGTGATCCAACCCAACGCCGCCTGGGCCGAGGTATTGTTAGACGATCTTGCCGCCGCACTTGCGCAGGTGACGGGTGTCACAACAATCCTGAAAAATGCCTCGGGACGCGCACGCGGACTGGAAGGGTTGGACGATCAGAACGCGGTGCTGCATGGTCAAACGCCCGACGCACCTGTCGCGGTGCCGATGAACGGGGCCACCTATATGGCCGATTTGACGGGTGGGCAGAAAACAGGGTTGTTCTTTGATCAACGTCCCAACCACGCTTTTGCAGCAGGTCTGTCCAAAGGGGCACGTGTGCTGGATGTGTTTTCACATGTCGGAGGGTTTTCTCTGGCCGCCCTTGCGGCAGGGGCGACGCATGCGGTGGCAGTCGATGGTTCAGCCCCCGCGCTTGCATTGGCGGAAGAGGGCGCGCGCCAGATGGGCGCCGAGGATCGGTTCACAACGGCACAGGGCGATGCCTTCGAAGTGCTGACCGCACTGGCTGAAGAAAACCAGACGTTCGACGTTGTCATCTGCGACCCGCCAGCCTTTGCGCCGTCAAAAAAGGCGCTGGAACCCGGATTGCGCGCCTATGAGCGGCTTGCGCGATTGGCAGCACCTCTGGTGGCCCCCGGTGGATACCTCGCCCTGTGCTCGTGTTCGCACGCCGCGACAATCGACAAGTTCCGCGCCGCGTCCATCCGGGGCATCGGCCGGGCCGGACGGGCCAGCCAGTTGATCCACACCGGCTTTGCGGGCGCAGATCACCCGATGCACCCGCAACTGGCCGAAAGTGGCTACCTGAAGGCGCTGTTCTTCCGGCTGCTGCCATGAAAGTCCTGATCGACGCCTGCGTGCTTTACCCGACGGTGATGCGCGAGATGGTGTTGGGCGCGGCGCAGGAGGGGTTTTTCACCCCCCTGTGGTCGCCACGCATACTGGAAGAATGGGCAAGAGCTGCCGCTAAGCTTGGCCCGGATCAGGAGAGCGTCGCGCGCGCTGAAATCGCGTTGCTGCGCGACCGATGGCCGGATGCCGGTATTCAACCCCGTGATGGGGACCTTAGACGCCTTTGGCTGCCCGATGAAAACGACATTCACGTGCTGGCCGCCGCCATAGCAGGCGGGGCGGATGTGCTGTTGACCATGAACAACGCCGATTTCCCCCGCCATACGCTGGCCGAGGAAGGGCTGCGCCGTGAAAGTCCCGATCCCTTTCTCTGCATATTTCTGGACCAGAATCCCGACGGTATGTGCCGTGTGGCGGACCGTGTTTTGACTCAAGCCCGCACCCTGTCCGGCGAGGATTGGACGATCCGTCGCCTGATGAAAAAAGCACGCCTGCCAAGATTGGGCAAAGCGCTTGAAGCACGGCTCTGACCAGCGTTTCTTCTGGCCATAAATATCCTGGGGGTTCAAGGGCTTCCCGGAAATGGTCCGGGGGACCATTTCGCCCGCAGAACGGGCGGAGCCTTGCGCGCACGCGCAGAGGGGCGACGCCCCTTACTGCCTCACCGCACCCATTTGGCTTCGTTCTTTTCAATAGCCGCGATCCGCTCGGCAGTTTTCGGGTGACTCATCAACCACGCGGGCATAACCCCAGCGCGGTTTTTGGTCAGCGCGTCCAGCTTGCCAAACAATGATTTCTGCGCCTCGGACCCTATCCCGGACCTGATCAAAAGCGCGGTCGCATAGGCATCGGCCTCGTATTCATCGCTGCGGCTCAGACCTGCGGCAACAAGCCGTGTCAGAAACCGCGCGATATAGACACCCGCGCCGGGCAGAAAGCGCGAGATCATCATCGACAGGACCGTGCGCAGGGCATTTTGACCGGAAAAGTCGATCATCCGCTTGCGCGCATGTCCCAATGCCACGTGGCCAAGCTCGTGCGCAATCACGCTTGCCATTTCTTCGGCCGTAACGCGCCCTTGCCGATATTCATTGAAAAACCCGCGGGTGATGAAAATCCGGCCGTCTGGCGCGGCCAGCCCGTTCACCGGGTCAATCTCGTAGATATGAACCGGAATGTCTACGATCTCCAGTGACGCTGCCATCCGGTCCGTCAGCGCCTTCAGCTTCGGATCGGCCAACCGCGTCGATTGGGCGTCCAACTCGCGATGGGTGCGCCAGACCGAGAAATGGTAGAGCAAAAGGCCATACGCGATCGGCAGAAGAATGGGGATCAGCTTCAACATAGGCGTTATATGGGTGCTATTTTATCCGCTGGAAAGGGATTAACGCGACAAGGCGTCGGATTTCAGCGCCTCTTGCGCATCTTTCGCTTTCAGGACAGCGCGGATCCAAACCAACATCACCACCGCGACGATCACGGCGACCAGAAGCCCCGCGATATTGCCAAGAAGGGCTGCCAGACTTTCGATGCGGGATGCAAACCCATAGCCCAGCCCAACATAAAGGCTGACCCAGATCGTTTCCCCAAGAATATCCCAAACCGCAAATCGCACCCAACCCAGTCCGGTTGCGCCAGCCACGAAATTGACCCATGGCCCCAAGGGTGCGACGGCCCATGTCGACAGAAAAACGCCAGTGCCGCCGTATTTGTCCACGAAGGCGCGCGCCCTTTCCAATATGGTTCGTTTTGCGGGCGTGCGTGCCAGCCATTGCAGGGCGCTTGCCCCGCCAAATCGGCCAATCGCATAGCCTGTCTGATCCCCTATGACCGCGCCCACAAAGGCAGAAAGCATGACATTTGCCAGCGAAAGATCCCCCGCCGCCGCAAACGCGCCGCCGGCCAGCATCATCAGAGAGGTGGGGATGGGAAGCGCGAGACACGACAGAAAGGCCGAGAGGAAAACCACGATAGGGCCATAGTCCAAGAGCAGGGCAAAGATGGCTTCGGTGGTGATCATTGGCCCCCACCGGTTTCGCTGTCAGCTTGAGAGGCGCGGTGCGCGGCAATGGCGGCTTCCAGATCGGCGATCATAACGTCCAGCGGGATACCGCGAGCCTCGGCAAGTCGGCGCAGACTGCTTGGGCCATCACCCGGTTGGCCCAGTTGCAATGCCTCAAACATCACCTGTCGCGGGACATCCCACGAATAGGCAACGTATCTTGCGGTCATCCATCCCTCGATCGGTTGGTCGATATGGGCGGGGTCGTTCCAGTATATCCAGCTGGCGGTTGTTCGGACGGCAAAAAAGACGCTCATTGCCAAGGCGACCGCCAGAATAAGCGTCGCAATTGGGGCCGCGCCCCAGATGCGTTTGATAAATGAAAACATCGCGGTTTCCTTGCCGGTTGGGTCTTGAACGCGTGGGCGCAGAACTTCCGTCGTTTAGCGGCCCAATTCTTTCATCCCGCGCTCGATCCCTTCAAGCGTCATCGGGACCATGCGGCCCTCAAAAATCTGGTTGATCATCTGCACCGACTGGGTATAGCGCCAGTGATGTTCGGGCAGTGGGTTGATCCACAGGTTGTCGGGCCATTGTTCGCGGGCGCGTTCCAGCCAGACCTGACCGGGCTCATCATTCCAATGCTCGTTCGCCCCACCACGATAGGCGACCTCATACGGGCTCATCGACGCATCACCGACGAAGATGCACTTATAGTCGGACCCATAAGTGCGCAGCACCTCCCATGTGGGGATCTGATCGGTCCAGCGCCGCGCATTGTCGCGCCACACACCTTCGTAAAGGCAGTTGTGGAAATAGTAGTATTCCAGATGCTTGAACTCGGCGCGGGCGGCGGAAAACAACTCTTCGACGACCTTGATATGCGGGTCCATTGATCCGCCAACATCCAGAAACAACAGGACTTTCACCGCGTTGTGCCGTTCAGGCCGGGTTTTCACGTCAAGATAGCCGTGTTCGGCGGTGGCGCGAATGGTGCCGTCCAGATCAAGCTCTTCATGCGCCCCATCCCGCGCCCAGTTGCGCAGGCGTTTCAGGGCGACCTTGATGTTGCGCGTGCCCAGCTCGACCGAGTCGTCCAGATTGCGAAACTCGCGTTTGTCCCAGACCTTCACCGCGCGTTGATGGCGAGATTTGTCCTGCCCGATCCGCACGCCTTCGGGGTTGTAGCCGTAAGCGCCGAAGGGCGAGGTGCCGGCGGTCCCGATCCATTTGTTACCGCCCTGATGACGCCCTTCCTGTTCCTTCAGACGCTCTTTCAGGGTTTCCATCAGCTTGTCGAACCCGCCAAGCGCCTCGATCTCGGCCTTTTCCTCATCGGTCAGGAATTTCTCGGCCATCTTGTCCAGCCATTCCTGCGGGATATCCACGGCTTCCAGCATTTGCTCGGCGGAAATCGCTTCAAGCGCTTCAAATGTCATCGAAAACGCGCGGTCGAATTTGTCGAGGTTGCGTTCGTCCTTCACCATCGCAACGCGGGCAAGGTAATAAAACCCCTCGATGTCATAGGTGACCAGCCCGGCCTTCATCGCTTCCAGAAACGCGAGAAATTCGCGCAGCGAGACCGGCACTTTGCTTGCGCGCAGGCTTTCGAAGAAGGGCAGGAACATCGGTCGGACCTAGCGGCTGATGAAGATCGAGGCGAAGAGGGCGATCAAGGCAAACCCAAGGGCATGAACGGCGGCGTATTGCGCGATGTCCAGCCGATTGCCGCCCCGTTTGCGGGCGCGCATAACGCCAACTAATGCCCCGAAGATAAGCGCCGCGATGACCAGCATATCTGCCTCTACCCTTCAAAAAGGGCGGTCTTGGACGGCCCCCGTTCCCTTTAGCCCGGCGAGATGGCAGCGATTTCGCTGAGCCGCGCGCCGACCTGCTCGTTCGAGCCGAAGCCATACCGCGCCCAGCCCAGACTGTCGAGCCTGACAAGCTGCGCCTCAGCGCCGCGGCCAGCAAGGTCAAGAGCTTCGGCTTTGATCATCATCAGCGTCGCCAGAAGCGCCGCGTTTTCGGCGCGCATGACGGGGGAGATGTGGGAGTTGACGATGGCAATCGCCTCGTTCGCGCGGCCGGCAGACAGGGCATAGGCCGCCAGTTGCACGCCCATATGGGCCGCGTGCAGCGCGGTTTCGGGATTGGCGCGGTAGATCGCTTCGGCCTCGCGGAAGGCGGCGAACGCCCCTTTGCTGTCCTGGCGCATGTTCAGGCGACCATAGGCAAACAAGCTGAATGCCAGCCGCGTGTCGCGCCAGGCCATATTGCGCGCGATTGTGACGGCTTGCGCAGATGCCTCACGACGGCGGGTTTTGGACTGTCCACCGCCCAGCGCGACCTCTATCGCGACCTTCCATCCTTCGGGCGACGCACCCCCCATACGCGGCGCACCAGTGCCGCCCGCGGGATTTAGACGCGCCAACACCTGCGGCAGACGGGCAGCGACATCGCCACGGCTCATGCCCGAGGCCAGTTCCGGCGCGTAATACGCCCGCAAAATCAGCATATCAAACCCGGTCAAAACGGTGTGGAAGTTGTCGTCGTTGAACACGCTGTCATGCAGGCGATACAGATCATTCACCGGTCCCAGCGCCTGTGCGACTTCTTCATGCAGACAATCGCGCAGCTCTTGCGGGCTGACATCGCCGGGCAGGAACACGGCCATCTTGGTGCGGGTGCGCATCTTTGCCCAATCCAGCCGTGCTGTGCCGCGCGCGGCCTTGTAGTCTTGCCAACTGGACACATTGGGCGCCACGAAACAGGCCGCATGGGGCACAAGGCGCTGCAATTGGCGTTTCGGGATGACCTCAAGCGTAATGGACGCCGTTTCAGACCCGGACACTTGCCGTATGTTGATCCCAGCCTCGATGCGCAGTCGCGCCATCAGGCGGTTTAGGTCGGCCATCATGTAAGTGGGCGCATTGCCAGTGACGCGCAGGGTCACAGGGCCTTCGAACCGGGTCAGAACGGGCAGGGGACGACCGCTTTCCAATTGGAAGGACAGGTCCAGAAAATCCCCGGCAATCACACTGTTGGCCCGCGTGGGGCGGGTGATCTGTGTGCCACTGAAGGCTTTCATCGGGGGCAGGGTGGTCGGCAGACCGACGCGGCGTGCGGTGACCTCGTCGCCCCCAGCGGTCTGTTCGGCGCGCGTGCGTGATCCGTCCGGCACCGCGCAACTGACAAATGCCAGACAGGTCAGGGCCAAGGCCGCGGTTTTTGTGATCTGTCGCATCGTCAAGCCCTCCCATACCGGATGAAGGGCGTCTTGACGCCAATCCGGTCATAGAGTGCACGTGCGGTATGGTTGAAATCCTGCGTCAGCCAATAGACGGACGGCGTGCCGTTGCGATCAGCGGCACCATACACTGCTTCGATCAAGGCCCGCCCGACACCTTTGCCCCGAACCGATGGGTCCGCGTAAAGGTCTTGAAGGTAGCACACATTCTCAACCTTCCACGCGTGGCGATGGAACAGGTAATGGACCAGCCCGGCAGGCCGGTCGTCCACGCATGCCAACAGGCCGTGGAACTCGTTCGGGTCCTCTGACAGAAGTCGGGCGAAGGTGGTTTCATAGACCTTCGCGTCCAGTTCGGTCTCATAGTAGCGCAGATAGCCTTCCCACAGGCGATCCCACGCGGCCCTATCAGACGCCGTCAGTGGTCGAACGGTAATGTGAGCATTGTTTCCCATAACAATACACGCACACCTATTTTATGCCCCCCCAGGCAAGGGGTCGACTTTAGGGTATGGGGCGGGTTTTACCAAGCAAAACGGTGGTTTTCGCGAAGGATTGGTCGGAAAGCCGTAAGGGAAAACAATATGTTGTGTGGGCTACCTCACCCAGCACTAGGTTGGTTCGTTCGAGACGTGCTGGTTCAGCGAATCGTTTGCTACAGCCCGATCACGTCATAATCGGGCGAGCCGGACCATGTGATTTCCCATTTTGCACCGGGTCGAACGTTCTGCACGGCGGCGGGATCAAAGGCGACCAGACAGGTGCCGCCGGGATGGCGAACGGAGGGGTAGACGAGGCCGCGATGACCCTCGTCCCGCAGCTTGTTGGCCAAGGCTTGGCCGCGCGGATACCCGACAGTGGGCTCAGGATGCAGTGACGGATGGTCGGTCTGGCGGCTCAGGTCCGGGAAATCACCGATGAAATCCGCCAGCAATTCAACATAGCGCGCCGAGGTGTCGAAAACGCCGATGTATGTCAGTTCGCGGGTGTAGTGATAGCCGACTTCAGCGACCGAGGTCATGGCGCTCCAACTGCAATACCACGCGCCGCGATGTTCGTCGTTGAACCGGTTGCCGCCCACGCGCCGATAGGTGAAGGCCGCGTTGACATGGCTCAGGCCATAGATGCGAAGATCAGCGGCGCGGCGTTCCCATGCCAGTTCCAGCCGGTTCACTCCCAGATCGCGCCCGCGCTCAGCGATGTGGCGGGCCGAGGTCATGGCCTCGACTTCCGCCAACAGGGCCATTTCACCGTCATTATCCACCAGCCCGCGCAGAACCGGCGGTTTGTGATATGTGGCGGGGATCAGGCGAACCAGTGCGCGGTCGCTGACAGATCGCAGCGGCAGAGCGTCAGTCACATCCCGCCCCGCAGTGCATCGACGTAATTGCGCACGCGCAGGAATTGCGGCAATCCATCCTGGATCATCGTGTCGATGGGGCGTGCGCCGTCAAACATTGGACCGGTGTTGGCAAGGGTAATCCACTGATCGGCGATCGCCACGTCGAAATAGAGGTGCAAGGATTTGTAGATCCCCACCAGCGCGGACAGGCGCAACATCTGGTCGCGGGTCAGATCGCCCTTGAAGCCGGGATTGCGCGCGCGTTTCCATGTGGACGTGGACATATCCGCCAGCGCGGCGGCGTCGTCCAGTTTAAGCCCCCAAGCCTCGGCGATACGGCCATAGGCTTTCAACGCCACAGCCGCATGATCCGAGGTTGGACGGGCCGGGGGCGGGGTGATGGGTTGTGGGGCGGCGTGCATGGTGAATCTCCTGTCGTGTTGAGCAGAAGATAGGATCATATGGACCGAATGTCAAGTTCAGATGGGCTTATTTCCGTCTGCCATGCCCCTCACGACGGGCCATGAAAGCCAGGCGTTCAAACAGATGCACATCCTGCTCGTTTTTCAACAATGCCCCATGTAGGGTCGGCAAGGCTGACGCCCCATCGCGTTTCAGCACTTCAGGTTCGATATCTTCGGCCAGAAGCAGCTTCAGCCAGTCCAAGACCTCAGAGGTCGAGGGCTTTTTCTTCAGTCCCGGCTGCTCGCGGATTTCATAGAATTGTGTCAGCGCCTCGGTCAGCAGGCGCGGCTTTATGCCGGGGTGGTGCACCTCGACGATCTTCGCCAGCGTATCAGCGTCAGGGAAGCGGATATAATGGAAGAAACAGCGGCGCAGAAAGGCGTCGGGCAGTTCTTTTTCATTGTTCGAGGTGATGATGATGATCGGGCGATGCTTGGCGCGGATGGTTTCCCCGGTCTCGTAGACGTGAAATTCCATCTTATCAAGCTCTTGCAACAGGTCGTTGGGAAACTCGATATCGGCCTTGTCGATCTCGTCGATCAGCAGGACAACGCGCTCGTCGGCGTCAAACGCCTCCCACAACTTGCCGCGCTTGATGTAGTTTCGCACATCATGCACGCGCTCTTCACCCAGCTGGCTGTCTCGCAACCGGCTGACGGCGTCATATTCATACAGACCCTGCTGGGCCTTGGTGGTGGACTTGATGTTCCATTCGATCATCCGTGCACCCAATGCGCCCGCAACCTGCATCGCCAGTTCCGTCTTGCCGGTGCCGGGTTCGCCCTTGACCAGCAGGGGGCGCTGCAAGGTGACGGCGGCATTCACGGCAACCTTCAGGTCGTCGGTCGCCACATAGCTTTCAGTGCCTTCAAAGCGTTTCGTCATCCTGTCATCCCTTTACGGTCGAACCTCACATTACCGGGCGAAGTAATGGGGTAGGCAAGTTTTGGCAAGGGTGAGGGCGCACAGCCCAGACGTGATCCATGACAATTGGAATGGCAGTTTGAATGCGCAGGGTGTGCAGGTGAATGATATCCCGAGTGTTCTCATTAGATTTCAGATGTTTGCTCGTCATAGGCGAAAACCTTGATCAAACGCGCTCATTGGCTAGTGACATCTGCCGAAAGCAAGTGTAAACGAGCGCCACAAGAAGCCGGACTCCTGTGGGGCAACAAGGTTGTTAGGTAGTTATAGTCCGGTAAGTTGAGGGAGTTGGTATGAAAGCAGAGACTTTCCTGCCCGACGATTACAGTCCTGCCGAAGACGAACCGTTTATGAATGAGCGTCAGACGGAGTATTTCCGTCGCAAGCTTCTGGCCTGGAAAGAAGAGTTGTTGGACGAAAGCCGCCATACTTTGGAAGGCTTGCAAGACAACACTCGGAACATCCCAGACATTGCGGATCGTGCCTCGGAAGAAACAGATCGGGCATTAGAGCTTCGCACACGTGATCGGTCGCGCAAGCTGGTTGGCAAAATTGACCAGGCCCTGCGTCGGATTGAAGAAGGCGAATATGGATATTGCTCGGAAACGGGCGATCCGATTTCGTTGAAACGTCTTGATGCACGACCCATCGCGACCCTGAGCCTTGAGGCGCAGGAACGCCACGAGCGCCGCGAAAAAGTTCACCGCGACGATTAAGCCGCGAACCACTGAAAATCTGGGGATGGGCGCACTTGTCGCGTGGCATGACGCCCTGATCCATGGCAAAAGGCGCTGGGAACCCCGGCGCCTTTTCTTTTGCTTTGACGTCATGTGCAATGACACCAAACCATCCGGACTGTGAAATGGATCAATATCCGTCAAGGAGCACAACGCTATGATCGCAGGACAGGACGTCACCATCCTTGGTGCAGGGATCGGCGGGCTGACGGCGGCGGTGGCTTTGGCGCAACGCGGCGCGAACGTCACCGTACTTGAACAAGCCCCCGAGATCACCGAGGTTGGTGCAGGGCTACAAATCAGTCCCAATGGCGTATGCGTTCTGGATGCGCTGGGTCTGGGCGACGCGGCCCGTACCCGTGCAGTAAAGGGCAATGGGGTCTGGCTGCGGGATGGTGTCTCGGGTCACGAAGTGATTGATTTCAACTTCGACAAAGTGGCACCCGGTGCGACCTTTCTCCTGTTCCACCGCGCCGATTTGATTGATCTTCTGGCCCAGGCAGCACGCAACACGGGGGTGACGATCCGCTGTGGCACGCAGGTCGAACGTGTCTTGCCCAGCCTGACCACTGCGCAGGTGAAGGTCGTGGGCGAACCTGCACAGGAAATGGGGTTTGTCATTGGTGCCGACGGTTTGCGATCCGTAGTGCATAGAGCCATGAACGGTGCCCGCGCGCCTTTTTTCACAGGTCAGGTAGCGTGGCGGGCGACCGTGCCCGCGACTGGCCGTGAACCGGCCGAGGCAACGGTTTTTATGGGCCCCGGACGACACATGGTGACCTATCCATTGCGCGATGGCACGATGGTGAACATGGTTGCGGTGGAAGAGCGCACGGAATGGGCCGATGAAGGGTGGAACCATCAGGATGACCCCGACAACATGCGCAAGGCGTTCAGCGGTTTCTGCGACGATGCGCAAGCCCTTTTGGAACGGGTCGAAACGGCGCATCTGTGGGGATTGTTCCGCCATCCGGTGGCGTTGAACTGGTTTTATGGCCATTGCGCGTTATTGGGCGACGCGGCCCATCCAACTCTGCCATTCATGGCGCAGGGCGCAGTTATGGCAATCGAGGATGCGTGGGTTCTTGCCGCCTGTCTGGATCACCATGGGCTGGATAAGGGACCGCATCGTTATCAGACACTGCGCCGCGCAAGATGTGAAAAGATCGTGGCCGCAGCGGGTAAGAACGCCCGCAACTATCACTATGCCAATCCATTTGCGCGTCGGGTTGGGCACGGGGCGTTGCGATTGGCCGGACGGATGGCGCCACAGCAAGTGTTCAATCGGTTCCGCTGGATCTATGACACGGATGTGACGCGGATATAGTTAGGGTTACGGTTTCAACAAGGCATCGACCGCGCTGCCCGATATCCCGGTGCCCAATATCGAAAAATCCCCGCTTGCAAACATGGCCTGCGCCGCGTCGTTGATCACACGATGGGTCACGCGAGCCAGTGCCGACCCAAGCGAGATACGCGCCACACCCGCCTGTGCCATATCGGCGCTGCTGACCTGCGATAAGGGACCAGCCGCCAAGGCATTAACGGGAAGATCGGTGGCCGCGCAAACCCGTGCCTGATCGGACAGCGTGCCGGGAAAGGGGACATAGACGCAATCCGCCCCCGCAACTTCGTAAGCGGTGATCCGGGCCAGCGCCTCGTCCAGATCATATTGACCGTTCATCACGCCATCCGCGCGGGCCACAAGGACAAAATCGCCGGGCAGGGCACGGGCGGCGGCGGTGGCGGCCTTGATGCGCTCGATCGCCAGCGCGCGATCGTATGGGTTGGCTGATGGCAGGGCGGTATCCTCGATCGAAATACCGGCAAGCCCGGCCTCAAAAGACAGGCGCACGGTTTCGGCGCAACTGTCGGGATCATCGCCAAAGCCGTTTTCAAAATCGCCAGATATCGGGATGGACACGGCAGCGACCAAATCCTGCGCATGGGCAAGGGCTTCGTCCCGGCTGACATGCCCCATATCAGGGCGACCCAGAGTGAAGGCATGGGCTGCGGACGAGGTGCCGATGGCCTGCGCGCCCAATCCCGCAAGCATTTTCGCACTGCCAATATCCCAGGCGTTGGCCAGAATGAACGGATTGCCCTTCTGGTGCAGGGCGCGAAAGGCCGCGCCTCGGTTCTGGTCACTCATTGAGTTGTCTCCGATCCGTCCGTTGCCTGCATTTCTGTGACCTTTCCGTGCCGAAGTTGGTTTGTCAAATGCGGCTATCGCGAAATCGACACGTGATTTTTTTGGCAAAGCGCAGAAATCTCGGGCAATGCCCTTTCCAAACCGTCTGCTCCATGAGATAGGGACGTGCCAAACGAACACTCCCGAGGAGAAAGCCCATGGAGATTCGCGAGGCGCTCACTTTCGACGACGTCCTTCTGGTTCCGGCCGCCAGCAATGTGCTGCCGTCCACCGCAAATACGACCACATTTGTGACGCGGTCGATTGCCATGAACATCCCGCTGCTGAGCTCGGCGATGGACACAGTGACCGAGGCCCGCATGGCCATCGCCATGGCGCAGGCAGGCGGCATCGGGGTCATTCACAAAAACCTTGATCTGGAAGAACAGGCCGAACAGGTGCGTCGGGTGAAACGGTTTGAAAGTGGGATTGTTTACAACCCGATCACGTTGACACCCGACCAAACGCTGGCCGATGCCAAACTTTTGCAAGACCGGTATCGCGTGACGGGTTTTCCAGTCGTGGACGAAAAAGGCCGTGTGGTGGGGATCGTTACCAACCGCGATATGCGCTTCGCCACCGATGACAATACGCCGGTAAAGGTGATGATGACGTCGAAAGATCTTGCCATGCTACAAGAACCGGCCGAGTTGGAAGAGGCGAAAAGCCTGATGAAAGCCCGCCGGATCGAAAAACTTTTGGTTACTAATAGCGAAGGCAAGCTGACCGGGCTTCTGACCCTGAAAGACACCGAACAAGCGGTGTTGAACCCCACGGCCTGTAAAGACGACCTTGGACGGCTGAGGGTTGCGGCGGCCAGTTCAGTTGGCGACAGCGGGTTTGCACGATCCGAAGCCTTGATTGACGCGGGTGTGGATATTGTCGTTGTGGACACGGCGCATGGCCATTCCGAAGGGGTGATCGAGGCGGTGAAGCGAATTAAGGCGCAATCCAACAGCGTTCAGGTCATTGCAGGCAACGTCGCAACCGGAGATGCCACGCGCGCCCTGATCGACGCAGGTGCCGATGCGGTGAAAGTGGGGATCGGGCCGGGCTCGATCTGTACGACGCGGATGGTGGCGGGCGTCGGTGTGCCGCAGCTGACGGCAATTGGCGATTGTTCCGCAGCGGCTGGTGATGTGCCGGTGATTGCTGATGGTGGCATCAAGTTCTCGGGCGATTTCGCCAAGGCGATTGCCGCGGGCGCAAGCTGTGCGATGGTCGGGTCGATGATAGCGGGCACGGATGAAAGCCCCGGCGAGGTGATCTTGTATCAGGGCCGCTCGTTCAAGTCCTATCGTGGGATGGGATCGTTGGGCGCGATGGCACGCGGATCAGCAGATCGCTATTTCCAGAAAGACGCGGCGTCGGACAAACTGGTGCCGGAAGGGATCGAGGGTCAGGTGCCCTACAAGGGCAGCGCAGGCGCGGTCATCCACCAACTGGTCGGCGGGTTGCGGGCGGCGATGGGCTATACAGGCTGCGCCACCGTGGCCGAGATGCGCAAGAACTGTCAATTCGTGAAGATCACTGGTGCAGGGCTCAAGGAAAGCCATGTGCATGACGTGCAGATCACGCGTGAGAGTCCAAACTACCGTATTGGATAAGGATATCATGTGGTTGCGCAGTTATATTAATGTGTCCGGAGCAAGGCTGTGACGCCCGGCGCCCGCGTCGCTGCGGCCATCGAAATTCTTGACGACTATCTTGCTGGCACCCCAGCCGAACAGGCGCTGACCGGATGGGCGCGCAAGCATCGTTTTGCCGGGTCAAAAGACCGTGCTGCCATCCGTGATCACGTGTTTGATGCGCTTCGGCGGCTGCAATCATCCGCTGAAATCGGTGGCGGGATGACGGGTCGCGCGATCATGATCGGCCTTTTGCGCGGTCAAGGGAACGACCCCGACACCCTATTCACTGGGGAAGGTCACGCACCTGAAGCTTTAACTGATCAGGAACGGCAGCCCGTTGGCGACCTTTCTCGCGCTACGCGCCTTGATTGTCCCGCTTGGCTATTGCCGCAGTTCGATGAAAGCCTGGGCGGGCAGTCTGATGACGTGTTGGAGGCATTGCGTCATCGCGCGCCTGTCTTCTTGCGGGTCAACAATGTGCGTACCTCTAAGGAAGAAGTACAAATCCAACTTGCCGAGGACGGGATCGTAACGCGTGCGCATCCACTTGCTTCAACGGCGTTGGAAGTCTTGGAAAATCCACGCAAGATCAATGCATCACGCGCTTTTCTTGATGGGATGGTAGAGCTTCAGGATGCGGCTTCCCAGGCGGTGGTTGAGGCGTTACGGATTGTACCGGGCATGCGTGTTCTGGATTTCTGCGCGGGAGGTGGTGGTAAGGCGCTGGCGCTGGCCGCTTTTGGCGCCGATGTCGTGGCGCACGACATTTCTCCGGCGCGGATGAAGGATATTCCGAGCCGCGCCGAGCGGGCTGGATGTAAAATTCAGGTCGCAACACCGGATGCATTGGCCCGCTTCGGGACGTTCGATCTTGTGTTTGCAGACGCGCCTTGTTCTGGCAGTGGTTCTTGGCGCCGAACGCCGCAGGGTAAATGGCTGATGACGCCGGATCGGTTCGCAGCGCTTCTGGGCATCCAAAAATCAATTTTATATCAGCTTCCTGCCAAAACGGCGGCTGATGGTGCGATTGCTTATGCCACTTGTTCGGTTCTGGAGTCTGAGAACCGTGCGCAGGTGGACCAGTTCATGGAAGATCATTCGGGCTTTGATGTCGACCTTGAACGTCGTTTTACACCACTTGATGGGGGCGATGGGTTCTATGTCGCGCGACTAAAGCGAATGTAATGCTTGGCAAAGACAATCTAAGGTTGTTAACTTTGATCTCATTAATCGGCGCTTAACTGACCGCGGGCAATAACCGTGGGGCCGATTCTGTAAAAGGGGATCTCTGTGTCGCACGCTGACTTGCCAATCAATCCATTGACCGAAATTGCGCTGCGCATGTCGCCGCGGGTCGGGTACCTGTTGTCGCTTGCGGTGCTTTCTGTCGGCGCAGCGTGGTTTGTTGGCATCCCTGCCGTGGGGCTGACCTTGTTGCTGATCGGGCTGACCTTTCTGTCTCTGGCAATGACCGTAACAGCGTTAACCGCAGTTCATCAGCGCCAGCAAAAGTCGATGTTTCGATTGGTTCAACGGTTTTCCGACTACGATGGCGCGGCCATATTCGCGACGGATGCAGATGGAATGATCCGCTATCAGAACAATACTGCGACCTCGGCATACGGAGATCAGATTGAGTCAACCCTGGCCGGTGCCGTGAAGGACATGTTTGCAGCCCCTTCTTCTGTTCTGTTTCGACTTCAAAATAAAGCACAGGCCAAGGGCTCGGCCAGCGAAGACGTTGTCTTGCGGCGCGGACATGTTCGGTTGTCGGTGCATACGGTTGCCGGAGGCGGTTACTTGTGGCGGTTGGAAGAATTTGGTGAACGCGGTCAGGGGGGGCGAACCGGCGAACACATCAGCCTTCCCATGATGATCGTGTCGAAATCCGGGACCATTCTGTTCATGAACGAATCCGCCCGCCGTTTTTTGGGTGGGCGCGAAACCACACTGGACCGCGTGTTTACAGACCTTCCGGTGCAACCAGGCGCGGTGGTTCAGGTCTCGGCCAAGAACGGACTCGTTCCTGCCTTTGTTTTCGAGCTAGAGATCAGTGCTGGACGGCGGGAGATTTATCTTCTTCCACCCCCGGCTGGTCCCGCGATCACCAATGAAGAATGGGCCTTTATTGAACGTTTGCCGGTTCCGTTGATCAAGTTGGATGCTTCGGGTTCGATCATAATGGCCAATCGCCGGGCGCGGGGTCTTTTGGGGGATGAAAACGCCATTGGTACGCAGCTTTCTGAGCAAGTAGTGGGTTTGGGGCGCCCGGTTTCCGAATGGTTGCGCGAAGCCCATGCTGGGCGGCATCTCGGGCGCGCCGAGGTCGTACGCGCCGTAAAGCCTGACAAGGACGTATTTTTGCAGATCTCACTGGGGCAGGTTGCAGATGAGGCCGGTCGCGCGCTGGTCGCCGTGTTGCAGGACGCAACCGAGTTGAAGACGCTTGAGGCACAGTTTGTTCAAAGCCAGAAAATGGAGGCCATCGGACAGCTGGCTGGCGGTGTGGCACATGATTTCAACAATTTGCTGACAGCCATTTCCGGCCATTGTGATCTTCTTTTGCTGGGTCGTGATGAAAACGACACCGAATATTCGGACCTGTCGCAAATCCATCAGAACGCCAATCGCGCCGCCGCCCTGGTTCGGCAGCTGCTTGCCTTTTCGCGCAAGCAAACACTCTGTCCTGAAAAACTGGCTCTGACGGACTCGCTTTCGGATTTGATGCATCTGCTCAACCGGTTGGTCGGCGAAAAGTTATCGCTGGATTTGGATCACGACCTTGATCTGATGCCGATCCGCGCTGACCGCCGCCAGTTGGATCAGGTGATCATGAACCTTGTGGTCAATGCTCGCGATGCGATGCAGGAGGGGGGGGGCGAAATCCGCGTCGAAACCCGCAATGTCACTGTCGAACAAGCTTTGCATCGCGACCGGGCAACTGTGCCTGCGGGCGAATATGTAACAATCCGTGTGATTGATCAGGGCACCGGTATTCCTGCTGATAAACTCAGTAAGATATTCGAGCCTTTTTTCACCACTAAAGGGGCGGGAAAAGGCACGGGACTTGGCTTGTCGATGGCCTATGGCATCGTCAAACAAATGGGTGGATTTATCTTTGTTGATTCGATCCCTGGCGCTGGGTCGACTTTCTCGCTCTATTTCCCGGTGTGTCAGGATTCTGATGAGCAGGACCTGCCGGGCGAAGAAGAGTCTGTCGATCGCATCGACGACGTTAAGGACAATATTGACGATCCGATTCAGACCACCCTGGATGCGCTTACGGTCAAGGATCAGATTGTTCTGGATGGTTCGACCGCGTGTGTAAACGGTCCAGATCAACCGTCCGGTATTCAAGACGGAGTCTCAGCTTCAGCAGGGAAACCACCTTTAACATCTATTTCTGCTCCCCTTCCCAAACCCACCCATGATTTTGAAGTTGGCAATGACAGTATTGTCTTGCTGGTAGAAGACGAAGCACCGGTGCGCGCTTTTGCGTCGCGCGCTTTAAGGATGCGCGGTTTCACGGTTCTGGAGGCAGAAAATGCCGAAGAAGCCTTGAAAACGCTGGAAGACACGACCTTGTCGATTGATGTGTTTGTCACCGATGTCATCATGCCTGGTATGGATGGGCCAACCTGGGTGGCCAAGGCGCTTGAAGATAGACCGGGTGTTAAGGTTGTATTCGTATCAGGCTATGCAGAGGATTCGGTGTCAGAACATCAATCGCGCATTCCCAATTCCGTATTCCTGCCTAAACCGTTCTCGCTGACCGATCTGACCGCGACGGTGCAGAGGCAACTGCATTGACTTTAAGAAAGCAGCAATGATTTCAAGCATATCTGCACCTCAAATACGGTCGTTAACCCTTTACTTACCATTCCTAGACAAAACTACTAATGAAAACATAGCTTGAAATGTTCTTATTATGTGCTCATAACGAAATATGAGAACAAGAGCAGAACATGAGCGTGATTGCCGCCCGTTCGCGGGTGTGAAATAAGGGATGATAACAAATGGCAACGGCGGATATCTTTGACATGAAACGTGAAGGTGACAAACAGAAGGCGCTCGACAGTGCATTAGCGCAGATTGAACGACAGTTTGGCAAAGGGTCGATCATGAAGCTTGGGGCTGACAATCCCGTCGCCGAGATCGCTTCAACCTCAACCGGATCCCTTGGTCTGGATATTGCACTGGGAATTGGCGGCCTGCCAAAAGGTCGCATTGTTGAAATTTACGGACCGGAAAGCTCGGGCAAGACCACGTTGACACTTCACTGTGTTGCCGAGGAACAGAAAAAAGGTGGCGTTTGCGCTTTTGTGGATGCTGAACACGCGCTTGATCCCCAATATGCCAAGAAACTTGGCGTTGACCTGGACGAGCTGTTGATCAGCCAACCCGATACGGGCGAGCAGGCGCTTGAGATTGTCGACACACTTGTGCGGTCGGGCGCGGTCAGCATGGTGGTCGTTGATTCGGTTGCCGCTCTGACCCCACGGTCTGAATTGGAAGGCGATATGGGCGACAGCAATGTTGGTGTTCAGGCGCGATTGATGAGCCAGGCAATGCGCAAACTGACTGGTTCAATCTCGCGTTCGAAATGTACTGTGATCTTTATCAACCAGATCCGGATGAAAATCGGCGTCATGTTTGGTAGCCCGGAAACCACATCAGGTGGCAACGCGCTGAAATTCTATAGCTCGGTGCGCTTAGATATCCGCCGGATTGGCGCGATTAAGGATCGGGATGAAGTGGTAGGGAACGCGACCCGCGTCAAGGTCGTCAAGAACAAGGTGGCCCCACCGTTCAAACAGGTTGAATTCGACATCATGTATGGTGAAGGCATCTCGAAGATGGGTGAACTTCTGGATCTTGGCGTAAAAGCCGGCGTGGTCGAGAAATCCGGTGCCTGGTTCAGCTATGGTGACGAACGGATCGGGCAGGGGCGCGAAAACGCCAAGACCTATCTGCGCGAAAACACCCGCACCGCGCTCGAGATCGAAGACAAAATCCGCGCTGCCCATGGGCTGGATTTCGATATGCCGGAAGCCGAAAAGGATGACGACGATGATGGGCTACTGGAAGCGTAGCCGCGTCTGAATAGCGTTGCGAAGGCCGGGCAAACCCCGGCCTTTTCTTTTTGGGCGTTAGTGGCTGTGGACAGGGGGGGCTGGCAAAGGTAAACGAAAGACAACGCCCATTCAGAGATAAGATAATATGGCCAGCCTGAACGACATTCGCTCCACTTTTTTGAAGTATTTTGAGGATAACGGGCACACGGTTGTGGACAGCTCGCCACTGGTACCACGCAACGACCCGACCCTTATGTTCGTCAACTCGGGGATGGTGCAGTTCAAGAACCTTTTTACAGGGATCGAAACGCGCGACTACACCCGTGCGACAACCGCGCAGAAATGTGTTCGCGCGGGCGGTAAACACAACGATCTGGACAATGTCGGATACACTGCCCGCCACCACACATTTTTCGAGATGCTGGGGAATTTCAGCTTCGGTGACTACTTCAAGGATGATGCGATTCCGTTCGCTTGGAACCTGATCACCAAGGAATTTGGTATCAACCCAGAGCGGTTGCTGACGACCATTTATCACACAGACGATGAAGCGTTTGAAATCTGGAAAAAGGTTGGCGTACCCGAGGATCGGATCATCCGCATCGATACAGCGGACAACTTCTGGCAAATGGGTCCGACCGGTCCCTGCGGGCCGTGCACCGAGATTTTCTATGACCACGGCGACCATATATGGGGTGGCCCTCCGGGATCGGCCGAGGAAGATGGCGATCGGTTCATCGAAATCTGGAACGTCGTTTTCATGCAGAACGAACAGTTTGAAGACGGTTCGATGAAGGCGCTGGACATGCAGTCCATCGACACCGGCATGGGGCTTGAGCGCATTGGCGCGCTGTTGCAGGGCAGCCATGACAACTATGACACGGACCTGTTCAAGGCGCTGATCGAAGCATCGGCTCATGTGACCAATGTCGATCCTTATGGCGACCAAAACGTACACCACCGCGTTATTGCCGACCATTTGCGTTCGACCTCGTTCCTGATGGCCGACGGGGTCATGCCGTCAAACGAAGGACGTGGTTATGTTCTGCGTCGGATCATGCGCCGCGCGATGCGTCATGCACATCTTCTGGGCGCACAAGATCCGGTTATGCACCGGCTGGTGCCCGAGTTGGTGGCGCAGATGGGGCAGGCCTATCCGGAACTGGGACGCGCCCAGTCGATGATCGAAGAAACGCTATTAAACGAAGAAACCCGGTTCAAGAAGACGCTCGATCGTGGCTTGAAACTATTGGATGACGAGGTGTCGAACCTGCCTGACGGGGCGGACCTGCCGGGTGACACGGCATTCAAACTCTATGACACCTATGGGTTCCCGCTGGACCTGACGCAGGATGCGTTGCGCGAAAAAGAACGCGGTGTGGACCTGCCTGGATTTGACGCGGCGATGGAGGAACAGAAGGCGCGCGCAAGGGCCGCGTGGTCCGGATCAGGCGAGGCCGCGGATGCGACCATCTGGTTTGATCTGGCCGAGCAGCACGGCGTGACTGAATTTCTGGGCTATGACACCGAACATGCCGAGGGGCAGGTGCTGGCAATTGTTGCTGACGGCGCGCTAACGGATCGGGCGAAAGCCGGAGATAAAGTGCAGATCGTCGTGAACCAGACGCCTTTCTATGCAGAAGCGGGCGGGCAGGTTGGTGATACGGGCCTGATCCGCACTGATACCGGGTCGGCACACATCACCGAAACCAAGAAGGTTGCGGATGTGTTCATCCATTTCGCCAAAGTTGACGAAGGCGAAATCTCCAATGGGCAGGGCGCTGAACTGGCGGTTGACCACCTGCGCCGGACGGCAATCCGGGCCAACCATTCGGCCACGCACCTGTTGCACGAAGCGTTGCGCAATGAGTTGGGCGATCATGTCGCGCAGCGCGGGTCACTGAACGCGCCGGATCGTCTGCGGTTTGATTTCAGCCACAACAAAGCAGTATCGCCGCAAGAGTTGGGCAACATCGCCCGTGAGGTGAACGCATATATTCGACAGAACGCACCGGTAGAAACCCGGATCATGACGCCGGATGATGCGCGTGAGATCGGTGCGCAGGCGCTATTTGGAGAAAAATACGGGGACGAGGTCCGTGTGGTCTCGATGGGGCATTCACCAACCGGAAAAGGCACGGACGGGCAGACCTATTCGATCGAGCTTTGCGGCGGCACGCATGTCCGGCAGACCGGTGATATCGGTGTCTGCGTAATTCTATCGGAAGGCGCCACCGCTGCTGGCATCCGCCGGATTGAGGCGCTGACCGGCAAGGCCGCCGTTGCCTATATTGAGGAAGAAGCCACGCGGGCGTCGGAACTGCAAGGCATGTTGAAGGCAAAACCAAACGAGGTTGTGGGCCGCGTCAAAGCGATGCTGGACGAACGCAAAGCGCTGAACAATGAGATTTCTGCGTTGAGACGCGAACTGGCAAAAGCCGCTGGCGCCGGGGCGGAAGCGAAAGAGATCAATGGCGTTAAGTTCCTTGCCATGACCATTTCGGGGGTTTCGGGGAAAGACCTGCAAACGCTTGTGAATGAACAGAAAGATGCGCTTGGATCGGGCGCTGTTCTGATCATTTCGGACAATGAAGGCAAGGTTGCTGTCGCTGCTGCTGTGACGTCCGACATGACCGACCGTGTGTCGGCGGTCGATCTGGTGAAAGCGGCTGTGCCCGCGGTGGGCGGTAAAGGTGGCGGTGGTCGTCCCGAATTGGCCCAAGGCGGCGGGCAGGACATCTCGGGCGCCGAGGCGGCGGTGGCTGCTGCGGAAGCTGCCATCGCAGGGTAAGCAGCCCCATTGCAAATCCTGAAAGGCCGCGTATCGTCTGCTGACCTACGCGGCTTTTTAATTGCAGGAGAGACACCATGCCCGCCCTTTGGATCGCCCATGTGACCGTGACTGATGAAGAGGCCTATGGAAAATACGCCGCCCTTGCTGGCCCCGCGATTGCCAAGCATGGTGGGCATTTCATCGCGCGTGGCGGACGTTATGTGCAGCTTGAAGGCAAAGACCGTCCGCGCAATGTGGTGGCGAAGTTCCCCAGCGTCGAGGCCGCGGAAGGGTGCTATCATTCGCCCGAATATCAAGAGGCGCTGAGCCATGCGCGGAACGCATCCGAGCGGGAATTGTTGATTGTCGAGACGGATGAGTAAGACCGGCCCACAAATCGAAAAAGCCCCGGCATCAGACCGGGGCTTTCTTTAACTCTCAGACCTGCAATTGTTTACTGATCTGTTGACCGCGCGTGCCGCTTGCGTTCATGCGGGTCAAGGAAGCGTTTGCGCAGGCGGATGTTGTTCGGCGTCACCTCGACCAGCTCGTCATTGTCGATATAGGCGATCGCTTCTTCCAGCGACATGGTGATCGGCGTGGTCAGGCGCACGGCCTCGTCCGTGCCCGAGGCACGCACGTTGGTCAGCTTCTTGCCCTTAAGCGGGTTCACCTCAAGATCGTTTTCGCGCGAATGCTCGCCGATGATCATGCCTTGATAGATCTCTTCCTGCGCGCCGATGAACATGCGGCCGCGATCTTCGAGGTTCCACAGCGCATAGGCGACCGAGGTGCCGTTTTCCATCGAGATCAGAACACCCGCGCGACGACCGGGAATATTGCCTTTGTGGGGTGCCCAGCCATGAAAAACCCGGTTCAGAACGCCGGTGCCGCGCGTGTCGGTCAGAAACTCGCCGTGATAGCCGATCAGGCCACGCGACGGCACATGGGCGATGATCCGGGTTTTGCCAGCACCTGCGGGCTTCATCTCGGTCATTTCGCCTTTACGCGATCCGGTCAGTTTTTCGATCACAGCGCCGGAATATTCGTCATCCACGTCGATTGTGACTTCTTCGATCGGTTCGACGGTCTCGCCATCCACGTCGCGCATGATCACCTGCGGGCGCGAGATTGACAGCTCGAACCCTTCGCGGCGCATGTTTTCGATCAACACGCCCATCTGCAATTCACCACGACCAGAGACTTCGAAGGCTTCACCGCCGGGGGTGTCCGCGATCTTGATGGCGACGTTGCTCTCTGCCTCTTTCATCAACCGCTCGCGGATCACACGCGATTGCACCTTCTTGCCGTCACGGCCAGCCAGCGGGCTATCATTGATGCCGAAGGTCACGGTGATGGTGGGCGGATCAATCGGCTGCGCAGGCAGCGGAGTGTCGACCGCCAACGCACAGATCGTGTCGGCCACGGTGGCTTTTGACATGCCGGCCAATGACACGATGTCACCTGCAATGGCTTCGTCGATATCTTGTTGACCAAGGCCGCGGAAGGCCTGAATGCGGGTCACGCGGAACTGCTCGATCTTTTGGCCGATGCGCGACAGGGCTTGCACGGTTGCACCGACCTTGAGGCGGCCGGTTTCCACACGCCCAGTCAGCAGACGGCCCACGAATGGGTCCGCACCCAACGTGGTGGCCAGCATCGAAAAATCTTCGTTTTGGTGTGCGATTTGCTTGGGCTTCGGCACGTGGTTCACGATCAAGTTAAAGAGCGCGTGCAAATCCTTGCGCGGCCCGTCCAGTTCCGCATCCGCCCAGCCGTTGCGGCCCGAAGCATACATATGCGGGAAGTCCAATTGATCATCATCCGCGCCCAGATTGGCGAACAGGTCGAAACACTCGTCCAGTGCTCGGTCAGGCTCGGCATCCGGCTTGTCGACCTTGTTCAGAACCACGATGGGACGCAAACCAAGGGCAAGTGCCTTCGAGGTCACGAATTTCGTTTGCGGCATCGGGCCTTCTGCGGCGTCCACCAACAGCACAACACCATCAACCATCGACAAGATCCGCTCTACCTCGCCCCCGAAATCGGCGTGGCCGGGGGTGTCGACGATGTTAATACGCGTGCCTTTATATTCGACCGACGTGGGCTTGGCGAAAATGGTGATCCCGCGTTCACGCTCCAGATCGTTCGAATCCATAGCGCGTTCGGCAACGGCCTGGTTTTCCCGGAACGCGCCGGATTGTTTCAGAAGCTCGTCAACAAGAGTTGTCTTGCCGTGGTCGACGTGTGCGATGATCGCGATATTGCGCAGGTCCATAGGGCCACCTTGTGGGGGATAGGAGTAAGTATGTTAGAAGTTAGGGGCGCGCATAGCCCGGTTGGCGGTTGAACGCCACCAAAAAAACAACTCTTGTTAATTTTCTCGCCTCGTCGGGCGTGGCGTCAATGCTGTGCGGATTGTGAAAACAGATGGATGATCAGAATACCGCCAAGGATCATCGCAAGACCGATCAATGCGGGCAGGTCGAGCCTTTGTCCGAACAGCGCGTATCCGATAAGGGCAATCAGGATGATGCCCAGCCCAGACCAGATGGCATAGGCCACCCCGACCGCCATGTATTTCAGTGCCCAGCCTAGCAACGCAAAACTGATGCCATAGGCGACGACCACCGTCACCGATGGCCAAAATCGACTGAACTGTTGGCTGGCTTGCAGGGCGGTTGTGCCGATGGTTTCTGCAACCACTGCAAAGAAGAGGATCAGGTAAGGCATGGTGACCTCGTGACTTGAGCTTACTGGGACTGATCCCAGTCCGGTTTGCGTTTCTCAATAAAGGCGCTGATGCCTTCTTCGGTGTCGCGCAGCATCATGTTTTCGACCATGGCAGCACCGGCGAAAGCATAGGCGGCTTCAAGCGACATATCGGCCTGATCGTAAAAGCTCGCCTTGCCGATCTTGACCGCCGCCCCGAGCTTCGAGGCCACAGTCTGAGCAAGCTCGTCGGTTGCCGTGCGCAACTGATCGTGCGGGACGACGCGGTTTACCAGCCCGACTTCGCGCGCGCGGGTGGCGTCGATGAATTCGCCAGTGGTCAGCATTTCAAACGCGACCTTGCGCGGCACGTTACGGGTCAGGGCCACCATGGGGGTCGAGCAGAACAAGCCGATATTCACCCCGTTCACGCCAAACCGCGTGCCTTCGGCAGCCACGGCCATGTCGCAGGTCGCAAGCAACTGGCAACCAGCGGCAGTTGCGATCCCGTGTGCCTCGGCGATCACGGGTTGGGGCAGGCGGGGGATCATGCACATGACCTCGGCGCAGCGATCAAACAGGTCTTTGAAATAGGCCGCGCCGCCATCTTCAGCCTGTCGCCCGGCCGTCATTTCTTTCAGGTCGTGACCCGCGCAGAACACCTTACCCGCCCCCGCGATCACGACAGCGCGGATGCTGCTATCCTGCGCTAACGCCGCAAACTCGGCTTTCAGCGCCGCCAACATCGCGTCAGACAGCGCATTGAGCGCGCCGGGGTTGTTCAGGGTCAAGCGCGCAACTGACGCTGCGTCCTCTCTGATCAATAGTGGGTCTGCCATCTTGTCCTCGCTCAATATTCTGGCCCACGATAGGCGGGAAAATCACGGGGGGGAACCATGCAGTTGAAAATGTCACGCGACGAACTTCAATCCTTTATGGAGACCGCGTTTCCACAAGTCGCCCCAGATTTTGAGATTGCGGATGTGGCCCCCATGCAGATCACTGTACGCACACGCATCGGTGACAAACATCTGCGGCCCGGCGGCACTGTATCGGGGCCAACGATGTTTGCACTGGCTGACGTGTCGATCTATCTGGCGATCTTGGCGATGATCGGGCCAAAAGCGCTGGCCGTAACCACGAATTGCTCCATTGATTTCATGCGCAAACCTGCGGCGAACACGGACCTTGTGGCGCATGCGCAGCTGCACAAGCTAGGCCGCGTGCTGGCGGTCGGGGATGTGTTGATTCATTCCGAAGGCAATGACTCTCCGGTCGCCCGCGCCAGTTTGACCTACTCGATCCCGCCCGAACGGGCTTGACCGACGGCGGGGATTGGCGCACCAAAAACCCGAACCCTAGCGACGAGGCCCAAATGTCCGAGCACACATCCAACGCCCCTGATCCCATCACGCCCCCTGCTGAACACAGCCGGCTGGCACATTTCCACGTGACCTTCTTTGCGATCGTCATGGGTCTGATGGGATTGGCACTCGCCTTGCACGCAGCTGCGCCAGCCGCGCCGTGGCTCGCCAACGCGTCGTCCCTTGTGTTGCTGATCGGGATTGCCGCCTTTCTTGTCATTTCTGTATTCTATCTTGCCAAGGCTCTGCGCTATCCGGCGATGGTGGGTGAGGAATGGCATCACCCTGTGAAGTTGGCCTTCTTCCCAACCATCACGGTGTCGATGCTTTTGATGGCGACCGCGATTTTTCCCTATGAGGAAACACTGGCCACCTGGATATGGCTCGCCGGTGTTGCAGGACAGGGGGTTCTGACCATTGCGGTGGTAACGGGCTGGATCAGCCATCGCAGTTTTCAGGTGGGTCATCTGACACCCGCGTGGTTCATCCCCGCCGTTGGCAACGTGATTGTACCCATTCTTGGCGCCCGTATCGGTTATATTGAGATTTCCTGGCTGCTTTTTTCCGGGGGCATCATCTTCTGGATTGTCCTTCTGACGCTTGTGATGAACCGACTGATCTTCCATGATCCAATGGTCGCCCGACTTTTTCCCACCATGGTGATCCTGATCGCCCCCCCAGCCGTCGCCTTTTTGGCCTATGTCAGCATGATCGGAACGGTTGATGGTTTTGCACGCATGCTGCTGAACGCGGGTTATATCTTTGCGGCTCTGGTGGTGGCGCAGGTGCCAAAACTGGCCAAACTTCCATTTGCCCTCAGTTGGTGGGCCTTAAGCTTTCCATTGGCCGCGCTTGCCATCGCGTCTTTCCGGTTTTCACAACTGGATGGATCACGCGTACACCAAACCATCGGGTTTTTCATCCTGATCATCTTGGTTTGTGTTGTCGCAGGGCTGGTCTGGCGCACCGGACGTGCAATTGCACAGGACGAGATTTGTCAGCCAGAATAGGGCTGAATGGTGTGATTAGTGTGGGGTATAATAATACCATAATTGTAACACATTGAATTGGCATATGTTTTGGCCGATAACTTCGCTTGACCGCAGTGTATAAATCACTAAAACCAGCCCATCCGAAACCCAATCAGGGCTGAATCAATGAAAACCTTCTCTGCAACGCCTGCAGATATCGACAAAAAGTGGATCATCATCGACGCCGAAGGCGTCGTGCTGGGCCGTCTTGCATCGATTATCGCAACGCGTCTTCGTGGCAAACACAAAGCCTCGTTCACACCGCACATGGACATGGGTGACAACGTCATCGTGATCAACGCGGACAAAGTTCAAATGACCGGCAAGAAGCGCACCGACAAAGTGCACTATTGGCACACCGGTTATCCGGGCGGCATCAAATCCCGCACCGCTGGCCAGATCCTTGAGGGTGAGCACCCCGAGCGTCTGTTGACCAAAGCCGTTCAGCGTATGCTGCCCGGCGGTCCGCTGAGCCGCAAACAGATGACCAATCTGCGCGTCTATGCTGGCACCGAGCACCCCCACGAGGCACAAAGCCCCGAAGTGCTGGATGTCAAATCCATGAACGCCAAAAACACGCGTGAGGGCTGATCATGACTGAAGAGATCAAAACACTCGAAGACCTGAACGCTGTTGCCGAAGGCACCGAAGCGGTGGTCGAAGTTGCGGCTCCTCGCGAGCCCGTTCGTGACGAGCTGGGTCGAGCCTATGCGACCGGCAAACGTAAAGACGCTGTTGCACGCGTGTGGATCAAGCCGGGTTCCGGCAAGGTTTCCGTTAACGGCAAGGACATGGACAAGTATTTTGCCCGTCCGGTTCTGCAGTTGATCGTGCGCCAACCCGAGCAAATCGCCGGTGTTGAAGGCGAGTTTGACGTGGTTGCAACCGTCAAGGGCGGTGGCCTTTCTGGTCAAGCTGGTGCGGTCAAGCACGGCATTTCGAAAGCTCTGCAGCTTTACGAACCCAGCCTGCGTGGCGCGCTGAAAGCCGCTGGATTCCTGACCCGCGATAGCCGTGTTGTGGAACGTAAGAAATACGGTAAAGCTAAAGCTCGTAAGAGCTTCCAGTTCTCGAAGCGTTAATCGCTACGGACATAGTTTGCGAAAGGGCTGCCCAGGGGCGGCCCTTTTCATTTCTGCCCAGTCTTTCGGTGGCTTTTCATGTTGCGAGGGACAGGGCGATGGCCTATATCCCGGCCCAGACCAAGTGTCATAGGCACCCGTAGCTCAGCTGGATAGAGCGCTGCCCTCCGAAGGCAGAGGCCAGAGGTTCGAATCCTCTCGGGTGCGCCATTACGTTCAACAGATTGCAATATGCTGATTTGTGGCTTTCTTCGAGGAAGAATCTTCGATCTATGAATACCTCAAAAACTGATCGAAAACTGGTCTGCAGGTGAGCTGCGAAGCATCCCGAAATAGCTAAAGTCATACTCTATGGGAGCCGGGCGAGGGGTGACAATCGCGCCGATAGCGACATAGATCTTGCCATCGTGATGGAGCATTCTGCTGGTTCGGAAAACGGATACGGAACTTGGTCCCATTGGTATCGAGATTACAAACAGAATCCTGGTCTTCTGCTGAGCAACGAAGTCCATTTGGAATGGTACGAACGTGGTGCGGGATTAGAAAAAGTTATACTTGGAGCCGAACAAGACGGAATACGCTGTATGAAAGGAATTACAATTGACGGTATTTTCTACGCCCGATAGCGCGTCACAAAATTTCGCAAGATTTGCGCCGGTGCATGAACATTCGCAGCGTGCACCATGTCGACCAGCGCCTCTGCTTCTTCTGGGGGGAAATAGCCATGGTGTTTGTAAATGCCGATGCGGGTTTCAAAGTTGTGAGCATCGGCTTCGGGATGGAATTGCGTCGCATAGACATTCTGTCCACACTTTATCATCTGATACGGGCAGCGGGACGATGAGACCAGATGTTGGCAGCCCTGCGGCAGGTGCTGCATTGCTTCTTTGTGGCCTACAAAAGCTTCGAATGTGTCGGGAATGCCATCCAGCAGGGGGTCGTCGCGCCCGTCTTCAGTGATCTTACACAAGCTGGCGCTGACCGGTTCGCCATAGCTTTCTTTTGAAACTGACCCCGGCTCTAAATGTTGGCCTAAGATCCCGATACCATAACAGCACCCCAGAAAGGGAATGTCTTGAGCGGTGATTTTTGGCATCAGGGCAAGGCATTGGGCTTCAATCCGCGCTTCGATCGGATCTTTCTTGTCGGGCGCGTCTGACACGCAGCCCGGACCGCCCCCAACAATGACGCCTGCATAATCATTCGGGTTTAAATCGGCAGGAATGCTCTGCTGATCCAACCGAATGCGGTGAACTAGGTCATGGTCCAGCCCACCTTTGGCCAGAAACGCCTGAAACTCATCGTCGGACGCATCTGTCTCGGGGCGAAGTTGTAGGATCAGGAAGGGCTTCATGGTCACCTCGTATCAAGTCGAAAGACGATGGCAAAGCGCAAGGCCGGGGTCAATCGCCCGCTGCGTCGCGAATGTCATCGGTGCGTCATTTTGGCATTAGGTGACCCTTGCGGCCTCTGATACATATTAGAATACCAGAATGTAATCCTCCGCCGCGCGAACCGGAGCAGAGGAGGGCTGAGCCATGAAGAGACTTCTTGCATCGATCCTGTCGCTTGGTTTGATTGCCGGTGGCGCCGGGTTCGCAACAGCCGAAGACAATCCGGCGACGCCTATGCCGCCCGTCGCACCGACGCCGTCAATCTCAAGTGCCACGGCGGATCACACAAAATTCGACATCCTGAAGAAGCCCTTTGCGTCCGGCCCCGAGGTGACAGAGGCTTGCGTCAGCTGCCACACCGAAGCGGATGATCAAATCATGCATTCCATCCATTTCGAGTGGAAATACGACAGCGACAGCGGCCAGACCCTTGGAAAGTCAAAGGTGATCAACGCTTTCTGTGGAAATGTGGCCGGTAACGAGGCGCGCTGCACCTCGTGCCATGCGGGTTATGGCTGGGACGATATGTCGAAGACAGCTGAACAGGCGGGTGCGGTTCCGGATTGTCTGGTCTGCCATGACCGGTCAGGGCAGTACACAAAGACGGCTACGGGGGCAGGGCATCCGCCGATTGAACCGGTGAAAGCCGGCACCAAGACGATCACGGGGGCGGCGGCATGGCCGGTTGATCTGTCCAGGGCAGCGCAGTCTGTCGGGATGCCGGGGCGCGACAATTGTGGCAACTGCCACTTCTATGGCGGTGGCGGTGACAACGTGAAACACGGCGATCTCAGCTCGGCGCTTTATGCCCCGCCGAAAGAAGTGGATGTGCACATGTCGCCCGATGGTTTGAACTTTACCTGCTCGACCTGCCATGTCGAAGACAAGCACAATTGGGCCGGGTCACGCTATGACACCGTGGCCAAGGATGTTGTTGGTCGGGGAAAGCCGGGAGCGGTGCGCACTGCGGCGACCTGTGAAAGCTGCCACGACACAAATCCGCACCCCTCGAATATCAAGGGTGTGAAGCTGAATGATCACACCGACAAGCTGGCCTGTCAAAGCTGCCATATCCCCGAGTTTGCGCGCGGAGGCGTCGCTACCAAGACTTATTGGGATTGGTCGACCGCAGGCCGCATGGGTGCTGACGGCAAACCAATGCACGAGGCAAACTTTGTTCAGTCAGACGGTAAGGAACTGCACACCTATCTGTCCACCAAGGGCGATTTCGAGTGGGGCGAAGATGTGGTGCCACATTATGCCTGGTTCAATGGCCATGTAGAATATGCTACGGGCGAAGAAATTGACCCAACCGCTGCGGTTAAAGTGAACCGCATCAAAGGCGCCCCCGGTGGGGCAGACAGCCGGATCTGGCCTTTCAAACTGATGGAGGGGCGGCAGGCCTATGACACAGACAGCAACAAGCTGGCCTATTCTCATGTCTGGGGGCCGACCACCGACACCGCATTCTGGACCAATTTCGATTGGCCCAAAGCCATCGAAGCAGGGATGAAAGCAGCGGGGCAGGAGTATTCCGGCAACTTCGATTTCGTCGATACGCAGATGTATTGGCCGATCACCCATATGGTTGCCCCCGCCTCGGATGCGCTGGATTGTGCGGCGTGTCATGCGCAGGACGGGCGACTGGACGGGATCGCAGCGGTCTATATGCCCGGCACCAATCCCCGATCCCCGATTGGGCTATTGGGAATGGCGCTGGTCGCGCTGACAATTCTGGGCGTTGGGCTGCACATTGCACTTCGCCTATTGGGTGGCCGTAAAGGAGGCACGGATCATGGCTAGGCGCGTTGTTAAGGTTTACCCCCGGTTCGAGCGTCTGTGGCACTGGACACAGATGGTGATGATCATGGTGTTGATGTTCACAGGATTCGGATTGAACGGGATGCATAATCTGCTGCCCTTCGGTCCGGCAGTGATGTTGCACACGATTGCGGCACTGGTTCTTCTTGCGGTCTGGATTTTCGCGACATTCTGGTTGTTCACCACGGGCACCTGGCGGCAGTTCGTTCCTCAGCTTGAAGGTCTGTTCAAGATGGCACGCTTCTATGCTTATGGTGTTTTTCGCGGGGAAGAGCCGCCGTATCGCAAAGTGTTCTGGCGAAAGCACAACCCGCTTCAGGCGTTGACCTATTTCGGGTTGAAGGTTGTTGTGTTTCCCGCGATTTGGGGGTCGGGCTTGCTCTATCTCACCTACAATTTCTGGGCGGTGGATGAGGGGTCAACCTTCGCGCTCTATGTCATCGCCAACGTGCATTTGCTGGCCGCTTACGTGATTGTCGCCTTTGTTATCACACATGTCTATCTTCTGACGGTGGGGCATGGGTTCCGGTCTCATGTGCGCCCGATGGTGACAGGATATGATTGTATCGACCTGACGCCAGAACAAGAGGCCTATCTTGAGACCAACGAGCCGGGTCGGTTGATGCCCAAAGAAGTGTAGTCAAAGGCCGCAGATACAAAAAAAGGCCCTCGTTTTGGGGGCCTTTTTTGTATCGGTGTGATGTGTCAGGGTCTTGGGTGTCTTACCGACCCCAAGAGCGCACCACGCCGCAATCCATGTGCACGAAGTTTGAACCAGTATATCGTCCGACGCCACCACCCTGACAGGCCACGGCGGCTTTGAACATCTGGTTCACCGAACGCGACTTCAAACGCAGGTCAGCGGCCTGACCCTTCATGTGAAGCGAATTCTTGGCCACCCCGCGCGACCGCGAACGCAGCATGGCGTTGGTCTTGGGCGAGCGATAGCCCGATAGCATCATGTAAGGTTCACGCACATCCAGCAGTCCGTGAGCGGCGGCCATGATGTCGACGGTGCGGGTGTCGATCTTGATCGACTGATCCGTACGCCAGTCGCGCATGAAATGATTGATCTCTTTCAAGGCATCTTTGATATATTTGCCTTCGATCCAGTAGATCATGTTGATGGTTTCACCGGTGCGCCCGGAATACATGGCGAGCCTGCGAACATCGCCCCCGCCGCGCAGGAAGCCTGCGGCATTTGCATACATTGGCGCAGCAGAAACTGCTGTGGCGGCAAAGGCGCCCAGCAATCCACGGCGTGTGAGAATGGATTTGGATCCGACCGAATTGTCGATAGTCATGTCCAGCGTGTCCCGTCGCTTGCCTGTTTCTGCGCCTGAAACGGATCGTTGTCCAATCAGGTTAACAAGTGTTTTAGCCTCTTCCCCAGGCTTGCCGATCTTATGGCACAACTCGAATCGCGGGCCAAGCAAAGATTTGCAGTGCTTAACGTGTTCAAGCAAAATCGGCAAAATCTTGCTGAAATCAGTGAAATAGTGGTAAACCGTGGCGAAAAGACGTCAAAGCATGGGGCGCAAGACACACCCGTTCGGAACACGTTTTTAATCGTCTTTGTGAATGGACTCATGGCCAGCAATCGTGGATTATCTGAATTTAAACACAGGTATATTACTATTAGGCGAATTATGACTACGAACGCGCTGCCACGACGTCGTACCACCCCCCGTACGACTTTCTTTTCGATGCTGTTGGGGATCCTGTTTCTGACAATTCAATCTGCGCCAATATCCGCGCAAACGAAGGTATCTGCTTTCGCGCAGGCCGTCGCGGAAGCCGCGGCGCGCGATGCGGAAGTCGCCGAATTCTATCGCGGAAACGGGTATCAACCCATCTGGACAGGGACGCAGGCGCAAGACCGGGCACGTCGTGCGGCCTTGTTGAAAGCACTGTCGGCGGCAGGAGATCACGGCTTGCCGGATTACAACATTGCGGAATTGAAAGCCCGTTTGACCAGTGTTGCCAGCCTGCGCGATCTGGGACGGGCCGAGGTTGAACTGTCAAAGCTGTTCCTCAGCTATGCTCAGGGTGTGAGCAGTGGCATTCTAACGCCTGCAAAAGTCGACAGCGGTATCGTTCGCAAAGTGCCGCGTAAAAACGGGGCGGATCTGTTGGCTGAACTGGTTGGCTCAGATCCTGCTGGGTATCTGAAGACGTTGCCACCGAAATCTCCGGAATATGCCCGCCTGATGAAAGAAAAGCTGCGACTCGATCGCCAGCTTGCCAATGGCGGTTGGGGCGAACCTGTTCCCGCCAACTCGTTGAAGCCGGGGCAGGCGGGGCAATCTGTTGTTGCCCTGCGCAACAGATTGATCCGTATGGGGTACCTAAGCCGCTCGGCCAGTCAGTCCTATGACGCGACCATTCAGATAGCAGTGCAGCAGTTCCAACAAGACCACGGATTGACTGCCGATGGTGTGGCCGGTTCGGGCACAATGGACGAGATTAACACCGCGCCTGAAAAACGTCTGGCATCGATTGTTGTCGCGCTGGAACGGGAACGTTGGACCAATTTTGAGCGCGGCAAGCGTCACATCTGGGTCAACCTGGCGGATTTCACGGCCAATATCGTGGATGGCGGGCGCGTCACCTTCACCACACGCTCGGTGATCGGCAAGAACATCCACGACCAGCGCAGCCCGGAGTTTTCGGACGTGATGGAGTTCATGGTGATCAACCCCACTTGGAACGTCCCACGCTCGATCGCAACGAAAGAGTATCTGCCGATGCTCAAGCGCAACCCCAACGCGGTCAGCCACCTGAAGCTGATCGACAGCCGGGGGCGGGTTGTCAATCGCTCGGCGGTGAATTTCAACGCCTTCTCGGCCAAGTCCTTCCCGTTTGCGATCAAGCAGCCGCCCTCCAGCCGGAACGCGCTGGGACTGGTCAAGTTCATGTTTCCCAACAAATACAACATTTATTTACATGATACGCCTTCCAAGAGCTTGTTCGGGCGCGAAGTACGGGCGTTCAGCCACGGGTGCATCCGTCTAAGCGACCCGTTCGACTTTGCTTATGCGTTGTTGGCCAAACAAACATCTGATCCGGAAGGCACGTTCCACAAGTTTCTGAACACGGGGCGCGAGACGCGGGTCGATCTGGTCGACCCTGTGCCGGTGCATCTGGTCTATCGTACAGCCGTGGCACCTGCGAAGGGACGGATGAACTACCGGCGTGATATTTACGGTCGTGACGCCAAGATCTGGCAAGCTTTGCAAAATGCCGGGGTGGCGCTTGGCAGCGTAGAGGGGTAAATCCTTGAACAATGGTGGTGGCGCTGATTGCGGTCCATCGGATCAAGGGGGTCAGATGCAGTTCACTCTTTCAGAAATTGCCGAGTCTTTGGGGGCAAAGGTGCTGGGTAATGGCGATATCGTTCTTGTCGGTGCGGCCGAACCATCGGATGCCGGGCCGGACCAGCTTGCGCTGGCGATGGACCCAAAATACGCAGACGGAATTGTCAAAGGGAAGGCCCGTGCGGCTCTGCTATGGGACGATGCCGACTGGAAGGCGCTGGGTCTGGACGGTGCGATCTGTCTGAACCGGGGCAAGGCTGCAATGCCGCTTCTGACCCGCGCGCTAGACCCCGGCCTTGGCATTGCCGAAGGTATCCACCCCACCGCCGTTGTTGATGACAGCGCAACCATTGGTCCCGGTGCCAGCATTGGCCCCTTGGCTGTGATCGGTGCAAACGTCACCATTGGCGCACGGGCCACCGTAGCAGCACATGCCTCTATCGGTTATGGCACAGTGATCGGGGATGATCTGGTTCTGCATCCCGGTGCGCGCATTGCGCATTTGTGCACAATCGGGGATCGTTATATTGGCCAATCCAATTCGGTCATTGGCGGAGACGGGTTTTCCTATGTCACGCTGGACAAGGAAAGCGCTGTGGAAAGCCTGCGCAGCGGCATGGCCGAGGGTGAAAAAGCTGCCAATGTGGTAGGTAGTCATCACTGGGCGCGCGTGCATTCACTGGGTGGGGTCGAAGTCGGTGATGATGTGGAACTGGGCGCAAGCTCGACCATTGACCGGGGCACGATCCGTGCCACCCGGATCGGGCGCGGCACCAAGATCGACTGCCAAGTGCAGGTTGGTCACAACGCTGATGTCGGCGAAGATGTCATGATGTGTGGCAATGTCGGCGTGTCCGGATCGGCCAAGATCGGCAACCGTGTCGTGCTGGGCGGCAAGGTCGGGGTCAGCGACAATATCTTCATCGGTGATGATGTGATCGCGGGTGGCGGCACCAACATCTATACCAACGTGCCCGCTGGGCGGGCCGTTTTGGGCAGCCCAGCCGTGAAGATCGAAACCGAGATGGCCATTCGCCGTGAATTGCGCCGCCTGCCACGTTTGGCCGAGACGCTACGTGAGCTTCAAAAAACTGTTTCAAAACTCGTGGACAAGGACTAGATATCCGCTGAACGCGAAAGGGACCGTCATGTCTGACAGCATCAAAGACCGCGTGATCGCCATTCTGGCAGAACAAGCCATGTTGGAACCGGGCGACATCTCATTGGACCAGTCATTGGAAGACCTTGGCATCGACAGTCTTGGGCTTGTTGAAAGCATCTTTGCCATCGAAGAAGCCTTTGACGTCTCGGTGCCGTTCAATGCCAATGACCCGACCGAAGGGGAATTCGACATTTCCTCGGTCGATGCAATCATCCGTGCAGTGCAGGGCTTGGTTGCCACGCAGGCTGCTTGACTGTGGCACGTCACATGCGCCGGGTCGTGATCACCGGTCAAGGCACCATCAATGCGCTTGGGCGCAATGTGCCAGAAACACTTGAAGCAATGCGTGAAGGCCGCTGTGGCATCAGTGATCTGGAGTTTCAGGACGTGGAACGCTTGTCCATCCGCATTGGCGCGCAGATCAAGGGGTACGAGCCGGAAACCAGTTTCAACCGCCAACAAATCGCGCTGTATGACCGGTTCACGCAGTTCACGCTGCTGGCTGCACGCGAAGCGATCGGGCAGGCAGGACTTGCCTTTTCGGGCGAGCTGGCGACGCGATCCGGCGTGGTGTTTGGCACGTCCGGCGGCGGCATGAACACTCTGGATGAGAATTACCGAACCGTTTACGAAGACGGCAAGAACCGCGTCCATCCCTTTGTGGTGCCCAAGCTGATGAACAACGCCGCCGCCAGCCATGTGTCGATGGAATGGAACCTGAAGGGACCAAGTTTCACCGTGGCCACCGCCTGTGCCAGCTCGAACCACGCGATGGGGCAGGCGATGCAGATGATCCGGGGCGGAATGGCCGACGTAATGATCACCGGCGGGTCCGAGGCGATGCTGTGCTTTGGCGGAATCAAGGCGTGGGAAGGCCTGCGCGTCATGTCGAAAGACGCCTGCCGCCCGTTTTCGGCCAATCGCAACGGCATGGTGCAGGGCGAGGGGGCGGCGGTGTTTGTCTTCGAAGACTACGAACACGCCCGCGCCCGTGGGGCCGAGATTTTGGCCGAGGTGGTGGGATTCTCGATGACATCGGACGCGGCCGACATTGTCATGCCCTCAAAACAGGGCGCATCGCGGGCGATTGTCGGGGCGATGCGCGACGCTGGATTAAACCCCGAGGATGTCGCCTATGTGAACGCCCACGGCACGGGCACCACCGCCAACGACAAGACGGAATGTGCAGCTGTTGCGGACGCGTTCGGCCATCACGCGGATGACCTGATGATCTCGTCCACCAAGTCGATGCACGGGCATCTGATCGGCGGTACGGGGGCGGTCGAGCTTCTGGCCTGCATCATGGCGCTGCGGGATGGGGTGATTGCACCCACAATCGGATACGAGGAACCCGACCCGGAATGTGCGCTGGACGTCGTGCCCAACGTGGCGCGCGACGTGAAGGTCGAGGCCGTGCTTTCTAATGCCTTCGCTTTCGGCGGGTTGAACGCAGTTCTGGCACTGCGCGCGGCGTGATCTGAACAGGGTGTCGCAATGAAAAACGCCGCCCAGTAAGGCGGCGTTTTGTCATAAATTTGGTTCGCTTATTGTTGCGATGGAACCGGAACGATCAGCTCGTTATATGAATCTGTGAAGCCTTTCAGAGACATGGACAGATTAACCTTCTGATCAGGGGCGGCAGCCGGCACGATAGTGACAGTGGCCTTTGCCCCGCGCTTGAACCCGTCGACTTCGGCTTGGGTGAAACCGATGTTGGCGACGCAACCGGGTTGTGCGCAGAACCGGAACGGATAGCGTTTGCCTTGTCCAGCGTCGACCGCAACGGTCAATTGTTGGGTCAACAGGGTTTCAAGCGGCACGACAACAGTCGCCCCGGCAACTGCCTGACCACCATCGGGAAGTCGCCCAAGCGAGATTTCGGCAACCGCATTGCCCTTATCATCTTTTAGAAGTTGATACATCTGGCACGGATCGTCGCCCTGACCTTCGGGCAGCGTGATGCATTTGCGTTCCCAGTCACCGACTACTTTTTCGATATAGGTCTGGCCGGGTTGACGTTCGCCGTCCACCGGCTCACCCAGATCGACTTGTGGTTGCTCCGCGGTGGCTTCGGGTGCGGCTTCTGTCGCTTCCGCTGCCGGGGCTTCTTCAGTGGGGGTCTCGGTCGTGTCCTGTGCAAATGCCGGGGTCGCCAGCGCCAAAAGGGCTGCCAGTGGCAGCGTTTTCATCAGCTCAGCCTTCATATCGGATCCTTACAAATATTTCGGGTCTCATTTGGTGTGTGGATAACACGACCAAAAACGAGTGTCAGGTGCAAAACCTCGGATGGGACTGTCAGACCTTCGCTCATACTGTGATTTGGGCAAAGGATCGCCGAACGGGTTCACGAATTTCAACGATGGGTCACAGCGTCTTTGCCGTTGGACGGTGGTGTCTTCCGACGCTGGAAAAAGAAAAGGGCCCGACTGGCGGACCCTTCTCAACTGTTCTCTCCCTGCCGGACTGACCGGCTTATGTGGCAGACGCTATGTCACTTGGTCGCAGGGGTCAAGGTTTTTTGCGACGCGTTTTTCAAGCAAAATGTCGGTTTCTGACGACACATAGAATTTTCTACGCTCGACAGCTAATTAGTTCACCTTGTTAAGAAAAATGCCCCGCCCGAAGGCGAGGCCAGTCTGACAGGGAGGATGTCAACCCCGACAATCTACAATTGCCAGCGTGAATCCACTATGGCGCAAATCGGTTAATTTTGTATTGTTCGGGAAAGTGTTTTTGGCCCTTGGGGAGGCGAGTATATGGACGGTGCGATTTTCGTTGGTGGCGGGGGTGAAGACTATGCCATCAAGCAGGGGCTTTTGCTGAAATATGCCAATCGGCATGGCTTGATCGCCGGGGCTACTGGCACCGGGAAAACCGTCACCCTGCAGATTCTTGCGGAAAGTTTCGCCGCCCAGGGCGTGCCGGTGTTTCTATCTGATGTGAAAGGCGATCTGTCGGGGCTGGCAAAGGCCGGATCGGCGGGGTTCAAGCTGCATGAGGCCTTTACAAGCCGCGCCCAGAAGATTGGCTTTGAAGAGTACGCCTACGGAGCTTTTCCGGTCACGTTCTGGGATCTCTATGGCGAACAGGGTCATCCTATCCGCACCACCGTGACAGAAATGGGCCCACTTCTATTGTCCCGCCTGCTGGAGCTGACGGACGCCCAGGAAGGCGTGCTGAACATTGCATTCCGGGTGTCAGATGAACAGGGCTTGCCACTTCTGGACCTGAAAGACCTGCAAGCCCTGCTGGTTTGGGTGGGTGAAAACGCCAAGGAGTTGTCGCTGCGATACGGCAATGTCTCGACCAGTTCGGTGGGGGCGATCCAGCGCGCGCTTCTGGTCCTGGAAAACCAGGGCGGCTACAAGCTGTTTGGTGAACCGGCGCTGGACTTGGCCGACATGATCCGCACCGATCTGGACGGACGCGGACGCATTTCGATCCTGGCCGCTGACAAGCTGATGGGTGCGCCGCGCCTCTATGCCACGTTCCTTCTGTGGCTCTTGTCCGAACTGTTCGAAGAACTGCCCGAGGTGGGCGACCCTGACAAACCCAAGATGGTGTTCTTCTTTGACGAAGCACATCTGCTGTTCGACGACGCGCCCAAGGCGTTGGTCGATAAGGTCGAACAGGTCGCACGGCTGATACGTTCGAAAGGCGTAGGGGTCTATTTCATCACTCAAAATCCGGCCGACGTGCCCGAGGATATTCTGGGTCAGCTGGGCAACCGTATTCAGCACGCCCTGCGCGCGTTTACAGGCCGTGACCGAAAGGAACTGAAACAAGCCGCCGAAACCTATCGAGACAACCCTCGTTTCTCGACCGAAGACGCGATCCGCGAGGTTGGTGTCGGCGAGGCCGTCACCTCGTTCCTAGAGGCAAAGGGGGCGCCGGGCGTTGTCGAACGCACTTTGATCCGTCCACCCAGTTCGCAACTTGGACCGATTGATGCGGGCGAACGCAAAGCGCTGATTGATGCGTCGCCCATTGCCGGAAAATATGAGACCTTGAAAGACCGCGACAGCGCCTATGAGATGCTGACCAAACGCGCCGCCGACGCCGCAAAAGAAGCGGAAGAGGCCGAGCGGCGCGAAGCCCGCGCGGGCGAAACCTTGACTTTGCGCGAGTTCAACAGCGGGCGTCGATACACCGGCACCGAGGACGACAAGCCAGCGTCACGGCGACGGTCCCGCAAGTCTTCTGACGAGGGGTTCGGCGAAGCCGTTCTGAACGTCGTGGTCAAAGAGTTGAAAGGCACCACCGGCAAACGCATCGTGCGCGGCATTTTCGGGTCGTTGTTCAAAGGGCGATAGGAGCGCTGCGACAGGTAAAATCGCGGCGCGTGGCCTTTTGGCACCTTACATCGTCCAGGTGCTCGTCCGACCGCTTGGGCTGGTAAATGTGATCTGATCACCCGCCGTTGTCACGACTTGGCATTCCGTGCCTTTCCATTTGTCGGGCTTGCTGATCGTCCGGCAATATTTGCCATCGCGGACTTCCCATGTGCCGTCGACTCCGCCACTGCCGCTGAGCCGCCCGTCGGCATGCAAGGTTACATCTGCGTCTTTGTTGGTCAGTGTTCTGCCGGACAACAAGGTGGAAAGCGACCCGGTTTCAGTTTGCTGCATCGTTGCTTCAGAAGTGGATTGTTGATTGCCCATTTGGCAACCCGTCAGCAATACTGCGACCAAAACTGGTTTGATAAGAACGTAGGTCATGGAATATCCCCCTGAAATTTTCAGTGATTGTAAAGAAACAATCATACCATATTTTGGGTTCTGTTCAAAATCAGGGTGCAATACGGCTTGCTCTGATCGGCACGTCTCCTGCCCCGTGGAATGGATATTCCTAGGGCATGCGTCAGGCGCAACCCTTTGATTTACTTCAAGGTATAGGTCCGAACCGTCCCGTCTTCGCTGGTCAGGGTCGCTTGGTCGCCGTTGATCTGGACATCCAGACAACCGCTTGACCGCATGGGTTCGGGCGTAGGGTCTGTCAGGGTGCGGCAGTATTTGCCGTCCTCGACCGACCATGTGCCGCCGAACTGCATTGCGTCACTGCCACCGCTGATCGTGCCATCCTTTTCCAGTTTAATCGCCAGCCCTGTCTCGCCGACAAAAGACTTTCCAGCCAGCGCTTGGAAAAGCGGGTCCTGCGGGTCGCTGTCTGCCATAGCGACGGGTGCAAGCACGACGGATGCGCAGATTGCGGTCACAAGGGTGCGGGGTAAAAAGGGGCGCTTGATCATGGTTGGCTCCATTCGGCTGTGTTGATGCCCCAGCTAGCCATCATCGGGTCGTGGGCCGCAAGGGGCACACCAGCGACATAGCCGCGCATCACCATCACAACGGCCGGATTTTCAACATCGCGACACGGTTGCCATCACGCTTCACGACCTCGAACCGAAAGCCGTGGAAGGAAAAGACCTGCCCTTCATTGGGGATCATCTGGGCCTCATGAATTACCAGTCCGGCGATGGTGTTGGCTTCGTCATCCGGCAGGTTCCAGTCAATGGCCCGGTTGATGTCCCGGATCGTTACAGCGCCATCGACAAGATAGTTTCCATCGGCGATGCGCTTGATCTCCGGTTCGGTTTGAACGTCGAACTCGTCGGTGATTTCGCCCACGATCTCTTCGAGAATGTCCTCAAGCGTGATCAATCCTTCCAGCGATCCGTATTCATCCACGACTAGCGCAAAATGAGTGTGACGACGCAGGAACTGGCGCATCTGGTCATCTAGGGTGGTCGTTTCGGGAATGAAATAGGGTTTCATCGCCACTTGCAGGACGTCAAAATCCTCGATGGGCTTGCCCTCAGCCTGCGCCATATACATCGCGCGGCTCAGATCTTTGGCGTGGATCACACCAATGATGTTCTCAGGCTCGTCGCGGAATACGGGCAGGCGGGTGTGGCGTGATGCCAGAATCTGTTCCAACACCTCAATGGCCGGAGCCGAAGCATCGATCATCTCAATCTGGCTGCGATGAAGCATGATTTCCTCGACCGCGCGGTCGCCCAGATCTAGTGCGCCCAGCAGACGGTCGCGATCCTCTTTTTCCACGGCGCCTTCCGAATGGCCCAGCGCAATGGCGCCCATGATTTCTTCACGCACCGCCAGAATTTGGCTGTCGGGGTCGGTTTTCACGCCGAAAAGGCTCAACAGGCCGCGTGTGATGACGCGCACTGCTGCCACAATGGGGGAAAAAAGCATGATCACGATCGAGATCGGCCCGGACGCTTTGGCGGCGGCATTTTCGGGCATTGTGATGGCATAGGTTTTCGGCAGGACTTCGGCGAAAATCAGAACCAACAGGGTCATGACAAGGGTCGCCATCGCCACCCCGCTGTCACCAAACAAGCGTGTAAACAGCGCCGTTGCAAGCGAGGTTGCAAGGATGTTCACCAGGTTGTTGCCCAACAGAACCGATCCGATCAGGCGCTCGTTATCCTCGGTAATTGTCAGGGCGCGTTGCGATCCCCGATCGCCTCGATCTGCACGCGAGCGAAGTTTGCCGCGTGATGCTGCTGTCAGCGCCGTTTCTGATCCAGAGAAGAAGGCAGACAATACAAGCAAAGCCGCAATCGCGCCGCTGCTGATCCAAAAACCGGTGTCCATGATGTTCCTGATTGCCTTTCAAATTTCCTGTTAGTGTTATGTAGGTCAACGCGTATGCTTTCAAGGGATGGGCAAGGGATAGGCTGGAAAGGGGTGCAGATGGGCACGGTCGTGGAAGACCTCACCCGCTTCGGTGTTGGGTCGGTCAAGGGCAATGCAGGTCATGACGCGCGCGAGGTGATGGCCTTGTCGTTGCTGGACTGGGCCAGCGTCACCATTGCCGGAATTGGCGAACCTGTTGCGCGGATCATGCGCGAAATGGCGGTGGATGATGGCGGGGGTGCGCAGGCCAGTGTTGCTGGGCTGACCCGGAAACTGCCAGTGCGGGCGGCGGCGATGGTCAATGGAACCACGTCACATGCGCTGGACTATGATGACACTCATTTCGCCCATATCGGCCATCCCTCGGTGGCGGTGGTGCCGGCGGCGTTGGCGGTTGCAGAATGGATTGACGCACCGGGGGCTGATTTGCTGGATGCTGCTCTGGTCGGTGTCGAAGGCTCAATCCGCATGGGGCGTTGGTTGGGACGTAACCATTACCAAACAGGGTTTCATCAAACCGCGACAGCGGGCGCGTTCGGGGCGACGCTGGCTGCAGGGCGATTGCTGGCGCTGAGTGCGCACCAGATGGCTCAGGCTTTGGGTCTGTGCGCTACGCGTGCATCTGGGTTGAAAAGCCAGTTTGGTACGATGGGCAAGCCCTATCACGCCGGTCTTGCCGCCCAGACAGGGGTCGAAGTCGCGCGGGCCGCAAAGGCTGGATTCATTTCAACACGGGACGGAATCGAGGGGCCGCAAGGCTTTGGTCCCACCCATGCGGCGCAAGCCGATGACACCGCGTTTGACAGTCTTGGACAGCACTGGGATATTCTGTCCATCAGCCATAAATTTCACGCCTGCTGTCACGGCATCCACGCCTTACTGGAGGCCTTGGCCCTGATCGACTGCGCCGCACCCGAAGTGGCCGAGGTGCAAGTATGGACCCATCCCCGTTGGATGAGCGTGTGCAACATTCCACACCCCAAAACCGGGCTGGAGGTCAAATTCTCACTGGCCCATTGTGCCGCGATGGCATTGTCAGGTGTCGAGACATCTGCACTGGACAGTTTCTCGGACGATATTGCGCGCGATGCGTTTCTGTCCGCATTGGCTTCGCGTGTTCATGTGGTGGCGGACGATAACATCGCCGAAACGGCATCTCGCGTCGAGGTGACGTTACTGTCCGGTGCCGCCTTCACCACTGAGCATAATTTAAACCACGCGATGACCATCGAGGATCGGCGTGAAAAATTAGAAACCAAGTGCGAGGCGTTGTTGGGGGTGCGGGCTGCGTCGCTGATCGACGCGGTCGGATCGCTTCCGGATGTGCCAAAGCTATGTGCGCTGCTACGGTCCGCGTAAAAAGAAACGGCGGGTCATGACCCGCCGCTCTCGGTTCGGGCTCATGCGGCGGCGTTAGGACATGATATCATAAGCGCGTTCGCCGTGTGCTGCCAGATCAAGCCCGTTCGTTTCGGTCTCAAGATCGACGCGCAGGGGCAGAACCAACCCGACCAACTTGACCAGGACAACAGTCATGATTGCGGTGAACACTCCGACAATTGCCAGCGCACCAAATTGTGCGATCCAGCTTCCCTGACCGAAAGCGGCAATCATGATCGTGCCAAGGATACCGCCCACACCATGCACAGCGAACACGTCCAGCGTATCGTCGATGTTCAGCTTGTTGCGGATGAAGTTTACTGCTTCCTGACAAAGGATACCGGCAACGGCCCCGATGATCAGTGCCGCGACAGGACCGACGAAACCGGACGCTGGCGTAATCGACGCCAGGCCAGCGATGGTGCCTGTGACAATGCCTACAAGGCTGGCTTTGCCGTATTTGATCCGCTCCCATACAGCCCACGATAGCGATGCAGCGGCAGCCGAAATATGGGTGACGGTGATCGCCATGGCCGCGCCGCCATCCGCCGCCAGTTGTGATCCGCCGTTAAAGCCGAACCATCCAACCCACAGCATGCCAGCCCCCATGAACACCATCCAAGGAGCATGCGGAGGCGTGGTGCGGTGTTTGCGCGGCCCAAGCAAGATGGCGACGATCAGTGCGGCAATAGCGGCGGTTTCATGCACGACAATGCCGCCCGCGAAATCACGCGTGCCCATTTCGCCGAAGATACCCCCATCAGCCAGCGCGCCACCGCCCCAAATCCAATGCACAACTGGCGCATAGCACAGAAGCATCCATAAGCCCGAGAAGGTCATGACAAACCCAAAGCCGATCCGCTCGACATAAGCGCCGACGATCAGCGCGGGGGTGATGATCGCAAACGTCATCTGGAAGGCGAAGAACAGAACTTCGGGCAGGGTGCCTGACAGGCTGTCAGCTGAAACGCCGGACAGGAAGGCCTTGTCCAGACGTCCAAACCAGCCATGCGTCGCGTCGCCAAATGCGATGGTATAGCCAAAGGCCAGCCAAAGAACGCTCATCAAACAAGCGATGGCATAGACATGCATAAAGACGCTGAGCACGTTGCGTGCACGCACAAGTCCGCCATAGAAAAGTGCAAGCCCCGGCAGCGACATGAACAGCACAAGTGCCGTCGCCACGATGATCCAAGCAGTATCTGCCCCGTTCATAATCCCCTCCTTAGGTGAATCTTTCGTGCTGCGTTTTGTGGCGCAACATGGATGCGGGCGGGATAGCGTTCGACCAATCTGCCGGGAAAAGGCAGGCGAAAACTCGCCGCGCCTATTTATTGGTCGAAACAACAGCGGGTTTGTTTGCAAAACGGGCGGTGTGCGTATCGGCGTTCAGGTGTCGCCTAATGCCAAAGCGGCGTGCGACAATAGTGCCAAAGCATGTATTGCAGCTTCGGTGCGCACATTGGCGCGTCCGACAGCCCCGAACTCAATTGTCTCGGTTTGGCACGTGGTTGGCGTGGCGATCCCAAAGCAAACGCGACCTTCGGGCTTGTGTTCGGACCCACCGGGGCCTGCGATTCCGGTGATTGATACAGCAAGATCCGCCTGTGACCGGTCTCGCGCGCCTCGTGCCATCTCGGACGCAACCTGTTCAGACACCGCGCCATGGGTATCAAGCGTGGCTTGCTTAACCCCGAGCATGTCGCGTTTAGCGGCGTTTGAATAGGTGATAAAGCCACGGTCAAACACATCTGAACTGCCAGCCACTTCGGTCAACCACGCGCCCACCATGCCGCCGGTGCAGCTTTCCGCCGTTGCGATTGTTAAGCCTTTTGAACGACAAAGACTAAGAAGGTCTGTGGCTTGCATGGGTCACATCATAAAGGCATGGGCGCCGTAGGCAGCAACGATCACTGTGATCGCTGCCGCAACGCCAGCATAAACGTCATCCATCATGACCCCTGTTGCATCGCCACGCTGGTCAGCTGTGCCAATGGGGCCGAACTTGGTGATGTCGAAAAAGCGGAAAGCGAAGAAGCCAACGATCCAGCCGGGATAAAGTGCAAGGATATCCGCGCCCATCAAAACAGCACCGAAAGAAACGGGAAAAAGCGTGATCCACATGCCCACCACTTCGTCGATCACCACCTCGCCGGGGTCGTGATTCTCGGATCCGGCCGTGTAGGACTCGGTCGCTTTCAGACCCAGATAATAGGCGACGATAGTTGCCCCGGTCAGTAGGACGGGGCCGCCGATGAAGTGCAAGAGCCAAGCCATTGGCAGGGCAGCCAGCGAGCCCCAAGTGCCCGGCGCGGGTTTCAACAGCCCGGAATAAAAGAAAGTTGCAATCAGCTTGGCGGTCGGTTTCTGCATCCGCTCAATCCTTGATCAATGTAGCTGATGCCAGCGACGCAATGCCTTCGGACCGTCCGGTGAACCCCAGTCGTTCCGACGTGGTGGCTTTCACCGACACACGGTCAACGTCCAGCCCCATGATCTTTGCCAATTCTGCACGCATGGCGTCTGCGTGGGGGCCAATCTTGGGGTGCTCGCAAATCAGTGTCACATCGGCATTTGACAGCCGAAAACCGTGCGAAGCCACCAGTTCAACCGCGTGCCGCAAGAAGATATGGCTTTCAGCGCCTTTCCATTGCGGATCAGAGGGTGGAAAATGCTGTCCAATGTCGCCCTCGGCCAGTGCGCCATAGATCGCGTCGGTCAACGCATGCATCCCCACATCCGCATCCGAGTGCCCCTTGAGCGCGCGGTCATGCGGGATGCGCACACCGCACAGAATGACGTGGTCGCCATCTTCAAATGCGTGCACATCAAATCCGTTGCCCATGCGAATATCCATGGCGAGTTCCTTTGCCTTGTCGCGTATCAGTCGATCGGCGCGGGCAAAGTCGCCCGGCGTCGTGATCTTCAGATTGTTCTCATCGCCCATCGTGATGGCAACGTCCAGCCCGGCCATGCGCGCCACTTCAACATCATCTGCGGCCCCACCCGTGTAGGCGCGGTGGGCGGCAAGGATCGGCTCGAAGTGAAACCCTTGTGGAGTTTGGGCGCGAAACAGCCCCTCGCGCGATTGGGTGCCAGTGACCACGCCGTCCGCACCATGCCACAGCGCGTCGGTGACGGGCAGGGCAGGGGCCGCACCCGGCGATGTTACAAGTGCGTCGATCACGCCGTTGATCACATCCGCACTGACCATGGGGCGGGCCACGTCATGGATTAGCACCTGATCAGGCGCGTGTCCGGTCAGTGCCTCAAGCCCTGCGCGAACGCTGGCGTCGCGCGTTGCCCCGCCATGCACAAGTTCGACCCCTTCGATCTTGCGGGCCAATGCCTCATCGTCGGGATGAATCACAAGCAAGCACCGCGTCACGCGCGGATGGCCGCGAAACGCGGCGACGCTGTGTTGTGCGACAGTCGCGCCCGCGACCCGGCGCCACTGTTTGGGCAGATCAGCACCTGCGCGGGTGCCGCGCCCGGCGGCAACGATGAGGGCAGCAATTTCCATGGCTCTTGTTTAGGCTGTGCCGAAATGAAGGACAATGGGGCCATTTTGGACGCAAAAGCTGCACAAAAATTAGGCAGAATGAGAATCTAATCCTCGCGCATATTGTCAGAAGTTGCTATTTCGCAAGGCGTCTTACAGCGTCAAGCGTGTTGCACAAGGATTAGGCATGTCAGTCCGCGTTAAGGATATCACTATTGATCCCCCGGTTTTGCTGGCCCCGATGGCCGGTATTACAGACTTGCCGTTCCGTAACCTCGTCGCCAGTTTCGGTGCCGGGCTTGTTGTGTCGGAAATGGTGGCCAGTCAGGAGATGGTGCAGGCCAAACCCGGTGTGCGCGAACGGGCTGAACTGGGGTTTGGGCACGCAAACACGGCGGTTCAACTGGCTGCGCGCGATGTCTATTGGGCCGGAGAGGCCGCGCGCATGGTCGAACAGAACGGCGCCCAGGTCATCGACATCAACATGGGCTGCCCTGCGCGTAAAGTGGTCGGTGGCATGTCCGGTTCTGCGCTTATGCGCGACTTGGATCACGCACTCAGACTGATCGAGGCAATCGTCGGTGCGGTGTCGGTCCCCGTTACACTTAAAACCCGTCTTGGCTGGGATGATGACAGCCTGAACGCCGCGACGCTGGCGCGGATGGCCGAGGCGGCCGGCATTCAGATGATCACCATTCACGGTCGCACCCGCTGTCAGTTCTACAAGGGGCGCGCCAATTGGTCCGCGATCCGTCCGGTGAAAGACGCAGTGTCTATCCCGGTGATTGCCAACGGCGACATTGTGGACACCGCGACCGCCCGACAAGCGCTGTCCGACAGCGGAGCCGATGGCGTGATGATTGGGCGCAGCAGCGGCGGTCAGCCGTGGCTTTTGGCGCAGGTCGCGCATGAAATCTGGGGCACTTCTGCCCCGACCATACCGTGTGGACTGGCCCTGGCGAACATGGTGGCTGACCACTACCGCGCCAGTCTAGATTTCTACGGCCACGATCTGGGTGCGCGGGTCATTCGCAAGCATCTGGGATGGTATATGGACTTGGTCGGTACGGATGCCGGGCTGCGTCGTCGCATATTGTCAAATCGAGACACGACCGACGTTTTGTCAATGCTACCCGATGCCATGTTGTCAGAACGGCGAGCGGCATGAGCGGCGACGTACATCTCTGGTCGGCATTGCCTGTGCCCGCGATTGAGCTGAGCAGCGACGGTCGCGTGAAACGGCTAAACGGGGCGGGCGAGATGTTTTTGAACATCTCGGAGCGCAGCCTGATCGGTGCCCGGCTTGGTGCAAAACTTGAATTGTCGGTCGATATGGACGACGCGCTTGCACGGATCAGCCGCACAGGCGGACCGCTTTATGTGGATGGGGTCAAATTGACGCTTCCCGGTGGCGATCTGCGGGATGTCAACCTCCAGTTCTCTCCGTTGACGACGTCAGGGGGCGACAAGACACATGTTCTGATCTTGCTTCAACCACGCAGTGGGGCCGAGCATCTGGGTTGGGTGCAAGGTTCGCAAGTGGCGGCGCGACAGGCTATTGGCATGGCGGAAATGTTGGCCCATGAGATCAAGAACCCATTGGCCGGGATCACCGGTGCCGCGCAGCTTTTGTCGATGTCCTTGTCGTCCGAGGATCAGGAACTGACCGATTTGATCGTCGCCGAAAGCCGCCGGGTCGTGGCGTTGCTAGAGCAGGTTGAGCAGTTTGGCGATCTGCGTCCTCCGGCCTGCGCGCCGATCAATATTCATGATATACTGGATCGCGCACGGGCGACAACGCAGATAGGCTTCGCGCCGGGTATGGTGATCTCCGAGGCGTATGATCCCTCTTTGCCGGATGTCTGGGTAGACGGCGATCAGATACAACAGGTTTTTCTGAACTTGTTGAAGAATGCCGCTCAAGCCTGCAAAGGTGAAGGGAAAATAGAAATTCGCACCTACTATGAAGCAGGATTGCGGTTGCACCTTCCAGACGGTGGGCAAGCCAGTTTGCCCTTGCAGGTCGAGGTGATCGACAATGGACCCGGCTTGCCTGCGGACATCGCCGATCACGTCTTTGATCCATTTGTATCAGGGCGTGAGAACGGCACCGGGCTTGGGCTGGCGTTGGTGTCAAAGATCCTGACCGATCATGGCGCTTTGATCTCGGTCGACAGCCGCCCCGGACGCACCGCGTTCCGCATATCCTTGCCGGTCGCCCCGGCACCCCATCGAAAAGGAGGCTGACCATGGACGGAACCGTTCTTGTCGCCGATGATGATCGCACGATCCGCACCGTATTGACGCAGGCGCTGACCCGTGCGGGATGTCGGGTGCACGCAACCGGGTCAATGGCAACGCTGATGCGCTGGGTAGAGGACGGGCGCGGAGATGCTGTGATCTCGGATGTAGTGATGCCGGATGGCAATGGGCTTGAATCCTTGCCGCGTATCGCAAAATTGCGGCCCAACCTTCCGGTGATCGTCATTTCGGCCCAAAACACTATCATGACCGCCATTCAGGCCGCCGAGGCCGAAGCGTTCGATTATCTGCCGAAACCCTTTGACCTGCCGGACCTGATGAAACGCACGGCACAGGCGTTGGAACGTAAACGGGTCCGCGCACCCAACGAAGCAGATGCTGCCAGCAAGCCTCAAAACACCGCAACCGATCTTCCACTGGTCGGTCGCACCCCGGCGATGCAAGAACTGTATCGACTTGTCGCGCGGGTTCTGAATGTCGACTTGCCAGTGTTGATCGCCGGGGAAAGCGGTACGGGTAAGTCGCTGATCGCGCAAGCCCTTCATGATTTCTCCGAACGGCGCGACGGGCCGTTCATCATTGCAACGCCAGACGATCTTGCCCCGTCCGACGGGGTCAATGACGTGGTGCGCCGCGCGCGTGGGGGCACCATCCTGTTTGATGGTGTTGGCGATCTGGATACCGATGCGCAGGCGCGTCTGTCCCGTCTTCTGGATGGTATGGGGCAAAGTGGCCCGCGCGTTCTGGCTATCTCGCAAGGGGATCTGGCCAAAGCTGCGGCGCAAGGCGCGTTTCGCGAAGATCTGTACTACCGACTTGCCGGTGTCGTGATTCCGGTGCCCAGCTTGCGTGAACGGTTGGAGGATATTCCCGCGCTGTCCGAACACTTTTTGTCACGCGCGGCGCGAGACGGATTGCCGGAGCGCCGGTTCTCATCCGATGCAGCACAAACCCTGCGGGCGTTTCCGTGGCCGGGGAATGTGCGTGAACTTGAAAATCTGGTCAATCGGCTCGTCGTGACCAGCGCCGAGGAAGAAATCTCGAAAGCCGAGGTTGATCTAGCGTTGGGCGGGGCGGTCTCGGCCTCATTCGTGGCCGCCGATAACAGTGATGAACGCCTGTCAGATTCGGTCACCCGACACCTGCAACGTTACTTCGATTTGCATGGTGGAACGTTGCCGCCAAGTGGTCTTTATCAGCGGATTTTGCGTGAAGTTGAGCGTCCAATGATCGAAATCGCCCTGGATGCGACCGGCGGCAATCAAGCTAAATGTGCCGATTTATTGGGAATCAACCGCAATACCTTGCGTAAAAAGATCACCGAGCTCGAAATCGAGGTGACACGCCGCCGTAAGTTGATGTAAAAGGGCAACAGAGCGTGGCAATTGGGCACAAGACCCGGGCCACTCAGGCGGTCGCCGCGGTAACGCGGCCATGACGAGTAGGGGCAAGCACAGTGGCGCGACGCGCGGTGCGGAAGTCGAGGCTGGACCAGTATCTGTCCATGCGCCGGTGGCGCAGGTTCAGATCGGTTGGAGCCTTTGGCATGGTGGTCCTTGGCCCGGTTCTGGCCATCGTGACCTTCCTGACGCTTGGCCCATTTGCCCAACGCGCTGACAGCAACACGTTGCGGCTGATCCTTCTGGCAGACGCAATCTATGTGATCATGGTGGCCGGATTGGTTCTGGCGGGACTTGGCCGGATGATCGTGGCCCGCCGTCAGGAAAGTGCCGGATCGCGGCTGCACCTTCGTTTGACAATGGTGTTTGCGGTCATTGCGCTTAGCCCCACAATCCTAGTGGCGATTTTCGCAATGCTGACCCTGAATATGGGGCTTGAAGGCTGGTTTTCAGACCGGGTGCGCACCGTGGTTGGCAACTCGCTGTCTGCCGCACAAGCTTATAAGCAGGAAAGTCGGGATGGGTTGGTGCAGGACGGCGAGGCCATCGCGCTGTTTCTTGAACGTCAACGTCAGTCGCAATTGTTGCTGACCGACGCCGAACTGGGGTCGTTGCTGACACAGGGGCAGGCGAGGATCCAACGCGGCTTGCGTGAAGCCTATGTGATTGACTCCCAAGGCATTATTCGGGTGCGCGGTGGTGGTTCTTACCTGTTTGATTTTGAACAACCCAGTCAAGACGATCTTGACAGGGCTCTTCAAGGCGAAACCGTGGTGATCGAAGATTGGCAGAACAACGAGTTTCGAGTTCTGATCAAACTGGACAATTTCTCGGATCACTTGATCCAACTGACCCGCGATGTGAACGGCGAAATTCTGGATCTTGTCGACGAAACACAGGAAGCGGCCCGGGTCTATAACCAGTTGGAAAGTCAACGCGGTCAGCGGTTGTTTCAGTTCGGGCTGATCTATCTGGGTTTTGCGGTCATTCTGATCCTTGCGGCGATCTGGATGGGCATGTCCTTTGCCGAACGTCTGGCGCGTCCCGTAGGGCGGCTGGCAGGAGCCGCGCAGCGCGTAGGGGCGGGCGATCTGGACGTGCGTGTCATCGAAGAGGAAGGCGATGACGAGATCGCGATGCTTGGGCGCTATTTCAACCAGATGACCACGCAACTGAAAGGCCAACGCGAGCGGCTTTTGGAAAACACCGAACAGATTGAACGCCGTCGCCGGTTGTTTGACAGCGTGCTGGGGTCGGTGACCGGCGGTGTGATTGGGCTCAATGCCGATGGTCAGGTGACATTCGTCAACCGCGCTGCAGAAGAAGTGCTGGACGTGCGTGATGAAACTGGTGTCGAGCAGGAACTGGCGCTGGTGGTTCCCGAATTCCAATCCCTGCTGGACGAAGTGGCCAGTGGCACACGCGAAACCGCCCAAACAGAACTGCGCCTGACGCGCGGAGGCAAGCAGGAAAACTTGCTGGTGCGCATCGCGACACGACGGTCTGACGAGGGTGGGCTGGAAGGCTATGTGGTTGCGTTCGACGATGTGACCGACCTTGTGTCGGCCCAGCGCATGGCGGCGTGGGGCGACGTGGCCCGTCGCATCGCGCACGAGATTAAGAACCCTTTGACCCCGATCCAACTGTCCGCCGAGCGTATTAAACGCAAGTTCAGCAAGGTGGACGGCATCGATGTGGATGCATTGGAACAATACACCGACGTGATCGTGCGTCAGACCAATGATTTACGTCGCATCGTAGACGAATTTTCGAAGTTTGCCCGAATGCCGGAACCAGAACGCCGTGCCACCGATATTGTCTCCCTCGTGCGTGACGCAGTGTTGCTTCAGCAAGCAGGGCAAGAGGGCGTGACGATCCGCGCCGAACTGCTGGATGGCCCGATTGACGTTGAAATTGATAGCACGATGATCGGACAAGCGCTGACCAACCTGATCAAGAACGCTGGGGAAGCCATTGAAACACTAGAGGAAAAAGGCGCGCCCGAAGGGCATTCACCGGAAATCCGTGTGGATATGCACGACGTATCAGGCGGGATTGAAATTACCATTGCCGACAACGGCATTGGCTTGCCGGAAGACCGATCAAGGCTGTTTGAACCTTATGTCACCACGCGTGAAAAAGGCACAGGGCTGGGGCTTCCAATTGTGAAGAAGATTATTGAAGAGCATGGCGGGCGTCTGACCCTAGAAGACGCGCCCGCCTTTCATAGTGAAAGCGCCCATTTCGGCGCGTTGGCAAGAATTTTTCTGCCCCGAGATGACGGGCAGACAGAGCAACAGAAAGCGGGGGCAACATGAGCGATATTCTGATTGTCGATGACGAACGGGACATCCGGGAACTGATCTCGGATATTCTGGAGGACGAGGGGTTTACGACCCGATTGGCGGGTACGTCAGACGAAGCCGTGGCGGCGGTGAAAGCAGAATTGCCGTCACTCATGATCTTGGACATCTGGCTAAAAGATTCTGCGATGGACGGAATAGACATCCTGAAGATGGTCAAACGCGAACATCCCGAGGTGCCAGTGGTTATCATCTCGGGTCACGGTAATATCGAAATTGCCGTCGCTGCGATCAAGCAAGGGGCCTATGACTTCATCGAAAAACCCTTCAACATTGATCAGTTGATGGTGGTGATCACCCGGGCGATGGAAACCAGTCGATTGCGCCGCGAGAACACCGAGTTGAAGCGCCGCGATACTCATCCGACCGAGATGATTGGATCAAGTGCGGCGTTTAAGTCACTGAAATCGCATCTGGACAAAGTAACAAAGTCAAATGGGCGTGTACTTCTGTCTGGGGCCGCCGGTGCGGGCAAAGAGATGGCCGCACGCTATGTTCACGCCAATTCTGACCGGGCCACGGCGCCGTTTGTGGTGGTCAACTCGGCCTCGATCGAAGCGGACCGCATGGAGGAAGTTCTGTTCGGTCGCGAAAGCGCCGAGCGTGGCGTCGAACCGGGATTGCTGGAAGAAGCCAATGGCGGCGTTCTTTACTTCGACGAAGTGGCCGACATGCCACTGGGCACGCAATCCAAGATCCTGCGTGTCCTGGTTGATCAGCGGTTTCAGAGAGTCGGTGGCAACGACAAGGTCTCGGTCGATCTGCGCGTCATTTCGTCGACCAACCGCGATTTGCAGGTTGAAATTGAAGGTGGTCGATTCCGTGAAGAGCTGTATCATCGCTTGAACGTGGTGCCGATTGCGGTGCCTCCTCTGGGCGAACGGCGCGAGGACATACCAGAGCTAGCACGCTATTTCCTGCAGGCTTTCAATCGTGACCAGGGATTGCCGCTGCGCGATCTGACCGAGGATGCGGAAGCCATGCTTCAGACCATGCAATGGCCCGGAAACGTACGGCAATTGAAGAACATGATCGAGCGTGTGTTAATTCTGGGGGAAGGCACAGGGCCAATTCAGGCCACGGACCTGCCGGGGCAGGACAGCGGTGACGATGACAGTGGAGAGCAGGGTGTCGTGGTCTCAGGTGCGCTGGCGATGATGCCCTTGCGCGAAGCCCGCGAGGCGTTTGAGCGGGAATACCTTCTGACCCAGATCAATCGATTTGGCGGAAATATCTCACGCACGGCCAATTTCGTCGGCATGGAACGGTCGGCCCTGCACCGCAAGCTGAAATCCCTTGGTGTTGTAACCGGGTCAAAAGCGGGGGCCCGGGTTGCCTATGTCGCAGATGAAAACGAAGAGACCGAAATCGAGGCTGACGCCTGATCAAAGTGGGCTGGGCTTGCAATGTGGCGTGGCGGCGTCGATCGGTGGGCATTGACCCTGAACGGGCCTTCTGCCATGGATTTTTTTGATGTGACATCAGGGAGAACCGGATGAAGGTCATCATTTGCGGTGCCGGTCAGGTGGGCTGGCAAATTGCGCGTCACCTGTCCAGTGAAAAGAATGACGTGACGGTGGTGGACAACAACGCCGAGCTTGTCGCGCGAGCAACTGACACGTTGGACGTGCAGGGGGTGGCTGGCCATGCCTCTTATCCCGATGTTCTGGATCGCGCCGGGGCAAGGGATGCCGACATGATCATCGCGGCGACCCATTCAGACGAGGTGAACATGGTCACCTGCCAGATTGCGCATTCCGTGTTCGCGATCCCGCGAAAGATCGCGCGGCTGCGTGCGCAAAGCTATCTGGATGCGATCTACGCCGACATGTATCGGCGCGATCACCTGCCCATTGATGTTGTGATCAGCCCGGAACGCGAGGTGGCGCAAGCGGTGTTGAAACGACTGCAGGCACCCTCGGCCTTTGATATCGAAAGTTTCATGGATTCGCGGGTGCAGCTTTTGGGCATTCAGATCGCCGACGACTGCCCGGTTGTGAACACGCCCCTGCGACAGTTGACCGATCTATTCTCGACGCTCAGCGCGGTGGTGGTTGGCATCCGCCGTGAAGGGTCCTTGTTTGCGCCCGAGGCCGGAGATCAGCTGTTTGGCGGCGATCAGATATATGTGTTCACCCGCACTGAAGATGTGAACCGTACCCTTGAGGTGTTCGGAAAGTCGGTAAAGCGTCAGGAACGTGTTGTCATTCTGGGCGGTGGAAATGTGGGGCTGGCCGTTGCGCGTGAATTGGAAAACCGAACCGACCGCATCCGCGCCAAAGTTGTGGAATTGAACCGCGCGGTCGCCGAACGCGCTGCGGACGCGTTGGAGCGCACCGTTGTCCTGCATGGCGACGCGATGAATATCGAACTGATGAAAGAAGCTGGCGTACCTCGCGCCGACGCCATCTTGTCGGTGACCGATGATGATCGAGTGAACCTGTTGGCGGCGGTCCGGGCGAAGGCGGCGGGATGTGCGATGTCGATCTGTCTGATCAACGATCCATCACTGGTCAACCTGATGGGACCGTTGAAAATCGACGCCTATATCAACCCGCGCACACAGACCGTCAGCTCGATCCTGCGCCACATTCGCCGCGGGAAAGTGCGCGAGGTTTATTCGCTGGGGGATGCCGAGGCCGAAGTGATCGAGGCACAGGTGCTGTCTACATCGCCCATTGCAGGCAAGGCGGTGCGTGACATCGACTTTCCCGAAGGGGTTCTAGTCGGTGCGATCCTGAAGGGCGACAAGGTTGTGAAACCAACGGGCAAGACACGGGTCGACGAAGGGGACGTGGTCGCCTTGTTCTCGATGGCTGCAGACGTGCCCGAGGTCGAGCGGCTGCTTCAAGTCACCATCGACTTTTTCTGATCCCGCCGCACCGATAAGGCCAACGCCATGCTCGCCAATATCGCCAAACTGCCGCTGCTTGTGATCCTGATGGGGATCGGCGCGTTTGCGATGCTGCTGCCTGCTGGGTTTGGTTGGATGATTGGCGAGTTTTATGAGGCGCGAGTGTTTCTGTATGGCGCTTTGCTGTTTGGGTTTCTGACTTCGTTTTTAGCCATCGCGATGGCTGATCGAGATCGTTCGACCCGGCATCGGCGTCACCTGTTGGCTTTGCTTGGGCTGTTCGTTCTGCTGCCGATCATGCTGGCTGTGCCTTTTCATCAGGCCGTGCGCACCACAACCTTCCTGAACTCTTATGTCGAGATGGTGTCGGCCCTGACCACCACCGGCGCGACCTTGTTCGAAGATGCAAGCCGTATCGCCCGCTCGGTCCACCTATGGCGCGCCTTGGTGGGATGGATGGGCGGACTGTTCATCTGGGTTGGCGCGATTGCCATTCTTGCCCCGATGTCGCTGGGCGGGTTTGAGGTGCGGGCAAGATATGGCAAACGCGGTGCGGCAGCTTCCGGCGATACGCGATTTGGAGCAGGTATCAGTCAGATCACGCGGGTTGCTGATTTTTCGGAACGAATCCGGACCTATGGCGTGCGGCTGTTGCCGGTTTATATCGGTCTGACGGCGGCCTTGTGGCTGGGTCTGATCATTGCCGGAGACAACGCCTTCATCGCGTTGTGTCACGCTATGTCGACCATCGCGACCAGCGGCATCTCTCCGGTTGGTGGCCCGGCGGGCAGCAATTCGGGTTATGTCGGCGAGATCGTGATGGCATTCTTTTTCATCTTTGCCATCTCACGTGTGACCTTTGCGTCGGATATGCAGGGCAGCGAACGACGGCGACGCCTGCCGGAAGATCCCGAAATACGCATGGCGTTGGCGATCGTGATCTTGCTGCCGCTGTTTCTGTTCCTACGCCACTGGGTCGGGGCGTATGAGGTAGACGAGGAGCAAAACTGGACCGCGGGTCTGACATCACTTTGGGGCAGTTTCTTTACCGTGCTGTCATTTCTGACGACCACCGGCTTTGAAAGTGCTGCCTGGGCGGACAGCCGCAACTGGTCGGGTCTTCAGACACCAGGACTGATCCTAATGGCATTGGCGCTGATCGGCGGTGGGGTTGCCACAACCGCAGGAGGCGCGAAGCTGATGCGTGTCTATGCGCTTTATTTGCATGGGTTGCGCGAGATGGAGAAGCTTGTCCACCCGTCGTCCGTCGGCGGATCGGGCACTGAAGCGCGACATATCCGTGGGCGCGGGGCCTATATGGCGTGGGTCTTTTTCATGCTGATGTCGATGTCCGTGGCGCTTGTCACAGGTTTGTTTTCGTTGCTTGGGCAGGATTTCGAAAGCGCGATGACCCTGACCATTGCCGCATTGACCACAACCGGGCCGATTGCGGAGGTCGCATCGGCGGAGCCGATTTCTTACAGCACGTTATCAGATCCGGCCAAAGCTGTTTTAGCCGGCGCAATGATCCTTGGGCGTCTGGAGATGCTGGCCATCATCGCGTTGCTTAGCCCCGAGATATGGCGACGCTAACCCGCTGGGTCGGATGTTGAACTGCGATCCACGCCAATGATAACTCCTCTCAATCCGTTGTCCCAATGCGCAAAAAAGGGGGTGGAAAAGGTCAAGTCCTCACGCCATAGTGGCGTCACGAAGAATTTCTGCCGGGTTCCGGCAGCACGAGAGAAAAAAGGAAAAAAGCGATGGCTGCCGACAAACAGAACCTGCAGGACGCGTTTCTGAACCATGTTCGAAAATCGAAAGTTCCAGTGACGATCTTCTTGATCAATGGCGTGAAACTTCAGGGCGTCATCTCATGGTTTGACAATTTCTGTGTCTTGCTGCGCCGCGATGGCCAGTCGCAACTTGTCTACAAGCACGCGATTTCAACCATCATGCCCGGCCAGCCGATCAACCTTTATGATGGCGAAGAAAGCTGAGCGATCTCATTGACCGGGAAGAACAGCCCACGCGGGCTTGGGTCTTCCATCCCGAACTGACAGCCGACCGCAACCGCCGCGACGCGGCCCCTGCGCTTGAGGAAGCTGTATCGCTTGCGATGGCGTTACCCGATCTTGACGTGGTCGGGTCCGGCGTCGTGCGCCTGCCCACGCCACATCCCGGCAAGCTGTTCGGAAAGGGAAAGTTGCAGGAACTGGGTCAGCAACTGCACGCCGCCGAGGTCGAGCTGGTGCTGATCGACGGGCCGGTCAGCCCGGTGCAGCAACGCAATCTGGAGAAGGAATGGAAGGTCAAGATTCTTGACCGAACCGGCTTGATCCTTGAAATTTTTTCTGACCGTGCGCGCACCCGAGAAGGGGTGTTGCAGGTTGAAATGGCCGCGCTGACCTATCAACGGACGCGACTGGTGCGCGCCTGGACCCACCTTGAACGACAGCGGGGTGGACTCGGATTCGTGGGCGGCCCCGGCGAAACCCAGATCGAGGCGGACCGCCGCGCCATTGATGATCAGCTGAACCGGCTGCGTCGGCAGCTTGAAAAGGTTGTGAAGACTCGCGAACTGCACCGCGCGGCACGCGCCAAGGTGCCGTATCCGATTGTTGCACTGGTCGGTTATACCAATGCGGGCAAGTCCACACTGTTCAACCGTATGACCGGGGCTAATGTGCTGGCCAAGGACATGCTGTTTGCCACGCTTGATCCAACAATGCGCCAGATCGAACTGCCGGCAATAGGGAAGCAGCCGGCGCAGGGTGGCGGACGCAAAGTGATCCTGTCCGATACAGTGGGCTTCATCTCGGATTTGCCAACGCAACTTGTGGCCGCCTTTCGCGCCACGCTGGAAGAGGTATTGGCCGCAGATCTGATCCTGCATGTCCGTGACATCAGCCATGAAAGCACCGATGAACAGGCCCATGATGTGGACTTGATCATGACCGAACTGGGGGTGAACGAAGACACGCCGCAGATTGAGGTCTGGAACAAGATCGACCTGCTGGACACGGACGATCAAGACGCCCGACGCCGCGAGGCGGAACGTAGCGACAGTATTCTGGCCATCTCTGCACTGACCGGTAAAGGATTTGACGATCTGGTGCTGGCTATCGACGCCGCCCTTGATACACCGCGCAAGACTGAGACGCTTAACTTGGCGTTCTCGGACGGGCGAAAACGGGCATGGCTGTTTGACAAAGGCATTGTCGAAACCGAAGAGCCAGGCGAAGACGGCTGGGCGATCACGGTGACATGGACCGATCGGCAAGCGGCGGAATATGCCGCGCTCTGAACCCTAGCGCGTTCAGTGCTTCCCGATCAGTTCTTCGGCAACAACTGGGTCACCCCAACCGACGCAGCCCGCGCTAAAGCCGGGTCCAGCGACATCGGCGTATATTCTCCACGTCGCCACAATTCGCCCAGATCGTCATAGTGGCGCGATAGCGGATGGCCCGACTGCCCAGTCGAAATCACGAATAGCGAGCTGTTGGGATCGGCGAAATCATAGACACCACGAAATCCGGCGCCGTGCACATTGCGATAAGGGTTCTTTCCGGTCCCCGCAGTGCGCCCGCGCAACAGCGTGTTGTCCCCGCCCGAGGTAGACTGACGGATGTTCACAAACCATTTCAGGAAGGGCACATCCCCCAGCACCGGGTGCTTGTGCGTCACCTCGTGATAGTCGCCCCAACGCAGGCTTTCCTGTGCGCCACCGGCGTTCTCGTCCAACCACAGCAGAGCGTCATCCAGCGCGACGCGGGCAATGTCGGTACAAGTTTCTTCTGGCGCGGATTGGATCACGTCGCACCAAACGCCAGCGCCTTCGACATCGCGAAAGACCCGTTCGATGAAGATCGGCTCGACATGCGGGAACTCGTTTGCCAGTGGGCCAAGCTCGTCCCGGATCAGGCGGTTTTGCAAAGCGCGAAGCCATGCTGAATAGATCAGCGGCTCAGGCATATGCTCGTTCATCTCGCCGTTCCAGTTGGCCAGAAGCTCCAGCGCGCGCTGGCGGGCGCGTTCTGGGGTGCCATCAGGAGCGGCTTCGCCGGTGAACCAGAGATCCGCACCCACCAAGGGCAACAGCGTGCGGGCCGTCACGGAAACGGAATCAAGTTGCGCTTCGATAAAACTGTCGCGGGTGTGCACCTCGCGCGCCTGCATCAAGCGGCTCCAACGCTGCACACGTTGGCTGTCTCCCCATTCGAAGCTCATATGGTTGGGGAAGGGGCGATCCACCAGCTTGTTGTTGGTGTTACCCACGATCCCCCCCGTTGGTTGCACAAATTCAGGATTGGCGCTGTAGCTCAGTAAACCTTGCCACCGATTTTCGGGCACCCAGCCGGGGCTGGGAATACGACCGCGTGTCTGGTGCTGTGCGTCGCGCTTAGGCATCGCACCGATCACTTTCATCGCGATGCTGTCGCGATCCGCCAGGGTCAGGGTCAGACTGGGGGCGACGTAGTCAGCTCCAGCGGCAATCCCTTCCATCACGGATTTTGACCGCATCAAGCGGATCGCCGCGCTCATCGAGCGGTCTTCGCGGGTCAAGAGCGTCCAGTTCAGCGACATGGCGTGGCCGGGCGGGGTGATGATCCCGACATCGAATAGGTGTCCCGGCAGGACCGGGCCATTGTCGGACCATTGGAGGTCAAAGGTCACAGGGGCTTCGTCTTTGATTTTTACGATCGAGCCGCGTTTGGTCAGCGGTTTGAACCCATCGGGGGTCTGCACTTCAGTCGGGTTGTCCGGGTTCAGTTTCTCGACATGCAAATCCTGGTCGTCGAGATAGGACGCGGTGACCCCCCAGCCAAAAGAATCCGAACGCCCCACCATCATCGCAGGCATACCGGGAATGGTGCCGCCGATCACGCCGCCCGTCGACAGCTCCAGCCGCGCCAGATACCAGATCGCGGGTGCAGTGAAGCCCAGATGAGGGTCGTTGGCCAATAGCGTTCCACCCGCGGCTGAGCGTTTAGGCGCAGCGGCCCAGGCATTCGAGGCACCTGCCAGACCGCGACGTGGGGTAGGCCACAAGTCAGGACGCTCCTGACCTGTAGGAAGGTTGGCAAACTGGGTCTTTGGCACATTCAGAAGTGCTGCATAATCGGGCAGAGCAGCGACCCCGGTGCCGGGGATGTCAGGCAGGATATCTTTCACCCGCTCTTCCGGAAGCGCAAGGGTAACACGCGCACGCAGCAGCTCTTCTTCCAGATGACCGGCCAATTGCACGCCCATAAGCTTAAGAATGGCAATGCTGTCTGCGGGCTGCCACGGCGACAATTCGTTAGAAAACAGGAAAAACTCGGGTGCGCCCCGGCCCAGCGCCTCGGAATTCACGCGGCTGAGATAAGCGTTAACACCCGAGCTATAGGCTTTCAGTGCGGTTCTGGCATCATCGTCCTGCACCTCGACCGCTGCTTTCGCCAGCGAGTAAAGGTCCAATCGCCGCATCAGCTCGTCCACCTGCAAAGTGCGTCGGCCAAATACTTCGGACAACCGGCCCTGTGCAGTGCGGCGCATCATCATCATCTGCCACAGTCGATCCTGCGCGTGGGCATATCCCAAGCCGAAAAACACATCGGCGTCGTTTTCGCCAAATATATGGGGAATATTGGCGTTGCTGCGCACGATCTCGACCGGGGCGGTGATCCCGGCCGTCTTTCGGGTGACGCTGTAATCGGGCAGGGATTGCGCCGCCAGATAATAAACCAGCGTCATCACAAGCCCGCCAACAACAAGCAAGCCAGCCACAATGCGGATCATCCAAAGAACGACCTTACCCATCAAATTTCATCCACTGTCATGCTGCCATCCGTTGACCTTGCGAGTCCAAGCGGTAACTACTGTGCTTCACAGGGGAATTCAACGGAAGGGAACCGTCATGGCAAAATGTGCATTTCTGGGCTTGGGAGTGATGGGATACCCAATGGCGGGCCATCTTGTTTCCAAAGGGCATGAGGTGACGGTCTACAATCGAACCACCGCGAAAGCTGAAGCATGGGCCAAGGAACATGGCGGTGCTTGGGCTGCTATGCCGCGCGAGGCGGCCGAGGGCGCGGATTTCGTGATGGCCTGTGTGGGTAATGATGACGACTTGCGCGCCGTGGTCGCTGGCGCCGACGGCGCATTAACGGGGATGCAGAACGGCGCTGTTTTTGTCGATCACACCACAGTATCAGCCGCCGTCACCCGCGAGCTGTATGCCGCAGCCGCCGATCAGGGCGTGTCCTTTGTCGATGCGCCGGTATCAGGCGGGCAGGCCGGGGCAGAAAATGGCGTTCTGTCGATCATGTGCGGTGGCGATCATGCAGCTTTTGATGCAGCAGAACCGATCATGCAGACCTATGGCCGCACGGTGAAACGGCTGGGTGAAAGCGGAGCGGGGCAATTGACCAAGATGGTCAATCAAATCTGCATAGCGGGTCTGGTTCAAGGCTTGTCCGAAGGCTTGCATTTTGCCGAAAAAGCCGGTCTGGACATTCGCGAAGTGGTCGATGTGATCCAAGGGGGGGCGGCTGGAAGTTGGCAGATGGTCAACCGACATGAAACCATGGCGGATGATCACTTTGAACACGGGTTTGCAGTTGACTGGATGCGTAAGGATCTTGGCATCTGTCTGTCCACCGCGGATGAGAACGGAGCGTCGCTGCCTGTCACGGCATTGGTCGATCAGTTTTACAAGGATGTGCAAAAGATGGGGGGTGGACGTTGGGACACCTCCAGTTTGTTCAAACGATTGAAGTCCACCAGGTAAGAGGTTGTCAGTAAACAGAAAGGGCGGATTGGATCCGCCCTTTTTTTGCATGTTCTATCCGTTTGGATCAGGGAATGATCCGTGTGTATTTTGCCCCTTCGATCGACGCACCGGCAATCAATCCGGCTTGACCGAACACTACCGCAACCACTGGCGATGAGGCCGTGATCGTATCAGCGGTCAAACGGTCGCCTTCAGTCTGAAAGGCGTATTTTATATCGGCCGAGGCCACCCAACCAGCAGCCCTGCGGAAATCCTGCAACGCTTGATCGGTCATGAAAAACAGCACATGCGCATACTGTTGCGCGCCGATTTGCAGACCGGCACTGGCCTGTGTCAGCAGGTAGTAGTCGACTGTGGCGTCGTTGATACGCAGCGCGCCGCGCCCATAAGCGCCGCCCAGACCAAAGCCTGCTTCCGTCACCAATGGCATAATCAATTGGCCGGTCGATTTCGACGCCAGCTCGCGCGTGCCCGGATACCGGTTGTAAAGATAGTCCAGCGTGCTGTCGACGCGGGCGTCAATGCGATCTCCGTCGCGCGACCCAACGCCGTTTGCACATGCGGCCAGCGATACGCTCGCACCGCCTGCTGCTATCATGAACCCTCTGCGGGAAAGCCTGTTCTTTTGCATAATTTCGCCTCGTTGAATGTGCCGCCGCCGCGACAAGTGCTCGTTTGTGGGTCTTGGCCCACTTGCCACAAGATATAGCGGCATGCGTTACGGCTGTCACCCGTTAAGCGCAAGAGGCGCGAAAAATGGCCTATGAAGTACCTTGGATTACAAGCCGTTGAGAAGCCGCGCGATACGAGGCGCGAAATAGGTCAGAATGCCATCGCAACCAGCGCGCTTGAAGGCCATCAGGCTTTCCGCCATGACCATGTCACCGTCCAGCCAGCCATTATCTGCTGCAGCCATCAGCATCGCGTATTCACCGGACACCTGATAGGCGAAGGTGGGCACGCCGAATGTGTCTTTCACCCTTTGGCAGATATCAAGATAGGGCATTCCGGGTTTGACCATGATCATGTCAGCACCTTCGGCCAGATCCCTTTCGACCAGCCGCATTGCTTCATTCGAGTTTGCGGGGTCCATCTGATAGGTCTTTTTGTCACCTTTCAGCGCGCCGGAGGCACCGACGGCGTCGCGGAACGGTCCATAAAAAGCTGATGCATATTTGGCAGTATAGCTCATGATCGTGACGTTGCGGTGGTCGGCGGCCTCAAGCGCATGGCGCATGGCCCCGATCCGTCCGTCCATCATGTCCGATGGGCCAAGAATGTCCGCACCGGCGTCGGCTTGCGCCAAAGCCATTTTGACCAAGGCCTCGACCGTCTCATCATTCAAAATCTCACCATCAACGACAATCCCGTCATGGCCGTTCGAGTTATACGGGTCGAGCGCAACATCCGTCATCACGGCAAGTTCAGGCACCGCGTCTTTTATGGCGCGTATGGCCCGGTTCGACAGGTTGTCGGGGTTCCAAGCCTCTTCACAGGCTTCCGTTTTCAGCGCGGGATCGGTGTTTGGAAAGATACACATCGCCGGGATGCCCAGATCGGCGGCGTCCCGGGCTGCCGCGACCAGTCGGTCGATGGATCTGCGTGTAACACCGGGCATCGACGGGACGGCTTCTTCGTGGTCATCACCATCCTCCACGAAAACAGGCCAGATCAGATCATCCACACTGAGCGTGTTTTCCCGCACCAAATTGCGTAAAGGTGCGCTGGAGCGCGTGCGCCGCAAGCGTGTCATGGGAAACGGGGCGACCGTGGTGGTGTGTGGGGCGCGGCTCATATTCGTCTCCTCTGGCTGGGGCAGGGCACGGAAGGCCCTGTCCTCTTGGCTTCAAACTTCCTGCCATGGGATCGCGCCCATCACAAGTGTGCAATCTGCCGCTGTTTGTCGCAAAAGCGGGCTGGCATTGCTGCGCCGCCACGGCTAGTCTGGCGAAATACAGGACAGGCCCGAGCAGGCAGTCGATCCGAACAAAGTTCGGACCGCCCGGAATACGGCCCAAAAGCAAGGTGAAGTGCACGTGGATTGGTATTCCACCGTATTCGAAATCATAGACATGCGGTCGTTCTCGAACCTGTGGTATTGGATCGCGCTTGCCGTGGCCTGGTCGACGGTCAGTCATTGGGTGGTCGGCGTGCCATTCGATCTGATCCAGAAGGCCGCCCGGCTGGAAGGCGAGGCCCAACAGGATCTAGAGGATCTGGTGCGCATCAACTGCAATCGAGTGCTTTATGTTGCTGGCGTGTCTGGCTTGTGGATCCTTGGATTTGCTGCGGCTTTGTTTACCTCGATGGCGATCCTGGGGTTTTGGTACAAGGTCGAGTTTGCGCAGGCCGTGTTCCTGCTTTTGTTCCCGATAGCACTGGCTGGTTTGATGTCGCTGAACACCGCCGCCGTGATCCGCGAACGTGCGTTGGACGGCGAAGATTTGCGTAAGCGCTTGAACCGTCACCGCGTGCAGACCCAGTTCCTTGGCATGGGCGCGATCTTCGTGACCTCGCTCTGGGGGATGTATCAAAACCTGTCATTGGGTGTATTGCGCTGACCCCGCGCCCTTGACACCAAACCTCAGGCCATTACCTCGCATCCATGGAAAAATTGCTGCTCTCTGGTGCCCCCGAAGGGTATGACGCCACGCTGCTGGTCAAGGAATTGGCTCGCGGGTCTGGGCCGGTCGTCCATGTGGCGCGTGACGACAAACGATTGGCTGCGATGGAGGCCGCGCTGGCGTTCTTCGCACCTGGTGTCACCGTCATCCGCTTTCCGGGCTGGGACTGTTTGCCTTTTGATCGTATGTCGCCCAATGCGGCCGTGTCTGCCACACGCATGGCGACACTGGCGGGGTTGGCAACGGGGCAGATCGCAGGAAAATTTGTTTTATTGACCACCCTGAATGCGGCAACGCAACGGGTGCCAGAGCGGGCTTTGCTGAAAGAGACGTCGTTCACCGCCAGCGTGGACCACCAGATCGACGTCGATGCGTTGCGTGCATTTTTGGTACGCATGGGCTTTTCGCAAGCGCCCACGGTGATGGAGCCGGGCGATTTCGCGATCCGGGGCGGGATCATCGACATATATGCCCCTGGTCATGACGGCCCGGTGCGGCTTGATCTGTTCGGCGACGTGTTGGATGGCATCCGCCGCTTCGACCCAGTCACACAGCGCACAACCGACACTCTGAAATCCATCGAATTGGCCCCTGTGTCCGAAGTCATTCTGGATGAGGCGGCGATCACTCGGTTTCGTCAGAACTACCGCATCGAGTTTGGGGCGGCAGGGTCGGATGACCCGCTTTACGAAGCGATTTCTGCCGGGCGTAAACATCAAGGAAACGAACACTGGCTTCCATTCTTTCACGAGCGGCTCGAGACGATTTTCGACTATGTGCCCGGTGCGACGGTCATGTTGGACGATCAATTGACGCCCACACGCCTGAGCCGGTGGGAGGCGATCGTCGATCAGTACGAGACCCGCAAGATTGCCATGTCCGCAAAAAACCGAATGGATACAGTCTATAAACCCTGTCCGCCGGGGCTTCTGTATCTGGACGATTCGGCGTGGGACGCTGCTCTTGCCGATACGCGGGTTGTTCAATTGGTCGCGCTTCCACAGGCTACTGGTGCAGGGGTGCTGGATGGCGGCGGGCGCATCGGGCGCAACTTCGCACGAGAACGTCAGCAGGAAAACATCAACCTGTTCAAATCCCTGACCGATCACATCGTTGCGAGAGACGACCAACCCGTGATCGTTGCGTCCTACTCCGAAGGTGCGCGCGAACGGCTTCAAGGGCTGTTGTCAGACGAAGGACTGGTCACCACTACGCGGATCAAAGATTTTCGCGATGTGCCGGATGGCAAGGGCGGCGTCTATCTGGTCGTCTGGCCGTTGGAGCACGGGTTTGAAGGCCCGGATCTGACAGTGATTTCAGAACAGGATGTGCTGGGCGACCGCCTGATCCGCGCGCCCAAGCGCAAACGCCGGGCCGAAAACTTCCTGACCGAAGCGCAAGGGCTGTCCGCTGGTGATCTGATCGTCCATGTCGATCACGGCGTAGGCAAGTTTACTGGCCTTGAAACCGTCACCGCCATGGGTGCGCCCCATGAATGTCTGGCGTTGGAGTACGCGGGTGGAGACCGGTTGTACCTACCGGTTGAAAACATCGAACTTCTGTCGAAATTTGGTCAAGAGACTGGACTGCTGGACAAGCTGGGCGGCGGCGCGTGGCAAGCCAAGAAGGCCAAGCTGAAGGAGCGCATTCGCGAAATTGCCGACAAGCTGATCCGTCTGGCTGCCGAACGCGAACTGCGCAAAGCGCCTGTGCTGGATGCCCCCCACCACGCGTGGGAGGAGTTCTCGGCCCGCTTCCCGTATCAGGAAACAGAAGACCAGTTGGGCGCGATTGAAGACGTGTTGACCGACTTGTCGTCGGGTCGCCCGATGGATCGGTTGATCTGCGGCGATGTGGGCTTCGGCAAGACCGAAGTCGCCATGCGCGCGGCCTTTGTGGCGGCGTTGTCCGGCCAACAAGTGGCCGTCATTGCACCAACCACGCTGCTGGCGCGGCAGCATTACAAGAGCTTCTCCGAACGCTTTCGGGGTTTTCCCATTCAGATCGGACAGCTCAGCCGGTTCGTGGGGCAGCGCGAGGCAAAACTAACTCGTGAAGGCATGTCACGGGGAACGATGGATATTGTTGTTGGTACCCATGCGCTGTTGGCCAAGGACATTCGGTTCCGAAATCTTGGACTTCTGATTGTTGATGAAGAACAAAGGTTTGGTGTAGGGCATAAGGAGCGGCTGAAGGAAATGCGCTCGGATGTGCATGTGCTGACCCTGTCGGCCACACCGATCCCGCGCACACTTCAGATGTCGCTGTCCGGCGTTCGCGATCTGTCGATCATCGGCACGCCGCCGGTGGATCGGCTGTCGATCCGTACGTACGTATCCGAGTTTGACAGCGTCACCATCCGCGAGGCGCTGTTGCGCGAACATTACCGCGGTGGGCAAAGCTTCTTTGTCGTGCCACGGATCAAGGACTTGCCCGAGATCGAAGCGTTTCTGGCTGATCACGTTCCCGAAGTCTCGTTCGTTGTGGCGCATGGTCAGATGGCTGCGGGCGAGTTGGACAGCCGGATGAATGCGTTCTATGACGGCAAATATGATGTGCTTCTGGCGACCACGATTGTCGAAAGCGGCATCGATATTCCGACCGCAAATACAATGGTGATCCATCGCGCCGATATGTTTGGTCTGGCGCAACTTTACCAGATCCGGGGTCGGGTAGGCCGGTCGAAAACCCGGGCTTATGCCTATCTGACGACGAAACCTCGTGTACCGCTGACTCCCACTGCCGAAAAACGTTTGCGCGTGTTGGGGTCACTGGATGCGCTGGGGGCGGGTTTCACGCTGGCCAGTCAGGATCTGGACATTCGCGGCGCGGGCAATCTGGTGGGCGAGGAACAGTCAGGCCAGATGCGCGAAGTGGGGTACGAGCTTTACCAGCAGATGCTGGAAGAGGCGATTGCCAAGATTAAGGCGGGCGAGTTGGAAGGGTTGTCGGATGCCGACAGTACATGGGCGCCGCAGATCAATCTAGGCGTTCCTGTTCTTATTCCAGATACTTACGTACCAGATCTTGATGTGCGGCTTGGCTTGTATCGCCGTCTGTCCTCGCTCGCCACGAAGGTCGAACTCGAAGGCTTCGCTGCCGAATTGATCGACCGCTTTGGCCCGCTGCCGAAAGAGGTCAACACCTTGCTTCTGGTCGTGCGGATCAAGGGTATGTGCAAACGTGCGGGGATTGCCAAGCTGGATGGCGGGCCGAAAGGTGCAACGATCCAGTTCCACAATGACAAGTTCGCCTCGCCCGAAGGGTTGGTCGAGTTCATTCACGCGCAGAACGGATTGGCCAAGGTGCGTGACAACAAGATTGTGGTGCGTCGAGACTGGCGCAAGACCTCGGACAAGATCAAAGGCGCGTTTGCCATCGCGCAGGATTTGGCGATGAAGGTGAAAGACGCGCGTGCGAAGGCTGAGAAAGCCAATCCCACCGCGTCTTAGTTCATGTTTCCCCGGTCCAACTGCATCAGCGCCCATGCCAGCGCCGAACAGATCGTGACTCCGATCAAAAGTGGAAAGGGTGTGTTGTTGAAGGCCAGCCCAACAGGGGCAGCAATGGCGATGGCGGCGACGGTGGGCACGGCCCCGATCACGGCGCTTGCGGTGCCCGCCACATGGCCCAAGGGCTGAATGGCCAGCGCGTTCAGATTACCGAAACTCAGCCCGTTCAAGAAGAAAAGTGTTGTCGCCCAGCCGCAGAACAGCCACAGCGCAAACGCGCCTTGCGGGTCCAAATACCACCATGCAAGGAGCGTCAGTGAAGCCAGAACCGTCTGCGTCGCAAACCCCGCCAGCGCCAGCCGACGCATTCCCAAGCGTACGACAAGCTGGGCATTTAAGAACCCAGAGAAGGCGGAAAAAACCGTCACCAACGCGAAATAATAAGGGAAGTTTGTACCAGCTCCCAATACGTCGACAAATATCTGCTGGGCCGAACTGATGAACGACATCAGCTGACCGAATGCCAGCGTGATGATCGCCATATAGATCAGTGTCACACGTGTTTGCAAAACCACCTTGAACGCCGACAGTGTGGGGCGCAGCGACAGGGGCCGCCGACGCTCTGGTGGCAGGGTTTCGGGCTGGCGCAGTAAAAACCAAGTCAGGATCGCTGCGGCCAGCAAGATGTAAGCGGTGAACATCTGCCGCCAGCCAAAGCCCAGCACAATCCACTGTCCGATCATCGGGGCAACGGCGGGCACGAAGACGAAAAACCCAAACGCCATTGAATTCACCCGCGCCATTTGCCGCCCTTCGTAAAGGTCGCGGGTCATCGCCATGCCGCAGGTGCGCGGCCCGGCAGCACCCAATCCTTGCACGAACCGCCAGAACAGAATGGCCTCTAGCGTTTGCGCCCAAAAAGCGGCGAAGGCGGCCAGCATGTAAAGCAACATGCCCATCGACAGGGAAAACCGCCGCCCCATGCTGTCGGACAAAGGGCCAAAGACTAGCTGGCCAAACCCCGCGCCGATCACAAAGGCGCTGATCAGAAGCTGCGCCTTGTTGATATCATCGGGCACCAACTGGCTGCCGATTTCCGGCAATGCGGGCAAAATGGAGTCGATGGAAAACGCGACCATCGAAAACAGTGCCGCGATCAACAGCACATATTCGCGCAACCGCAAGGGCGTCTGAGGCGAAACATGCTGGGAAATGAAACGGGTGATCAATGCGCCGGACCTTCGGTCGATCTGGCGGCCAGCTGTGCGATCAGGTCATCAATCACCTGTGTCCAAAGTTCGGTCGGTTGCGCGCCCGGAACCACATGTTGGTTGGCCACGACGAAGGTCGGCACGGACTGAACGCCCTTTCGCCGGGCATCCATATCGCGCGCCTGAATATCCTCGGCATCGGCGTCCGTCTTCAGAAGGCGTGTCACGACGTCACCATCCATCCCGACCGAAGTCGCTATGCGAGCAAGCTGCGATTGGTCGCCGATATCGATACCTTCGATGAAATAGGCGCGGAACAGGCGGTCTACGACGGCGTTCTGCTTGAACTCGATCCCCGCCCAATGGATCAAGCGATGAGCGTTCAGGGTGTTCGGGGTGCGCTTGATACCCTCAAGATTGATCTTAAGGCCCGAGGCTTCAGCTTCGGTCGCCACTGGCAGATAGGCTTTTACCGCGCCTTCTTGCCCGCCGAATTTTGCTTCAAGATACGCACGACGGTCCATGCCGTCCTCGGGCATATCCGGGTTCAGTTGAAAGGGATGCCATTCGATCTTGAACGGATGGTCAGGCCGCGCTTCCAGTGCGTGATCAAGGCGGGACTTTCCGATATAGCACCAGGGGCAGATCGGGTCGGAAAAGATGTCGAGGCGGATCATTGGGGTCTCCCTTACGCGAAAGCTCTACCGGGGATTGTCGGGGATGGGAAGTGTTGTGGATCACAGTTGGGTGAGCAACCCGGCCTCAAACTGTGCGCGCAGGGTGGCGCGCAAAAGCTTGTTGTTGGCCCCGCGTGGCAGATTGTCGAGTGGAATGAACAACCGAGGGCATTTGTAATGCGCTAACTGCGAGTGGGCATGGGTTGAAAGCGTGTCTTCAGGGATCGGATCGATTTCAGGCGTATAGAAACACGCAATGATCGTGGCATCGTCTTTCACCGCCACCTCGGCACAGGCGGCTTCGTGTATGCCGGGATGTAAAGCCATGGCGGCTTCGACTTCGATCGGAGAGACCCGGAAGCCACCCGCGTTCATGATGTCATCCGACCGCCCTTCAAAAGTGATCGCCCCGTCCTTCGCCATACTAACAGTGTCGCCTGTAAGGAACCAGTCACCGCTGTATCGGCTTTTTGTGTCCTTATCGGCACCAAGATAGCCCAGCATCAAACCCGGATCGCTGCGATGTACAGCCATAATGCCGGGTGTGTCGCGTGGCATGATCTGACCGTCTGTGTCCAGCACCGCGATGTGCCGTCCCGGCTGAGGATAGCCGAGCGTGCCATCCGGGGCAGGGTGGTTGGGCGCGCCCGAGATAAAGGTCGAACATTCCGACATGCCATAGGCTTCATGGATCGGGGTCCGGGACGTCTCGACCCAATTGGCGCGCGTGGTCGCGGGCAGCTTTTCACCCGCAGACAAGCCATGACGCAAGGCGGGCAGGGCAGGCAATGGCGCGCGCAGCATCTGTCGATAGACACCGGGCGCAGCGGCAAAGATCGTCGCGTTTTCGCGTGCCAGCAATGGACCGAGCTGATCAGAGGATGTGCCTGCCGCCGGGATCAAAGCCGTTGCGCCCACCGACCAAGGGTCCATCAGTCCGGTGCCCAGCGTGTAGGTCCAGTTGAACGCGCCCGCATGCATCGAACGATCATCACGCGTTATCCCATACCAGCCGTCCCACATCATTTGCCGCGCCCAGATGGCACGATGAGCATGCACAACCGCGCGCGCCTTGCCGGATGTGCCCGACGTGAACACGACATAACCCGGACGCTCAGGATCGCCCATGTGAAACGGTGCGGGCGTGTGGTTGGCCAACTGGTGCAGTGCATCCACTTCCAGCACCGGTGCATCTGATTTTGACGGTAAGGCAATCCCGTCATCAGCGATTATCAGCCTGGGCGTGATCATTGCTGCCATCTTGGTGATTTCTGCCTGCGTCAACTGAGACGAGGTCGGCACCGGCACCAGCCCGGCAGCAATCGCGCCCAGAAAAGCCAGCGGAAAATCCACTGTGTTGCCCAGCCGCAAAAGCACTCTGTCGCCGGGCGACAACCCTTGCGCCAACAACCCGCCAGCCACACCCCGAACTGCGCGATTCAGTTGCTTGTACGTCCAATGCGTCTCGCCTGTCCCGTCTGGTGTCACCACTGACAGAGCGATCTTGTCACCCATATCCGCGGCATGAGTCAGCACATAGCGCGCCATGTTGAAAGCTTGAGGCGGCGACGGCAGTGGGGTGGTGGGGTGAAACTCGGACAGCATGCGTGTGATGTGCCAAGCTCTGGCTGAACTTGCAAGGGCGCGCAGTTGCATCACTCGGGTTTCCGTGTATTGAAAGCGCATGATAAAGCCTGAACAACCCAGTCTGATCCGTCTGGCCCGTGAGAACGGGGACGAGCCTCCCGATCCCAGCCCGTTGGACCTTGGCGCTCGGGTGCGGGACCTGCGTAAATCGCGCGGCTGGACGTTGGAGCAGGCGGCGCGTCAGGCGGGTCTTGCACGGTCGACCCTGTCAAAGATCGAAAACGGACAGATGTCGCCCACCTATGAGGCGTTGAAGAAACTGGCTGTCGGACTGGAAATCTCGGTGCCACAACTGTTCACCGCGCCAAAGGCCGCACAAGTGTCGGGCCGCATGGCTGTGACCAAAACGGGCGAAGGGGCGGCGCACGCAACCACCACCTATGAACACGAATTGCTGGCCGGTGCGCTGACCAAGAAAACGATGTTGCCTTATCGCGCACGGGTGCGGGCGCGATCATTCGACGAGTTCGACGGCTGGGTGCGTCATGACGGCGAGGAGTTCCTTTATGTCCTGACCGGCGCGATCCGTCTGATCACCGAGTTTTATGAACCGGTCGAGATGAAGCGCGGCGACAGCGCCTATTACGACGCGTCCATGGGGCATAATGTGGTGTCAACCAGTGCCGAGGACGCAACGATCCTGTGGGTGACGTCACTGGTGTGAGGTTTGAGGCGGAGTGGTGTGATTGTCGGCCTTGCGGAGAGAACCGACTTTTGCTGAAGAAATGCCAAAGATCACTTTCAGGAATTTTGACCTTATATCATAACACCAGTGGATCACCTCCCTAACCAATCATGCAGCGATGCATCCGAAAAACTGTTCAGCGTCTTCGCCATACCGCTTAAAATCACCAAGTCGGAAGCGGCAACATATGAGGTGCATGTTTACTCAAGTAACTCACGCTTGCCGATCTCAGTCGTGCAACACCGTCGATCTTTGCAAACTCATCGTGCAACTCCAGTGCGCGCCTTCTCAGATTGTCATAAAGTGTCTCGTCCTCCGGCATGTTACGTTGGCTGAACTCTGGGTGGCAAACAATGTTACGCACTAGAACAACTTCTTCCAAAACTTTTGAAATGTCTGTGAGGTTGAGCGTTTGAGAAACTTCGACCCAACCGGCCACTTCTTTTTCGCTCCGATACTCCATTTCCAGCTGATAAATGAGGTCATGTTCTGTGCTGCTAAAGAGTATCTCTATGGGCACGATGCAGTCGATGATCTTGTCTGCCAATGACTTCGTGCGAATGGTGCCGGTTTTGGTCAATTCCAACGCATCGGCATAGGTGAATTCACCCTCTAATTGCCCTTGTGTGCGCAGTCTCTTTATCTTGCTTCGAGCTCGGTGGCCCTCAAAACCGCCTCCTATCCGAAACTGTTGATATCGTGAGTACAGCCACGCTCCTATCAACAGCACACAGCCCGCAAGAAGCATGGCCAATAACGCTTTGCCCGCCGGCCCAAGGACACCAAGTTCCCCAAGATATTCCCAAAAATCGTCTATAGAACGATAGCCTCTCATCCTTGGCCTCCGATTGCCGAATGATATGCGAACAGAGTGGGCACTCTGATTTGATTAACGCTCTTAGTGGTCGCAGAGATTTATGGCGGAGATATGTCGCAATCAGCAACAAATATGGCTAGGCTGATCGCGTTTCAGAACGTGCTGAGTTACGAACGTTCAATAGATTTGCGACATCGTGCAATTAGGGCTCTAAGTTGACATACATCTAATTTAGAACACTCTAACTTCCAACCGCCCCATCAATGCCTCACCTCGGGAACCAATGCCGGGTCCGGTTTGCAATCGCGACGAGCGAAAGCATCACCGGTACCTCGACCAGCACGCCGACCACGGTTGCCAGCGCCGCGCCAGAATTCAGGCCGAACAGCGAAATGGCGACTGCAACGGCCAGTTCAAAGAAGTTCGACGTGCCGATCATGCAGGCCGGGGCCGCAATGTTGTGGGGCAGTTTCATTGCGCGCGCGGCACCATAGGCGATGGCAAAAATACCGTAGGTCTGGATCAGTAGCGGGATGGCGATCAAGACGATGGCCAGCGGTTGGGCCAGAATGGTTTGCGCCTGAAAGCCGAACAGAAGCACCACGGTGGCCAGAAGGCCGATGACGGACCAGGGTTTCAGGTGGGAAAGGAATGCCTCTACCTGTGCCTCGCCCGATTGCATCAGGCGATGGCGGGTCCAGATCCCGGCGGCAAGGGGCAACACCACGTAAAGCACGACCGACAGAAGTAACGTTTGCCACGGCACCGTCACGTCGCTGATCCCAAGAAGAAACGCAGCAATCGGGGCAAAGGCAAAGATCATGATCACGTCATTCACGCTGACCTGCACCAGCGTATAGGCCGGATCGCCCTTGGTCAGTTGGCTCCAGACAAAGACCATGGCGGTGCAGGGGGCGACACCAAGCAGGATCATGCCCGCGATATACTCGCTGGCGGTATCCGGGTCGACCAGCCCGGCAAAGAGCACCCGGAAGAACAGCCAACCCAGCGCGGCCATGGTGAAGGGCTTGATCAGCCAGTTGATCACCAGCGTCAGCACCAGCCCCTTTGGACGGCGCCCGATATCCTTGATCGAGGCGAAATCAACCTGAACCATCATCGGATAGATCATGATCCAGATCAGCACCGCGACCACCAGGTTGACGCTGGCGATCTCGCCCCCGGCGATCAGCGCGAACAGGCTGGGGGCCGTGTTTCCCATCACAACGCCCGCCAGGATGCACAGCGCCACCCAAAGCGACAGATACCGCTCAAACAAGCCCATCGGATGCTCCTTGTTCCCCGTGCCGCACGTGGTTAGCCCGGTTTTGTGACAGGGCCGTAACGCGGAAGCGGGGAGTGGGCAAGCCTATTCTTCGTACCACCAAATTTCAGGCTGGAAGCCAAGATAGTCGCCATACATCGGCACGCGCTCGGGGTATTTCAGCTCTTTTACATGGGCGATGTGTGACAACTCGGTATAGCCCAGTGGGATGACGTAACGCCCCGCAGTCAACACGCGGTCCAGCGCCTTGGTGGCGGCGCGAAAATCGTCCTGACCCTTGGCGTTCAGCATGGAGTCTATTAGACCGTCAATGGCGGCGCTTTTGACACCCATCCAGTTGCGGGTGCCTTCCTTATCTGCGCTTTCCGATCCCCAATAGAGCTTTTGTTCGTTACCGGGACTGAGCGACAGGCCGCGCCAGTAATAGGCCATGTCGAAATCGAACGCATTGGTCCGTTCCTTGTACTGCGCACTGTCGATCGAGGTGATCGTGGGCGTGATGCCAAGGCGCTCCAACGCACTGGCAAACATGTCGATCTCTTGCCGGTTTTCGGATGATCCGCTGTTCAGCAAAATTTCGAATGTAAACGTCTGGCCATCCGCGTTTTTCATTTCGCCGTCCTGAACGGTCCAGCCAGCTTCTTCCATCAAGTCCATCGCGCGGCGCAACCCGTCTCGGTTGCGGGCCGACCCGTCGGAAACGGGTAGGGCGTATCCTTCAACCGCGCCGTCGGGCAGATCATCATATTGCATGAGTATATCGCGCACGAGACCTTCGGCCGGTTTGCCGGGTTCCATACCCAATACCGAGTTGTGGAAATAAGACAGGATGCGTTTCTTGGCCCCGGCGTTCAGGCTTTGATTGATGAACTCGAAATTGAACGCGTGGATCATCGCATCCCGCACCCGGATATCGGCAAACGCCGGACGGCGGGTGTTCATCACATATCCCATGATGCCGGTGGGCCGCTGGTGGGGGATGTCGGACAGGACGATATCACCCGACTGGACGGCGGGAAAATCGAACTGGGTCGCCCATTTCTGAAGGTTGGTTTCACGGTGGGTGGTGGCTTCGCCAGCCTTGAACGCCTCGAAGGTCACGTCGCCGTCACCGTAGTAGTCGAACCGGATCTCGTCCAGATTGGCTTGCCCCTTCATGAAGGGCACATCCTTGCCCCAATAGTCGGGGTTCCGTTTCAGGGTCAAATAGCGGCCGGGTTCGAAATCGCCGATCACGTAAGGCGATGATCCGATCGGGATCACATCAATGCCGGAGGCTTCGAAGTCCTTTCCCTCCCACTGCGCCTTTTTCAGAATAGGTCGCATCCCGAGAATCAGTGGCAATTCGCGATCCTCGGTGTTGAAGGTGAACCTGACCGACCGCGGACCGGTCTGCTCCATCGTTTCGACCTTCTGCCACGCCCCATGATATCGGGGATGGCCAAGCGTGCCGAGCACCTCGTAAGACCACATCACATCTTCGATGGTCAGGGGGCTTCCGTCGGAAAACTGGGTGCCTTCGCGCAGAGTGTATTCAACCCAAGTGCGTTCGTCATTTGTCTCGACCGATTCGGCCAGAAGGCCATAAAGCGTGAACGGCTCGTCGTAACTGCGGCCCATAAGGCTTTCAAAGAGCATAAAGCGCAATTGCCACGGCGCGCTGCCTTTACGGATCGCCGGATGCAGCGAATCATAGCTTCCGGCTTCGGCAAAAATGATCTTGCCGCCCTTGGGCGCATCGGCGTTCACATGGGGCAGAGACACAAAATCCGGTGGAAGGACAGGGTCGCCATACATAGCTATGCCATGTTTGGGCTCGGCATACCCGGTTTGTGCAGCGAAAACCGAGAGCGTTACCGCCCCGATCAACCTGCGAAACGTAATTTTGGGGGCTGCTCTCATCAACGTCATTTTCCTTCACGTCCCTCATTTGATTTAGGGAAACATTAGAGGCGTAAAATAGTCTTTTCAAACTTTTAGCTTGGAACGCGGCGCTTGACCGCTTATAAAGGGGTCACTGCTCGATAGGTTTCTTGCCTGTATGAAACCTGCCTCAATAACTTAACGCCCGCTTCGTGCGGGCGTTTTTTTTATGGCTGAGAACCGGTTGAATTTGTGGTGGGACCGCAAAAGAGAATCGGTGTTATGGAACTGTCACAAAACCAACCTTTCAGACATGCCAGAACACGGGTGGGAAACCACTGGCGCGCAAAAGACATTGGGCTATGCTGCGTCGCAACAATAGTTTCTGAAAGGGATCACCATGGCCATCACAACATCGCTGGACGGCAAGACCGCTGTTATCACCGGATCAAATTCGGGCATCGGGCTGGGGATTGCGCGCGAGATGGCACGGGCGGGGGCGGATGTTGTTCTTAACTCGTTCACGGACAACGACGAAGACCATGCGCTGGCCGCCGATATTGCCAATGAATTTGGCGTCACCGCGCGCTATATACAGGCGGATATGTCGAAAGGTGATCAATGCCGCGCGTTGATCGAAAAAGCTGGGCGGTGCGATATCCTGATTAACAATGCAGGCATTCAGCACGTCGCCCCCGTTGACGAATTTCCGACCGAGAAATGGGATGCCATCATCGCAATCAACCTGACTTCGGCATTTCACACTACCGCTGCAGCTCTGCCGATAATGCGCAAAGCCGGGTGGGGGCGTGTGATCAACATCGCTTCGGCACATGGATTGACGGCGTCACCCTATAAATCCGCCTATATCGCGGCCAAGCACGGAATTGTCGGTCTGACCAAGACGGTCGGGTTGGAAACTGCCGAGGATCCGATCACCAGCAATGCGATATGTCCCGGTTATGTGTTGACCCCGCTGGTCGAGGCGCAAATCCCCGATCAGATGAAGACTCACAATATGGGCCGGGACGAGGTCGTGCGCGATGTCATGCTGGCCCGCCAGCCATCGAAAGAGTTTGCAACGGTCGAACAGATGGGCGGTACGGCGGTCTTCCTGTGTTCGGATGCTGCAGCACAGATCACCGGCACCACTATCTCGGTCGATGGCGGCTGGACAGCACTGTAATCAGGTATGGCAAAGTCAAAACGCATTAACCTGGCCCTTCAGGGTGGGGGTGCCCATGGCGCCTTCACGTGGGGCGTTCTGGATCGTCTGCTGGAAGACGAAGAAATTGAGATTGCGGGCATTTCCGGCACGTCCGCCGGTGCGCTGAACGGTGCAGCCCTGAAGGCCGGGTTGGTCGCGGATGGAAAAGGGCAGGATCGGGACACCGCGCGCGCCAATCTGGATGACCTTTGGCACAAAGTAGCCGGTGTGCATGATTTGCGTCTGACTTCGTGGTTTGCGCAGTTTGCCCCGCAGAACGAGTTGATCAATCAGGCGTTTCAAGCGTCACCGATGTTCATCTGGGCCGATATGGCAAGCCGTGTGGTCAGCCCCTATGCCTATGGACCGTTCTACAGAAATCCGCTGCGCGATATCGTTGCGACCTTCGATTATGACAAAGTCTGCGCCGATATTGGACCGCGCCTGCATGTCTCGGCGACAAATGTGCGCACCGGCAAGATACGCGTCTTTGGCGGGGACGAGATCAGCTCCTATACGATCCTGGCCTCGGCCTGCTTGCCCACTGTGTTTCAAGCGGTCGAAATGGTCGATCCGAAAACCGGTACGGACGAAGCGTTTTGGGATGGTGGCTATACCGGCAATCCGGCGTTGTTTCCGCTGTTCGACCCTGCTCTGCCCGCCGACATCGTGGTGGTGAACATCAATCCCCTATATCGACACGACGTTCCCCGAAACGGCGCGGATATCCAAAACCGGATCAACGAAATCAGCTTCAATTCATCGCTACTTCGTGAATTGCGCGCGATCAACTTCGTAAAGCGACTGATTGCAGCGGGGCAGTTGTCATCCGGTCAGATGCGCGATGTGCTGGTGCACATGATTTCGGATGACGACCTGATGCGCGACCTCAGCACGGCCACCAAACTCGTGCCATCTTCAATCACGTTGCATCGCCTGAAAGATGCAGGCCGGGCGGCGGCGGATGCTTTCCTGTCCTCCCATCGCGGTGATCTGAACAATCGAGGCACTGTCGATCTGGAAGAGATGTTTGGCTAGCCGATTGATCCCGAAACAACGCCTTTGATCAGCCCCGCCGCGATGATCCACATGGTCAGTCCGATCACGACATCCAACACCCGCCACGCACCGGGTTTTTGCATGATCGGCGCCAGCAATCTTGCGCCATAGCCCAGCGAGAAGAAAAACACGAAGCTGGAGGTCACTGCACCACCGCCGAAGGCTAGCCGCTGCGTCCAATCAGCAAATGAGGTCGAGATAGCGCCAATCAGGCCAAGCGTGTCCAGATAGACATGTGGATTGGCCCATGTGAAGGCGGCGGCAATAGCGATCACAGCGCCCAGTGAACGGGACTTACCCGCAATCTCCATTGCGTAAGTGCCTTTTAAGGCTGCCAGAAATCGCATCGCACCATAAACGATCAGAAAGCCAGCCCCCGCCAGCGCCATGATCAAAGGCAAGCGGGGCCATGCCTCGACCAATGCGCCAAAGCCAAGCACTCCTGCAGCGATCAGCAGAGCATCAGAAGCGGCACAGAACAGACACAGCCAGAAGACGTGCTGGCGCAATAGGCCTTGCCTTAGTACAAAGGCGTTTTGCGCGCCGATGGCAAGGATCAAGGAGAATCCAGTCGCGAAACCGGTCAGTGCGGGTGCGGCCAATCCGATCATTCAGGCTTTAATTCAAGGGGTTGCGAGGGGTTCTTCCCGTTTGGATAGACCAGTCCCGCAGAAATTACCAGCTTTGCCGCATCCTCGACCGTCATGTCCAAAGAGATCACGGAATGGCGTGGCACGAACAAAAGAAAGCCTGATGTGGGGTTCGGAGTGGTTGGCAGAAAGACCGAGATGATGTCTTCGTCGACCGGGATCCGCTTATCGATTTCACCTTTTGCCTTGGTCGAGATGAAAGCGATGGCCCAGATCCCTTTGCGGGGATATTCGACCAGACAGGCCTTGTCGAACTTGGTTTCGGTCGATTGGCTGAAAATGGTTTCCGCAATCTGTTTGATGCCATTGTACAGCGACCGCACAACTGGCATCCGATCGACAAGGCTTTCGCCCCAGGCAAGGAACGACCGTCCGATCAGCCCTTTGGCGATCCAACCGACAAACACGGTGAACATAAGAAACACCACGACGCCCAGCCCGCGCACGTTGATGCGCACATCTTCGCCAAACAGCATTTTGAACCATTCGCTGTCGCCGAAAAATGTGTTGATCAAGGCGTCGGGATGGTACCGGGCGGGCACGAAAGGTAGCACCCAGCTGTCGATCCAGCCCACAAAGGTCCAGATCATCCACATGGTCACGGCAATCGGCACCACAACAACAAGCCCCGCAAGGAAGTTGTTGCGCAGCCCTGCAAATGGGCGCCGCTTGCGCTTCGTGTGGTCGTCGTGGTTGTTCATGAAAACCCGTTCCCCGGTGTTACTGTGCGAAACTTAGGCACTGTGCGGGGCGTCGGCAATAGGGGACAGCCGGTCATTCCGATGAATCACGCGGTTTTCAAGGGGCTGAGGCATTTTCCTGAACCAAAAGCCCCGCATCGGGGCTGGACGGGGCGCGAGGGGGGGCCTATCAAATTGAAAACAGGTGTGGGGGAGCCATGCGCGCGATAGCCGAAACAGACGTTGAAGACCTGACCGAGGCAGCAGCCCGCGATGAACTGACCCGATTGGCCGACATTCTGACAGCTGCCAACCGCGCCTATCACGCTGAAGATGCGCCGACGATTTCAGACGCCGAATACGATGCGGCCAAGCGGCGCAATGCGGCTATCGAGGATCGGTTTCCGCATCTGAAACGCTCGGACAGCCCCACCGAACAGGTAGGCGCAACCCCGTCCGAAGGGTTCGGCAAGATCACTCACGAAGTGCGGATGCTGTCGTTGGGCAATGCGTTTTCAGACGAAGACGTGACCGAGTTCGATGTTCGAATCCGATCATTTCTTGGGCTGGGCGGCGATGCCGCGCTGGCTTACACGGCAGAACCGAAGATTGACGGGCTGTCGCTGTCGATCCGCTATGAAAAAGGACGGCTTGTCCATGCGGCTACGCGCGGTGACGGCGCGGTCGGAGAGAAAGTCACCGAGAATGCACGGACTGTTACAGATATCCCCGAAACTCTGAGTGGGGCACCCGATGTGCTGGAAGTGCGGGGCGAGGTCTATATGTCCCACGATGACTTCGCTGCCTTGAATGCGCGGCAGGCCGAACGGGGTGGCAAGACTTTCGCGAATCCGCGTAATGCCGCTGCCGGATCACTGCGCCAACTGGACGCAAAGATCACCGCAGACCGCCCGCTCCGGTTCTTTGCCTATGCCTGGGGAGCCTTGAGCGCGCCGCTGTCCGACACCCAGATGGGCGCGGTTGAACGGCTGGCGCAACTGGGATTTCAGACCAATCCATTGACTCAGAGGTTCACCGAGTTGGACGCGATGCTCGCCCATTACCACGCGATTGAAGAACAGCGCGCGACGTTGGGCTATGACATCGACGGGGTGGTTTACAAGGTCGACGATCTTGGTCTGCAAGCGCGGCTTGGGTTCAGGTCGACCACGCCGCGATGGGCGATTGCGCACAAGTTTCCCGCCGAACGCGCCTGGACCCGCTTGGAAGCCATCGACATTCAGGTGGGCCGCACCGGCGCGCTCAGCCCGGTGGCGCGGCTCACGCCTGTCACGGTCGGCGGGGTGGTGGTGTCGAACGCCACCCTGCACAACGAAGATTACATCGCAGGGCGTGACAACACGGGCGCGGTGATCCGGGATGGCAAGGATATCCGTGTTGGCGACTGGGTCGAGGTCTATCGCGCCGGTGATGTGATCCCCAAGATCTCGGATGTGGACCTGACAAAGCGGCCTGAAGACCCGCAGCCCTTTGCCTTTCCGCAGACCTGCCCTGAATGCGGATCGGACGCCATCCGCGAAGAAGGCGACGCGGTGCGCCGCTGTACAGGCGGGATCATCTGCCCCGCGCAAGCGGTTGAGAAACTGAAACATTTTGTCAGCCGCGGGGCGTTTGACATCGAAGGTCTGGGCGCCAAACAGATCGAGATGTTCTATCACGACGACACGCTGCCCATCCGCGAACCCGCCGATATTTTCACGCTGGCCGCGCGCGACAAGGGCAACCTTGCGCGGTTGAAAAACCGCGATGGCTGGGGCGACAAAAGCGCCGAGAACCTATTTGCGGCGATTGAAGAACGCCGCGTAATCCCCTTGAATAAAGTTATTTTCGCACTTGGTATTCGTCATGTGGGGGAAAGTGTAGCCAATCTGCTGGCCCGCCACTATGGCACGTGGGAGGTGTTCGAGGCTGCCATCACCGCCGCCCAACCCAGCACGCCGGAATGGGACGATCTGGTGTCCATCGACGGGGTCGGCGCGGTCATGGCCGGGTCGTTGGTCGCGGCGTTCTCACAAGACGCTGAGCGCGCCTCAATCGACCGGCTGGTGACGGAACTCGACGTGCAGCCCGTCACCGCGCCCAAGACCGACGGCAGCCCCGTCGCGGGCAAGGTCGTGGTGTTCACCGGCACGCTGGAAAAGATGACCCGCGCCGAAGCCAAGGCGCGGGCCGAGGCGTTGGGGGCGAAGGTCTCTGGCTCGGTCTCAAGCAAGACCGACCTGTTGGTGGCAGGACCGGGGGCCGGGTCGAAGGCCAAGAAAGCCGCTGTTCTTGGGGTCAAAACCATCGACGAAGACGGCTGGTTAACCTTGATCGGGGACGCGTGAGCCATGGCAACCCGGCCCGAGATTCTGTTTCCCCTGTTTGCCGAACTGGAAACCCTTGGCGGGATTGGAGAGAAAACCGCCAAGGCTATGGAAACACTGGGCATTGAACGGCCGCGCGACCTTCTGTTCTGGCTGCCGCACGCAGGCATCGACCGCAAATTCCGCGCCTCGGTCACCGAGGTGCAGCCGGGCGACATGGCCACGGTCGAGATCGAAGTGGTGCAGCACAGGCCGGGACGCACAAAAACCGCGCCTTACAGGATCGAAGTGCGCGACGCACTGACGACGTTTGAGCTCGTGTTCTTTCACGCGAATGGCGCATGGCTTGGCAAACAACTGCCGGAAGGTGCGACGCGTGTGGTGTCGGGCAAGGTCGAAAGCTTCGACGGCAAGCTGCAAATCGTCCATCCCGATTACATCGTGCCCCCGAAAGACGCCGCCAGCATTCCAGATTTCGAACCGGTGTATCGCTTGACAGCCGGTGTAACCGGACGGGTGATCGCCAAGGGGGTGGGCGAGGTTTTGACGCGGCTGCCCGTTCTGAAAGAATGGATCGACCCGGAATTGAAGGCGCGCGAACATTGGCCCGACTGGCATATGGCACTCAGGGTGGCCCATGCGCCCGAGGGGGCGGACGATCTGTCACCGCAATCGCCTGCGCGTCGCCGGCTGGCCTATGACGAGTTTTTCGCCCATCAACTGACGCTGGCGCTGGCGCGTGCAAAGGTGCGGCGCAGCAAAGGGCGGGTCAGCGTGGGCACGGGCGACTTGCAGGCCAAGGTGCTGGCCGCTTTGCCCTACAAACCAACCGTCGCCCAGACCCGCGCGGTGGAAGAGATCAGCGCCGATCTGGCCTCGGGCAAGCGGATGAACCGGCTGTTGCAGGGCGATGTGGGGTCGGGCAAGACACTGGTCGCGCTATTGGCGCTGCTGGTCGCGGTCGAGGCCGGCGGGCAGGGCGTCATGATGGCCCCCACCGAAATTCTGGCCCGTCAACATCTGGAAGGGCTGCGCCCGCTGGCCGATGCCGCAGGCGTCGTGGTCGAGATCCTGACCGGGCGCGACAAGGGGGCCGAGCGACGCGCCAAGCTTGAGGCGCTGGCCAAGGGCGACATTCACATTCTGGTCGGTACCCATGCGGTGTTCCAGAAAGACGTGGAATTTCATGACCTTCGGTTGGCCATCGTGGATGAACAGCACCGGTTTGGCGTCTCGCAACGGATGGAGCTGGGGGCCAAGGGACAGGCCGCTGACGTTCTGGTGATGACCGCCACGCCCATTCCGCGCAGCCTCGCGCTGGCGCAATATGGGGATATGGATGTCTCGGTCCTGGATGAGAAGCCACCCGGGCGCAAACCGATCAAGACGGTTCTGGTGTCTTCTGGCCGGATCGACGAGGTGGTTGAACGCCTGCGCCGCGCGATGGCCGATGGCGCGCAGGCTTACTGGGTCTGCCCGTTGGTCGAAGAAAGCGAGGTCATGGACCTGACCGCCGCCGAGGAACGGTTCAAATATCTGCGCGCGACCTTGGGCGAAGGCATCGTGGGCATGGTCCATGGCCAGATGCCGCCTGCGGAAAAAGACGCGGCAATGGCGGATTTCGTCGCGGGCAAGACCAAGCTGCTGGTCGCGACAACGGTAATCGAAGTCGGGGTGGACGTGCCCAATGCCTCGATCATGGTGATCGAACGGGCCGAGCACTTCGGGCTGGCGCAACTGCACCAGTTGCGCGGGCGCGTGGGGCGGGGGCAGGCGGCTTCGACCTGCCTGTTGATGTATCAGCCACCCCTGACTGAAGGCGGCGAGAAACGGCTGGCGGTGATGCGTGACACCGAGGATGGCTTCGTGATTTCCGAAGCCGATCTGGAGATGCGCGGGGCGGGCGACGTGCTGGGCACGGCGCAATCCGGTCTGCCGCGCTTCTGGGTCGGTGATCTGGAACATCAGGCGGGGCTGATGGCTGTGGCACAGAAAGACGCGCGGCTGTTGCTGCAACAAGACCCGGACTTGACCACGCCACGGGGGCACGCAGCGCGCGTGCTTTTGTGGCTGATGCGACAGGACGAAGCGATTCGTTTGATTTCAGTGGGTTAAGGGCTTTGTTCACAAAAGTTCACAAATGTTCTTAAAAAGTTCTTTACAGGCGGGTTAGGAATATGCGAACAAAAGGGCAACAAAAGGATGGCAGCGCGAAGATGCCACCAGAGTAGAGAGCAGGAGTTGATCCATGTTGAATGACGTGAAAACCGCATTGGCCCGTTCGTCCGCCACCATTTGGCAGGATGCAATAGGGGGTATGTCCCTGCTTGTCGTGCTGTTTGGCGCGCTGCATCTGCCGGGGGTGATCTGACCCCAAACCAAGTTTCTGCCAGCTCAGGGTCCGGACTTAGCATCATGTCCCAATATCGATGCGTCCAGACGGTTCACTGCCCGTCGCCTGTCCCTCGTTTCGGTGCTTCTGCCTCATTCCTGCACCCGAACGGATTATCCCGAGCCGCAACTGTCGCCGCCTCCCTGCCAGGAGTGCGGCGGTTTTTTTTATGAGGCGTCGATCGCGTTGAGCGTGGCGTCAAAAGGTAAAAGGATCGAGGCGTGGCGGTTTTTAAAATCACGAGCTGGAAGCAGAACTTCGTATCCATCGAAAGGGGCAGAAGGAACGGGGCCGTTCTTTGTCAGCATCGCATGCAACGCGTCGCGGCCCTGTTGTAACGTCGTGCGGTCAAGCCCGATCACGACCTTGCCAAGAACGGCGGCCGACGCCTGACCCAGCGCGCAGGCTTTTACGTTCTGTGCAAAACGGGAAACTTTTCCATCGGCCAGTGCCAAACCGACCGTCACGGTTGAGCCGCACAGCGGAGAGCGGGCTTTGGCCTCGCCCTCGGCGTCTTCAAGGGTGCCTAGATGAGGAATTTCCGTGGCCAAGGCTAGGATTTGTTTTGAATAGAGTTTGATAAGGTCGCTATCGCTCATTCGTCCTGCCTTTTCCGCAGCGGTATCCCGGTCTACATAGGGTGTGGGTAGGAGATTGGAAAGGACAGGCCATGAAATTCGATACAGGAAGTTTGAAATTTGACGATAAAGAACTGATACCTGCCATTGCACAGGATGCAGAAACAGGGGATGTGTTGATGATGGCCTGGATGAATGCCAAGGCTGTGGAACGTACACTTTCGACAAAACGCGTCACTTATTGGTCGCGCTCGCGGCAAGCGTTCTGGGTGAAGGGCGAAACATCAGGCCATGTGCAGGAATTGGTCGAATTCTGCTTCGATTGTGACCGCGATTGCCTGCTTGTGAAGGTCCGGCAGACCGGGCCAGCCTGTCACACAAACCGGCGCAGTTGTTTCTATACATCTGTCCAGGACGGGGATGAAGTAGAGATCATGGCGCCCATGATCTGAGCTTTGCACTGGGGGTTTTGCACCCCCAGACCCCCGCAGGATATTTTTCAGCCAGAAGAAACAGAGATGCGGTCAGAGACCAACCATCTTGCGAATGTCGAAAGGTGACTTTCCGTCGTCCCGGTAGGTTGAGATGGCACGGGCGTCATCCCGTTTGGCAAGCCGCTTGCCATCTTCATCCCTGATCAGCCGGTGGTGATGATAGGTGGGCACCGGTAGGTTCAGAAGGGTGAGCAGGATCACTTGAATGGCGGTAAAGTCGAACAGGTCTTCGCCACGGATCACATGTGTGATGCCTTGTGCGGCGTCGTCGATGGCTGATGCAAGGAAATAGGCAATGATGTCTTCGCCCTTGCGCGACAGGACCACATCTCCGATTTTCTGCACAGCTTGATCGGGGTCGATCAGGTGGATGCCTTGATGTTTAACACCTGTCTCGTGAAAAGTCGGAAGGGCATTGGCCTGCAGGGCCAACGCGCGGTTAAGGTGTAGGCGCAGCGCGTCACCGGGCTTTCGGTCGGACATGGCGCGGGTTTTGCAAGTGCCGGGATAGACCTCGTGCGGGTGGCCCTCCTGCGGGGCAGTGAGGGCGGCGCGTATGTCGGCGCGGCTGCAGGAGCAGGGGTAGAGAAGGTCGCGTGCTTCCAACTGAGCGAGATAGGTGTCGTAGGAGGTGAGCTGTTCGGATTGGCGCAGCACTGGTCCATCCCAATTGAGATCCAGCCAGATCAGATCCTTGCGGATCAGGGCGTCCCATTCGGGTTTGCTGCGTTGCAGGTCCGTATCCTCCATTCGTAGACGGAACTGACCCTGGGCTGCGCGCGCCATGTCGTGACACAGCATCGCGGAATAGGCATGGCCTAGATGCAGTGGTCCGGTGGGGCTGGGTGCAAATCGTGTAATGAATTCCGTCATATGCACCCAGAACTTTATGCGTGATTTCCAAGCCAGTCGACCCATGCGGCCTTGGCGCGATCAGTATAGGCCTTGTAGCGATCTTTGCGCCCGCGCCGCCCGCCTTTCAGCCCGTCGACCGGGCGAAACAGCCCGAAATTGACATTCATCGGTTGAAAGGATTTTGCCTCGGCCCCGCCGGTGATGTGATGGATCAGCGCGCCCATGGCGGTGTCCTGCGGCACATCGGGCAGGTCCAGCCCCAGCAGCTCGGCGGCGGCCAGACGCCCTGCCAGAAGACCCATAGCTGCACTTTCCACATAGCCCTCGACCCCTGTCACCTGACCCGCGAAGCGAAGGTTGGGGCGCGATTTCAAGCGCATCTGGCTGTCGAGCAGGGTGGGCGAGTTCATGAACGTATTGCGATGGATTCCGCCCAAACGTGCAAAGGATGCGTTCTCCAGACCGGGGATCATTTTGAACACGTCGGTCTGTGCGCCGTATTTCATCTTTGTCTGAAATCCGACAATATTATACAGTGTTCCCAATGCGTTATCACGGCGAAGCTGAACCACCGCATAGGGTTTGTCTTCTGGCTTATACGCGTTGGTCAAACCGACTGGTTTCATTGGACCAAATCGAAGGGTTTCACGGCCGCGCTCAGCCATTACCTCGATTGGTAGGCAGCCGTCGAAATAGGTGGCGGTTTCGCCGTCGTGAAACTCGGTTTTGTCAGCAGTGAGAAGCGCGTCGATAAACCCCTCGTACTGTTCTTTGGTCATCGGGCAGTTCAGGTAAGCCTTTTGCTCTGCTTCCGTCTCGCCCTTGTCATAGCGCGATTGCGCCCAAACCACGTCCATGTCGATGCTGTCTGCATAGACAATAGGGGCGATGGCGTCGAAAAAGGCCAATCGGTCGGTGCCGGTTTCGCGCGCAATCGCTTCGCCAAGCGCGGGTGAGGTCAGGGGACCTGTGGCGAAAATCCAATGCCCGTCTGTTGGCAACGTGCTGATCTCGCCATATTCGACGCGCACATTTGGCAAGGCGCGCAGCTTTTCCGTCACGTATTGCGCGAACGCTTCGCGATCCACGGCAAGCGCACCACCAGCAGGCAAGCGGTTCTGATCGGCGCTGGACATGATCAGCCCATTTGCCTGGCGCATTTCCCAGTGCAGAAGCCCGACCGCGTTTTGTTCGTCATCATCCGAGCGAAACGAGTTCGAACATACCATCTCAGCAAAATCGCCGGTCTGATGGGCGAAGGTTTCAACCTTTGGTCGCATTTCATGCAGGACCACGTCCACGCCCATATGTGCGGCTTGCCATGCGGCCTCGGACCCGGCCATGCCGCCGCCCACGATGTGCAATGTTTTGTCAGTCATGGGGTGCAGATAGGCGATCATCGAGCCAAAGGGAAGGGCAGGATTACGGCTTTGGTTGTATTAAATCCCATGGGTTGCCGTGCAGATCCTCAAACACCACAACCTTGCCATACGGCTCGTCGCGAGGAGCTTCACGGAAGGTGACGCCCTGCGTCCGTATATGCGCAACCATCGCGTCGAAATCATTGGTAAACAGGAAGTGGCCGACGCGACCGCCCGCCTGTTTACCAATGAATTTTACTTGTTCGCCCGCGGCCTTGGCAATCAGAAAGGCGGTGTCTGCATCAGAAGTCGGGGCCATGCGCACCCAACGTTTGCCGCCGCCCATGTCGGTATCTTCCAGCAGCTCGAACCGCAATACATCGCGGAACCAAGCAATCGCACGGTCATAGTCATCTGTCAGGAAGGCAACCAGAGCCAAACGGTTTGCCACGGGATCAGCTTTCGCTGCCCGTGGCGTCGTTTGTCTCGCTTTCGCTGTCTTCATCCTCGGATTTTTCGGCGATCCGAGCGACCGACACGACCTCTTCCCCTTTGCCGGTGTTGAACACTTTGACGCCGCCAGCCCCGCGCGAACGGAAGCTGATGCCGTTGACCGGGCAGCGGATCGACTGGCCTTTCGAGGTGGCCAGCATGATCTGGTCGTCGATCTCAATCGGGAAGCAGGCGATGATCTCACCGCCTTTCATGGCAGCCACACCCTGGCCGCCACGTCCGCTGACGCGGTAGTCATGGCTGGAATTGAGGTTGCCGATGCCACCCTTGTTGATCGTGACAAGAAGATCGTTTGCCGCAAGCATTTCCTGATAGCGTTCTTCGGGCAAATCGCCTGAAATCTCACCGTTTTCCTCGTCAGCGGCGTCACTGCCCAATTCAGTCCGGAAACGTCTGATGAAGGCTGTGCGTTCGTCAGGAGTAGCTTCAAAATGGCGGATAACCGAAGCCGAGATGACCTCATCTCCGGCGTTTACAAGCTTGATCCCGCGCACACCGGTTGAGGAGCGCGAATTGAACACACGTACATCGGTCACTGGGAAACGAATTGCGCGCCCGCCAGAGGTGACCAGCATCACGTCATCATTCTCGTCACAAATCCGGGCATTGATCAGGCGGGTTCCTTCGTCATCGCCCTCAAACTTCATCGCGATTTTGCCATTGCGCATCACGTTGGTGAAATCTGACAGACGGTTGCGGCGCACCGAACCTTTGGAGGTAGCGAAGACGATTTGCAGGTCGTCCCAATCCTTTTCATCCCGGTCGACGGGCAGGATAGCGGCGATCGAAACCCCCGTGGGGATCGGAAGGATATTGACCAATGGCTTGCCTTTGGCGGTCCGGCCACCCTGCGGCAGGCGCCAGGTCTTCAGCTTGTACGCCATGCCGTCATCTGTGAAGAACAAAAGCTGCGTATGCGTATTGGCGACAAACAGCGTTGTGATTGCGTCCTCATCCTTGGTCTGCATTCCCGACAGACCTTTGCCACCGCGTTTTTGCGCGCGGAAATCGGCCAGTGGGGTTCGCTTGGCCCAACCGCTAGCGGTGATGGTCACAACCATGTCTTCGCGTTCGATCAGATCTTCGTCGTCCATGTCACCGGACCAGTCGACGATCTCGGTCCGGCGTGGCACGGCGTAAGCTTCCTTCACCTCGGTAAGCTCGTCCGAAATAATCGCCATGATGCGCTCACGCGACCGCAGAATATCCAAGTAATCTCTGATCTTTGCGGCAAGGTCTTGAAGTTCGTCTGTGACCTCTTTCACACCCATGGCAGTCAGACGCTGCAGGCGCAACTCTAGGATCGCGCGGGCCTGTGTTTCAGACAGGTTATAAGTCCCGTCCTCGTTCATCTTGTGGGTTGGATCATCAATGAGCTGGATGTATTCCGCGATGTCATGGGCGGGCCAGCGACGTTCCATCAGCTTGGCGCGGGCATCTGCCGGGTCATGCGACGCACGAATGGTTGCCACAACTTCGTCCACATTGGTGACGGCCACGGCCAGACCGCACAGCACATGGCTGCGCTCACGCGCCTTGCGCAGTTCAAACGCCGTGCGACGTGTGACAACTTCTTCACGGAAGCTAATGAAATAGCTTAGAAAATCGCGCAAGGTCAGCTGTTCGGGGCGACCGCCGTTCAGGGCCAGCATGTTGCAGCCGAACGAGGTTTGCATCGGCGTGAAGCGGAACAGTTGGTTCAACACGACCTCTGGTGTCGCGTCGCGCTTCAACTCGACCACCACACGAACCCCGATCCGGTCGCTTTCATCCTGAACGGCTGAAATGCCTTCGATCCGCTTGTCACGCACAAGTTCAGCGATCTTTTCGATCATCGTGGCCTTGTTCACCTGATAGGGAATTTCATCCAGCACGATAGCGTAACGGTCCTTGCGGATCTCTTCGATCCGGGTCTTGGCACGCATGATGACGCTGCCACGCCCTTCCAGATACGCCTTTCGCGCACCGGACCGGCCCAGCATGATACCACCTGTCGGGAAATCGGGGCCCGGCACATACTCCATCAGCCCCTCAGACGTCAGGTCCGGGTTTTCGATCAGCGCGAGCGTGGCGTCTACGACCTCTCCCAGATTGTGGGGCGGAATATTGGTGGCCATACCAACCGCAATACCACCTGCGCCGTTGACCAGCATGTTCGGGAAACGAGCAGGCAGGACGGTCGGCTCAAGGTCTTTGCCGTCGTAATTGTCTTGAAAATCGACTGTATCTTTTTCGATATCCGCCAGAAGCGAGGCGGCAGGCTTGTCCATCCGCACTTCTGTGTATCGCATGGCGGCGGCATTATCGCCGTCCATCGAGCCAAAGTTCCCCTGACCATCCAAAAGCGGCAGAGACATGGAAAACGGCTGCGCCATCCGTACCAACGCGTCATATATCGCTGAATCGCCGTGTGGGTGATACTTCCCCATCGTATCGCCAACTGGGCGGGCCGATTTTCGATAGGGTTTGTCGTGCGTGTTGCCCGTCCCGTACATCGCATAAAGAATACGCCGGTGAACGGGTTTCAGACCGTCGCGCAGATCAGGAATTGCCCGGCTGACGATCACGCTCATCGCATAATCGAGATAGGAGGTCTTCATCTCCTCTTCGATCGAGATCTGGGGACCGTCGTAATGGGGTCGTTCAGGCGGCAATTCGCCTGTCTGCTCAGGGGGTTCTGGGGTGTCTGTCACGTTGTCCGCCGTTTTGGTGCGTTTCACACTATATCTAGTTCGGGAAACTATATCATCGGCCTGATGGCAGGGGCAACCGAAAGGACTGGATTTGTCCCGGAAACCAGCGGAATTTCACGGATTTTCTTAGGGCTTGCCCCCTTGGCAATCTTGACCAAGTAAACGAGTATCGCGCGAAAGCCTATGGGAGAGCCGAATGTCCAAACCCCGCAGCATTTTTGAAGAAGTCAGTGACGACAGCACCGCGTCGCGCACCGCGCCAAAAGCGGGCGCGATTGAACGGGGTTCAGGCGGAGGCGCGTCGCGTGGGGCCGTGCGCTTGTGGCTGATGCTTCTGTTTGCGTTGGTCGCGATGATGGTTGTCGTTGGCGGGCTGACACGGCTGACGGATTCGGGTCTGTCGATCACCGAATGGGCGCCCATTACCGGAGCGATGCCACCGATGAATGACGCCGATTGGGTGACGGAGTTTGAGAAGTACCAGCAAATTCCAGAATTCAAGTTGCAAAACACCGGCATGGACGTCGCCGAGTTCAAATCCATCTATTGGTGGGAATGGGGTCATCGTCAGTTGGGTCGGTTCATTGGCCTGGTCTGGGCGGTTGGTTTCTTTGGCCTTTTGGCTGCACGGAAGATCCCCAATGGCTGGACTGGGCGGTTGTTGTTTCTAGGCGCGCTTGGTGGCGCGCAGGGGGCAATCGGCTGGTGGATGGTGTCTTCTGGCTTGTCAGGGGATCGCGTCGATGTCGCGTCCTACCGTCTGGCCATACATTTGGGGTTGGCCTTTGTCATTTTGGGGCTGATCGCGTGGTATGTACTGATGCTGGGCCGGAAAGAGGCGAGCCTGATGGCCGCGCGTCGCGGGCGCGAGGCAAAATTGTTCGGGATGAGCACTGGTCTTATGCATCTGGCGCTGTTGCAGATACTTCTGGGCGCGTTGGTTGCCGGGATTGACGCGGGCCGCAGCTTTGTTGATTGGCCGTGGATGGCAGGTCAGTTCTTCCCGCCTGATGCGTTTGACCTTTCCCCGATCTGGCGCAACTTCTTTGAAAACGCGGGGCTTGTGCAATTCATGCATCGGATCACTGGCTATCTGCTGTTGGTCTTCGCCATTGTCACGTGGCGCGTTTCGCGGCGGTCAGGCAACCAGATGGTTCGGTCGGGTTTCACCCTTGCCACGTTAATGGTGCTGGGTCAGGTGGTGCTGGGCATCACCACGGTCTTGCAGGCCTCACCCCTGCATGTGGCGATTACCCATCAAGTTGGCGCGATCCTGACTTGGGTTTTGATCCTGAACGCGCGTTTCCTGGCTGGTTATCCCGCCGAGCAATCCATTCGTAAATGAGGGTGACAGATGACAGCTTTTGACGAGTTGATGAGGTTTCAGCGCGACACGCAGGCGCTGGCCGAAATCGCAGGTCGCCTTGGTTGGGATCAGGAAACCGTTATGCCCGAAGGGGCTGCGCCACAACGGGCCGAGGAAATGGCGGCTATTGAAAACGTGCTGCATGCGCGGCGGATAGATCCCAAGATTGCTGATTGGTTGGGGTCGATTGAATCCAGCCAATTGTCCCCTGCTGATGCGGCCCAGATACGGGAAATCAAACGGGCACAGGCACGTGCATTGAAGGTGCCGGTGGATTTGTCGATGGCAATCGCCCGTGCCACCTCGGCGGCGCAACGCAAATGGGCGGATGCGCGAGCCAAGGATGATTTCACCGCTTTTTGCCCTGTGTTGGAGGAAATCGTTGCGCTGCGGAGGGAAGAGGCCGCCGCCCTAGCAGATGGCGGCGATCTTTATGACGCATTGCTGGATGACTACGAACCCGGTGCATCGGGTCAGGACATTCAAACGATGTTTGACGCGATGCGTCCCCGATTGGTCAAGCTGCGGAATGCGGCACTTGGATCAACCCACCAGCCCGAGAAGGTGATCGGCACCTATCCGTCAAAAAAACAGATGAAGCTGTCTGCCAAGTTGGCGCGCACCTTTGGCTATGACCTGACCCATGGGCGGATCGACAAGGCGGTGCATCCGTTCAGTTCCGGTTCCGGTTTGGACGTGCGTATCACCACCCGCACCAGCGAAACCGATCCGTTCAACTGTTTCTATTCCACCATCCACGAAGTCGGCCACGCTTGTTACGAACAGAATGTCGACCGCGCCTATTTGCTTACACCGATCGGGCGCGGAGCGTCGATGGGAGTTCATGAAAGCCAGTCACGGATATACGAAAACCAGCTTGGCCGCTCGCGCGCCTTTTCGGCGTGGCTTTTTGATCGCATGCACCGCCGCTTTGGCTATGCGCCTGCCAGCGATGCGGATACCTTCTATGGCACGGTGAATCGGCTGGAAAAGGGCTACATCCGCACGGAATCGGACGAAGTGCAGTATAATCTGCATGTGATGCTGCGTTTCGATCTGGAGCGTCGCCTGATCGCGGGCCAGTTGGACGTCGCCGATCTTGAAGAGGCTTGGAATGCACGTTTCGTGGCCGATTTCGGATACGAGATCGACCGCGCCTCAAACGGAGTATTGCAGGATGTGCATTGGGCGGTGGGTCTGTTTGGCTATTTCCCGACCTATAGTCTTGGCAATGTCTATGCAGGCTGTCTACACGCGGCCTTGCGCAACGACCGACCCGATCTGGATGCGCAACTGGCACAGGGCAACGCGACCTATGCGACCAACTGGCTGCGCGCCAACGTCCAGCAGCACGGCGCGCTTTATGCGCCGCAAGAAGTGATCGAACGCGCAACCGGAAGGCCAGTCTCGGTCGAACCACTGCTGTCCTATCTGGAAGCGAAGTTTGGCGAGATTTATCGGATATGATGCGAGAGGCCTAAAAGAGTTAGCAATGTGCAGTTCGGGGCTTGGCGACTACGAGTCTATGGCGGCTGCGCGGACAAAGCGGACCAATGCAGCTGCGGCTATTGCTAACGCAGAACCCCGCAGGGGCGGCGTAGGTGTCGCCGATACGCAGCAAGCGTCGCCAGCGCCGCCATTCAAAGCCAGTCTGACGGGTGAAATTGGGGCCGCACATTCGCCGCAACCGGGACCAACAAACGAGGCGCGGTTATGGCGACATTTCGCTTCAGTCGCGCTGATCTCAGTTTTGACGACCTGGCAGTTCGATCATGTTGTCACGGGTGGGCGGCGCAAACGTCTTCAACGCTTCAATAACTTCGACCATCCGGTCATAGATCGGCGAGGGTTTCATGCGGCCCGCATCTTCAAACTGTGGGAACGACGTGGGGTCGAGGACTAGTTCCGGATGGTCAGACGGCGCATCCAGCTGCCGCTGACCGGCATGTTGGCCAGCGTCTTGCCCTGTGCCGAGCGTACGCCGCCGAGCAGTTGGATGTGCGGGAGATGTGTCGCTCGCGCGGGTGAGAACAGGCGGTCCGTGTCGACGGTGTGGGAATGCGCCTCTTCTATGTTCGGGGTGTCAGCCAATGCGATTGCCATCCGCGTCGATCAGCGGCGTGCCGTCCTCTTTCGACATCGGGCCGGGTGGCAGCCGGTCAAGCAGGTCGAGGACGGTTTCACTGGGGCGGCAGAGCCGGACCCCCTTTGGCGAGCAAACGATCGGGCGATTGACCAAAACAGGGTGGACCAGCATCGAGGCGAGCAAGGTTTCGTCATCAACAGATGGATCGAGCAGCCCCAGTTCATCGGCAGGGGATTTCGTTGTCCGCAACGCCGTGCGTGGCGTCAGGTCGGCGGCGGCGTACAGTGCCTGAAGCTGCGGGCGGGTCCAGCCGGTTTGAAGGTATTCGATGACCACGGGCGTCTCGCCCGACGCTTCGATAATCGCCAGCACATTGCGCGAGGTGCCGCACTCGGGGTTGTGGTGAATGACGATGCTCACGACGCATTTCCATCCTTCGGAAACCAATGCTGGGTCCGGTTGGCGAAGGCGACGAGCGAGAGCATCACTGGCACTTCAACCAGCACGCCAACGACGGTGGCCAAGGCAGCGCCCGACCCCAGTCCAAACAGGCTGATGGCGACGGCGACGGCCAGTTCAAAGAAGTTCGACGTGCCGATCAGTGCGCAGGGGGCGGCCACGTTGAATGGAATGCCCCAGGCCCGTGCCGCGCCATAGGCCACGAAGAAAATGCCGTAGGACTGGATGAGCAGCGGTACCGCGATAAGCGCGATGACAAGCGGGCGGTCGAGGATGACTTCGCCCTGAAACCCGAAGAGCAGCACCACTGTCACCAGCAGCCCGATGATCGAGAACGGTTGCACACGGGATTTGAAAGCGTCGACGGCCGCTTCGCCGTCCTTGGCCACAAGGTTCCGGCGGGTGACATGCCCGGCCAGCAGCGGCAGCATGACGTAAAGGCCGACCGACAGCAGCAGCGTGTCCCACGGCACGACGATATCCGTGACACCCAACAGGAACGCAACGATGGGCGCAAAGGCGAAGACCATGATCACGTCATTCACGCTGACCTGCACCAGTGTATAGGTGGCATCGCCCCGCGTGAGGTTCGACCAGACGAAGACCATCGCGGTGCAGGGCGCGGCCCCCAGCAGAATGACCCCCGCTAGATAGGCCTGTGCATCGTCCGGCGGGATAAGCCCCGCGAAAACGTAATTGAAGAACAGCACGCCAAGGGCGGCCATCGTGAAGGGCTTGATCAGCCAGTTGACCACCAGCGTCACGACCAGCCCCTTTGGCTTGTCGCCGACCTGCCGCAACGCGCCGAAATCGACGCCGACCATCATCGGGTAGACCATGGCCCAGATCAGAACTGCCACGGGCAGGTTCACCGAGGCAACCTCGAGCGAGGCCAGCAAAGAAAAGACGCCGGGAAAAAGATTGCCCAGAAGTAATCCCGCGCCGATGGCCAGTGCGACCCAGACGGACAGCCCGCGTTCGAAGGTTCCCAGACCCGCATTTGCGGGGATCGATGTATCGGTCATGTGAGGTTTTCGGTTCTTGTTAGGTCAAGTTGGGGCTCGCAAACACAGGCGAGTTCATTGATGGCAGGTTGGCAAATCTCGGGGCGTCCGCCGCAGCAGTCCTCCATCAGGAAGGCCAGCAGCCCGCGCATTCCTTCCATGTCAGCGAAGTAGCGGATGGTGCGCCCTTCGCGAACGCTGTGGATCAGGCCGGAACGGGCCAGAACGCCCAGATTGGTCGACATTGTGTTCTGGCGAACCCCAAGGGTGTCGCTGATGTCACCCGCCGACATACCCGCCTCCCCGGCCTTGACGAGCAGGCGGAAGACATCGAGACGAGTCGACTGGCTGAGGGCCGCGAAGGCGTCGAGCGCGTGTTTCTTATCCATACTTCTTGAAGTATTGATACATAGAGGGAGGGTCAAGGCCCTTGGGTCGCAATCAGGCCTGTCAGTCTCCGGCGGTCCGGTGGCTCCATGTCTGGTAGGCCGTACTGTCTTCACTGCACGCCTCAAGCGACAGCGCCTTGATCTGGTTGGTGTCGCTGCGGCCTGAGCGCGTGTCCTCGCCCAATGTCAGGCACATGTCGGCGGCGTTGGCGGGGGTGATGGTGCCGTCGCCTGAGAAGGCAAAGGTCTGTTCGGCGCTGCCGTCGCATTCGGCAAGACCAATTGCCGAACCAGCTTCCATTCCGGCGACTTCGACACAGACATCGAACTCGGGCATATAGAGAACACCTTCGGCGAAGCCTTCGCTATCAAAGCCCTGATCAACAAAGATTTCGCCCGAGGGGCTGTAGCAGGTATGCCCTTGCACGCCGTTTGCAGGATCGGCCTGCGCCCCCTGTCCGCCGGAGATGTCGATACAATAGCCGTTCTGCGTGTTGTCGAGCAGGTCGATCGCGTAGATTTCGACGGTCTCTGCATGGACCATGGAGGCTGTCAGCAGAAGTGCGGCAGATGTTGCGAATTTGAGCATTGGAAAATTCCTGTGTGTTGGGTGGGGAAACGTTTCGGTGTCTCAGTCGACGGTCAGGCGACAAAGAACGGTGTTGCTTTGTTCAAGATCCGGCCCCCAGATAAATTCGGCCTCAACTGACCAGTCGATATCGTCGTAGCCCATCTTCGGGTCGACCTGTGCGGCGGTGTAGACATCGGCCTGCGACCAGTCGGAGGCGTCGAAACCTGCGGTGTCCCAGCCGTCCGGTTCGTCCAAGATGTCAAAGGCGCAGACACCTTCGCCCGCAACCGGATCGGTTTCATCCTCGCAGGATTTGTCCAGCGGTGCCGTATGGATCACAAGACACTGCCAGTCGGCATTGCTGACGGCGACCGTTCCACCTGCCGCATCCATGATCTGCAAGATGACACCTCCATCGCCCATCTGCTGCCGCCCGGTGCCGATGTATTCAAGGCCTGTGTCGTTTTCGATGAAGTCCCGCGCGACAAGGCCGATGACGAAAGGCCGCTCCGCCTCGAAGGTGAAGCTCTCCGCGTTGAAGGAACGCTCTGTCGTGATCGGCACGCTGTCTTCGGCGACCTGCACGCCGTCCACGCGCATTTCGAACCAGTTGTCGGCCCAAATGCCAGTTGTGAATTGTTCGGCCTGTCCGATTGTCGGGCCAGCTACCAATATCAGTGCGGCGATGAGGCGTGTCATGGTGTGTCCTTCTTGCAGATGAAACGGCGGGCCATTCGACGGCCCGCCTATGGGTGGCTAGCGCACGCAGCGCACGAGGTTGTCGGAGCGGTTGTAGTCACAGGCGTTGATCTAGCAGGTGGTATCTTCGGTCATCTCCTGACCGATGATCGTCTTGATCGAGGAGCGCTGCGCCCCCGCGCCGTGCCAGTCGGTGTATTCGGTCTGTTCACCCGATTTACTGAGAGCGAGGCCGAAGGCGATGACATTGGCGTAGTTCTTCCAGTCGCCAAAAGTCGTGCTAGTCCAGAAATCCAGCGTTTCGGAGTCTTCGGTGATGGTGAAGAAGTCCTCGTCGATCGCGGGGAAACCTGTGCGATTGTAATCCACGATGCTTTGCAGTTCCTTGGAACTGGGCAGGGTCCAGTCGTCATAGTCCGCAAGGTCCAGCGCTTCGCAATAGGCCAGCGCCTCGGCCCATTCGCGGCGGGTGCCGTCATCGGATTGCTGCCACATCAGGCCGCTGGCGTCGTCGGTGACGGTACCGTCGCCATTGTCGACAAAGGCGTTGACGCCGTAAACACCTTCCTCGCCGCTGACGCAGCGCACATAGTTGCCCGGCGCCTGCCCATCCGGCCCTGACAGACCGACGGTTGCGGCGGCGCCAGTGAAGAAGTCGAGGCCGGTGCCATAGGCCTTGATATGCCCGTCAGCAAAGTTGAACCCGAAGGCGGCCTGATTGCGCCCGTTCTGGACCGGGCCTTTCACGTAGAGCGTCGAACTCCAGTATTGTCCGGCGAAGGCCATCTGACCTTGCGGATATTCGAAATCAAAGACCGAGGTGTCGATATAAGGGGTCGGCTCGCCTTCCTCGGGTGTCAGCAATTCGCCCCGATTATCGGCAAGCGAATAGAGTTCCTTTATCGAAGGCACCCGCCAATCTGTGCGCCCGCCGAGGTCCAGTGCGCTGCAATAGGCAATGGCGTCAAGATATTGCAGACGATCATCCTGTGGCGTCTGCTGCCAGACCAACGTCGTGTTGTTGTCCAGAACCGTGCCGTCCCCGTTGTCGTTGTAGGATGCGGGCAGCCGCGCATATTGGGCATCCTGGCCGTAAAGCGCTTCTCCCTCGGTGGGGCAATCAATTGCGTCGCCCAAAAGATCGAAACAGGTCTCCTGCATCGTGTCGACGACCGGATAAGTCAGATCTTGTGCGTGGCTGGCTGTCGCAGCAAGGGCGAGTAGTAGTGCGGTGTGCGGTAAGGTGTTCATTACAGATTCCCTTTCGCAATGACGGTATCGAAATGGTTTGGATATCAGGGGCGTGGCGGACGGACCGAGGCGTCGCAGGTGCCGTCCGGATCATCGAGGGTGCAACCTGCCTGCGCCGTCAAACAACCGAGGATCGCGTTCGAACCAGCCTCGCCTGCGTGATAGTGATAGCTGCCGTCCTCACCCGCGTGCCCGTTGCACTGATCAAGGTTTTCCGGTGCAACGCCATCGCCCATCAAGTGTGGCAAGATTAGAAATCCGTCCATCGCAACGCCGATGGGCGCGCCGTGATTGTCGGCCTCCGCCACGTCGGGGGCTTCGTCCAGACAATCGGTCACCGCGTGATAGTGATAGCCCACGAAGGGGTTCACATGCCCGCCGCAATCGTCGAAGGGCGCAATGGTGTAGGCTCCGAGAATTGCATCGACCGGGGCCGGACCATCGAGGCGCACGCCGTTATAGGCCACGCCGGAGCCGCTCATGTTCGTGGGGGCTGTCCGGGACGCCGCGACAGGTTCGAGTGGGACCACATAGGTGACGACCGCCTCTTCCGGAAGCGTTTCCGGCAAGCACTGCACGCAGTAATTCTGGTAAGCGGGGTCCACATCGGGCCGCGCGGCAGCCTCGCATTCCTCCAGCGTGCCGGTATAGCGGATGTCGCCAGTTTCGGGATCGTAAAGTTTCCAGTTCGTGTCGCCGTAAATCTCCGACAGCTGTGATATGAAATCGCCATCGACGTCCACGGTCTCGCCATCAAGGAACCAGATACCGCCCGCCTCGGCGCCTTCGTCGATATGCGTCGGACACCACGGACCGGGCGTGTAGGTCAGCGGGGTCGCGGCGACGGTGATCCTGAAACATGTTGTCTCGGTCCCTTCGGAGAGTGTGCAATCGACAATCTCTGGACCCGCACGAACGTCGGCGGCTTCAAAAAAGTGATTGAGGTCATGCAGCCTGTCGCCATTCGTGTCCGCAATGACATAGCCAGGTAGAGTGGCCAGAGTCGCGCAAAGGAGGGTGGCTTTCGGGATCATGGCGTTTCTCCGATCGGGGTTGGGCGTTGATGCGGTCGTCAGGGTCGGTCGCTTTGCTGGCAGTGTCAGCTATTATTAATGTCTATATTGGCTGTGCTGGCGGGCACTGCACCCGGAACGCGCCCACCGAGCGAGTCGCGCAGATCGCGGGTCAGATTGGCGAGTTGGGCGGCACTGTCCGCTCCGATCCGGTCCTCGATCAGACGGTCGATGTCGCGCCAGGCGGTGTGGATGTTGGCCAGGAGACCGCGACCCCGATCGGTTAGGCGCAAGACATGAGCGCGTGCTTCCTTTGGGTCGATCTCGCGCGTTATGAACCCGGCATCGATCAATCGGGCGGTCATCGTGCTCATGCTGGCGGGCTTGGTGCCGAATGCCCGGGCAAGCTGAACCTGCGATGCGGGCTCCATCCGGGACAAAGCATCAATAACGCGCGCCTGTCTGGGGTGAATGGACAGGGCGGCAAGCCGCATGCGCAGATGATCCTCCAGCAGGGTGGCGGAATGAAGCAAGTAGTGAAGTTTGAATGAGTCAGTTTGCATACGAACAGTTCGTATGCTAAATATTTGGAATAAACAAGCCCTAACAAGATTGCCTTCCCGTGACCGACCGAATTTCGAAAGCCGACACCAACCCATCGAACGCGACAGCCTCCGCCAAGCCTATTGCCTCACTATTCGTGCAGATGGCTCCGACCTTCGCTCTTATTGCGCTGCTTTGGTCCGTTTCCAGCTGGGGCTATTATGCGCTGGTCGAAGTGCTCGAAATAGAAAGTGGCTATGATGACGCGCCTGTCCTCTTCGCCGGTTTCTACTTTGGTTGGACGCTATTGGCTCTCTGGCTGTTTCGCAGAACGTTAAGGAGCGAGATGTCGCGCCCGGTGTTCTTCGGTCACGCCATCACCCTGGCTCCGCTTCTCTTGATTTACGCGGCCTTCGTCACGTTCGCGCTGCCGCTTTTGCCGGATGTATCCGTTGTTCGCGCACCGCGGAACCCGCCGGAGTTCATGTTCGCCTCGGCGTGTTATTACCTGCCAAAGTCGGTTGATATCCTCTTCCAGCAGGTCCTTGTCGCCGTGATGGTCCGCCGGGCAGATGTCGTTGGACTGCCAATCCGGACAATCTCTATCCTCATGGCCATCTTGTTTGGTGGCTTTCACCTGACGCTGGCGCTGGACGGGTTTACCCCGCTTTATGTCGCCCGCTTTACCGTCGCCGCGACTCTGTTCGGGCTGATCATTCCCTATCTTTACCTTCGCAAACGGCACGGTTTCCGCTGGGCCTACGGACTGCATTGGGGATTCTACGCTCTCGATGCGACGATTACACATTTCGCACTTGCTGTGCCGCCCTGGGCCAATTGACCCTGCAAGATAGGATCGTCTGAAAAAGGGCTTTCTCCAGCAACCCAAAAACTGATCAGGCCTCGATCACACGCACCTGCAGCACTTGAGACTGCAGACGTATCTGACCGGCCGCGGGAACCGACATTCGCCGCGCCACAGAAAAACAGTAAAGCGGGCTCAATGCAGACAATCGATCAACCATCATTCATGGTAAGAACTGATGATCAGGAGGGTTTCATATGGCAAAAGTAACTGGCATTGGAGGCGTGTTCATCAAGTCGACTGGCGACGGTGCGGTGCTGGCGAAGTGGTATCGAGACCATTTGGGGATTGAACTCTCTGATTTTGGCGGGGCGATTCTGAAATGGCAGGACGACAACGCCAGCGATGGAGGGCTGACCGTTTGGGCAACCGCAGACAGCAACAGCAATTGGTTTGCTCCAAGCTCTGCAAGATTCATGATCAACTATCGCGTCGACGATCTGGCCGGCTTGCTTGCCCAACTGAAAACGGCGGGTGTGCAGTCCGTCGCCGGACCTGAACGCCATGAGAACGGTGATTTTGCGTGGATCATGGACCCCGAGGGCAACAAAATTGAGCTTTGGCAACCATGTGAATGGGACGATTCTCGCACTGAAAACGCAAACTAGGCCAGAGCGGCTTCAGGTCAGTTTCCGCAACAACAGCTTAAGCTGCGCCCGCCCGCGCGCTTCGGCGCGGCGAATGCGAACGGCGGTCATAAAGGCCTCTTCCAGCGTGGTTGAGGATGCGCCAATGGTTTTCTTGATCTCGTCCACCAGATCCTCGTTGCCGGTCAATTCGACCGCTTCCAACACATCTTTGGCCAGAGTGTCTGCAACTTGTTCAAGAAGGTCCATCCGCGCCCCGTTTAGCGTGTCGTTTCGGTCAGGCGGCGACGGACATATTCATCCACATGAGTGATCATCGTGTCCATATGGTCATTTTCAAAGAAGTGACCGGAGCGTTCGATCTCGGTATGGGTGATGGTGATGCCCTTCTGTTCATGCAGCTTGTTCACCAACGCATGTGTATCTGCCGGCGGCGCCACGCGGTCGGCGGTGCCGTTGATGATCAGGCCGGAACTGGGGCAGGGTGCCAGAAAGCTGAAATCATACATGTTGGCGGGCGGGCTGACCGAGATGAAGCCGGTGATTTCCGGGCGACGCATCAGCAGTTGCATACCGATCCAAGCGCCGAAGGAAAAGCCTGCGACCCAGCAATGTTTGGCGTTCTGGTTCATGGATTGCAGGTAATCCAGCGCAGATGCGGCATCGGACAATTCGCCCACACCTTGATCGTATTCGCCTTGGCTGCGACCCACGCCTCGGAAATTGAACCGCAGCACGTTGAAGCCCATATTATGAAACGCATAATGCAGGTTGTAGACGACTTTGTTGTTCATCGTTCCGCCGAACTGCGGGTGCGGATGAAGGATGATGGCGATGGGGGCGTCTTTTTCCTTTTGAGCGTGATAGCGGCCTTCAAGACGGCCTTCGGGGCCGGGAAAAATCACTTCGGGCATTCGGTCGTAGCCTCTTTTTTTTCGTCAGATCCTGCGTCAGGCTGCCACTGTCAGCTTTCTTGACGCATACGGACCCGCACCATAATACAGGGGTGGCGATTTGGCAGGTGTTAGACCTGCCTTTACCAGTCCTAAGTGACCTAGTGGTGATAGTCCAAAAGGTCAATGTTTTTGCGGGAGGTTACGCGATGAAGCTGTCAACCAAGGGGCGTTACGCCATGGTCGCGCTGGCCGATCTGGCCTTGCAGGACGGCGATAGCCTTTTGTCGCTGACCGATCTTGCCAAACGGCAGGATATTTCCCTGCCATATCTGGAGCAGCTTTTTGTTAAATTGCGGCGTGCCGGGCTTGTGGACAGCGTGCGTGGTCCGGGTGGCGGCTATAGACTGGCGCGTGCTGCGTCAGATATTCGCGTGTCAGAAGTGCTTGAGGCCGTGGATGAAACCGTGTCTGCGATGCACAAGGGGGCAGGGGCGTCGGGCGCCAGTTCTGGCTCCAAAGCCCAATCCATGACCAACCGTCTGTGGGAAGGGCTGTCGGCCCATGTTTATGTGTTCCTGCACCAGACCCGCCTGTCGGATGTGGTGAAGAACGAGCTGACCCCGTGCCCTGCGGTGCCGACCCTGTTTGCGGTGGTTGACGAGGAATGATAGGCGGCAGTGCCGTCTGTTTTCCATCCTGAGACGTGTAAGCAAAATAGGACCCGCCGGTGAAACGAACCTATCTTGACTGGAATGCCACAACGCCACTGCGAGTTGAGGCGCGCGACGCGATGATTGCGGCCATGGATGTGGTGGGCAACCCATCTTCTGTCCATGCCGAGGGGCGCGCAGCGAAGGGTCTGATCGAACGGGCGCGGAAGGATCTGGCGGCGGCTCTGGGGGCCGAGGGGGCCGATATTATCTTCACCTCGTCGGCGACCGAGGCGGCGGCGCTGGCCTTGCAGGGGCGTGGGATCGCCTGCGCCGGGATCGAACATGATGCCGTGCGCAGTTGGTGCGATGAAGGCCTGAGCGTCGGTATCGACGGCGCGGTCTCGGTGCCCGACCCGGCCCGCAGCGCGGTGCAGGTCGCGAATTCGGAAACCGGGGTGATCCAGACCCTGCCGGAGGGGCTGGCGCTGACCGACGCAACACAGGCCTTCGGCAAGATCCCCTTTGCCTTCAACTGGTGCGGGGCGCAGATGGCGATTGTCTCGGCACACAAGCTGGGCGGACCCAAGGGCGTGGGCGCGCTGATCGTCAAACGCGGCACCGATATCGAAGCACAGATCAAGGGCGGCGGGCAAGAAATGGGCCGCCGGTCCGGCACGGAAAACGTCGTCGGCATTGCCGGATTCGCTGCCGCTGCGAAGGCTGCACAGGCGGATCTGGAGGCAGGCATCTGGACCGCCACCGAAAAACTTAGAAAGATTCTAGAAAACACCATTGCGGAATCGGCAAAAGAGACTATTTTTGTCGGGAAAGACGCGAACAGGCTTCCCAACACCTCGTGTTTCGTCACTCCAGGCTGGAAGGGGGAAACGCAGGTGATGGTGATGGACCTTGCCGGGTTTGCGGTTTCCGCAGGTTCGGCCTGTTCATCCGGGAAGGTAAAATCCAGCGCCGCCTTGGTGGCAATGGGCTTTGACCGGGATCATGCGGGATGCGCTATGCGTGTCTCGCTTGGCCCCATGACGAGTGAGGATGAGGTGCGCGCCTTTGCCAAGGCGTGGATCAGAGAATACGAGAAATTTCGGGTGCGGGGCCGATAACCCCATCCCCGGATGAAAGGACAACATGGCCGGTGTAGATGAACTGAACGTCAAAGAAGGCGTGGAAGAAGAAACCGTCGAGGCGGTAAAATCGCTGGCCGGCCAATATAAGTATGGCTGGGAAACGGATATCGAGATGGAGTATGCCCCCAAGGGCCTTAATACCGATATCGTGCGGCTGATTTCTGAAAAGAACGAAGAGCCGGAATGGATGACCGAATGGCGTCTTGGAGCCTTCGCGCGCTGGGAAAAGATGGTCGAACCGGAATGGGCGATGCTGAGCTATCCCGAGATCGACTTTCAGGATCAGTATTATTACGCCCGTCCCAAGTCGATGGAGGTCAAGCCCAAGTCGCTGGACGAGGTCGACCCCAAGCTGTTGGCAACATACGAAAAACTGGGTATTCCGCTGAAAGAGCAGATGATCCTGGCCGGTGTCGAAGGCGCCGAAGACGTGCCCGCAGAAGGCCGCAAGGTTGCGGTGGACGCGGTATTTGACTCGGTGTCCGTGGGGACCACGTTTCAGGCCGAACTGAAAAAGGCCGGTGTCATCTTCTGCTCGATCTCGGAAGCGATCAAGGAACACCCGGAGTTGGTGAAGAAATACCTGGGCTCGGTCGTGCCGGTCTCGGACAACTACTATGCGACGCTGAATTCGGCCGTGTTCTCGGACGGGTCGTTTGTTTACATCCCGCCCAACACGCGCTGCCCGATGGAGCTGTCGACCTATTTCCGCATCAACGCGGAAAATACCGGTCAGTTCGAACGTACGCTGATCATCGCCGACAAGGGGTCGTATGTCAGTTATCTGGAAGGCTGCACGGCCCCTAAGCGTGACACCGCGCAGTTGCACGCTGCCGTGGTCGAGATCATCGTCGAAGAAGACGCGGAAGTGAAATACTCGACCGTTCAAAACTGGTTCCCCGGCGACGAGAACGGCAAGGGCGGAATCTACAACTTCGTGACCAAACGCGCCGATTGCCGGGGCGACCGGTCCAAGGTGATGTGGACACAGGTGGAAACCGGTTCCGCCGTGACGTGGAAATATCCGTCCTGCCTGCTCCGCGGCAATGAAAGCCAGGGCGAGTTCTATTCCATCGCGATCACCAACAACCACCAGCAGGCCGATACAGGCACCAAGATGGTGCATCTGGGGCGTGATACCAAATCACGGATCGTCTCCAAGGGGATTTCGGCGGGGGTGGCGCAGAACACATATCGCGGTTTGGTGTCGATGCACCCGAAGGCCAAGAACTCGCGCAACTACACACAGTGCGACAGCCTTTTGATCGGCGATAAATGCGGTGCGCACACCGTGCCGTATATCGAAGTGAAGAACAATTCCTCGCGCGTGGAACATGAGGCGACGACCTCGAAGGTGGATGACGAGCAAATGTTCTATTGCCGCCAGCGGGGCATGGACGAAGAAGAGGCCGTTGCCCTGATCGTCAATGGCTTCGCCAAGGAAGTGCTGCAAGCGCTGCCGATGGAATTTGCCATGGAAGCTCAACAGCTTGTGGCGATTTCGCTGGAAGGGAGCGTTGGCTGACCAACGCCCCGAATGATCCGAGGATTGACCATGGAACAAAACAACAAAGGTCAGGCATTTTGGGCCAGTGTTGAATCGGCGTTGCCCTATGTGTTGCCGGCGATCGGTGGCGGGGCGGCAGTGATTTACATCAACACTCACAAGATGGATCAGATGAACCCGATGATCTGGATCCCGTTCGGGATCTTTCTGGGATGGGCTACGTCGCGCGGTGTGATGAAACTGTTGGATCTGTGGCGCTGATACGGCGTGACTTGAAGGAGCGGACGAGATGATCATCACAACTACCCCTTCCGTCGAAGGCAATCCCATCGTGAAATATCACGGTATCGTCACCGGCGAGGCCATTCTGGGCGCAAACATCTTTCGCGACATCTTCGCGCAGGTGCGTGACATCGTGGGCGGCCGCTCGGGCGCTTATGAAGAAGAACTGGGAAAGGCTCGCAAAACCGCGCTGGCCGAGATGGAAGAACATGCGGTGTCCTTGGGCGCCAACGCGGTCGTGGGCGTGGACCTCGACTATGAAGTGATCAACAACATGCTGATGGTGTCGGCCTCGGGCACGGCTGTCACTGTTTCGTAAGGACAGATATAATGCTAAAAATCAATAACCTGCACGTCAAACTTGAAGAAGAAGATAAGCGAATCCTGAAAGGTGTCGACCTCGAAGTGCCCGCCGGGTCTGTACATGCGATCATGGGGCCAAATGGTTCGGGCAAATCGACATTGTCCTATGTCCTGTCGGGCCGTGATGGCTATGAAGTGACCGAAGGCAGTGCCTCGTTGGAAGGCGAAGACCTGTTAGAGATGGAGCCGGAAGAACGCGCCGCCGCAGGACTTTTTCTGGCGTTCCAATACCCGGTTGAAATACCGGGCGTGGGCAACATGACCTTCCTGCGCACCGCGGTAAATGCGCAGCGCAAGGCGCGCGGGGAAGAGGAGATGTCGGCCGCCGACTTTCTGAAGTTCATCCGCGCCAAGGCAAAAGAGCTGAAAATCGACGCCGAAATGCTGAAACGCCCTGTCAATGTGGGTTTCTCGGGCGGTGAGAAGAAGCGCAATGAGATCCTGCAAATGGCAATGCTGGAACCCAAAATGTGCATTCTGGATGAGACCGATTCAGGTCTGGATGTGGACGCGATGAAACTGGTGTCGGAAGGCGTGAACGCCCTGCGCGATCAGGGTCGCGCGTTCCTCGTTATCACCCACTATCAACGTCTGTTGGACCATATCAAACCGGACGTGGTACATATCATGGCCGAAGGGCGCATTGTGAAATCCGGCGGTCCTGAACTGGCGCTTGAGGTGGAAAACAACGGCTACGCCGACATCCTTGCCGAGATGGAGGTCGAGTCATGAACACCGCCACGAAACAAGCCACACCCATGATCAGTGCCGATGCGCGCCCGGTCTCGGGTGCATGGGCGCAAGAGGCGCGGGCTGACGCCGCACAGCGTTTGGCAAATATGGGTCTGCCGACACGCCGCGACGAATACTGGAAATGGACCCGTCCTGACAGTCTGATCGACGCCACGCCGTCTCCTGCCGCGGTTTTTGATTATGCAGGCGAGCCGCCGGTCTTTCATGCGATCGACCGGTTGAAAATCGTCTTTGTCGATGGTGTGTTCGATGCTGATGCCTCGGACGATCTGTCCGGCGAAGGGATCGAGATCGAGCGTCTGGCGGATGCAGCTGCCGCTGACATCCATTGGGCTAAGGATCTTTATGGTGTTTTGGAAGCGCGCGGCCAAACGCCCGTCGCCCGCCCATTGGCTGCCCATAATACAGCGATGGCCACCGATGGTCTGGTGATCCGCGTCACCGGGCAGGTCAATCGTCCGGTTAGCCTGTTCTATCGTCACGAAGACACCAACTCGGACGCGGTTTTACACCATGTAATCCGTGTCGAAGAAGGCGCGAAACTGACGCTTCTGGAAAACGGTGCCGCTGCGGCTCGTTTTTCAAATGTTTGCGAAGTGGACGTGGCCGACAAAGCCGAGTTCCACCACATCCGCGCGCAGGGACGCGATCATGAACGGCTGGCAATCACCCACTTGTTTGCCCGTCTTGGCGCAGAATCGGTGTTCAAGAGCTTTACCATGACCGTGAACGGCAAGCTGACGCGCAACGAATGTGTCCTTGAACTTCTGGGTGATGATGCGATTGCCCATGTGGCCGGTGCAGCTTTGGGCGACGGGGCGGACGCAGATTTTCATCACGATGACACTGTCTTTATCACTCATGACGCCGTAGCCTGCGAAAGCCGTCAAGTGTTCAAGAAAGTGCTGAAAAACGGCGCAAAAGGTGTGTTTCAGGGTAAAATTCTTGTCAAACCGGATGCGCAAAAGACCGACGGCTATCAAAAGTCGCAGTCGCTGTTGCTAGACGAAGACGCTAGTTTTCAAGCCAAACCCGAGCTTGAGATCTATGCCGACGATGTGATCTGTTCGCACGGCTCGACCTCGGGTGCAATTGATGACGAGGCATTGTTCTATCTGCGCTCGCGCGGCGTGCCTGCCCATATCGCGACCGATCTTCTGGTTTTGGCCTTCCTGGCCGATGCCATTGAAGAAATCGAAGACGATGCCATCGCCGCCGAGATCAATGACCGACTGGATGCGTGGCTTGCCCGCCATCGCGGCTGATCAAGGCCCAATGCTATGTCTGTGATTGATGATGTGATCCGAAGCTATCGCGCGCCTCGCGCAGTGTTTCGGCATCGGTTGAGCATGGGCACGCGCGAGGACAAGGCCTTGGCAGTCTTGATGGGGGCTTGCCTTCTGGTCTTTGCGGCCCAGCTACCGCGTCTGGCGCGCGTCGCGCATGAAACCGGACAGGAACTGAATATGCTGATGGGGGCGACCATGCTGGCGTGGATCTTCATCATGCCGCTGGTCTTCTATGTGATCGGAACGCTCAGTCATGTCCTGATGCGACTTGTGGGCGGCCAGGGCACCGCCTTCGCTGCGCGCTTTGCCCTTTTCTGGGCGCTTCTTTGCGCCACTCCGCTTTGGCTTTTATGGGGTTTGGTTGCGGGGTTTATTGGCGAAGGTGTGCAGATGACCCTGACCGGTGCGCTTGCGCTGTTGGCTTTCTTGCTGTTCTGGTCCATCAACCTGCGTGAAGCGGAACGTAGGGTGGAAGGATGATCCATGCGGTTTGATCCCGGTTATCTGTTTGGTATGGCGCTGCAAACGGTGCCCGAACCGCGCAAGGTGGCTCGTGACCTGTTCGACTTGAACCTTCCACGCGAAGTCCTGTGGACCGCGCTGGCGCTGGTCGTCGTGGTGAATGCCGCACTGGGCGTGCTGGCTGGGATGATGTATCCGCTGGACCCGACCCAGATGGGTGCCATCCTGTCCAGTCCGGTTCTACTGGGTGTGATCGAGGCCGTGTTCATGTTCGGAATGGCGTGGGGCATCTACGCGATTGGTAGAATGTTCGGAGGGCAGGGTTATCTGTCCGACGCGATCATTACCGTTGTCTGGATGGAGTTCATCTTCCTGATGTTTCAGGCGCTGACGCTGGTGCTGACGTTTTTTGCACCGGGTTTGGCTGCCATCCTCATGATCGGATCCGTGGTGTTGTTCTTCTGGATACTGAGCCACTTCACCACGGAAAGCCACGGCTTTGCGTCGACCGGATTGGTCTTTGCGTCAATCCTGGGCTTTATGATCCTTGCCGTCTTCGCCCTGTCGTTCATTTTGGTCATTCTGGGTGTTGAACCTGTGCCCATGACCCTTCCCAACTGATCGGAGCCCGCGTCATGTTTGATATCAACAAAGTCCGCGCCGATTTCCCGATCTTGTCCCGGCAAGTGAACGGCCAACCACTGACCTATCTGGACAATGGCGCATCGGCTCAGAAGCCGCAGGTGGTCATTGACGCAGTGACCCGCGCTTATGCCGAGGAATATTCAAACGTTCATAGGGGTCTGCATTTCCTGTCCAACCTCGCGACCGAAAAATACGAAGCGGTGCGTGGCACCGTTGCGCGGTTCCTGAATGCAGGATCCGAGGCCGAAATCATATTCAACTCTGGCACCACCGAGGGCATCAACCTTGTGTCCTACGCGTGGGCTGCCCCGCGCATGCAGGCAGGGGACGAGATCGTTTTGTCCACGCTGGAACATCACGCCAATATCGTGCCGTGGCATTTCTTGCGCGAGCGTCAGGGAGTGATTCTGAAATGGGTCGACCCGGAGCCTGACGGGTCGCTCGATCCACAGAAGGTGCTGGGCGCAATCACGGACCGCACGAAATTGATCGCCATCACCCAGTGTTCGAATGTCTTTGGAACCGTGGTGGACGTAAAAACCATTTGCTCCGAAGCGCGAAACCGGGGCGTGCCTGTCTTGGTGGATGGGTCACAAGGCGCTGTGCATATGCCAGTCGATGTGCAGGATATCGGCTGCGATTTCTATGCGATCACCGGGCATAAGCTCTATGGTCCGTCCGGATCAGGCGCGATCTATATCCGCACGGACCGTCAGGCCGAGATGCAGCCCTTTTTTGGCGGCGGCGATATGATCAACGAGGTGACGAAAGAAAATGTAACCTATGCGGCGCCTCCGTTGAAATTCGAAGCCGGAACACCCGGTATCGTGCAAACCATCGGCATGGGCGCCGCGTTGGAATACCTGATGGAGCTGGGTATGAAAAACGTCGCCGCCCACGAGGCAGCACTTGCCACTTATACATCCGAACGACTGGCCGGGTTGAACTGGGTTAATGTGCAAGGCACGGCGCCGGGTAAGGCCGCGATCTTTTCGTTAACGATGGAAGGTGCGGCGCATGCGCATGACATCTCGACCATTCTGGACAAGAAGGGGATCGCAGTTCGGGCAGGGCATCATTGTGCCAAGCCATTGATGGCGCATCTGGGCGTATCGGCAACCGCGCGTGCCTCGTTTGGGCTTTACAACACCAAGGACGAGGTTGATCGGTTGATCGACGGGCTGGAGCTTTGTCACCGCCTTTTGGTCTGACCTCAGTTGACCCACGTCAGCCGTCAGGACGGATCAACCCAAGTCCGCGCAGATAGATCCCGATCCCGCTTTCCAACAATTCTTCGGGCGGAAAAGGACTTTTCTGACCCGGACTGCCGCGCCCAAACAATTCGACAACCCCATGGCTCATTGCCCAGATATGCGCGCTGACCATTCGCGACGGGGGGCGTTTGTCCTCAGGAATGTTTTCTGCCAACTTTTCCGCGGCTTTTTCCAGAACTCCCATCGCGCGCCCTGCGACACGGGCCAGATCTGAAGAATGGTTGGTTGAAATCCCGCTTTCGAACATCGAGATGTAATGGCCGGGATACTTGCGCGCAAAGGCCAGATAGGCGCGTCCGGTTGCTTCGAAACTGGCCAGTGCAGAGGGCTGCCCCTTGTCATAGGCATAGACCATCAGATCGGCAAAAATCTCATAACCTTGACGCGCGGCTTCGGCAATCAGGTCTTCACGACCGGCAAAGTGGCGATATACGGCGGCAGGTGTCACACCCGCCTGCTTGGCGGCTTCCGACAAGGTAAAGCCGGTCGGGCCTTTCGCCTCGATCAGCTCAAGCGCCGCATCGACCAGCGCCTGCCGCAAGTTGCCATGATGATAGCCGCGCTTAGCCATCCCAAACCTCTGGACCGCCACAGATAGTGCCGTCAGGCGCATGGGCGACGTTCTCATCTTTTCCGGCGTAATCAAGGCCTTGAAGGACGGCGCGAATGGCGGCAAGGCGCGCGCGTTTCTTGTCGTCTGACCGCACAATGGTCCACGGTGCGCGCGTGTTGTGGGTGCGATCAAAGGTTTCCTTGATCGCGTCGGTATAGGCATCCCAACGGTTTAACCCTTCCACGTCAATCCAACTGAGCTTCCACTGTTTCAGAGGATCTTTTTCGCGGGCAAGGAATCGGCGCAATTGTTCGGCTCGTCCCACATTCAGCCAGAGCTTGACGAAATGGATGCCTTCGTCGACCAGCATATCTTCGAACTCGGGCAGTTGGCGGAAGAAGGCCTCGCGCTCGCGGTCAGTGCAGAAGTCGAACACCTTCTCAACCACCGCACGATTGTACCACGAGCGGTCGAATAATGCTATCTCACCTTCGGTCGGTAAATGTTTGACATAGCGTTGAAAATACCACTCGCCTGCCTCGCGGTCCGACGGTTTGGACAAGGCCACCACTCGCGCGACACGCGGGTTCAGGTTTTCGCGAAACCGTTTGATGGTGCCGCCTTTGCCCGCCGCATCGCGTCCTTCGAAGATGACGACCACGCGTTTGCCGGTGGCTTTCACATCGGCCTGTAACTTTACCAGTTCAAGCTGCAGAGCTTCAATCTCGGCTTCATAGATATCCTTGTCGATGCGGGCGTCATAGGGATAGCTGTCGGACAGAATATCCTTCTTGCGACCGTCTTGGATCGCCTCGCGGACCGCATCTGGCGCGGTCTCTTGAAAGAATTTCGAGATGGCACCATCGAACGGCAAAGACATACGCAAACTCCTGATTTCACGCCATTATGGGGTGAAGGCTGCGGGTTGGCAATTGGAACACTGCATCAGTCGGGTCAGTTGCGGCGGTCCTCTTTGCTTTCGCCGATCTGGTCGATGTCGAACGGCGTCGTCAGATACATTTCGCTGATCCAGTTGGCGTAAAGCAGATGGGCATGACTGCGCCACCGGTTCTCGGGCCGCTTGGTTGGATCGTTACCGGGATAGTAGTTGATCGGCACGTTGATCGGAGCGCCCTTCGCGACATCACGGTCATATTCGCCTTTCAAGGTGCCCGTGTCATATTCGAAATGATTGAAGATATAGAGCGCACGATGGGCGGTGTCTTCAACCAGACAAGGCCCCACCTCGTCCGACCCCAACAGAGTGGTCAACCCGTCTGCCGCATCAATCTCGTCTTGCCGCATCTCGGTCCAGCGGCTGACCGGAACCACGCAAGTATCGGAAAACCCGCGCAGATAGGGCGATGCTGGATCGCGGTTCTTTTGTGGGAAACATCCGAAGGCCTTGGCATCCAGAATGTGCTTTTTCACTTTGTGGAAGTGATAGATCATCGCCATCCCACCCCAGCACACCCCGAATGTCGAATGCACGTTGGTCTGGGTCCAGTCAAATATCTGGCTGATCTCGTCCCAATAGGTGACGTCCTCGAACGGCATATGTTCAATCGGCGCGCCGGTGATGATCAACCCGTCAAACTTCTGATCGCGCACGTCCTCCCACGGTTGGTAGAACGCGCCGATATGCGCCTGACTGGTGGTTTTCGAGGTATGCTCGGACGGACGCAGCAAAGTCAGTTCGATCTGCAGCGGGTGAGCCCCGATGAGGCGCGCAAACTGCGTCTCGGTCTCGATCTTCTTGGGCATCAGGTTCAAAATCGCAATGCGCATGGGCCGAATATCTTGCTTGTCGGCCTGATCCACAGACATGACCATCACGCCCTCGTCCTTCAGCACGTTTGCTGCGGGAAGGGTGGAGGGTATCTTGATCGGCATGTCACATGTCCTTGGATTGTGGGGTGAACTGTCAGATAGAGGCTGATCAGGCGGCGTCAATCGCTGTGGCGATCATTGCCGTGAAATCATCCGGTGTTTTAATCGCGGCAACTTCATGGGCGCAGAGCGACACACCATAGCGCGCCATATGTTCATAAAGCGGTTGGCGATGTGCCAACGCCTGTGCATAGGTCCAGCGGATAAAGTCATCCGGTTCAACATCATCGGCTTTAAGGCTGTTTTTCAACAAGTAATCTTCCCACACTCGTGCCAGAAATTCCGGTTGATAGGCCATCGGTTTTGGAGCGCGGTCAAAGCGTTCGACCAATCGTTGGGTATGAGCCTCGTCACCCCGAAGCCAGACCAGAAGGCAGTGCTGGCTGAGTTCGGCAATCAATGGATCGTTTTCACACAAGGCCGGGTCAATCCATTCGCAAATGGAGCCGCCGCTGTCGCAAATGAAATGAGGATAGCCATAGATGTTCTCGGCACGGTCAATGAAATGACCTGTGTCCATCAAGGCAGCGATCTCGGCAGTTCGGAACTGATCTTGCCGTCTGCGATATTCTTCGATCGGCACACCGCCCTTGGCGGGTGCGCCTGGTTTTCCTAGATAGGTCGCAACGGGGGTCAGGTGATCGAACCGGATCTTTGGGGCAATGCGGATCGAATCCGACAGCAAAAGTTCGCGCAAGAACGGAACCTTCATCGCCTCGATTTTCAGATTGTCGGTGATGAACTCGTCCATGTACCGGGTGCCGATCCGGTAATCTATGGAATAGTGAAACCAATCACCCTGTTCGCGCAGCATGGTCGAAAGATAGGTCTTGCCCAACCCGGACATTCCAAAGAACAGCACCCGTTTGTGCGGGGCGTTCAACCATTCTTGTGCGTTTTGATACAGCATCTTGCGTCCACCATTTTGCACCTTGGTAAGGGGCGAAGCCGGGCGGGTCAAATGGTTCGCATCAGGTTGGGACGGAAAGAGAAAATGAAAAACGCCCCGCGCTGTGGGCACGGGGCATTCAGTGTTTCATAGCTCAACAGGTTGCTTAGAAGCGCAGGCCCATTTTCACGCCGATGGCGACGGCGCTGCCGCCGTCATATACAACGGGCAGACCACCCGATGTAACGGTTTTGCTGTCAAACTTGGTGTACTGAACACCAGCCGAGATATCATAGTTGCCTTGGGTGTATTTCGCTCCAACGGCAATAGATTTCGAAGCGCCAGCCGGGGCCAGGAACGTCGTTCCGGTGTCGGCCCCACCTTCATATCCCAGCGAAAGCGAAACAGACCAGTTGTCGTTCAGGCGGCGACCGATGCCCAGCTCGTACGAGGTGATGTCTTCGACAAAGTTTACCCAGTTGGCGTCGCCAAAGGCCGGGCCAGTTGTATCAAGTGAGATACCATCCCATTTTGCATGGCGGATCGAACCGAAAACAAGCGTGTTTTCGGCAATACCTGTCTGGAAATCAAGGTTGAAGGCTTCTGGCATGGTCACGGAACCGGTCACGGCGTCCACACCAAACGGTGTGGCGCGGAAACCAGTCAGTGTGTGGTCAACCGAAGTGAAATAGGTCAGGGCGACCCGCAATGCGATTTCTGGCTTTTCATAAGCCACACCAACCAGACCACCCCATTCATTGCCACTTTCGGCACTCAGGGCGCCAAGGCTTGAAATGATTTCGCCCGAGACTTTCTGGGCGCGCACACCACCGTGAACCGAGAACCCGTTGCCCATTTCATAGCGCAGAATACCTGTCAGGGCAGAGCTTTTGACTTCAGCCATGCCGGGTGCAAGAGGTGCATCAATATATTCGATGCTTGCGCCATAGGGTTGGTCCCAAATCAGCGCGAGGCTCAGGTTGTCGCTCAGCTGGGTTTTGTACCCAAGCGAGAACATCGAGAAATCGACAGCTGATTGGCTGATCGGGAAAACGCCGGCGCCGACACCTTCGATCGTCGGGCTGACATTCGCATATGAGAAAGACAGGTAGTTGCCTTCCTCAAACAAGATCGAGATGTCTTGGTCAGACCTGTCGATACCCGCCTGCGCGGTGGTTGCTGCAGCGGTGAAAAGCGCAGCCGTTGTGAGTGTAAGTTTGTTCATCATTCCTCCCGTGAACCACAAACTGTCCGAATTGGATGGGTTACATTAAGACAAGGCTATTTGTCGCACTTGATATTGGTCAATCGTTACCTTGGGTCAGATAACTCAGCGCCATTTTTATCCGAACAAACGATGTGGAAAGGACACGATTTTGCACCAAAATTTAGCTGCGACGCTCTAGTGCATAGGTTGTGCAGTGGAATTTAGCTTGCGCTGTTCGCTGCTTCTGCACGAATGTTAACAAGGTTTGCGATGACAATCAGACTCGCCCCAAGCACGAGTGCGATGCCGATTGGTTCGTCATAAAACAGGGCGCCGATCAGGGCAATCAGAGGCAGTCGAGTAAAGTCGATTGGGATCACAACAGAAGCGGGGGCCAATGAAAGGGCTGTGGTCAGGCAGGCATGAGCCAGAAGACCCGCACAGCCGATCAGAACCAACCACGGTGCTGTGACCAGACTGGGCAAGGTGATGTCCGCATCATATCCCGCCGCAATCAAACCGAATAGCAACTGCGTCGCCGTCAGCCAAAGCAGGATCGCCAATGTCGTTTCAGTGCGGGTCAAACGCCGCGTGAACATCGCCGTAAAGGCGAAACACACTGCAGACAACGCTGCCGCACCAAGCCCCGTCGATATCCCTGTGCCCGAGAAGGGTTGTGCGATGATCAGAATGCCCACAAAGCCAACTGCGGCGCTCATCGTCCGTGTCATCGTCAGCCTTTCGCCTAACACCAGTGGCGATAGTGCAGCCACCCAGAGAGGCGATGTGAATTCCAATGCAAAGACTTGGGCCAGTGGGATAGCTGTCAACGCAAAAAACCACAGATTTTGTCCTGCGAAATGGGCAAGGTTGCGCACAAGGTGCAGCGGAGCGTTGACCGTCGTAATTTCGTCATGACGTTTATGAACAAACAGAATACACAGGACGATGATCAAGCCAACACAGGACCGATAGAGCATAAGCTCGAACGTATCGAGCTGGTGACTGACCGCGCGACCCGCTATGGCCATCGCCGAGAACGAGGCAATTGCGCCGGTCATCCAGAGCGCAGCCCGCAAGGTGGGTGTCACGCCGAAACCTCTTCTATGGTGTAATGTCGCGGAATGCCCGCTGTGACTGCAGCCCATGGGCTGTCAGTCGAGCGTGCCTGATGGGCGTCAAAATCAGCGCGCGAAGCAAACAATTCAGAAACAAGATAACGGCCCGGATGGGTTTCGTCTTCTGTGACGTCGAACTCAAGACAGCCTACCTCATCCCTCGTCAGGGCGATATGGGTGGGAAGGGCGGCTTGCACCATCGCAAGACGGGCCGCAGGAACATCAATGTAGCCGGTCAATCGGATCTTTGTCATGGCGGCACGTTAACAGACACTTTCGGTTTTGAAAGCCAAAACAATCAGACAGTTACATTCTGCTTTCGCCGTTCAAAAAACACGTTTGAATAAGCAGTGTTGCGATCAAAGGGTTGTTTGTTTCCATCCTCGTCCAATGCATGAACCTCATAGGAATCGTGTAGATCATCCAGAACTTGGTGCAGCATCGCCCGTGTCTTTTCATTCGCGTCTATTCGGTACTCCATAAGGATTGGCGCGGTGTTGTGAGACAGAAAGATACCTCCGCTGCGCAGGACATCCAACTCAGCGCCTTCGACATCAATCTTGATCAGACTGATCCGGTCAGCGAATGGCGACCGTGCGATGTAGTCGTCAAGCGATTGACTAGGTACCCATTCGAATAAGTTGTCGACAACCGATACCGCCCAGTCTTCCTGAAGCGAGTTCGCCCCCCGGTTCCCGTCGTGCAGATGCAATTTCAGAAAGCCGTCATCTCCTGTTTCAGAGCTGAGAGCGATGACATCCACATGGGCTTTTACACCGTTTAGCGAGATATTTCTGAGAAGCTGTGCCGCCGTATCTTTCGACGCTTCAACCGCCGCAAGCTCACAACCACGCTCGCGGCAAATAGGGATGCTGGCAGTCCCGATGTTGGCGCCGATATCCAGAATGACGTCGCCGCGTGACAGGTCCAGCTTTTGGGCAATCGCATAGACCGCCATTTCAAACGGTTCGTTTCGTATAAAGGTCTGAAATCCAATATGGTCGTTGACGTCCACCAACAATCGGGTGCCCTGCCAATCAATATGCGCCAAGGAGGGTTGATATCGGAACGGTCTGATTTTTCTGATGTAATTCGGATCGAAAAATCGCGCGACACGGCGCACAGGCGGGAAATGATAGCATTTCTGCAGCGCGATTAGGACAGGGCGAAACCGCAAATGCGAAGTGAAGAAGGTGATGGCCCTCTGCAAGTTTTCTTTCATGTGCACATTCCCACGATGGCCGAACCCTCGCAGCAGTCAACACCTATCAGGCGTGTTAATCAAGTATAACACTACCCTAAGATGCAAATGCACCACGCACGGTTAAATTTGCCGATAGAAAGCGCGGAGGAGCGGCTATTCCCACTCGATTGTACCCGGTGGTTTCGAGGTCACGTCATAGGTGACGCGGTTTATACCTTTCACCTCGTTGATGATGCGCGTGGCGGTTTCGCCAAGGAAATCATGGCTGAACGGGTAGTAATCCGCCGTCATCCCATCGACGGATGTCACAGCACGTAGCGCGCAGGCATAATCATAGGTGCGCCCGTCGCCCATCACGCCCACTGTGCGGACAGGTAGGATCGCCACAAAGGCTTGCCAGATTTCGTCATAGAGCCCGTGTTTACGGATCTGGTCGATATAGACTGCGTCAGCCTCGCGAAGAATATCAAGCTTGGCGCGGGTGATCTCTCCGGGGCAGCGGATTGCCAAACCGGGTCCGGGGAAGGGGTGGCGCCCGATGAAATGGTCGGGCAGGCCCAGTTCGCGACCCAAGGCGCGCACTTCGTCCTTGAACAACTCGCGTAGCGGTTCAACCAGCTTCAGGCCCATCTTTTCAGGTAGGCCACCGACATTATGATGCGACTTGATCGTGACCGACGGCCCACCCGAGAAACTGACGCTTTCGATCACGTCCGGATACAGTGTACCCTGGGCCAGAAACTCGGCTCCCTCGATCTGATCGGCGTGCTTCTGGAACACGTCGATGAACAGCCGGCCGATGATCTTGCGTTTGGTTTCGGGGTCGGATTGTCCGTCCAGCTCGCCGAGAAACAGCTCCTGCTCATCGGCATGAATCAGTTGCATGTTGTAGTGGTCGCGGAACATGGTGACGACCTCTTCGGCCTCACCCTTGCGCAGCAACCCGTGGTCGACGAACACGCATGTTAGCTGATCGCCGATCGCCTCGTGGATCAGAACGGCGGCAACTGAACTGTCGACACCGCCGGACAGCCCGCAAATGACCTTCTTGTCACCCACCTGTTCGCGAATGACGCGGATCGCTTCTTCGCGATAGGCGTCCATGGTCCAGTCGCCCTTGAACCCGGCCATCTTAACGAAGTTCTCATACAGCTTTGCGCCCTTCGGCGTGTGGTGCACTTCGGGGTGAAATTGCACAGCATAGAAATGTCGCGACGTATCGGCCGTAATCGCAAAGGGCGCGTTGGGCGAGGTGCCAAACACCTGAAAACCCGGTGCAATTTCAGACACATGATCGCCGTGGCTCATCCAGACCTGCTCGACCCCGTGTTCGAACCATCCGTCCAGAAGATCCAGCTTGGCCTCGGGGGTGACGTAAGCGCGGCCAAACTCGGCCGTGCCATGGCCACTGACCACCTTGCCGCCAAGCTGCGTCATCATCGTTTGCTGTCCATAGCAAATGCCCAGAATCGGCACGCCATAATCGAAGATCTCTTGCGGGGCGCGGGGGCTGCCTTCACGCGTGACACTGTCGGGGCCACCAGACAGAATGACGGCTTTCGGGGCCATCTCGCGCACGAAACCCATCGTGACGTTCTGGTAGGGGTGGATTTCACAATAGACGTTCAACTCGCGCAGACGTCGCGCGATAAGCTGCGTCACCTGGCTGCCGAAGTCGATGATAAGAAGGCGGTCGTGGCTCTGATCTGTCATGGAAACCGATTAGGGCAGGGGCCGGTGCAACGCAAGTCCTGCGACAGGCACTTCGCACGCTTGACTAACATTTTTTTCGCCTTTTCTCACCCGATGTCGTTTTTGCCTCATGAAGGACGCTTGCGAGCGGATTTGAACGAAGGCGCAGGATATTCACAATTCAACAGGATAATTTGGAGGACATCCATGACCGAGGCACCCAGACGTCGTGGTCGCGGAGGCGGAGGCGCAGCACGTCGCGCAGAACGCACCGCCGTGCGCATTGAATGCGCCAAGACCATCTCGCGCAACATTCCCAACCTTGAGATCCTCAACGATGAAGCGTTAGAGATCATAGAGTACAACGCAGAAACCGTGCTGGAAGAAGTTGGTGTCAACTTCGTCGAAAATCCGGCAGCTCTTGAACGCTGGAAAGATGCGGGCGCGGATGTCAGTGGGGAACGGGTGCGCATTCCACGTGGATTGGCACGCGAATTGTGCAAGACCGCACCCAGCAGCTTTACACAACATGCCCGGAATCCCGAACGGAACGTCGAAATTGGCGGAAACAACTTGGTGCTTGCGCCGGTCTATGGCCCACCTTTCGTGCGCGACGGTAAAAACGGTCGTCGCTATGCAACGATGGAGGATTTCCGTAAGTTCGTAAAACTGACCTATATGTCCAAGTGGTTGCATCATTCCGGAGGCACTGTGTGCGAACCGACAGATGTTGCGGTCAACAAGCGTCATCTGGACATGTTGCTGGCCCACATGACCCTGTCCGACAAGCCTTATATGGGGTCGGTCACGGCACCTGAACGCGCGCAAGACAGCGTCGAGATGTCCGAGATTCTTTTCGGCAAAGACTTCGTGCAGCAAAACACGGTGATGACATCGTTGGTCAACATCAACTCGCCCATGCAATATGACGACGTCATGATGGGCGCGATGGAGGTGTTTGCGGCCAACAATCAGGCCTCGATCATTTCGCCGTTCATCGTGGGTGGGGCTATGGCGCCGGTGTCAGTGGCCGGTACGCTGACGCAAGTTCTGGCCGAGGTTCTGGCCGGTGTGGCTTATAGCCAACTGGTGCGCAAAGGCGCACCGGTCGTGGCTGGGACGTTTGTATCGTCGATCGACATGAACTCGGGCGCGCCGACATTCGGCACACCAGAGGCTGCCCATGTAACCTATGGCGCGGGTCAGTTGTTCCGCCGACTGGGCCTTCCATATCGGTCTGCCGGATCGTTCAACGGATCGAAACTGCCCGATGCGCAGGCGGCGTATGAAAGCGCCAATAGTCTGAACATGGGGCTTCTGTCCGGCGTGAACTTTATGTTGCACGCCGCGGGCTGGCTGGAAGGTGGGCTGGTTGCGAGCTTTGAGAAGTTCGTGATGGATGCCGACCAGTTGGGTGCGTTGCATCATCTGGCCAAAGGCATTGCCGTGGACGAGAACGCACAAGCTATGGACGCCATCCGCGAGGTCGGACCGGGTGGGCATTATCTGGGATGTGCACATACACAAGCCAACTTCAAAACCGCGTTCTGGCGGTCTGACCTTCTGGATTACAAACCGTTTGAAACATGGGAAGAAGAAGGTGCGCGTGACACCGAAACGCTTGCCACGGCACGGGTGCAGAAGTTGCTGACCGATTACCAACAACCCGGTATGGATCCAGGGATCGCCGAAGGTCTGCGCGACTATGTGGAAAGCAAGAAAGCATCGATGCCGGATGCGTTCGGCTAAGGTGGAATCGTTCGCGATCCGTTCTCGTCGGTTAACAGCAGGATAAGGGGGCTTAACTGCCCCCTTAGCTTTTTGTGATCGGGTGTAGGCACTACTGAACTTCGCGAGGGCCTTGGGGCAGCAAACGCAGTTCAGACATCAGCGCGATCAGAACCTCGACATGATGGGCGATTGAATAGGACGCATCCCCCGATGTCCGCGTATTCTCTAGCCGTGCCTCTTCCTGAAGCAGGTCGTCAATGGCTTTGGTTGGAGAAGGAGTTGCCGTTGTTTTCATGAGCTTTTTCAAATCTCTATCCCGATTGTAGTCAACCAATCCAAACCGTGCAGCGCGTACCAGAATGCGAGGACGGCGAAGGGCTTTGATACAGATAAAGGGGTCGGTCATGGAGTATCCTTTCAATGATTCCCCGTGATCGTGGCACAACCCAAGCGGGTGTTGCGTCAACCTTGTTGTCACCGTGCGCAGCCTTTAACAAATCTTACTGGTTCAGCAACAATCCTTACAGCAGACAATGTAGGTTAACGAACCGCTAACCAATCAAATGATAGGTCTAACCGGCTAAAATTCAACCTGCGGTTGCGCGGTGGAATATCGCGAAACGCACGGTATGCCAATTGGAAGGGGCTTGAATGCAAAACGCGACGCCATCTGGGATCGAACACAACTCTGTACTGCGCTGGTTGCCGGACGAGGTTCACCTGTATCTGAAACACACGGAAAAGGGCACGTCGATCCGGGCACTTGCACGCGACATGGGTGTTCATGCCTCGACCGTGATGCGGCAGGTGCGGAAAACCGAATCCCGCAGAGATGATCCCTTGGTTGACGCGCTGCTGACTCGCTTGGGGGCAGGGGTGCGCGACGGTCAGACCGATCTTGAAGCCGGTGAACACGTTCAGGACAGCCCGGAAGATGATCCGGTTTCACCCCATATGCTTCGTTTGCTGCGGGCGATGATGAAGGACCGGGCTGTAATGGTTGTCAGTCAGGGCGTTGATACCGCTGTTGTGTTGGCTGCTCGTGATGATGGTGATCCGGCGACCTTGGCCAAAGGCCCCACCGAGGTTGTTGAAGTGATGGCGCTACGCGGATGGATCGAAGGCAGCACAAAGGGACGGATTTGTCGCTATCACATGACCCCGGACGGTCGTATCGCCCTAAACCGTATATTGGCACAAATGGAAAGCCGCGCGACTGGATTTGCGGAATCTCAAGCAAGTTTTATGGGGGTATCTAAACAACTTGGTGCCGGTATCCAAAAAAATGTCGCCAATCGGACAAAACGCCCGATTGGCGCTGACAGCCCCGTGCGGGTGCTGGCACGCGCAAAGGGTCGACAAGATCCCTATCTGGGTCCCGATTTGGTCCGCGCAGCCGAGCGGTTGCACCGCGATTTCGCATTAGGCCAGTGCGCGGTCTCTGGCCTAAACACGTGGGACCGTGTTCAGGCCGCCATTCAGTCTTCAGGAACATCTGCATCTGGGCACCCGTCTGATCGAAAGCTTGATGCACGCAAGCGGTTTGGTGAAGCGATGACAGCCCTTGGACCAGAGCTAGCGCAGGTAGCAATGGCCGTCTGTTGCCACGAACGCGGCATGGAGCGGATTGAAGCTGACATGGCGATGCCTGCTCGGTCTGGGAAATACATGCTGCGGGTCGCGCTCAGCTATCTAGCGCGTCACTATGATAAATTGACAGGAGATGACCATGATCTGATTTACTGAGCAGCGGCCGGGCGCGCGCTGTTTAGAAAATCGATCAGGTCGTCCGGAGTCATAATCAAGCAGTGTAAGTCCGGATAAAGCTGGTGCAGTTCGCGTTTGATGACCTTCGGATTGGGCAACGTGTCGGTACAGATCAGATAGGTACCGTGAAAACCGATTGTGCTAAGATGCTGTCCAATCTCGATGCAATCTGTTTGCGTGGAAAACAGAGCTGACACGACCAATTGAATGTCTTGTTTATCAAATTCTGCGCGTGTCAGATCAAAAAACATATCGCATGACATATGGGTCAGGCGACATGACTGGGTCAGCCTGTCGTCTGAGATCACTCCGTCGCCCAATACAAGCAGCATCGGTTTTTTTGTGTGGCTGTCTGTCATCACCCCAACACTCGTTCGCAAACCTTGTGGCCCCAACTATGATATGCACAGCGACGCAGGATCGTGTTGTCCGCCTGTCGTTCGCTTTTTCGGATCACACATATAAGGCGAGCCTGCGGTTTGCAATTCTAGCATCACGATGAATTTCGCAATTTTGGTGTTTGACGTGGCGACATAATGCCGCCATCCCTGTGCAAGTGTAGATTGGTCCAAGGGTTCTTCTGTTTGATGTCGTCCGACGAAGTGTTGCAAGCCTTTCCCGTGCCTGTTTTGGTGGTCGGGTGTGATCAACGCGTCACCGGTCAAAATGATGGCGCGACGAACATTTTCGGGGTGGACTTGGTTGGGCGTCACGTTGCCACGGCCATCCGTCAACCTTCATTACTTGAGGCCATCGAAACTGTGTTGACCGGCGACGCCCACGCCGATGCGCGGCTGGTAATTTCCAAACATGGTCGCGATATGCTCTACGACGTACATTTGGCTGAGTTGGTGTCGGACCACAGTGTACTGCTAACCTTTCTAGATGTCTCGCCCCATGAGGAAGCTGGACAGATGCGGTCGGATTTCGTCGCAAATGTCAGTCATGAGTTACGCACTCCCTTGACTGCGCTGTCCGGTTTCATTGAAACCCTACGCGGCCCGGCACGCGATGACCCCGATGCGCGCGCGCGGTTTCTGGACATCATGGAAGAAGAAGCAAGCCGCATGAACCGTTTGGTCACGGAACTGTTATCGCTTAGCCGGGTTGAAGATTTGGAACGAGTGCGCCCCACCGACTTGGTCGAGTTAGATCAGGTGATTTCGTTGGTCATTAATGCGCTTAGCCCCTCTGCCAGGGATCGCGATGTCGATTTCCGTTTCTTCTTTGAAACTGATCAACCCACCATCGTTGTTGGGGAGAGCGATCAGTTGACGCAGGTTTTCACCAATCTGATCGAAAATGCGATCAAATATGGGCGCAAAGGTGGGACTGTTCGAATTACAATGAATGCATTGCCGCAGGTGTCCGCTTTCAAGGGGCCGGGGCTGGAGGTCGCAGTGCAAGACGATGGTGACGGGATCGACCCCAAGCATTTGGGTCGTTTGACCGAACGGTTTTACCGTGTCGACAACCATCGATCACGCGAGTTGGGCGGTACGGGGCTGGGTCTTGCCATCGTTAAGCATATCGTGAACCGGCATCGTGGACGGTTGCGGATCGAAAGCGCGCCGGGAGCGGGCAGTTGCTTCACTGTAAGCCTGCCCATGCCGGAAACTGCCTGACATTTTTGGCGATCTTTCCCAGAAAAATCTCTGCGCAACGCGGTTTGTCACATTACTTTTACAAAATTTACACAAAACCTTTGATCAACACCCATAGGACAGCCACATGTCGTCCGAGGGGGCGATGCCGTATTTAATCAGGAGCTATCCATGTCATTCGTGAAACTGACCGCTTCCACCCTGGCCATTGCTGCCGCCTCTGCAACCGCTGCGTCTGCCCGTGATCAGGTGCAGGTTGCCGGATCGTCGACCGTGCTGCCTTATGCGTCGATCGTGGCCGAAGCCTTCGGGGAAAATTTCGACTTTCCGACGCCAGTGGTCGAATCGGGTGGGTCGTCTGCCGGGTTGAAGCGGTTCTGCGAAGGGGTGGGGGAAAACACCATCGACATCGCGAACGCCTCACGCAAGATCAAAGCATCTGAGGTTGAAGCCTGCGCCGCCGCTGGTGTGACAGACATTGTCGAGGTGCGCATCGGTTATGACGGCATCGTCTTCGCCAGCCAGATTGACGGCCCGGATTTTGACGCCTTCGAACCCATCGATATCTTCAACGCCCTGGGCGCGAAGGTCGTGGTCGACGGTGCGCTGGTCGACAATCCTTACAATCAGTGGGCCGACTTCAACGACACGCTGCCCGCCGCCAACATCGCCGCCTTCATCCCCGGCACCAAGCACGGGACGCGCGAAGTGTTCGAGGACAAGGTGCTGCTGGCCGGATGCGAGGCCACGGGCGCATTCGAGCTCTATCTTGAAGCAGCCGAAGGTGACGATGAAAAAGCCAAGACAAAAGCCGCCGAGAAAGCCTGTATCGCGGTGCGCACCGATGGCAAATCGGTCGATATCGACGGGGACTATACAGAGACGCTGGCTTCGATTTCTTCGAACAAGGACGGCATCGGCATCTTTGGGCTGGCGTTTTATGAAAACAACACCGACACGCTGAACGTGGCCACCATGTCAGGGGTTCTGCCGTCGACTGAAACCATCGCAACCGGCGCATACCCGGTGTCGCGTCCGCTCTATTTCTACATCAAGAAAGCGCATATCGGCGTGATCCCCGGCCTGAAGGAATTCGCCGAGTTCTTCGTCGCGGACGAGATTGCTGGCCCAGACGGCCCGCTGTCGGAATACGGTCTTGTTTCTGATCCCCAGCTGAGCGCCACACAAGCCGCGGTGGCCGCGGAAGACGTTCTGACCAACTAAGTCCAAACGGTGCGGGGCAGGGGTCCCGCACCGCATCATTCCACAGATCCACTTAAGGATCTGCATCGCTGTTGTAAGAGTTATTCAATGTCCGCACTTTGGCTTCTCGTGATCATACTGGCGCTGGCTGTTTTTGGTTTTTTCCTTGGACGCCGCCGCGCGCTGGCCTCGGTCGACGGGGATCGGCGGAAACTTCACTCCCTACCGAATTATTATGGATTCAATGTCGCGATGCTGGCCCTGGTGCCAGCCCTTCTTGTTCTAACGCTGTGGGTTGTCGTGCAGCCCATTGCGATCAACGCCAGTGTGGCGAGTTTGATCCCCGACGGGCTTTATGAGGATGGCGGTCAGTTGAACCTGATCATGAGCGACGTAAACCGCGTGGCTGTCGGGCTGGACCAACTGGTCCTCCAAACTTCCCTGACCGAGGCCGGGGTGACCAACCTTGACGCTGCCTCCACTGATCTGCGCGGGCAACTGGCACAGGTCGGTGTCGTCGTTGGAGGCGATATCAGCCCCGCCGTTCTGGCCGCTGCGCAAGTGCTGCGCAGCAAAACTGAAACTGGAAATTTGGCATTGATGGTGGTTGTCCTGATCATCGCAGCGGGTGGTTTTCTGGCCGCAATGCGCATGACCTCGGGAACTTTCCGGGCCCGCAACCGGGTCGAGGCTGGGGTGAAATTGTTGCTGATCGGGGCGGCATCCCTTGCGATCCTGACCACAATCGGCATCGTCCTGTCACTGGTCTTCAACACGATCAGCTTTTTCGGCATGTTCCCGGCCAGTGATTTCTTGTTCGGCACAGTCTGGAGCCCCGAGGGACGCGGCGGATCTGAACATTTGGGCATCCTACCGCTTCTGTGGGGCACACTTTACATATCGCTGGTCGCACTGCTGGTCGCGGTGCCCATCGGCCTGTTTGCAGCGATCTATCTGGCGGAATATGCCAGCCGCACCACACGTGCCTTCGCCAAACCGTTGCTTGAAGTGCTCGCTGGTATTCCCACCATCGTCTACGGTTTGTTTGCCCTGACAGTGGTTGGGCCAATGCTGGTGGGCGTATTCGGCGCGGACGGGCTGGGGTGGATGCAGGGCGCACGCTCGGTGATGACGGCGGGTCTGGTCATGGGCATCATGCTAATCCCCTTTGTCAGTTCGCTGTCCGATGACATCATCAACGCGGTGCCGCAGGCGATGCGGGACGGATCCTTCGGTTTGGGTGCCACGCAGTCGGAAACAGTGCGTCATGTGGTTTTGCCCGCAGCACTTCCGGGGATCGTCGGCGCTGTGCTGCTGGCCGCCAGTCGCGCGATCGGGGAAACCATGATCGTGGTGATGGGGGCAGGGGCCGCAGCCCGGCTGGACCTGAACCCGTTCGAGGCGATGACCACTGTCACCGCCAAGATTGTCAGCCAGTTGACCGGTGACAGCGACTTCGCCAGCCCTGAGGCGCTTGTCGCCTTCGCGCTTGGTATGACGCTCTTCGTCCTGACGCTCGGCCTGAACATCCTAGCGCTGATGATCGTTCGCAAATACAGGGAGCAATACGAATGACCGACGCAGCATTTTCGGACGGCGCGCCCAATTCTGCCCCGCACGCCGCATCGTCACTGTTGACGCAGGACGCCCGCACCAAGAAACGCAACACGGCCGAGGCCCGTTTCCGCGCCTATGGCATCGCAGCCATCGCGGTTGGACTGATCTTTCTTGTGGTTCTGATCAGTTCGATTTTTTTCAAGGGCGTGGGCGCGTTTCAGCAAAGCTTCATCACCTTGAGTGTCGACCTTCAGGAAGCAAAACTGGACAAATCCGGCACCCGTGACATCGAGGCCATCAAGAAGGTGACAACGTTTGGTTACAACCCGCTGATTGACGATGCCATTGCCCGCGCCATAGCCGATACAGGTATGGAAAACCCGTTTACCAAAGGCAAAGATCTTCGCAAGATGATCAGTTCGGGCGCGGCGGCGGACATTCGTGACCATGTCATCGCCCATCCCGAACAGATCGGTGAAACGGTGGAATTCAAACTGCTCGCATCGTCTAGAGTCGATGGCTATCTGAAGGGCCGCGTGACTCGAGAAAGCCTGGCGCGGGACAAGAACCTGACGCCAGCACATCTAGATATCGTCGATGCGTTGCAAACGGCCGGGCTGGTGAACAGATCCTTTAATCTGGATTTTATCACCGGGGCGGATGCCTCGGAAAGCCGCCCGGAACAGGCGGGGATCGGTGTGTCAATGTTGGGCAGTCTCTATATGATGCTAGTGGTGCTCGCATGCGCATTACCAATCGGCGTGGCGGCGTCCATCTATCTTGAAGAATTTGCCCTGCAAAACAGGTTCACCGATCTGATCGAAGTCAACATTGCAAATCTTGCCGCGGTCCCGTCCATCGTTTTCGGCATCCTTGGCCTTGCTGTGTTCATCCAGTTCGCGCATTTGCCGCAATCCGCGCCGCTGGTGGGCGGGCTGGTCCTGACCCTGATGACGTTGCCGACGATCATCATCTCGACCCGCGCGTCGTTGAAATCAGTCCCGCCGTCGATCCGCGAAGCGGCTCTTGGGGTAGGAGCCTCTAAAATGCAAACGGTGTTCCACCATGTGTTGCCGTTGGCCATGCCGGGCATCCTGACAGGCACGATCATTGGTCTGGCGCAGGCACTTGGCGAAACTGCACCGCTGCTTTTGATCGGTATGGTGGGCTATATCGCGTCGAACTACCCCGATGGTTTGATCGAAGGGTTCATGGCGCCGAACTCGGCCATGCCCGCGCAAATCTATGAATGGGCCAAGCGCGCCGATCCCGCGTATTATGAACGGGCATGGGGCGGCATCATCATCCTGCTTCTTTTCCTCATGAGCATGAATATCATCGCAATCATCCTGCGCCGCCGGTTCGAGCGTCGCTGGTGAGCGGCTTGAAGCCAACCGCAAAAACAAGATGAAAGACCGAACACATGAACGATATGACGAAGATTGAAAGGACCGCAGCGATGCATGACATCAAGATCACCGCGAAGAACGTGCAGGTCCACTATGGTGACACCCACGCCATCAAGGATGTATCGGTCGACATTCAGGACAACACCGTGACCGCCTTTATCGGCCCGTCTGGTTGCGGCAAATCTACCTTCCTGCGCTGCCTGAACCGGATGAACGACACGATCGACATTTGCCGGGTCGACGGCGATATTCGTCTGGACGGCGAAGACATCTATGACAAGCGCGTCGATCCCGTGCAATTGCGCGCCAAGGTCGGCATGGTGTTCCAGAAACCCAACCCGTTCCCCAAGTCGATCTATGACAACATTGCCTATGGGCCGCGCATCCACGGGCTGGCCCGCAACAAGGCTGATCTGGACGAGATCGTCGAGAAATCCCTGCGACGCGGCGCTATCTGGGACGAGGTGAAAGACCGTCTGCATGCACCCGGCACCGGGCTGTCCGGTGGCCAGCAACAGCGCCTGTGCATCGCGCGTGCGATTGCAACCGAGCCCGAGGTGCTGTTGATGGACGAACCTTGCTCGGCGTTGGATCCGATTGCCACCGCGCAGGTCGAAGAACTGATCGACGAACTGCGCGAAAACTACTCGGTGGTGATCGTCACACACTCGATGCAGCAAGCTGCACGGGTCAGCCAGAAAACCGCGTTCTTCCATTTGGGCAACCTTGTGGAATATGGGGATACGGATCGGATATTTACCAATCCCACAGACCCGCGCACTGAAAGCTATATCACTGGCCGTATTGGCTGACGACGGTTCGCCCAACTCTGGGGCAGGAGACTTACATGACCGAACAACATATCGCATCCGCGTTTGACCGCGACCTTGAAGAAATCCAGGCCCACCTGATGAAAATGGGCGGGATGGTCGAAGACGCCATCCGCGAAGGGGCCAGATCGCTGAAGCGTCGGGACGAGGAACTGGCCGAAACCGTGCGCAAAAATGACAAGAAGATTGACGCGCTGGATTTGCAAATCCAAGAGGAATGCGCGCGTTTGCTGGCTTTGCGTCAGCCGATTGCATCGGATCTGCGCACGGTTCTGACGGTAATGAAAGTCGCCGCAAATCTGGAAAGGATTGGCGACTATGCCAAAAACATGGCCAAACGCACCACTGTTCTGGTGCATATGCATCCGATTGATGGCGCATCAGGGGCAATCAAACGCATGGCAGGGGAAGCGCAATCTATGCTTACGGACGCGCTGGATGCCTATATACGCCGCGATGCTGATCTGGCGCATGATGTGCGCCAGCGCGACCTTGAGATCGACCAGATGTACAACGCTCTGTTTCGCGAGTTTTTGACCTTCATGATGGAGGATCCGCGTAACATTTCATCCTGTATGCATCTGCATTTCATCGCGAAAAATATCGAACGGATGGGGGATCATGTAACGTCGATTGCGGATCAGGTGATCTATCTGGTCACAGGTGAAATGCCGGACGAGGCACGCCCGAAAGGCAATGCGCCCAACTATGAAATTCCGACCGCCACCGATGCCGGAGCCAAGGCATGAGCGCCACTGCACCTTGTGTTTTGCTGGTTGAAGACGAACCGGCCCAACGGGAAATCCTGCGCTACAACCTGAGCGCAGAGGGCTATGATGTCACCATGGCGGAGAACGGCGACGACGCATTGATCCTGATCGAAGAAGTGAAGCCAGACCTTGTGTTACTGGACTGGATGCTTCCCGGCGTGTCCGGCATCGAAATCTGCCGCCGCCTGAAAACTCGCAAGGAAACCCGCGCGATTCCTGTGATCATGCTATCGGCCCGATCAGAAGAGGTGGACCGCGTGCGCGGGCTAGAAACCGGCGCAGATGACTATGTGGTGAAGCCGTTTTCAGTCAGTGAATTGATGGCGCGCATCCGCACCCAACTGCGGCGCACACGTCCGGCAGCGGTCGGACAGCTTTTGGAGTATCAGGACATCCTGCTGGACGGCGAAAGCCACCGGGTGACGAGGGCCGGGGCCACGGTAAAACTGGGACCAACCGAATTTCGTCTTCTGTCCACCTTGATGGAAAAGCCCGGACGGGTCTGGAGCCGCGAACAATTGCTGGACCGTGTTTGGGGTCGCGATGTCTATGTCGACACTCGCACTGTTGATGTACATGTCGGACGGCTGCGCAAAGCGCTGTGTCGACAGGGTGGAGATGATCCGCTGCGAACTGTGCGTGGCACTGGCTACGCATTGGGGTAAGGCACACTCCGCTTAACCATTCGCGTATAATCGGTATTATGTTAATTGTATCTGATGCAGATGTATGTATTTGTTAACAACACCCTGTAACTTGTTCATGTACAGCGCTAAGGGCGTTTCACTACTGCCCAATAAGCTTTTCTGGCAGTCACAATCACGGTCGCAACTTCGCCTTGGTGCAGTTGTTTCGCTGAAATGCGACGGATTAACACCGTTGTTGCCCTGTCCTTAGGTTTTTTCTCGACAATTATTACTAAAGAAGCAAAGAATACGGTCGAGAAAAGGATTTAATTGATGATTTCGTTTCACGTTCTGGACGCACCGCGCCGTGAATTGTCGGCACCAATTGGACACTCGACCTGCTTGGCATCGCCGCATGACACCATCGTTGAAATGTCTGGAGCTGTCTGAATGGATCCCAAGCTCGATTACGTTGCACGTATGTGCCAATGCACGTCCGTCACCGAGCTTTGGGATGTTCATTGTGAGGCCATGAACGAATTTGAATTCGATCGTCTGGTCTATGGCTGCACTCACTTCACGACACCGACATCTCTGGGCCCGCGTGAAGATACACTGATCCTGTCATCTCATCCGCGCGAGTATGTTGAGCGTCTGTACACCGAAGACGAACTCTATCGCCATTCACCGATGATCGAATGGGCCTCGCAGAACAGCGGTGCATGCAGTTGGTCCTGGGTGCATGAAAATGTCGATAAACTGTCGGAAAAAGGTTTGCAGGTCCGGGATATCAACCGGCAAATGAATGTGACTGCGGGCTATACGATCTCGTTTCCAGAATCCTCTAGACGAACGCGCGCATTGATGGCCTTGACCGCGAGAAGCGGATTAACTCAGGATCAGGTCGATCAAATCTGGGACGAGCACGGGAATATCATCGAGACACTGAACCATGTAGTGCATCTGAAAATCATGTCCCTGCCCCAACAAACGGACCGTGCGAAACTGTCTGCGCGTCAACGTGAGGTTTTGGAATGGGTAGGCACCGGCAAGACCAATCAGGATATCGCGACGATCATGGGCGTTTCAGCCGCTACAGTTGAGAAGCATTTGCGAATCGCTCGGTCGAAACTTGGGGTCGACACAACTGCACAGGCCATTCTCAAAATTTCCTACCTGAATCAGATTCGCTCCCCTCATGGTTGATTAGAGCGGCATGTAGGAACTGATCCGCAGTAAAATCCCTAAATTGTCGACCGTCCGAGAACAAATAATCACGTCTTATTGACCTTACGGTACGGAAACCCTGACTTCCATTTCGCATCATTTTGAGGCATAATGATCTTGTTCCGTGAGTGGTGGCTTTGAAGCCGTTGGAACTTGAAGGGGTGGACGTACTGCGATTTCAGACAACGTCTCATTCTTCCGGGAAACCGGGAGCTGGTGTCAAAGGAATATTCTTACCTGAGACACCAGCAACCTAAATACCCGGAAATCGACATAGAAACACACATGTCCCGTGTGAATCTTAGCGGCGTCAACCTTCCCGTTGGCGCCGCAATTCATTTGGCGATCCAATCAGACCTATGCTCAATCTGCAGACGAAAAAAAAGGGCCGGTTGCCCGGCCCTGTCCAAATCCAATGGTCAGGCCCGATCAGCCTTGAACGGCAGCGGCCACTTCGGCAGCAAAATCGGCTTCTTCTTTTGCGATCCCTTCGCCCACTTCCATGCGGACATATCCGACAATCTCGGCGCCGGCTTCTTTCGCGGCAGCTTCGACGGTCAGGTCGGGGTTGATCACGAAGTCCTGACCCAGCAGGGTCACTTCGGCCAGGAATTTCTTCATGCGGCCTTTGATCATGTTCTCAATAATGTTTTCGGGCTTGCCGCTTTCACGCGCTTGCTCGGTCAGGATCGTGCGTTCTTTCTCAACAACAGCACCGTCAAGTTCGGCTTCGTTCAGGGCTTGCGGGTTGGCAGCAGCAATGTGCATCGCAACCTGACGTCCAAATTCTTCCGAGCCGCCATTCATCGCAACCAGAACGCCGATCTTGCCCATGCCATCAGCGGCAGCGTTGTGAACATAAGTAACAACGCTTTCACCTTCGATCGACGCCATGCGGCGCAGTGACATGTTTTCACCAATGGTGGCGATCTTGTTGGTGATCGTATCGGCAACAGACTTGCCACCCAGATCAGCCGCGTTCAGCGCGTCCAGATCAGCCGCGTTCAGAGCAGCATTGGCGATCCCTGAAACCATCTGTTGGAATTCTGCGTTCTTTGCAACGAAGTCAGTTTCCGAATTCACTTCAACGGCCACGCCTTTACCGCCAGACACGGCGACAGCCACCAGTCCTTCTGCGGCCGTGCGGCCAGCTTTCTTGGCGGCCTTTGCCAGGCCCTTGGTGCGTAGCCAGTCGACAGCGGCGTCCATGTCGCCATCGTTTTCGACCAGTGCTTTTTTCGCGTCCATCATGCCGACGCCTGTGGATTCGCGCAGTTCTTTGACGAGTGCAGCAGTGATTGCCATATCTCAGCTCCTTGGTGTGTCGGGGGTGTCAGGCGCGTTAACATGCCGCCCTGTATTCATGCGCCCCGTATCAATTCTGTGACAGATACGCGAGGCAAGTCTCCCTGCCCCGCGTTTGTGCGGTCGTTATTCGGCCGGGGCAGCTTCTTCTGCAGCTTCAGCCACAGCTTCTTCTGCCGGGGCTTCTTCCATTGCGCCGATATCAACACCAGCGGCACCAAGCTGTGCCGACATACCGTCCAGTGCCGAACGCGACACCAGATCGCAATACAGAGCAATTGCGCGCGCTGCATCGTCATTGCCCGGAATGATGTAATCCACACCTTCCGGCGGGCAGTTGGTGTCGACGACAGCTACAACCGGGATGCCCAGCTTGTTGGCTTCAGCGATCGCCAGTGCTTCTTTTTTCACGTCGATGACGAACAGAAGATCAGGCACGCCACCCATATCGCGGATACCGCCCAGCGAGGCTTGCAGTTTTGCCTGCTCGCGCTCCATGCCCAGACGCTCTTTCTTGGTCAGGCCTTCAGCGCCGTTTGCAAGTTTCTCGTCAAATTCTTTCAGACGGTTGATCGACTGCGATACGGTCTGCCAGTTTGTCAGCGTGCCACCCAGCCAACGGTGGTTCATATAATACTGGGCCGACTTCTCAGCGGCTTCTGCAATTGCTCCAGCAGCTTGACGCTTGGTGCCGACGAACAGCACACGACCACCCTTGGCAACGGTCTCGCGCACGGCGTTCAGCGCGGCGTCGAGCATCGGCAAGGTTTGCGTCAGGTCAAAAATGTGGATCCCATTGCGTTCACCATAGATGAACGGAGCCATACGGGGGTTCCAGCGTTGGGTCTGGTGACCAAAGTGAACGCCAGCTTCCAAAAGCTGACGCAGCGAAAAATCAGGCAGCGCCATGTTCTTTTCCTTTCCGGTTTCTACCTTAACGGGGCCATACGAGCGGTTCATGTCCTTGCAATCAAACCGCTTTCGCGGCTTGGATCATTTGGTCATTCCCCGGCTCAACCGGCGGACGTCCGAGGATTTCTCCCTCATCAGCCCAACCCCGCCTGTGGATTGATGGGGGGCGTATAGACGTCTGGTCCAACCCTGACAAGCCCAAAAGAAAGGTTTTGCCCATATTTTGCTGGCGCATGGGGTGATGCGGATGCAAGACGCATCCACTCTTGTATCGCTTCGGAATCCTCGGCAGAACAGGGATATGAACATGAAGCACGATATTCTTTGCATCGGGTCCGTTTTGTGGGACGTGATCGGGCGCACACAGCAGCCGATGGATATCGGCTCGGACGAGCCCGGCCGCATCACCCGCCTGCCCGGCGGTGTCGCGATGAACATCGCCAAAACGGTGCAGCGGTTCAACCTGCGCCCCGCGATTTTGACCGCCATCGGGCGTGACGCCGAAGGTGAAGAATTGTTGGCCGAATGCGGCGCACGCGGGATTATCACCTCATACGTTTACCGCCCCTCCGGTCTGCCGACGGATATCTACATGGCCATTGAAGGTCCACAGGGACTTGTTTCTGCACTGGCTGATGCCCATTCGTTGGAAGCTGCCGGCGATGCAATCCTGATTCCATTGGAAGATGGCACGTTGGGTTCAGCCGACGCACCTTTTGCGGGTTTGATCGCGCTTGATGGCAATCTGACGGCACCTCTGCTGACGGACATTGCCAAACGGCCCAGCTTTGCGGCGGCAGATTTACGCATCGCTCCAGCCAGCCCCGGCAAAGCACGCCGCTTGTTGCCATTGATGTCGCATCCCGGCGCCACGCTCTATCTGAACCGTGAAGAGGCAGGATATCTGGCTGGCAGAGCATTCGACAACGCGCTGGAGGCCGCCGAGGGGCTGCTTGCTGCAGGTGCCAACCGGGTGTTGGTCACGGATGGCGGCAGTTTTGCCGCGGATGGCAGCAAAGCAGAAGATGTTATCCAAACCCCCTGCCCTGCTGTGCGCGTACGTCGCATAACAGGCGCAGGCGATACTTTCATGGCCGCCCATATCGCCGCCGAAACGGCCGGCAAAAGCCGGATCGAAGCCCTGGCTCACGCCCAGAAAACCGCTGCCCATTATGTATCCGGAGAAGAAGTATCATGACCATAGACCTGCATTTCTCGCCCGAAGTCGAAACGGCACGTAGCACCGGCCAACCCATCGTCGCGCTGGAAAGCACGATCATCACGCATGGTATGCCATGGCCACAGAATGTTGAGACTGCGCGCGAGGTTGAGGCCGTCATCCGCGAAAATGGTGCCGTCCCAGCGACCATCGCTATTCTTGACGGACAGTTGCATATCGGTCTGACCGATGCCGAGCTTGAGGCTTTGGGTCAGGCCCAGGATGTGGCCAAGCTATCGCGCGCTGATCTGGCCGCGTGCATCGCGACCGGGGGCACAGGCGCAACGACGGTCGCCGCGACGATGATTGCGGCGCATCTGGCAGGCATCGAGGTTTTTGCGACCGGAGGCATCGGTGGCGTGCATCGTGGTGCAGAAGACAGCTTCGATATCTCCGCCGATTTACATGAGCTTGCCAAGACACCGGTGACGGTTGTTGGGGCTGGGGCAAAAGCCATCCTTGACCTGCCAAAGACGCTCGAAGTTCTGGAAACGCTCGGCGTGCCGGTCATTGCCTTTGGACAAACAGACTTTCCGGCGTTTTGGTCGCGCAGTTCCGGGCTGCCCGCTCCCTTGTCGATGAACGATCCAGCCCAAATCGCTCGCGCAATAAAAATGCGGCAAAGCATGAACCTGGCGGGTGGGCATTTCGTCGCCAACCCGATCCCTTCAGAGGATGAGATCCCGACCGAGGTGATCACCCCGGTGATCGAAGAGGCTTTGACCGCCGCCGCCGCAGAAGGAGTCGCGGCCAAATCCGTAACACCATATCTGTTGGATCGCATCTTTCACGCAACTGATGGCGCATCCTTGGTGGCAAATATTGCCCTTGTCAAAAACAATGCGCGCCTTGCTGCGCGCATTGCCAGTGAACTGAAGGTCTGACCAGAGTTTTCCCTAATAGGCTACCGATCCGTCACGCAAAGCGGATCGGTGCCGACTTAGGCGCCCATCGCGATCTTTGCGTCCAGTTCAGCAGGCTCAGGATCGCGCAGAACATAGCCGCGCCCCCAAACGGTTTCGATGTGGCTGTCGCCGCCAGTCGCCGTCGACAGTTTTTTGCGCAGTTTACAGATGAACACGTCGATGATCTTCAATTCGGGTTCATCCATCCCGCCGTAAAGATGATTTAGAAACATCTCTTTCGTTAGGGTTGTGCCCTTGCGCAACGACAAAAGTTCCAACATCTGGTATTCCTTTCCGGTCAAATGAACGGTGCGCCCGTCAACATCGACAGTTTTTGCATCAAGATTGACGGCAATTGGCCCCGTCTTGATCACCGATTGCGAATGGCCTTTTGACCTGCGGATGATCGCATGAATGCGGGCGATCAGTTCTTCGCGGTGGAACGGCTTTGTCATGTAGTCGTCTGCCCCGAAGCCAAACCCCTTGATCTTGTTTTCCGTGTCATCGGCACCGGACAGGATCAGGATGGGTGTTTCAACCCGCGCCATGCGCAACTGGCGCAGCACTTCGTGCCCGTTCATGTCCGGCAGGTTAAGGTCCAGAAGGATCAGGTCATAGTCATAGAGCTTGGCCAGATCGATCCCTTCTTCGCCCAGATCGGTTGCATAGACATTCAGATTGGCGTGAGTCAGCATCAGTTCGATGCTTCGCGATGTGGTCGGGTCGTCTTCCACCAAAAGGATACGCATGTTTTGGGTTCTCCGCTTAAAAGTCCTAAAGTTCGCAGTCAGCATCTCGTGAAATGGTTAACCACACGTTACCCATGCAGAACTTTTAGCGAAAACAATCTATGGTTGTCTATACCTTTGTAGCGATGTCGCTTTCAAAGCCGCTTCACCATGGTCGGAAACTGCCTTGATCCACTCTGCCAATTCTTCTTCCGACAACGCATAAAGCTCTTGCGCGTCTTTTTCGGAAATCAACCCGGACATCACGCCCCGCACAACCGCTGCTTTGCGACTGGCCACCCAACGCCGCGTGGTTTTGGGAGGCAGATCAGCGCGGGTCATGACTGACCCATCCGGTAGGGTCACAGCGCGCGGCCCCTCTACTTTTTTTAAAAACATATTCAGCCCTCACGTCTTGGTCTGTGACAATTTTCACCCCGTACACTTAAAGAGACGTGAAGCTGCCCCTTGTTGTTCGTTCGAATTTTCATATATTCCGTCATTCTTCTCGAAAGGATTTGGTCATGTCCACGGCCGTGAAAATGCAAGACGCTCCGGTGGTGAATTCGCTGGGATTCGCCAAACCGCCCGCCGAGACCCGTGTCGTGGTCGCGATGTCGGGTGGCGTGGACAGTTCAGTCGTGGCTGCGATGCTGGCCGAAGAAGGCTATGACGTGATCGGTGTGACCTTGCAGCTTTATGACCACGGCGCGGCCTTGGCCAAGAAAGGTGCGTGCTGCGCCGGAATCGACATTCACGACGCCCGACATGTTGCTGAAAGTATGGGGTTTCCGCATTATGTCCTCGACTATGAAAACATCTTCCAAGATGCCGTGATCGAAGAGTTTGCCGACAGCTATCTGGGCGGGGCCACCCCTGTGCCTTGCATCCGTTGTAACGAGCGGGTGAAGTTCAAAGACCTGCTTGAAACCGCGCGCGATTTGGGCGCTGATTGCATGGCGACGGGACACTATATCCAACGCGTGGATGGTACAGCCGGGCCTGAACTTCACTGCGCAGCCGATCCCGCCCGCGATCAAAGTTATTTCCTGTTCTCGACCACGCCAGAGCAGTTGAATTACCTGCGGTTCCCACTCGGCCACCTGGAAACCAAGGATGAAACCCGTGCGCTTGCCCGCAAATACGGGCTTGAAGTCGCCGACAAGCCGGACAGTCAGGATATTTGTTTCGTGCCCGATGGCAACTATGCCAGCGTCATTGAAAAGTTGCGGCCCGGTGCGGCCGAACCCGGTGACATCATTCACGCCGACGGGCGCGTGCTGGCCCGCCATGATGGTGTTATCCACTACACCATCGGTCAACGGCGCGGCCTTGGCATCGGCGGGCTGTCCGAGCCGCTTTATGTGGTCAAGCTGGATGTGGACACCAAACAGGTCGTGGTTGGCCCGAAAGAGTTGCTGGCCACCCGCACCGTCCCGGTGCGTGAAATCAACTGGTTGGGCGACGAGCCGTTCACCGCGCGGAAGGAGTGGCATTTGGGCGTCAAAATCCGATCGACCCGCCCGCCGCGTGAGGCGATCATCCGCCCGATTTCCGACACAGAGGCTGAAGTTGAGCTTCTAACACCCGAAGAAGGTGTCAGCCCCGGTCAGGCCTGTGTGTTCTATGCCCCGGACGGCCCGCGGGTTTTTGGCGGCGGTTGGATCTGGCGCGGCTAAGCAATTTTTCTCAGAGGGCGCGCCACTTGACCAATGTGTTTGCGGTGCCCTTTTAATGGGTCAAGAATGGGTGGGAAGTAACATGAAAAGGATTTCCCATGCGCAGATTGTTTCCCGCCCTCGCCGCTGCCGCCCTTCTTGGCACGCCGCTTTTGGCTGAAGAGACATATGAACAACGTCTGGCGATCGCCACCGGATATATCGAAGCGACGCTGGAAGACATTGACATGGATGCGATGGTCAAGACCATGTGGCAACCGCTTGTGGCCGATGTGACCGCCAAGGGTATTCCACTGAACGATGGTCAGATTGCCCGGATTGATCAGCTGTATCAGGATGAAATGACCGGTCCGATGTATGACATCATGCGTGATCAGGCTTCCGTGATGGCCGAACTATTCACATTTGAAGAGATCAAGGCCATTCGCGACTTTTACGCCACCGATCTGGGACGATCAGCGATGAGCAAACTGCCGCAGGTCACTGAGCGCCAAACACCGATGGTGTTGAAGATGGTGCAGGAAAAAATGCCCGAGATCATTCCCAAAGTTCAGGCCATCCTGAGCGAAAGCAACGACGCGCAATAAAGTCTGAATTTTGACAGGTGGCGTGTCAGATGGCTTGCCTTTGCGTCACCACGTCCAGCACCGAACGCGCCGCCCGAAGGCCGGGAGCCTCACCCCTTTTGCCGAGACGGTCCATGGTCAATGCCATCGCGTCTTTCTGGGCCGAGGGGTCGGCCAGCGTCGACAGCAGCGCCGGGGCGATCAGATCTGGCGCGCAGTCGCGACCCAAAAACTCGGGCACAACGCGCGTCTCAGACACCAGATTGACCAACGTAACTGTGTCCACCTTTAACAGACGTCCGATCAACAATCGGCTCAGCCAGTTCATATCATAGGCAATCACCATCGGCGTTCCAGCAGCGGCCAGCTCAAGTGACACCGTGCCCGATGCCGCAAGCGCCACATCGGCCGCGCGAAACGCTACCCGTTTTTGATCTGCTTGTTCTGCGGGGATCAGGATCGGACGCACAGGCCAATTGACCGTCACGTCCCGCACCAGCCCTTCCACGCCTTGTGCCACCGGAAGCGCAACCTTCAAACTAGGGTGGTCGTGTTGAACGCGGCCCAAACTCTTTCCAAAACGGTCCGCGAGCCGCGTTACCTCGCCTTTGCGCGAACCGGGCAACGCCAGAATCAGAGGGCCATCATCAACCCCGTGCAGTTCGCGAAACGCCTGTGCCTCAGCGTCCGAGGCCACAGGTTCGGCCACGACCGGATGGCCGACAAAGTCACAGCTCATCCCCGCAGCTTCCATATAGGGAGGCTCGAACGGCAGAAGCGCCAGCACATGATCGATCCATTGCGCCATCTTCTCCGCCCGTTTCGGACGCCAGGCCCAGACCGAGGGCGCGACGTAATGCACCGTGGGAATGTCGTGTCCAAAGGTCAGACCTTCGACCTCGTCCTCTTTGACGATCCGCGCCACACGCAGACAAAAATCTGGGCTATCTATGGTGATCAGAACATCGGGATTGGCACCTATCACCGCCTCGGCGGTTTCGCGAATGCGCCGTTTCAGGTGAAAATACTTGGGTGCAACTTCCGCAATGCCCATGATGGACAATTCGGACATCGGAAACTGCGACTGCAGTCCCTCCGCCGTCATCGCGCTCCCGCCAACGCCCAGAAACTCGATATCGTCTACAAGCGTCTTCAGCCCTGCCATCAGCGCAGCCCCCAGCCGATCACCTGATGGTTCGCCCGCAATCAGAAAGACCTTCATGACCCCGCCCCGCGCACATCCAGAAACAGGTCATGAGTCTTGATCAGCCGCGTCACCTCGTCCTGCTCCATAACGATGACGTCCCCTGCCGGGATCACGATGCCCCCCAAACCAGCGGCGGCGACAGCCTGGATGGTTGCGGGGCCGATGGTGGGGATGTCCATGCGACTGTCCTGCCCCGGTTTCGACCGTTTTACAAACACGCCGCGTGCGCCTTGCTTCAGATGTTCTGGAGTTTCAGAGACAAAACGCAGCATGGCGTCGGTGCCTTGAATGGTCTCGATCCCCAAACATTGCCCCCCTGCCACCACGGCTCCCTGCGCCAGGTCTTCCGCGACCAATGTCGACAAAATGGACCATGCACGATCTGCATCGCGTCGATCTTGGTCACTGGGTGCGCGTCCAATGATTGTCTCGTCAAGACTTAGCCCCTGCGCCACATCCGTTGCGGCGACAACCTGAAATCCCTGTTCCTCGAAAACCTCGGCCACCAGACGCAAAAGCGCATCATCACCCTTGCCCAACACGGCCTTAACCCGCGGAAACAGACCCAGCGTGACTCGGTCCATCCGCAAAGGGTTCAGCTTGGGCCGATCGACCTTGCCGGCAAAAACCACCCGAGCAACCCCTGCCCCGCGCAGAGATTTGAACAGGGCTCCCAGCTTTTCATAACTCGCTTCGACCAACTCATACCCGTCCGGAACTGCCACATCGACGCCCTTGATGGTGACGAACAGCGCATTCGGATTGCTGGCGGCAATACGGTGCGGCAAGTCCCCGGTTCCGGCGATGATGGCAAGGCGGTCGGTCGTCATGGCTGCTCGCTATTTTGGGGTCAGGAACCCACGATCGCTGTCACCGGTGATAAAGGCGACCAGTTCGCGGACATAGTCACTGTCTGCGCCGTCCATCAATCCGGCGGCGCGATCTCGGAACGATCCCTCGCCTGTTTTCAAACCATTCAGCGCGGCTCGTAACGCCGATATGTCGCTGCGCGCCACTCCGCGCCGCTTCAGCCCGACAAGGTTCAGCCCATCCAGTTCCGCGCGCGGCCCCTGCACCAACCCGTAAGGCAACACATCTGCGGTGACCATCGACAGTGCCCCAATGATGGCTCCGCGTCCGATGCGGATCCATTGATGCAGACCAGACAGACCGCCGACGATCACATCGTCTTCAATGACCACATGACCAGCCACGGCGACATTGTTCACCAGAATGACGTTATTGCCGATCTGTGCGTCATGGGCGACATGGCAACCCGCCATAAACAACCCATCATCGCCGATCCGAGTGACAAACCCACCACCAGCAGTGCCAGTGTTCATGGTGACGTGTTCGCGGATGCGATTGCGTTTGCCGATTACAAGCCGGGTGTCTTCGCCCGCAAATTTTAGATCCTGTGGGATCTCGCCGATCACCGAAAATGAAAAGATCACAGTGTCATCACCGATCTCGGTATCGCCCGTGATCACCACATGAGACTTCACCTCGACCCCGGTGCCGATCTGGACATTAGGTCCGATCAAACAAAATGGCCCAATCCGACAATTGGCACCGATTACGGCGCCGTCTTCAATAATGGCACTGGCATGAACCTCAGCAGTGGGATCAACGCCCCCTTTGGCAGTCATTGGTCAGCCTTTCCCACCAGTCACGTCGATCATCGCCATGAAGGTCGCCTCGCAGGCCAATTCATCGCCGACCATCGCACGTCCGTCGAATTTCCAGACCTTGGCGCCGCCGCGAATGGTGGTCACATGTAGTTCAAGCACATCGCCCGGCACCACCTTTCGACGGAACTTGGCACTGTCGATGCCCATGAAATACACGACCGCACCCGATCCAACCAACCCAAGCGACAATGACACCATCACCGCCGAGGTCTGCGCCATCGCCTCGATGATTGTGACCCCCGGCATGATCGGCAGCCCCGGGAAATGACCTTGAAAATGCGGCTCGTTCATCGTGACCATCTTAATGCCCTTGGCAAACTCCTTGGCGCGGATATCTTCAACCCGATCCACCAGCAAAAATGGATAGCGATGGGGAATACACTGTTGGATCAACTGAATATCGGCGGTGCTGGGCACGTCTGATGTCATGTTCACGTCCTTTGAATAAGGGGCTCTTGGTGGCCCAGTCCTAACTGACTATCAGTCTGGAACGGCTGAAACAATTGCAATCAGTTCTCGGTTGATGTGCTATCCGGGGTCACGTCGCCCAAGGGAAAGGCAGGCATTTCTGGCGCTGGCTGATCCGGATTGGAAGTCTCTCCCGCAGGGGTTGTGGATGCGCCGTCTTGAATATCGCGTCCGTCACCCAACACTTGATCAATGCGCTCAACGGCAAGTTTGGTGATATCAATATTTCGGGTCGTCAGCAAAATGGCGCGACGATCCAAGATCACAACTGCGCCCAATTCGCGCACAAGCTGACCCAAAATCGGACCGATCCGATCAAAGAATGCTGCTTGTTCGCGCTCCAGCGTTCGAACGAATTCCTGCTCGCGCTCGGTTCCTTCTGTCCGCAATGCCTGAACTTTTTCGTCGAAGGCTTTAGCGATCTTGCGAAATTCTTCGGGCGACATGCTGTCCCGCTTGTCGGTTAGTTCGCGTTCTTCCTTCACCAACGCTTCTTCGACTTTTCGCGTTTCGCTGGCCAGCCGCACCCGTTCGGTTTCGACCGTTTCGACCACCCGGCGGCCGTACTGCGTGTCTGAAAACAGGCTTTGCCGATCAATGGTTACGATTTGGGACACGACACTGCCCGCTTGCTGGGCAAGCACAGACGCGGGAACGGATCCGAAAACAAATCCCGCAGCCAGCGTAACCGGGCAAACGACCCCGATGGCATGACGCCGCAAGCCGCAAAATGCGTATCGCAGCGTCTTCCAGATCAATAGATCAGAACTGTGCCGAGATCGTAAGTTCGAAGCTGTTTTCTTCGTCATAATCTTCCTTGGCCAACGCGTGCGAGAAGTTGAAACGAAGCGGACCAATCGGCGTGTCCCAGAAGATCGACGCTCCGATCGAGGAACGCAAATGTGCGCTATCATCAATCGTGCCACCCAACGTGTTGTCCAGACCCCACAACGTACCCGCATCAAGGAAAAGACCGCCGGTGATGCCGTATTCTTCCGGCAAACCGACCGGGAATTGCGCCTCAAGTCGAGCGACGGCAAACTTGTTGCCACCCAGAGTGTCTTGGTTGATCGCGGTCAGGTCACGAGGGCCGATCCCGTTGGTTGCAAAGCCGCGCAGCTTGGACGGGCCAAGACGGAAGCGATCGGTCACACGGGATGACGCACCATCAAGACCGTGAAGGATCCCGCCTTCGACAGTCGCCGTCAAAGTCACCTGATCATTCCAGATCTTGGTCTGGGCCTGCGCCAAAGCGGTTGCTCTTGCGTATTGGTAATCTGCACCAAAACCGCCAAGATCCCCGTCGAACTGCAGAAGATATCCACGGTTGGGATCCAGTCCCGTACGCCGTGTGTCATAGCTCCACGTCAATCCGACGCCTGCGCCTACTTGTCGGCCACGCGCGCTTTCGTTCTTCAGGACTTGCGAGCTGTCAGCATCGACATCAGTGATCTCTGCACCGTCGCCATAGACGCGCAACCCGAGCCGGGAGTATTCGCTGATCGGGAACGAGATTGATGGCCGTAGCGCCAAAGACCGCGTATTATAGAAAGACGATGCAAATGCCGTTTCCTGATAATAGGCTTCGAACCCCAGTTCCAGATCGCGATCCAGGAAATTAGGCTCAGCAAATTTGAACGAGAAACTCGATGCATCCTCGCCGCTTGAATAGCTGGCACTGATAAATTGCCCACGTCCAAGGAAGTTGCGCTCTTTGAACGCGATGTTCAGACCAAACCCGTTTTCCAGACTATAGACACCGCCGAAGCTAAGCGAACCGGTTGGGGCTTCTTCAACGTCAACGTCGATCACAACCTGATCCGGGGCCGACCCTTCACGCGCCTCGACATTTGAGTTTGAGAAATAGCCAAGTGCGCGCACACGCTCTGCGGCTTCGCGAATCTCGCGTGGGTTAAACGGGTCGCCTTCAACCACACGAAACTGGTTGCGCACAACGCGGTCCAGCGTGGTTGCGTTGCCTTCAATGTCAATTCGCTCGACAATGATGCGTGGGCCGCGGACAAGAACCAGATCAATGTCCAGCGTGCGGGCGCGCTCGTTGCGGGTCACGCGCGGTTCAACACGGACAAAATCCTGACCATTGCGAATGGCCAAACGTTCCATGCGCGCAATTGCGTTGTCCATCAGCGCGGGGCTGTAGACAACACCGGAACGCAATTTATGCACCGCCTGATAGTCAGCTGCGTCTACGCCCGTCACTTCGGACGAGGTTGTGATGTTGCCAAACCGGAATTGCTGTCCTTCCTGCACCGAAAAGGTGATGAAGAAAGCATCGCGTTCGCGGGAAAATTCGCTTGTGACACCCGTAGTTTTGAAATCCACATAGCCACGCGACAGATAGAAATCGCGCAGAACCTGTTTATCAAACTCGATCCGTTCGGGCGCATAAGTGTCCGCACGGATCAGGGCACGCAGGATGCCAGCTTGTTTGGTTTCAAGAACCCGCCGCAGACGGCTGTCGGAAAACTGTCGGTTGCCGACGAAAGACAGACGCTCGACTTCGACATTCTTACCTTCGACAACTTCGAACACCAGATCAACGCGGTTGTTTGATCGTCGGATAATTTTTGGCGTGACCTGTGCGGCCAACCTACCTTGCGCCTGATAGACCTCGGTGATGGTTTGAACGTCCAGCTCTGCATTGGCCGGGTTATAAACCTGGCGCGGCTGAGATTTCAGCAGCGGGGAAAAAATATCATCTTTGACTTTCCGGTTCCCTTCAACCGACACGACATTGATTGTGGGGTATTCGCGAACCTTCACAACCAGAGTGTTGCCGCGCGGGAGGATCTGGACATCTTCGAAAAGACCTGATCCGACAAGTCGTTGATAACCATCGTTCAACTGCGCTGCCGAGACTGTTTCCCCTTGAGCGATTCCCAAATAGGACAGAATGGTAGCAGCTTCGATCCGCTGCGTGCCTTCAATCTCGATCCGTTGGAACGCATAGGATTGCGCGACAACGACCTGAGGTGCTGTGACCGTAACACCGGAAATTGCAAGAAAAAATGCCAGTCCGCTGCTGGTCAAAAGACCTTTTGCACCGCGCCCTGTTGTTTTGAAACGGTTGCTGCTCAACCCCTTATCAAATGTCATCGTATCTACTTTCCCCAGACATCCCAGTGCCAATGTGGATAAGGGGTTGTGACGGTCTTGTCAAAGCGCGAAAGCAGACTTTCGAAGGGGGGCGGCAAGGTGCCAATTCAACGGTCAGAATAGGAGTGGTTGGGTGCATAAGCTGTGCAGAGCAAATTGCCCTTTGGGGCAACACTAATACCGTGCACAGCCTTGCTGCGGCGGGTTGAGTCAACGATGGCGCCAGGCAGAGTGTCTGACCAGACTTAAGTTACAGAAAGCTGTGCAACGCCGCACTTAAAACCAGCGCTGCGGAGATTGCGCCCGCGAAGAAAAAGCGGTCCCAGTTCAGATCAACCAAAACAGTAAGTGCGGTTGATCCGCGATCTGCCCTGTCCATAATCAAATCCTTTCAACGAGTCGCGGTAGGCGACACGTCAAAAGATAAGTAAGGATTACGGCGTCACCGCTACAGAAATGTGGCAAGATTGTGGCGCACGCTGTTTTTCCGGGAACTTTTGGATGTTCTACGGACAAAACAGGTCGTTTGTGACCCCAAACACCATCAAGGACAGCACCAGCGACAGGCCAATCGCCAACAAGACATTCAGCACTTTGTCGGACGGCGCTTTGCCGGTCACGGCCTCCCACGCATAAAACACTAGATGACCACCGTCCAACACCGGGATCGGAAACAGGTTCAGCAGGCCGATGGCTGTGGACAGCATTGCGATAAAGCTAATGAAGCTAGTCGCCCCCAAAGACGCCGCCTGCCCCGAGACCTGAGCGATGCCGATCGGTCCTGACAAGTTGCAGCTTGAGATCGCGCCGGTGATCATATGCCAAAGCCCCGACAGGCTGGCATTGATGATATAGATCACCCGATCGGCACCGGAAACAAGGCTTTCCCATACCCCCGGCGTGCGGGTTGCCGGCTCAAACACCATTCCCGACGTAATACCGATCAGCCACCGCGTTTCAAACCCGCCATCGGCACTGGGGATGTCCTGCCGCCGTGGAGTCAGTGTCACCTCAAGTGGCGCACCATCGCGCACGATTCCCAAAGTCAGGGGCTCGCCTTCCCCGTTCACCACAATTTCGCGCAGCGTGTTGAAGGTGGGCACCGGCGCACCATCGACCGTCGAGATAAAGTCGCCATCTTGCAGCCCTGCATCTATTGCGGCTGATTGCGGGCTGACCGAGCCAACAAGAGCGGGAAACGGATGCGTAGCGGTCAGATTGATCACTTGCCCATCGCGACGAACCTGATAGTCGATCATTGCCGTATCAGGCAGTTGTTCGACCAGTGTGGCAAAGTCCGCCAAAGGTGGTGTTTCAATTCCGGCAATCGACAGGATCTCATCACCGGACCGCAGCCCGTCTTCCATTCCCGGTACGTTCAGCGGTTTGGCAACCGAAAGCGGATCGCGCGCTACACCTGTGGCCAGAGCCAGACCCGCGAAAATGATAATCGACAGGATAAAATTGAAGACCGGTCCTGCAGCCACCGTGGCCGCCCGCGCCCAAAGAGGGGCACCGTGCATCGTATGACGGCGTTCTTCGTCGCTCATCGCAGCTATTGCACCCTCGTCGGCACTGCCTGACGCCACATTCGCATCGCCGCGAAACTTCACATAGCCACCAATCGGAAGAGCCGCGATCTGCCAACTGGTCCCGTGCTTGTCCTTTTTCGAGGCCAGCACCGGCCCCATCCCGATCGAGAACACATCCGCCTTGATCCCGGTCCAGCGCCCCACGATGTAGTGGCCATATTCATGCACCGCCACAATCACGGTCAATGCCGCCAGGAACGCCAATATCGTAAAGGCGAGGTTTCCGAAATCGGGAAGCAACCCGGTCAGTTCCATGGGGTGTCTCTCCTGCTCTTGTTCTTTTGGCCGCTTACACTGCGGGGCGGGTGTCGATAACCAGTTGGGCGGTTCTGCGTCCCATTTGGTCGGCGGCACGCACATTATCAAGGGTCATGGCGCCCTGCATTAGGGACACATCTGCGTCAAGCCAGGTCAGCACCTGTTCCACCACCTCTGCCATGTCCATGAATCCGATGGCCCCGGCAATGAAGGCGTCCAGGGCTTTCTCTTTCGCCGCATTGAAAATCGCGCCACTCAGCCCACCTGTGGCCATCACCTCGCGCGCAAGGCGCAAAGCGGGGTAACGGGCTTCGTCGGGGGCACGAAACTCCAGCGTGGCGATCCGGGCCAGGTCCAGCCGATCCACCGGCAGATCGCGCCGATCCGGCCAATGCAACGCGTATCCGATGGCATGACGCATGTCCGGCGCCCCCAGATGCGCCATCAAGGCACCATCATTGAACCCCACCAAAGCATGAACCAGGCTCTGCGGGTGCACGAGCACCTCGATCTGATCTGGTCGAAAATTGAAAAACTCTTTGGTTTCTATCACTTCCAGCGCCTTGTTGAACATCGAGGCACTGTCGATGGTGATCCGCTGCCCCATGTCCCAATTCGGATGGGCGCTGGCCTGTTCCAACGTGGCCTGCGCCAGCCTGTCCAGCGGCCAGTCGCGAAACGCCCCGCCCGAAGCGGTGATGATCACCCGTTCAACCGCCGCCATGTCTTCACCAACCAGACCCTGAAAGACCGCCGAATGTTCGCTGTCTACTGGCAAAATGCGCGCATGATGGGCCTTGGCGGTGGCCATCATCAGCGGCCCGGCGGTCACAAGGCTTTCCTTGTTGGCCAGCGCAAGGGTGGCGTGCGCTTCTAACGCGCGCAATCCGGGCAAAAGTCCCGCGGCTCCGACGATTGCAGACATAACCCAATCGGCAGGTCGGGTGGCCGCTTCTTCAATTGCCACTTCACCCGCCGCGGCGTCAATCCCAGATCCAGACAAAGCATCGCGCAGGGCGGGCAGTTTATCTTCATGTGCAGTGACGGCGATATCAGCATCCAGCCGGATCGCATCCCGCGCCAATTGCGACACGTTATGTCCGCCGGTCAGCGCCACCACGTCATAAGCGTCCGGATCACGGGCAATCAGGTCGATGGTGGATTGCCCGATGGAACCGGTCGCCCCAAAAATAGAGACCCTGCGCTGCGCTGTCGGTGTCATACGCCCTGCCCCGTCATCCAGTCGAGATCATGAGCCATGCGGCACCTGTGAGCAGCAGAAGCACCGCCGAGGCACCGATCATCGCATCAAACCGATCCAACACGCCGCCATGGCCGGGAATAAGCTGCGAGCTGTCCTTCACATTCACTTTCCGCTTGATCGCGCTTTCAGCAATGTCACCCATTTGACCGGCGAAGGCGATCAATGGTGCAAACATAGCCTCGGTAGGGGTAAACACCCCGAAACCGGCCCCGATCAACCCGATCAACAGCGCCCCGACCCAGCCCGCGATCGTGCCAGACCATGTTTTCTTAGGGCTGACGCGTGGCCAGAACTTTGGTCCGCCCACGGTGCGCCCGACGAAATAGCCTGCAACGTCAGACATGATGATGATCAGCAGAAACCAAATCAAAACATCTCCTGGTCCGATGACGACAAATCCAAGTCCCGCCAACATGATCAGACTGCAATAGCCCAGAAACAACACCTTGTGCTGCTTGATCAATCCCGCACCCAACAGCGGTGGAATCAGTAAGAGAAGTGACTTGGTTGCGATCACGTTGCCGAACGGGCTGTTTGGGGCGATCTTGTAACCTACAAGGAACGTGGCGATCGCTGCCAAACCACCCAACAGAACATAGATGCGTGGTGGCGTAGGATGCAGCAAACGGCCAAGTTCTCCGACACACAATCCGATCACGATGCTGATCATGATCAGGTAAATCGGGTTACCCAACGCAACAGCCAAGACCGCAACGCCCGCCATAACGACGGCTGAGAGCACTCGCGGTGCCAGATCGGACCATTTCGATGAAGGATTGGGGCTTGTCATGCGGGGTTTATGGCACTCACACGCCCGGCCCTCAAGCGGTTGATCGCGCGGGTGTCGGGCAATGGGACGGCGTGGCGCAAATGTCGCGCTCTGTTGGGTCAATCAACGTCGTATCTTAAGAGTTATTCGGCGGCGGTCTCTACCGCACCGAACCGACGCTCGCGCCCGGCAAAGCGGTCAACCACTTCTTCGAACACTTCGGCTGAAAAATCAGGCCACAGCGTGTCAATAAACTCGTATTCCGCATAGGCGGATTGCCAGAGTAGGAAATTTGAAATCCGAGCTTCACCTGACGTTCGGATCACAAGATCAGGATCGGGTAAAACGCATGTATCCAAATAACTTGTAAGCGTTTGCTCATTAACGCTTTCAGGGTCAAGCTTGCCCGCAGCCACATCCAACGCCATGCGGCGCGTTGCACGCGCGACTTCGTCCCGCCCACCATAGTTCAGGGCGATGGTCAGATGCACGCGGTCGTTGCCTTCGGTCATAGCTTCCAGCTCGTGCATCAGGGCGATCAGCTTCTTGTCCAGCCGGTCCCGATCACCGATAAAGCGCACCCGAACGCCTTCCGCCAAAAGCGCACGCGCTTCTTTCTGGATATAGCGGCGAAACAAGCTCATCAAACCCGCAACTTCGGTTTGGGTACGCTTCCAGTTTTCGGTCGAGAACGCAAAGATGGTGATGTATTTCACGCCCAGATCCGGGCAGGCTTCGACAATCTCGCGCACACGTTTGGCACCCGCGTGATGACCGAAAAGCCGCGGTTTCCCACGGCTTTGCGCCCAACGGCCATTGCCATCCATAATAATGGCAACGTGATCAGGCGACTTTTGCGCCTTCTCTGCTTTGTCCGCGGCTTTTCTGCCCATCGACATGCCCAATTCTGTTTTTTAGATCACATTCACCCGTTATAGGGTCAGACCTGCATGATCTCTTCTTGTTTTACCTCAAGAGCCTTGTCGACGTTACCAACAAATTTGTCTGTCAGGCCCTGCACTTCATCATGCCAGAATTTGTGATCATCTTCACTCATTCCGTCATTTTTCGCTTTTTTAAGCTGTTCCATGCCATCACGGCGAACGTTGCGAATAGAAACGCGCGCGTGCTCGGCATATTGCGCGGCGACACGGGTCAATTCGCGACGACGCTCTTCGTTCAATTCGGGGATCGGCAACATGATGATGGTGCCGTTCAGCTGCGGATTGATACCCAGTCCGCTTTCGCGGATCGCTTTCTCAACCGCGTTGACCATGCTTTTGTCCCAGACATTGATGGTCACCATACGTGGCTCCGGCACGTTCACAGTGCCGACCTGGTTGATCGGTGTGCGCTGGCCGTACGCTTCGACCATGATCGGCTCCAGCATGGAGGCCGAAGCGCGTCCCGTGCGCAATGACGCGAATTCCGTTCTGAGCGATGCAATCGCACCATCCATCCGGCGCTCCAGATCACCCATATCCAATTCAAAATCTTCGTTTGCCATCTTGTGGCTTCCCCTTGTCTTCTTCTCGCATATACGTCCGAGCGTCTTTCGCCCGGTATAACGCCAGCAGCCATTAGATGTATAGGCTGGTTCGCCGAACCCTGCGCGGTGTTTCAACGGTTGGCGAAAAATCGCCCCACCTATCTCTGTCCGTCAGCTGCCCACGCGGGTATATGTGCCCTCGCCGGACAGGATGCCCCGGAATCCACCCGGCTCATCCAGCGAAAATACAATGATCGGCAAGTTATTGTCACGTGCCAACGCAATCGCCGACGCATCCATTACACCCAGCCGTTTGGCCAGAACATCGTCATAGGAAACATGGTCATAACGCACGGCATCCGCGTTCTTGACTGGGTCTTTGTCATAAACTCCATCGACCTTCGTTCCCTTAAAGATCGCCTCGCAAGCCATTTCATTTGCTCGCAAAGTTGCCGCTGTATCAGTGGTGAAATACGGGTTTCCTGTGCCCGCAGCAAAGATGCAAACTCGGCCTTTTTCAAGGTGGCGCACAGCACGGCGGCGAATATATGGCTCGCAGACCTGATCCATCGGAATAGCCGAGATCACACGGGTAAAGACACCCAACCCTTCCAGCGCGGATTGCATTGCCAGCGCGTTCATGACCGTGGCAAGCATTCCCATATAATCGGCAGTCGTACGCTCCATTCCCTGGGCTGAACCTTGCAGGCCCCGGAAAATATTACCGCCGCCGATCACCATGCAAATCTCGACGCCCATGTCGTGCACGGACTTGACCTCTTGCGCGATGCGTTCGACGGTGGGCGGGTTCAGACCGAACCCCTGATCCCCCATCAGCGCTTCGCCGGAAATTTTCAACATGACGCGGTTATAGGTCGGTTGCGGGATGTCTGCGTCGCTGTTTGACGCGTCCGTGTCCGGAACCCCTGAGGCCTGATCACTCATCGGTTGCCACTTTCTGGTTGTCGTGATTGTTTTGGCGCAAAATGACCGATCGACGCACATTATTCAATGCGCGATCCACGTCCTAAGTCAAAAAAGCCCCATCGGGGCACGATGTGCACGAGGCCACATGTCCGAGACCCGAATAGACATACCGACCATCGCTAAAAGCGTGCCGAAAGACCGACCGGTGTTGATTGCAGGGCCAACCGCGTCCGGCAAATCAGCCTTGGCCATGGCCATCGCCGAGGCCTCAGGTGGGGTGATCGTCAATGCCGACGCTCTTCAGATTTTCGAGAACTGGCGTATCTTGACCGCCCGTCCTTCGCCAGAAGAGGAAGCCCGCGTGCCGCACAAGCTCTATGGGTATGTGCCGCGCAACTATCCCTTCTCTGCCGGACATTGGCTGCGTGATATAGCCCCGATCCTGAAAGGTCCGCTGCGTCCAATTATTGTCGGAGGAACCGGCCTGAACTTGAGCGCCCTGACCGAGGGACTGGCCGACATCCCCCAGACACCGCCCGAGATCCGCGTCGAAGGCGCACGACGTATGGCCGAGGGGGGGATACCTGCCCTTTTGGCTGATCTGGACACCGCGACCCTTGACCGGATCGACTGGCAAAACCCGGCCCGTGTGGCTCGCGCCTGGGAAGTGCAGCGCACCACCGGTCGCGGGTTGGCCAGTTGGCAGGACAGCACACCGCCACCACTGCTGCCGCTCTCTGATACCTGTCCCTTTGTGCTTCATACCGACCGGGATTGGTTGCGTGACCGTATCGCACGCCGCTTTGATCTGATGTTGGAACAGGGCGCGCTTGACGAGGCGCGCGCCAACCTTCCCCATTGGAACCCCAAGGATCCGAGCGCAAAGGCCATTGGCGCCGCCGAACTGATCGCGCATCTGAAGGGCGAAATGACGCTGGAGGACGCGCGCAATCGTGCAATTGTCGCCTCGCAGCAATATGCCAAGCGGCAAAGGACTTGGTTTCGCAAAAGGATGGGCAACTGGCAGGTGATTCCCCTGCCCTAACAACGGCGACCGGGCATCACACCCCGTAGGACCGTTGTCATTTCTGCATCAATCCGCCGAAACCCGATCATTTGTCGCCCTGAATCTGTGGACAAGCTGTGGATAACACAGTTGTCGGAAAAAATCTTGGGACAGCAGCGCGTTTTTACGATACCCATGTTACGTTACTATTTATTGCCCGTATTAGACGTCTGACGCTGAAACTATGACAAAATCCGATACTTTTTCATCGCCCTTCCGTGTCTTGCCGCTTGCCCGGTTGGCCAGTGGTGGCAGGTGGCGCACTGAAGCGATGCGATCCTATGGCGCACCGGTTCTTTTATGGTTCATCCGTGGCCAGGGCCGGATCACCGTCAATGGTGTCACCGCCGGTTATGGTCCGCACAACTGCCTGTTTTTGCCCGCCGGCACCATGCACGGATTCGAAATGTCCAATCAGGTCAACGGCACCATCGTGGTCTTCCCGCAAGGCAGCGAAGATGTTCTGGCCTTGCCGGATGAAGCCGTTCATATGCGTCTGCGCGAAGCCGACAAGCAAATGGTTTTGAACAGTCTTGTTGACGACCTGCAACGCGAGATGGAGAAAGGCACGGACACCGCCCACCGTGCCCTGATGTGCCACGCAGGCCTGTTGTCTGTATGGCTGGAACGGCAACTAAACGACACCAAGGTCGAACATTCTGAAATCGGGGCGACAGGACGGCTGGTCAATGCCTTCACCGCGCTGGTTGAACAAGAGTTTCACACCGACAAGACGGTGCGCGACTATGCGGCCGAACTGGGCGTCACACCCACCCATCTGAGCCGAGTGTGCAACAAGACCTGTGGGCGTCCGGCATCAGCCATTTTGCAAGATCGCATTCACTACGAAGCACGCCGTTTGCTGACCGAAACGCATATCCCGATCAAGGATATCGCGGACTCGCTTGGCTTTGCCTCAGCGGCCTATTTCACCCGGGCCTTCCAGAAGCAAACCGGCACCACGCCATCCGCTTTTCGTAAAGGCGGATAACCCCCAGGGTGCTTTCGCATCCCTTCGTTGACACCCCCTCTACCCTTACAACGCCGTCAAACATGGTCTGGTATTGCCTGCTTACCCTTTTCGTTGCATTTGCAACGACTTTATGTTAGTTAACAGTGAAACTAGGAGGATACAATGAAGATTGAACAGATTCACCATGTTGCCTATCGCTGTAAGGACGCAAAGGAAACTGTTGAATGGTATGGGAAAATGCTGAATATGGATTTCGTTTTGGCAATCGCCGAGGACCATGTTCCATCGACCCACGAACCTGACCCGTATATGCATGTCTTTCTGGACGCCGGGAACGGCAACGTTCTGGCGTTTTTTGAGCTTCCGACAAAAGCCGAAATGGGACGCGATCCAAACACGCCGATCTGGGTTCAGCACATCGCCTTCAGAGTGAAAGACCGCGACGAGCTGATTGAGTTCAAAGAACATCTTGAGAAGGAAGGTGTCGAGGTTCTGGGGGTCACCGACCATTCGCTCTTCCATTCTATATATTTCTTCGACCCCAATGGGCACCGGGTCGAACTGGCCTGCCCCGACCCTGAAGAAGACGCGATGTTGGCTCGTATGGACGAGGTTAAATGGGAGATGCTGAACGAATGGGCCAAGACCAAACGTGCGCCCAAACACGCTGAATGGCTACATAAGAAAGAGCTGTCCGGGGTAGAATAAGCAAGACCGCCACTCTAGTCTGGGCGCGATCCAAATAAGGCCACGCCCAGATGACCCAATCCCGTTTCGCACCCTTGCCAACTCCCCCTTACTACGCGGTGATTTTCACCAATCAACTGGCCGAAACCGCGCCGGGATATGATGCGATGGCAGATAAGATTTTCGAGCTTGCGCAAACCCAACAGGGGTATCTGGGCGCTGAGACCACTCGTGACGCCACAGGTCTTGGGATCACCGTGTCCTATTGGGCGGATGAAGCCGCAATTCAGGCGTGGAAGCAGGTGTCAGAGCATCTGATCGCACAGAAGCTGGGGATCAAGGGCTGGTATGAAAGATACAATCTTCGTGTAGCAAAGGTTGAACGCGCGTATTCCGGGCCGCAGGGCCGATCCGTCTAAATGTCCGCTTAGCCGCCCAAAATGGCGCGCACATAGCCGCGCGTTTCTTTATAGGGCGGCACCCCTGAATATTTTTGCACGGCTTCCGGCCCGGCATTATATGCCGCAAGGGCCAGTTTCCACGACCGGAACCGATCATATTGCTGGCGCAGGTAACGTGCTCCGCCCTCAAGGTTTTGTGCAGGGTTATGGGGATCGACGCCCAGTTTGCGTGCCGTGAAGGGCATAAGCTGCGCCAATCCAATGGCACCGGCATGGCTTAACGCGCGTGGATTCCAACCGCTTTCCTGCTGCACCAATCGTAAGAACAGGTCTTGTGGAATGCCGTGGCGTTGTGCGGCAGCTTTTGCCAGAGCAAGATACTCGCCCTTGTATTTTCCGGTGAAGGACGGAATGCCATAAGCCGGCTCGGCGTCTTTGTTCGGGGTCAGACGCGTGCTGGCCGCATATTGCTGGGCCGCGCGTGTATCCAATACACGGGTTTGCGACGCAAAGGCGGCCCGCCCACCCGAACTCGAGAAAAGGTTGTCTGCAAACGCCATTTCGCCAATCGGCGCGATGCCCGCTGCAAGACCCAAAACAGCACCATACGTCTTCAAAAAAATCTTGCGCGACATACCTGTCCCCTGAAATCCTCGGGCGCAATATACGCAACTTCGGCTTTTTGGGGAAGAGGGTGCGGCATTTTGCAAAACCGGGCTCGGTATGGGCAGGAAATACCGCCCGTCTGGGCAGGTTAATCTAATGGCTTTATGGGGATTTCCGTTTTCAACTGTGCCACCACATGGTGTAACCATGAGGTCGAATTACAGAATCGAAAGGACGACGGATGGCGGGTTCGCTTAACAAGGTCATGCTCATCGGCAATCTGGGCGCTGACCCGGAAGTGCGCACATTCCAGAACGGTGGCAAGGTGTGCAACCTGCGCATCGCCACGTCAGAAACCTGGAAAGATCGAAACACTGGCGAGCGGCGTGAGAAGACCGAATGGCATTCGGTTGCAATCTTCCAGGAAGGTTTGGTCCGCATCTGCGAGCAATACCTGCGCAAAGGATCGAAGGTTTTCGTCGAAGGCAAACTGCAAACCCGCAAGTGGCAAGACCAGTCCGGCAATGATCGCTACTCAACCGAGGTTGTGTTGCAGGGATTCGACGGCACGTTGACGATGCTGGACGGCCGCGGTGAAGGCGGTGGCGGCGGTAATCAAGGCGGTGGCAATCAGGGCGGCTATGGTGGCGGCGATCCCGGCCCTGCCCCAGCTGGCGGCGGTTTCGATGACGAAATCCCGTTCTAGATCAGCCAGATATTCTGAAACAGTCGCCCCTTCGGGCGGCTGTTTTGGTTTCAGAACCCGCTTTCATCAGCCCGCATGACGGAAGAGGCACCTGTGAACATTGAAACTTCAAACCATCCGATCACCGAACGACCCATCATTTCCATACTCCGACTTGAGGGTTTGGCGGTCTTTATCACAGCCACCGTTCTTTATGCTTCACTCTCCGGCAACTGGATCCTTTACGCCGTTCTGTTTTTGGTGCCGGATTTGTCAGCCTTGGGCTATCTGATCAACGCGCGGATCGGGTCGTGGTGCTATAACTTAGTCCATAGCTATATCGGGCCAATGGTTTTTGGCTTACTTTGTTGGAGCTACCAGCCGCCTTATCTGCCGTTGGTGTTGATTTGGATCGCCCACATCGGGATTGATCGTTCGGTTGGCTATGGGCTGAAGTCTTCAAAGGCGTTCAAGCAAACCCACCTGAGCCGCCTAAACGCGCAAGGTCGTTAACGTCCCGCCAAAGCGTCATCCAACACAGATCGAACGACGCCCATATCGACGTCATCAGCTACGAAAGCGTCCCCAATGGCGCGGGCCAGCACGAAACGCAGCTTGCCCTGTTCGACCTTCTTGTCTTGCCCCATCAGCGTGATCAGACCGTCGGTATCTGGCAAGTCGCCCTGTATGTCGGACAGGTCTTTCTTCATGCCCATCTTGGCCAGATGCGCACGGAAGCGCGAGGGGCTTTCTTGACTGATCAGCCCCAACCGGGCTGAGGTTTCGAAAGCCAGCACACATCCGATGGCAACGCCTTCACCATGCAGCAACCGGTCGGAATAGCCGGTCGCCGCCTCAAGCGCGTGTCCGAACGTATGACCAAGGTTTAAAAGTGCGCGGTCGCCCTGTTCCGTTTCATCCCGCACCACGATGTCGGCTTTCATCTGGACTGAACGACGCACGGCTTCTTCGCGCAGGCTTATATCCCCAGCGGCCAGCGCAGAGCCGTTGACTTCAAGCCATTCAAAAAACGCGCCATCGCCAAGACCGCCGTATTTCACAACCTCGCCGTAACCGGCCAGAAAATCGCGCGCGGTCAGCGTGCCCAAAACCTCGACATCGGCCAGAACAAGAGAGGGTTGATGAAAAGCGCCGATCAGGTTCTTACCTTGCGGCGCATTTATCCCGGTCTTGCCCCCGACCGAACTGTCGACCTGCGCGAGCAGCGAGGTGGGCAATTGCACAAAGCGCACGCCACGGCGAAGGATTGCGGCAGCAAAACCCACCAGATCACCGATAACGCCGCCACCAAAAGCGATGACAACGTCGTTACGCTCGACCCGTTCATCCAATAACCATTCGACAGTTTGTGTCAGGTAAGGCCAGCTTTTCGTTCCCTCGCCAGGCGGTAATATCAGGGCTTCCGAGTCAATCCCCTCGGCCGACAGACCATCCTGAAGCGTTGCAAGATGCAGCCCCGCGACAGTCTGTTCCGTCACGATCCAGACCCTTGGCCGGTTCAGCAGAGGCGCAATCTCTGCACCCGCCCGCGACAACAGCCCGGGTCCGATCCGCACGTCATAAGCGCGATCACCAAGTGGCACATGAACCGTGGTCATGTCAGGTCTCCTCAAGCACGTCGGGGCGTGTCAGCAACGCCGCCACCACCGCATTTGCCATATCTGCAATCGTAAAATCGCGTTGCGCCTCAACCGACAGATCTGCCTTGGCGTAGACAGGCACACGGGTGTCATAGATCTGGGTCAACGTTGCCTTGGGATCAGGGGTCCGCAGCAAGGGACGGGTGTCCTTGTGCTTGACCCGCGCCCACAGCAAATCAAGATCAGCGTTCAACCAAACTGCCACACCCCGCTCCGAGATCATGTTCCGATTCTGCTCGGACATAAATGCCCCACCCCCGGTGGATAGAACCGCGCGTTCAGTGTCCAGCAGGCGGCCGATCACCTCAGTCTCGCGTTTGCGGAAAAATGCTTCCCCATCCCGTTCGAAGATTTCTGCTATGGACATGTTGGCGGCGCGCACGATTTCTTCGTCACTGTCCAGAAACGGCACATGCAGACGGTTGGCCACCGCCTGTCCGACCGCGGTCTTGCCCGCACCCATCATGCCAACCATGACGATGGATTTCTTCAACTTGAATGGCAAAACGGCGCCCACTTGCCCAAATTTGAATTTCTTTCCTGAATGGCGTGATCTTACAGAAAATGCCATATATAAAATTAGACAAAACACCACTTGAGGCAGAAAATGGGTGGAACGACATGCTGATCCGTTTGATCAAGCTTATATTCTTCTTGGCAATCGTTGGCTTTATCGGGCTGACCGGTTTCGCGTTCTTTGGCGACATGGCACCAAGGACCGCACCGCAAAGCAGTACTGTGACGCTGAATGGTGGCTGAGCGGCGACGGGACGGACAATCAGGACGCGCCGCTTACCTGAGCGGCGCGCTGTTGTGTGTTCTAAGCAGTTTGGCGTCCCCTACTACGGCACAGACTCCGCAAGGGGCTGGTCCCTTGTCGGCCATCGATTGGCTTTCAGACAGTATCGCGCTGCCGCCCCCGTCATCCGAGAGCGCTATCCTGCCCCCGGCATTGGATGAACCGGCCACAAGCACCGGAGCCTCTGTCGCCGAGGTGACAATGGCACTGTTGGAAACGCCGGTTTTAGATGCGGTCGGATTGTTACCCGGTGTGGTGACAGGGTTGCCGCGTGACCTTTGGGGTCTGTCACGCCCCGATGATCTTGCACGCCGCATTGCGGCGCTTGATCTGGATTTACAGCCGGCGATGCAAAGCCTGCTTCAAAAGCTGATGCTGGCCGAACTTGATCCTCCCAAAGGGGCCAGCGCGGGCGAAGATCGCCTGTTTCTGGCTCGGGTCGACCGGCTGTTGTCGCTGGGTGCACTGGACCAGGCCGAGGCATTGCTGTCCCGTTCCGGTTCGGTGAATCCCCGCGTTTTTCGTCGTGCCTTCGATACCGCGCTTCTGCTGGGCAACGAAGACTTGCAATGCACAACACTGCGCGCCACGCCCGAGCTTAGTCCCACCTATCCAGCACGGGTTTTCTGTCTTGCACGAAGCGGCGATTGGGATGCCGCTGTGCTGACCTTGGAAACTGGACGGGCGCTGGGATATATCAGTGATGAAGAGGATGCTCTGCTCGCGCGGTTTCTTGACCCGGACCTGTTTGAAGGTGAACCCGACCTGCCCCGACCTGATCACCCGTCCCCCCTGACCTTTAGGATGTTCGAAGCCATCGGGCTTCATATCAACACAGGTTCACTGCCTTTGGCGTTCGCACAGTCTGACCTGCGTGCCAATATCGGCTGGAAAGCCCGCGCCGAGGCGGGCGAACGGTTGGCTCGTGTGGGGGCAGTAACTGAAAACCAACTTCTGGGCCTGTATTCCGAACGCAGACCCGCCGCGTCAGGCGGCATTTGGGATCGCATGCGTGCGGTAAAAAGCGTTGAAACGGCTTTGGCTGCAAAAGATGATGGTCAAACGGCGCACGCCGTTCTGAACCTTTGGCCTCATTTGGAAGAAAGCGGTCTGGAAGTGCCCTTCGCGCAAATCTTCGGCCCCGAGCTTGCCGCGCGCAATTTGCCCGAAAAAGCAGGCGACATCTCACTGCGGCTTGGGCTTCTGTCAGCGGATCATGAGAAAGTGGCCGAAATGGCACATCCAAATGCGGATGACCCGCTTGCCACGATCCTTCTGGGCATTGCGCGCGGTCAAACCGCCGACCTAACACCTATGGATGATCGCACCCGCGCGGTCTTGGAAGGGTTTGCTGCCACCGATCTGCCCGTTCGCCTGCGGTCGCTTGTCGAACAGGATCGGCTGGGTGAAGCGATCCTGCGCGCGATTGAACTGTTCACGTCAGGCAGCAATGGCGATCTAGACGAGTTGACCGATGCGCTGGCCTTCTTTCGGCAGGTGGGTCTGGAACAGGTTGCCCGACAGGCAGCACTTGAATTTCTGATCCTTGAGAGGCGCGGATGAACGCCGACCACGTCCGCTGGATTTCCACCTTTCTGGAAGCACAGGCAGCCGAGCTTGACGCGTCAGAGAATACACTTTTAGCCTATGGACGCGACCTGAAGGGGTTTGCTGAGTTTGCGGGCGATAAAGAGATTGATTTTGCTGACATCACCCGTTCCCATATCGAGACTTTCATGGTTGAGTGCGACACGATGGGGTTGGCCCAATCGACTCGCGCCCGTCGCTTGTCAGCGATCAAACAGCTTTACCGTTTCGCCTATGAAGAAGGCTGGCGAACGGACAATCCAGCGATCAAGATTAAAGGGCCGGGACGGTCAAAATCCCTGCCAAAAATCCTGAGCGAAGATCAGGTCGAGGCTCTTTTGCTCACCGCCCGCAGCCATGGTCGCAGCCGCGAAGATCAACTGCGCAACACCTGCCTGATGGAATTGCTTTATGCCACCGGGATGCGGGTCAGCGAGCTTGTGGGCCTGCCCGTCGCTGCCGCCCGGGGCGAACCGCACATGTTGCTGGTCAAGGGCAAGGGCGGCAAGGAACGTATGGTTCCGCTCTCTGCCCCTGCTCGTGATGCGCTGGCCGCATGGCTTTCCGCCCGCGACGGGGCCGAGGATGACGCGCGCATCAAGACAGGCGCAAAGCCATCATCCTTTTTGTTTCCTTCTAGTGGAAAATACGGCCACCTTACCCGGCATCGTTTCTATGGCTTGATCAAAGAAATCGCCGTGGCCGCCGGAGTTTCGCCCGCGGCTGTGACGCCTCACCGTTTGCGCCACGCATTCGCCACCCACCTTTTGGCCCATGGCGCAGACCTGCGGTCGATCCAGACCCTTCTGGGCCATGCCGACATCTCGACCACCGAGATATATACGCATGTGTTAGAGGAACGTCTGAAAGACCTCGTCCTGACCCACCATCCCCTTGCAGACACGGATTAGGACGTTATTGCGCTATACAATCCTGTGCAGACAGGCTATCAGCCCGCTTTCGCCCCTGCATTGCAGACCTGCCGTGACGGATCACCCGTGCTGCCTTACCGAAACAACAGAATTGATCGCCCGTGAAACAGCTTATTTCTGACGCGCTCGCCGAGCGCGGATATGACACCCTGACCCCTGTCCAGACCGCCGTGTCCGACCCGGCATTGCAAGGTGCGGACCTTTTGGTGTCTGCGCAGACCGGATCGGGCAAGACGGTTGGATTCGGCCTTGCTATTGCCCCCGTGTTGTTGGGCGGAGATGATCAATTTGGACCCGCCGCCAGCCCGCTGGGATTGGTCATCGCCCCGACCCGCGAACTGGCCATGCAGGTGAAACGCGAGCTGAACTGGTTGTTTGCCAAAACCGGCGCGGTGGTTGCGTCCTGCGTGGGCGGCATGGATATGCGCGATGAACGTCGCGCTTTGGCCCGCGGTGCCCATATCGTCGTCGCCACACCGGGGCGTCTACGCGATCATGTCATGCGTGAGTCAATTGATTTGTCGGCGCTGCGCAGCGTGGTGCTGGACGAAGCAGACGAAATGCTGGATCTCGGTTTCCGCGAAGATCTTGAGTTCATTCTGGACGAAACCCCGAGCGACCGCCAAACCCTGCTCTTTTCCGCGACGGTGCCGAAAAGCATCGCAACGCTCGCCGCGCGGTATCAGAAAGACGCGCAACGCGTGACCACGGTGGCCGAGAAAAGCCAGCACAGCGATATCGAATATCGTGCCATGGCAGTGGCCCCACGTGACGGCGAAAACGCCATCATCAACGTGCTGCGATTTTTCGACGCCCCGAACGCGATCATCTTCTGCAACACCCGCGCGATGGTCAGCAGGTTGGCGACCCGCCTGTCGAACCGAGGCTTTTCGGTCGTGGCACTATCGGGCGAGTTGACACAGAACGAACGCTCCAACGCGTTGCAATCCATGCGCGACGGACGCGCACGGATCTGTGTGGCGACCGATGTGGCCGCGCGCGGGATTGACCTGCCGAAGCTTGATCTTGTCATCCATGCCGAACTGCCCAACAACCATGAAACCCTGTTGCACCGGTCGGGCCGCACAGGCCGCGCCGGTCGAAAGGGCGTCAGCACGCTGATTGTGCCGCCCGCATCGCGTAAAAAGGCAGAGCGCCTGCTGCGCTTTGCCAAGCTGACTGCGGACTGGGGCCCTGCCCCATCTGCGCAAGAAGTACACGCCGAGGATCAGAAACGCATCCTGGAAGACGAAGTCTGGACGCAGGAGCCTACCGCAAACGAAGCCGCCCTAGCCGAAGAACTGGTCGCGAAATTCAGCCCTGCACAATTGGCCACCGCTTACCTTCAGCTTTACCACACGGCCCATGCCGCCCCTGAAGAGCTGTCCGCTGCCAACGCCAAACAAGAGGAGCGCAAGCCGTTTGGCCCAAGCGTTTGGTTCACCCTTTCTAAGGGCCGCAACCAAGGCGCTGATCCGCGCCACCTTCTGCCTATGCTGTGCAAGGCGGGCAATATCACCCGCAATGACATCGGGGCCATTCGCATTCAGGATGATCTCTCCTTCTTCGAAGTGAAGGAGGCTCAGGTAGAAGGGTTCCTCTCTACCCTCGGCGCAGGCATGACGATTGAGACGTTTGCCGTCGAACGACTGACCACGCCGCCTGACCTTGTACGCGGCAGCAAACCTGCCCCGCGTGGCAAGCCGCGCAAGTTTGACAAGACAGACCCAAAGCCGCATCGCAAAGGGACAGCCAAAGGGGCAGCGCCGTCCGAACGCAAGCCCAACCCCAAGCATAAGTGGAAAGACGACAAGGACGCAGACCGTCCGGTCAAAGCCTATGCCAAGTCGAAAGACGAGGACCGAAAACCACGCAAGGCGTCTAAACCCGATGGAGACAAGCCCAAGGTTAAGCGCCCGACCGACGGCAAAAAAGGACCACCCCCGCCAAAAGGAAAAGCGTCCAGCAAGAAAAATAGGGCACGTGCTGCCGCCAAGGCAATTGCGAAAGCAAAAGGCGGTGACAGTGCGCCGAAACGGCGGAAACCCTGAAGCAGGTTTTGGATTCTAGCCGGTCGGTGTCTGCCCGGTTAGGGGGTAAAGCTCGGATGCGCGTTTTTCAAAGGCCGCAACAATGCGGTGCATCGCCTCGTTGAACACAAGCCCGATCACCTTTTGCAATATCGCGCTCTTGAACTCGAAATCCACAAAGAACTCCACCTCGCACCCATCCGCGTGCGGGTGAAATATCCAGTGTGATTTCAAATATTTGAACGGACCATCCAGATACTCCGTATCAATCCGACGGCCCGCCTGATCCAGCCAGACGCGGCTGGCGAAGCGTTCGCGAAATACCTTGAAACTGATCACCAGATCAGCGTCCATCAGGTCGCGCCCGTCGGGTTGCGGTGTCACACGGCGCACGCGTGCGGCGGAATTCCAAGGCAAAAACTCGGGATACCGACCCACATCCGCCACGAGATCATACATCTGATCTGCCGTGTATGGCAGGACGCGTTTTTCCCCATGTGTCGGCATGACGACGTTTTCCCTTCTCACTTGCCCGCACATGTCCTAGGAATACGACCGGAAATCAAGGGGGAAGACATGGCACAGCGACCATATGTCATCGACACGATGATCTCGGCCAAGCAGATCGCGGCGCGGGTTGAAGAGTTGTCGCAGGAAATCCATGACGAGTTCAAAGGCACAGATAAACTGGTGGTCGTGGGGTTGTTGCGCGGATCATTCGTGTTCATCGCCGATGTGGTTCGGGAACTGGATCTGCCCGTCGAAGTCGATTTTCTCGAGGCGTCCTCCTATGGCGATTCGACCGAAAGCAGCCGTGAAGTGCGTATTCTGAAAGATTTGCGCGGCGAGATTTCAGGACGCGACGTTTTGGTCGTGGAAGACATCGTGGATACGGGTTTCACCCTGAAACATGTGGTTGGGCTGCTGAAAGCAAAATCCCCGCGAAAGCTCAAGACTATCGCGCTGCTTGATAAGCCGTCCCGGCGTGAGGTCGACATCCGCGCCGACTGGATCGGTTTTGAAATTCCGGACGAATTTGTTGTCGGCTATGGCATCGACTTTGCGCAGCGAGACCGCAACCTGCCGCATATCGGCAAGGTGCGGTTTTTGGATGAAGCCTAGGGCATGAACCCACGTTGGTTCATGCGCATGTCCAAATGGGCGCGCAATCCGCCCTCGGCAAAGCGGGTCAAGCTGGTGTTTGCCGTGGTTGCGATTTGTGTGCTGCTTGTGGCGATCGAAAAACTGTTCGGTATGCCGGAGTGGATGCAAATCGAACGCATCCGTTTCAGACCTTAATCCTGTTTTCGATCAACCTTTTGCAAGATATTCCTCACGTGCCGTGCGCAGGCGGGCGAAATCATCGCCTGCGTGGTAAGACGACCGTGTCAACGGGGTTGAAGACACCATCAGAAAGCCTTTGCCATAAGCCGCGGTCTCGTGGTCCTTGAACTCGTCCGGATGCACGAACCGTTTCACCGCATGGTGTTTCGGTGTCGGTTGCAAATACTGCCCGATGGTCAAAAAGTCGATATCAGCGGCGCGCATATCATCCATGACCTGCAAGACGCCCTGCCGATCTTCGCCCAGGCCGACCATGATGCCGGATTTGGTAAACATCGACGGATCAAGCTCTTTCACGCGCTGCAAAAGACGCAGCGAATGAAAATACCGCGCGCCGGGGCGCACTTGTGGATAAAGGCCGGGCACGGTTTCAAGGTTGTGGTTGAACACGTCCGGCCGCGCCTCGACCACGGTTTCCAGAACGGACGGATCGCATTTCAGGAAATCCGGGGTCAGAATCTCGATGGTGGTGTCGGGCGACTGATGGCGAATGGCGCGGATGGTCTGGGCGAAATGGTCCGCCCCACCGTCTTTCAAATCGTCGCGGTCGACAGAAGTGATCACCACGTGGTTCAATCCCAGCTTTTTCACCGCATGGGCCACGCGACCGGGCTCGAACGCGTCCAGATCGTCGGGACGTCCGGTTGCAACGTTACAGAAGGTACAACCACGGGTGCAAATCTCGCCCATGATCATCATGGTGGCATGGCCCTGGCTCCAACACTCGCCAGCATTGGGGCACGCAGCCTCTTCACACACGGTGGACAGCTTGTTTTCGCGCATGATCCTGTGCGTTTCGGCATAGCCTTTGCCGCCGGGCGCTTTCACACGGATCCAGCTGGGTTTTTTAGGCTGTGCATTATCCGGGCGATGCGCCTTTTCAGGATGGCGGCTTTCCGGGATTTTCAGATCACGCATGGCATTCCTCCGCGCCAAAATCGGCTACGTGACATATAACGTCATCGCGCGGCCAAGTCACCTTGAAAGCCGCATGGCTGTTATGTGCTTGGCGCATGGCCTGCGACCCAATGCTGCACTTGCAAAATCGTCGTTGAGACCCATTTGGAATCGTTCTAACACCATACCCGACCAAGCCCTCGCGATTCCCCGCGCGGGACATAGTTGAAAGGATTTTGACATGCAAACTGGCGTTCGCGTTCCCAACATCACCTTCCGCACCCGTGTTCGTGACGACAGCATCGACGGCCCCAACCCGTTTCGCTGGCAGGACATGACCTCGGACGATTACTTCAAAGGCAAACGCGTCGTTCTGTTCTCGCTGCCCGGCGCGTTTACCCCGACCTGCTCGACCTACCAACTGCCCGGCTTTGAAAACGGCGCTGACGACTTCCGCGCCCAGGGCATCGACGAGATCTACTGCATGTCCGTCAATGACAGCTTTGTCATGAACGCATGGGCGCGCAACCAAGAGCTTGCGAACGTCAAAGTCATCCCCGATGGCTCGGGCGAGTTCACCCGTCAGGTCGGCATGCTGGTGCAGAAAGACAATCTGGGCTTCGGCGCACGCTCGTGGCGCTATGCCGCTGTCATCAATGACGGTGTGGTCGAAGCATGGTTTGAAGAGCCGGGCCGCTGCGACAACCACGGTGAAGACCCCTATGGCGAAAGCGCACCCGAAACGGTTCTGGCGTGGCTGAAAGAGGCGGCTGAGAAAGTCGCTTAAGGCGTTTCAGACTGACAGACAGAAAGGGCCGCTGATTTCAGCGGCCCCAATCATTTTCGGCATAGACTTAAACACAAGGGTGTTTTGCCAGCTTTGCGGGCTTTGCGCCGATGTCGTCAAACTAAGTTAGTTGCACACTGCTGCAGGTTCTATTGCTTCAATCAATAGAGGCATCATGGCAGTGAAGACTATTGGTATCATCGAAGGTGCCGAAAACTGCGCTCACCACTGTATTTCTTCAAAGGACAAATTGCTTTACGAACTATGTGCAAAATGAACTTCTATCCCAACAAAAGCGACAGCAATTTGAGTGGATAGGGGCGACGTTTGGCGACGTAGGTTTGAGCTCACCACAGCCAAATGACCACTTCGCCTGAGTTTATATCGTATTGATGAGGATGAAGGACGGTAGCGAGGACCTGCTATCTTGACGAAGGTTCATCTTGGTGGCCGTCCGAACCAGCGGACTAGAAACCAAGTAAGGCCCACAAAACAGAACAAGCCACCAAGAACCACATACACTTGCCGCAAAATTCCGCTGACGATGCCACGCCCGATGTTGTGATCAGGCGGTTCAAAGCCCGACATCCACGCAACGAAAAAGAGCAAAAGTCCGATGAAGATGCAGATGAGTGGGCCAGTTGAATTCATAAGTGCATCCTCAGTAAACAATTCATAGCGTGCAGCGTCCGATGGCTTGGACTTCGAACCGTCCGTAGCGGGAAGCTGTATCCTCTGGCGGCTAGAATTTTTTGTTTAGCTAAGTGGGAAGGCTCAATGATCCGTGAGAACGTGTCAATAAGGGGTCATAGCAACCGCTAGGCGCCAACCACCTTCAACCCCGTCAAAAACCGCGCCGCGTTCTCTTGATAGTGCACGGCGGACTCCTCCAGCCCGTTGATCGTGGCCGCGTCAAGCTCGCGCACCACTTTGCCCGGCGCGCCTAGAACCATGGACCCGTCGGGGATCACCTTGCCTTCGGTCACCAACGCCCCCGCCCCGATCAGGCAGTTCTTGCCGATCACCGCGCCGTTCATCACGGTGGCGTTCATGCCGATCAGGCTGCCGTCACCGATGGTGCAGCCGTGCAGAAGCACCTTGTGGCCGACCGTGACGTTCTCTCCAATGGTCAGCGGAAAGCCCATATCGGTGTGAAACACGCAGTTCTCCTGCACATTGGTGCCCGCGCCCACGTCGATCAACTCGTTATCGCCGCGCAATGTGCTGCCGAACCAGACCGAAGCGCGCGCGCCGATCCGCACCTTGCCGATTAGGTTGGCGTCAGGCGCGATGAACGCGTCGTCGGCTATGTCAGGTGAAACTCCGCCCAGTTCATAAATCATTGGTTCCCCTCTTCAAACTCGGCCTGCAACTTACGGACATGGTTCAACAATCCTGGTTGCTGGTTGCGGCGCTGTCGGGTGGCTTCGACAATTGTGATCAGCTTTTGCGCGGTCTCTTCCAGATCATCGTTGATCAGCACGTAATCATAGCTGCCCCAATGGCTGATCTCGTCCCAGCTTTTCTGCATCCGCTTTGCGATGGTGGCGGCATCATCCTGCCCGCGCCCTTCCAGCCGCGCGCGCAGCTCTTTGATGGATGGCGGTAAGATGAAGATCGACAGGGAATGCGACGCCATGGCCGAGTTTCGGATCTGCACCTCCCCCTGCCAATCCACGTCGAACAGAACATCGCGGCCGCTTTCGATGGAATGGCGCACCGGGCCTTCGGGCGAACCATAGAAGTTGCCAAAAACATGCGCGTGTTCCAGCATTTCGCCCTCGGTTACCATCTCGCGAAACCGGCTTTCATCAACGAAATGGTAATGCTGCCCATCCACCTCGCCGTCCCGCGGCGCGCGCGTGGTGGCCGACACCGAGAAGCTGAGCGTTGGATCCCAGTCCATCAGCCGCCGTGCCAGAGTCGATTTACCCGCACCCGAGGGCGAAGACAGGATAATAAGAAGGCCGCGCCTGTCGGACATATCGTTACTCCACGTTCTGAACCTGCTCGCGCATCTGATCTATGACATGCTTTAGGTCAAGGCCAATGGCGGTCAGGTCTTTGAATTGTGCCTTGGAACACAATGTATTGGCCTCTCGGTTGAATTCTTGCATCAGGAAATCAAGTTTGCGCCCAACTGGCTGGTCCGAGGTCAGATGTGTACGCGCGGCGTCGACATGGGCTTTCAGCCTGTCGATTTCTTCGCGCACATCGGTTTTCACGGCCAATATGGCAAGTTCTTGCGCAACGCGATCGGGGTCTGCACCACCCGAGTTGTCCATCACCCGAGACAAGGCATCATGCAGACCGGCGATCTGTGCATCCTGCCGGGCGTCCAACACGGCCTCGGCCGCCGTGACAAGCCGAACCACTTCGTCTATTTGCTCCGACAAGACCTGCGTCAGAGCGGCGCCTTCTTGCGCACGTGAGGCAACAAACTGCTCGATCAATTCGGGTATATCGCTCGTTAGTCTTTCAATCAAAGGTGCTAAGTCGTCGTCGGCCATAGCGCGCTGTTCCATTACACCCCGCATGCCAGCAATTTCAGTGGGTTGCACTGGTGCGACGGGCAAACCACGCGCCTCGGCCTCGGCGGCAATTGCGGTCAGTTGGGTCAGCACCCGCGCAAGTTCATCAGCATTAATAAACTGCGCCCCGACCTCATCCCGACGGGTGATCTTCAGGCTGACCGAGACACTTCCCCGCGCCACTGCCTTCTTAAGGCTATTGCGCAGAGCTTCTTCCAATCCGTTTAGCCAATCGGGCACGCGAATTTTGATGTCCAGCCCGCGCGCATTCACCGATCGCAAGTCCCAGACCCAGTTGTAACCGGCGTCTTCTGACGCGGTGCTGGCAAAGCCCGTCATGGATTGTGGCATGTAGTATTAACCATTTGCTAAGTTTTTATGCCAATTTCGAATGGAATATGACATATTAAGACATCGGTAAGGATTATCCTTCCAATCGTTAACAAACGGTCACAATTTGAACAAGCTCGCTGGTTATCACCAAATTTATTAAATTCGTTTCAAACCCTGGGACGCGAAGATGAAAATTGAATATCTTAAAGATGGTAATGTTGTCACGCTGGCGTCAGCCCGGCGGACGATCAAATTTCCCGCCATCGCGCAGATAGAAGCTTATTGGCATGCCTTGCGGAATGGTCGCCTGATGCCCACACGCGGTGACGTTGATCCCCGTGGTATCGGCGAAAACCTATCTTTTGCGATGATCCTAGAACGTATCGCACCGGGTCATGCCCGGATCCGACTGGCGGGTCAACATCTCAGCGATGTTCTTTCAATGGAAGTTCGCGGCATGCCGCTAAGTGCATTGTTTACACCTGACGCTCGTCCAGAGGTGCAGGAAGCGCTGGAAAGCGTCTTCACAACGCCTGCCGAAGTCAGCCTGACACTTCGCAGCGAAAGCAGCCTGTTTCACAAAAAGCTGGATGCCCAACTTATCCTTCTGCCCCTGAAAGACATCCACGGCAATGTCACCCGCGTACTTGGTGGGTTTCAAGTCGATGGCAAACTGGGCCGTGGCCCGCAGCGCTTCACCATCAGCAGTCTAGAGATGCGTCCCCTTACCGTGGAACAAGCCGCTGGTAGGAAAAGCAGCGATGCGGCACGTCGCCAAAAACGCGACATCGCGCGACCTGGATACTGGGACATCCGTGGTGCACCTACGGCGCGATCAACGGGATCTGACAAACCGGACGTGACCCGCGTTGACATCCGCCCCACCCAAATCGGTCAAAACCGCAAAAGCGAAGGCCACATCATGCGCCCTTCCGACACCAGTGGCGTCCCTGTACCCGGCATGGCGGAACTTGCGGCAAGTTTTCATGGCACCTCGCGGCCCATGAGCATGAATGCTCCGGCGCGGCCCGGTGGTCATTTACGCCTTGTGAAACAGGACTAGTCGTCCGCGCAATCTTTTTGCGACCATCACAGATTACAAAAACCCCGGCCATTCGGACCGGGGTTTTCTTTTTTTTTGCAATCGCGCGATCGGGTGATCAGCTGGCTTTGGCTGCCGCTGCATCCTCGGCGCGCATCGACGACAGTTCTTCTGCCACCAGAAACGCCAGTTCCAGCGATTGGCTGGCATTCAGGCGCGGGTCGCAAGCTGTGTGATAACGGTCCGACAGATCTTCGTCCGTAACGGCACGCACACCACCGGTGCATTCGGTCACGTCCGCACCCGTCATCTCGAAATGCACACCGCCGGGGATGGTGCTTTCGGATTTGTGGACGGCGAAGAATTCCTGCACCTCTTTCAGCACCGCGTCGAAAGGTCGGGTCTTGTAGCCGGTGGCCGATTTGATGGTGTTGCCATGCATCGGGTCACAGGACCAAACAACATTCGCACCTTCCTCTTTTACGGTCTGGATCAGGCGTGGCAGATGTTCGGCTACTTTCCCTGCCCCAAAACGCGCGATCAGGGTCAAACGCCCGGCGTCATTGTTCGGGTTCAGCTTGGCCATCAGAACCTTAAGATCTTCCGCTGTCGTGGTCGGCCCGCATTTCAGACCGATCGGGTTGACCACACCACGGCAGAATTCGACATGGGCGCCGTCGGGTTGACGTGTGCGGTCGCCGATCCACAGCATGTGGCCCGACCCTGCAACAGTCTTGCCAGTGGTCGCGTCCAAACGGGTCAGCGCCTCTTCATATTCCAGCAGCAGACCTTCATGCGAGGTGTAGAAGTCCACGGTCTGCAACGTGTGCGCCCGATCGCTGTCAACGCCAGCAGCCCGCATGAAATCCAGCGTATCCTGAATGCGTTCGGCCATTTCGCGGTATTTCTCGGCTTCATCGTTTTCGGTGAACCCAAGCGTCCAGCTGTGCACCTTATGCACATCCGCCAGACCACCTGTTGAAAACGCGCGCAGTAGGTTCAGCGTCGCGGCCGCCTGCGTATAGGCCTGCAGCATCTTCTGAGGGTCCGGCACGCGCGAGGTTTCGGTGAAATCCAATTCGTTGATGATGTCACCGCGGTAGCTGGGAAGCTCTATCCCGCCGACGGTTTCTGTCGGGGCCGATCGCGGCTTGGCGAACTGACCGGCCATGCGGCCGACCTTGATGACCGGCACTTTCGCGCCATAGGTCAGCACCATCGCCATTTGCAGCATCACTTTGAACGTGTCGCGGATAGCATCCGCCGAAAAGTCCGAGAAGCTTTCGGCGCAGTCCCCGCCCTGCAACAAAAAGGCTTCCCCACGTGAGGCGCGCCCAAGCTGTGCGCGCAGGCGCATTGCTTCACCTGCAAAGACCAGCGGGGGATACTTCGCAAGCTGTGCCTCGACTTCAGCCAATTTGGCCGCGTCGGTATAGTCAGGCATCTGCACCCGTGGCTTCTTGCGCCAGGTCGACTTGTCCCAATCCGTCATGTCTTTGCTCCGTCTTACGTCGTTATCCCGCGCCTGCGGGTTCAAGGCCCTTCTTCTAGCGTGGTCAGCGCTAACGTGCAATTACCGTTATGGAATAGGGATAGGTCGCGTTAAAGTCCTGAAATGCCGGTCCTGACCGGTTGTGCAAATGTTGGTGGTTTCGCTCTTGCCGCTTTCGTTCAAACCTGATGTGGTCCCCGGCAACATAAAAGACCGATCTTCAAAAGGTGACTCGGATGACTGAAAAGCCTGTATCGACACGCTCAACCCCCCAGCGGTTTGTTTTTGTGCTTGTCGAAGGGTTTACTCTGCTCAGCTTTGCAGGTGCCGTGGATGCCTTGCGCATCGCAAACCGAGCCGCAGGTCGCACCTTATATGAATGGGTGATCATGGGCGAAGGCGGCCAGACCATCACATCATCTGCAGGCCCTTCGTTCAATCTTGACAGCGACCTTGGCGAGCTTCGGCGCGACGACACGGTGATCATCTGTTCGGGCGTGGACGTCCAGACCCATTGTTCGACCAAACTTCTGAACTGGTTACGCCGCGAAGCGCGCCGGGGCGTAAAGGTGGCAGGTTTGTGCACTGCCGCGCATGTGATCGCCAAAGCGGGTTTGTTGAACGACAAACGCGCGACCATTCACTGGGAAAACCACGACAGCTTCGCCGAAGCCTTTGATGAGGTTGATCTGACTAAACGTGTGTTCGTAATCGACGGTAATATCATGACGGCTGCGGGCGGCACATCGTCGATTGACCTTATGCTGAAACTGATTGCGGATGAGCACGGCGAGGACATCGCCAATATCGTGGCTGATCAGCAGATTTACACCTCGATCCGAACAGACCGTGACACACAACGTCTGTCGGTACCCACAAGGATCGGAGTGCGTCACCCCAAGCTCAGCGATGTGATCCAGAAAATGGAAGCCAATATCGAAGAGCCGATTTCGCCGTCGATATTAGCCGCCGATGTGGGTATGTCCACGCGACAGCTTGAGCGATTGTTCCGACGCTATCTGAACCGTTCGCCCAAACGCTATTACATGGAGTTGCGGCTTCAGAAGGCGCGCAACTTGTTGATGCAAACGGATATGAGCGTGATCAACGTGGCGCTGGCCTGCGGGTTTTCCAGCCCGTCTCATTTTTCCAAGTGTTACCGCGCGCACTACGATACCACGCCTTATCGTGAACGCGGCAGCCATGCCGCCAAGGTTACGCCGTAACGCGCCCAGTCGCACAGGCCCAACAGCCCAGATCCGAACATCGCCCCGAGCTATAACTGGCCGACCGTACGGGCTTTTTCACGTCAGGTGCAGCTTGGCCCTTTTCTTTTCCGAAACGCTTGCCTAGGCTCTGCTTCGGATATTTTCCAACTGGGAGAGAAAGTATGAAAAAGATTCTTATGGCAACCGCCGCCAGCGCACTGATGAGCGGCGCAGCCTTTGCAGAAGACGTGAAGGTGGGTGTCCTTCTTGGCTTCACCGGCCCGCTTGAATCGCTGGCACCGCACATCGCTGGCGGTGCAGAATTGGCGATTGCCGAGGTCAACGATTCGGGTCAGTTCATGGACGGATCCACCGTGACTGCTGTACGGGGCGATTCAACCTGTGTGGATGCCGCTGCGGCCACCGCTGCCGCTGAACGCCTGGTCACAGGTGACGGCGTTGCAGGCATCGTTGGGGCCATGTGCTCGGGCGCAACTGGCGCCGTTCTGACCAGCGTTGCACTGCCCAACGGGATCGTGCAGATCTCGCCTTCGGCAACTTCGCCGGGTCTGTCGACCATTGAAGACAATGGCTTGTTCTTCCGCATGGCTCCGTCTGATGCGCGTCAGGGTGAAATCATGGCCGACATCATCACCAGCCGCGGCATCAATGAAGTGGCTGTTACCTATACAAACAACGACTATGGTAAAGGTCTGGCCGACAGCTTCGCCGCTGCTTTCGAAGCCGCCGGAGGCACCGTGACCATCAACGCTGCCCACGAAGAAGGCAAAGCCGACTATTCGGCCGAAGTTGGCGCGCTGGCATCTGCTGGTGGTCAAGCGCTTGTCGTGGCTGGTTATTCGGACCAAGGCGGTTCGGGCATCATCCAAGGCTCGCTTGATACAGGTGCGTTTGACACATTCGTCCTTCCTGACGGCATGGTGTCTGACATCCTGACCGAGAAGTTCGGAAGCGACATCGACGGCAGCTTTGGCCAGCACCCAAGCTCGGCCAATGATGGTGCGGGCAAGTTGGAAGAAATGCTGGCAGCCGCAGGTATTGACGGCACATCGCCCTATGCCAAGGAAGGCTATGACAGTGCCGCTGTTCTGCTTCTGGCGATGCAAGCCGCAGGCTCAACCGACGGTGCAGCCGTCAGCGCTGCTGTGACCGAGGTGGCCAACGCCCCCGGTGAACCCATCGGACCGGGTGAACTGGCCAAAGGTCTTGAGATCCTCGCAGCTGGCGGTGACATCGACTATGTCGGTGGCTCGGACGTTGAGCTGATCGGCCCCGGTGAAAGCGGTGGCAGCTATCGTGAGATCGAAATCAAAGACGGTGCCATCGAGGCTGTTAAGTTCCACTAAACAACCTTATAAACCTAACGAAACAGCCCGGATGTTTTCCGGGCTGTTTTGGTAAGACGGGCGGCCAACTTCCGGTTGCGAGAGGGGACAGACATGATCGTCATCGAAGACGTTCACAAGCATTTTGGCGGCTTTCACGCAGTGGACGGCGCAACAATGCGGATCGAGGAACGCTCGATCACCGGGTTGATCGGACCCAATGGGGCGGGCAAGACGACCTTGTTCAATGTAATCGCCGGTGTACTGCCCCCGACCTCGGGGCGCATCACCATGGCGGGCGAAGACATCACAGGCCTGCCGCCGCACGAGCTGTTTCACAAGGGGCTCCTGCGCACCTTCCAGATCGCGCATGAATTCGGGTCGATGACCTGTCGCGAAAACCTGATGATGGTTCCGGGCGGTCAGTCGGGCGAACAGCTCTGGAACACGTGGTTTGGCCGGAAACGGATCGCCGATGAAGAACGCGCCCTGCGCGCCAAGGCCGATGAAGTGCTTGAATTTCTAACGATTTCTCACATCGCCGATCTGCGGGCAGGCGAAATCTCGGGCGGGCAGAAGAAACTGCTGGAACTGGGTCGCACGATGATGGTCGACGCCAAGATCGTTTTCCTGGACGAGGTCGGCGCAGGCGTAAACCGCACCCTGCTCTACACCATCGCCGACGCCATCAAACGTCTGAACGAGGAACGCGGATACACGTTTGTCGTCATTGAACACGACATGGATTTCATCGACCGCCTGTGCGACCCGGTGATCTGTATGGCCGAAGGTAAGGTGCTGGCTCAAGGCACGTTGGACGAGATCAAAGCCAACGAGCACGTGATCGAGGCTTATCTGGGTACTGGTTTGAAAAACAAGGACAAGGTGGGCGCATGAGCGGTAACCCCTATCAGGACGATCGCGGCAATAAGGATGCGTCGATCGTGAACCCCAAAGGTCAGGGTTCACTAATCCCTGCAGCTGGCACCGGGCACCAGATGCACACGGGCGACGCCTTTCTGATCGGCGACAGCATGACCGGCGGCTATGGCAAATCCGGCCCCGACATTTTGCATGACTGCACCATCGCCGTCGACAAGGGGCAAATTGCGGTGATCGTCGGCCCCAACGGCGCGGGCAAATCCACCGGTATGAAGGCGGTGTTCGGGATGCTGAACCTGCGGCAAGGCTCGGTCCGTCTGGATGGTGAAGATATCACCGACCTGTCCCCGCAGGCACGTGTCCATAAGGGCATGGGCTTCGTACCTCAGACACAGAATATTTTCACGTCAATGACGGTAAAAGAAAACCTCGAAATGGGGGCGTTCATTCGCGAGGATGACATTTCCCAGACCATGGCACAGGTCTATGAGCTGTTCCCGATCCTCTATGAAAAACGCAATCAGGCGGCCGGAGAGCTATCGGGCGGCCAGCGTCAACAGGTGGCCGTTGGCCGCGCGCTGATGACCAAACCGAAGGTATTGATGCTGGACGAGCCGACGGCTGGCGTCAGCCCCATCGTGATGGACGAGCTGTTTGATCGGATCATCGAGGTCGCGCGCACCGGCATCTCGATCCTGATGGTTGAGCAGAACGCACGCCAAGCCCTTGAGATTGCGGATAAAGGCTATGTTCTGGTGCAGGGTGCGAACGCGCACACGGGGTCAGGCAAAGACCTTCTGGCCGATCCTGAAGTGCGTCGGTCGTTTCTGGGGGGATGAGGATGCTGAAACAAATTTGCGCGGCGGCTGCGACCTGCTTTGTCGCCCTGCCCGCCCTTGCCCAAACCTGCACCTTCACCGCGGAATGCTACGAGGCCGAGACCTGCCAGGACACCAGCTTCGCGCTGACCGCCGAGTTGGATGACGCAAAGCTGATCACCGATTTCGGCGATCTGACTGTCGTGGGTGTCAAACGGGTCGCACCGCTGACCACCGTCTTTGCGACAGGTGAAGGCGCGGAATACCTATTGTCGCGCAACGGCGACACCGCGCGCTTCACGGCCCATTCCAATGACGGGCCGACCGCGATCACCTATCTAGGAACCTGCGAGGGAGAGTTCTGATGGACATTCTGAACGCC